>JBKPTH010000086.1:0-23170 GCA_046765915.1 Acidobacteriota bacterium | reverse complement strand
GCCTCCAGCTTCTCGCCGCCGCGGCTGGCGATGGCGAGGCGGGCGCCCCGCCGGGCCAGCGCCCGCGCCGCCGCGTAGCCCAGTCCGCTGCTCGCGCCGGTGACCAGGGCGACGCGGCCCGCGAGATCGTTGAGATCGCTCATCGGATGCGGTTCCCCTGCTCGTCGTAGGCGTAGACGCCGCGGCCCGCCTTGCGGCCGAGCCGTCCGGCGCGGACGTGCTGGACGAGGATCTGGTTGGGCCGGTAGGCCTCGCCGAGGGTGCGATGGAGGAACTCGAGGATCGACAGGCGCACGTCGAGCCCCACCAGGTCCACCATCTCGAAGGGGCCCATCGGATGGTTCAGGCCCAGCTTCAGGGCCTTGTCGATGTCCTCGGCGCTGGCCACTCCCTCCTGCAGCATGCGGAAGGCCTCGTTGCCGATCAGCGCGTTGATGCGCGAGGTGACGAAGCCGGGAGCCTCGTGGACCAGCACGATTTCCTTGCCCATGCGGACGCCGACCGCGGTGAGCGCCGCGAGGGTTTCCTCGGAAGTCTCCAGGCCGCGCACCAGCTCGATCAGCCGCATCAGGTGCACGGGATTGAAGAAGTGCATGCCGGCGAAGCGCTCCGGCCGTCCCGCGGCGGTTGCCATCTCGGTGATCGAGAGCGCCGAGGTGTTGGAGGCGAAGACCGCCTCCTGCGGCGCGTGGAGAGCCACCGCGCGGAAGGTCTCGATCTTGAGGGCCATGTCCTCGGGCACCGCCTCGATGACCAGGCCGGCGTCGCCGACGGCTTCCGGCAGGCTGGCGTGCAGGTGGAGGAGGCGCTTCGCCCGCTCCGCCGCCGCGGCGTCGATCTTCTTCAGCTCGACGCCCTTGGCGAGGTTGCGATGGATGGACGAGCCGGCCTTCTCCAACGCCGCGCTGTCCGTGTCGTAGAGCCGGGTTTCATAGCCGGCGAGGGCGGCGACGTGGGCGATGCCGCGCCCCATCGTACCGCCGCCGAGCACGGCGATCGTCGAGATCTCTCCCATGGCGCCCTCAGGAAACGGGGATGTTGTGGATGCCGGTCGTCTTGGCGGCCAGGTTGCGCAGCTCGTCGGCGATCGCCAGCGTATTGCGCACGGCGGAGGCGGCGAGCTCCTGCAGCTCGGGGGTTGTGGCGTATTTCTCCAGGACCTCGCGGCCGAGGTGGTGGTGATGGGCCTCCTCGGGCTGGATCGTCTCCGCGTAGAGGCGCGCCGTCTCCGCGTCGCCCACGAGGCGGCAGAAGTTCACGAACTGGGCGTTGCGCACCTGGGCGATGGCCTCGCTGGCGAAGGGGCCGGCGGCGATGCGCTCGACGGTCGTGCGCAGGCCGCGCAGGTACTGGTAGAGAGGGCTGTGACCTTCCGCCAGCGGATCGAAATCCGTCAGGTCCTCGCCCAGCTCGGCGAGGCGCTGGCTGATCAGACCATAGTGCTTCATCTCGTCCCCGCACTGCAGGGCGAGCGCCATCTTGGCGTCCACCTCCGGCGTGGTGGGCATCCAGAACCCGGCGAGCTCGCTCGCCTCGAGCTCGCTCTTCAGGGCCAGGCGCAGCAGGGTGACGACGTCCACCTTGCCGTCGGCTTCGGATTCCAGCGTCTCCGTCTCTCCCAGCCGCGCGAAGAGCTGGTCCATCTCCTCGACCAGCCGCGCGACGAATTCCTTGCTGTTCACGGGGGACTCTCCTCTCAGGTCCGGACTATTCTATCCGCTCCGTCATCCCAGGGTCCGCAGCACCGCGCGCACCGGCGAGGCGTCGAGCCCCGCCAGGCGCAGCGGCAGGGCGATCAGCTCGTAGATTCCTTCCGGAACGCCGTCGAGCACCAGCCCTTCCAGGATGGCGATGCCGCCGCGGAAGAGGGCGTGATGGGCGTCGAGCGTCTTGCTGTCGAACGGGTCGACGGACGGCGCGTCCACGCCCACCAGCAGAACGCCCTTCTCGGCGAGCAGGACCGCCAGCTCCGGGGAGATGGCGGTGAACCGTTCGGGAAAGGTCCGCCGGTCGCGCACGCTCTCGCTCCTGAACAGCAGCCGGCCGGGATTGGCGAGGTCGATCCCCTCGACGTGCCGCGGCTCGATGAGCGGCTGCGGCGGCACGCGCACCACGCGGCAGGGGCCCAGGTAGCGGTCGAGGGGCATGTCGGCCATCCCCTCGCCGCGCGGCTCGGTATGGAAGGGGGCGTCGGCGTGGGAGCCCAGGTGGGGCGTCGTGGTGATGGCGGAGAGATTGACGCTGGCCCCTGCGGCGAGGGACCAGGTCAGGCGGGACTGAAACGGCGTGTCGCCCGGCCACACCGGCATCTCCGGGCGGATGGTGGGCGAGAGGTCATAGAGCATCGGCTCCCCCTCCTTGCCCACCGGATCATAGCGGCAGCGGCTCCGTGGGACCAGCGGAGGTGAAGCGAGGCTAGGGTAGGTTATTTAGGCCCCACTGTTGAGCCAACGGAACTAGGGTAGAGGGTAGTTTTTTGAGCCTTCCTCTGTTGAGTCGAGCTGCAGGTGGGGGCAGATGCCTTGCTTGATGCGCGAGGAGGCATCATAATTGATGCCTGAGATGAAAGGGAACGAACAATGGCGACAAGACTTCGGACGACGGTGGCGCTCTCGGAGGATCTGCTCGAAGAGATGGATGCTCGCGTGCGGCAAGGAGAAGCCGACAGCCGCAATGACTTTCTCGAAAAGGCCCTACGCAACCAGCTCGCCGCCTCTCGCCGTGCCGCGATCGACGCGGAGTTCGCCCAGATGGCGAGCGACCATATCTATCAGGGAGAGGCGGTGCAGGTCGCGGAGGATTTCGCAGAGGCTGATTGGGAAGCATTGCGAATCGCCGAGAGGAATCCATGAGACGAGGTGATATCTTCGACGCACGTCTCGATCCCGTAGAAGCCTCCGAGCAAGCCGGCATTCGCCCTGTCGTTGTGGTCAGCCGCGATGCCATCAACGACGCCAGCCCCGTGGTCGTTGTGGTCCCGTGTACGACGCTCAAGGGAGAACGGAGGATCTATCCTAGCCAGGTCCTCCTCCGAGCTCCCGACGGTGGCCTGAGAGCAGATTCCATTGCCCTCGGCGAGCAGATCCGGGCTATCGCGAAGACTCGACTGCGCTCAAGGTGGGGAACGCTCACGCCGGAGGCCATGCGAAGGCTCGACCGAGCCCTTTTGATCACCCTCGATTTGCCAAGCAACGAGCCTGTCTGAAGGCCGCTCCTTCCCGCCAAGGCGCGCCGCCCGGATCGGGGGATGAAGATAGGGTGGTCTTCGCCGCTCCAGAGACGCCCCGCGGGGCGTCTCTGGGGGAGCGTGCCGTTGGCGGCGGAGTGACCGCCTAGGTGTGCGCCGGCGCGGAGATCTTCTCCACCACCCGGCTGAAGTCCTTGCTGCCGACGGCCTGCAGCTCGCGCGCGAGGTCCGCCTGGGCGATGATGCCGAGCACGCGGCCCTGGTCGTCGCAGACGGGCACGCGGCGGACCTGCTGGCCGGACATCACGCGCTCGACGGCGTCCAGGTCGTCGTCCGCCTTGACCGAGGAGACGTTGCGGGTCATCGCCTCGCGGATCGGCGTGTTGGGATCCTGACCCCTGCCCAGGATGCGGAGGGCCAGATCGCGATCGGTCACCATGCCGATCAGCTTCATCGCGTCCCTGCTCTCGACCACGGGCAGGCTGCCGCAGTCGTTCTGCTCCATCTGTTGTGCGACCTGTTGAGCCGAGGTGTCGGCAGTGCAGCATGCCGGGCTTTCCGTCATGATGTCGCGGGCTTTTTTCGCAGCCATGTGATCCTCCTTGTAGCGAGTTTGTCCCGCGGTGACGGGACCCGCTTCAGGAGGTCTGCAAAAGACGGACCGGATGGGGCCGCTGGTGTAGGATAGGAGCTCCCTGAGGGGCGGGCGCAGGGGCAGGAGAATCCGCAATGAGCCATGATCCCGACGTGATCGTCCCCGACCATATGCCGCCGATCGCCATGAGCGAGCTGGACGAGCAGGATCAGCGCAAGCTCGCCGCGGTCGCCCATCACGTGCGGGGGATGCTGACGACGCTCGGGCTGGACCTGCGCGATCCGAACCTCGCCGAGACCGACCTGCGGGTGGCCAAGATGTACCTGGAGATGTTCCACGGCCTCTCGGAGGGCGCGGAGCCGAAGGTGACGACCTTCCCGAACGAGGAAGGCTACAGCCACATGGTGATGGAGAAGCAGATCCCCTTCTACTCCATGTGCGCGCATCACCTGGTGCCCTTCTACGGCCATGCCCACATCGCCTACATCCCGCGCGACCGCATCCTGGGGCTCTCGAAGTTCTCCCGCATCCTCGAGTTCTACGCCAAGCGGCCGCAGCTCCAGGAGCGGCTGACCGAGCAGGTGGTGACCTTCCTGGAGGAAAAGCTGCAGCCGCTGGGGGCCATGGTGGTGGTGGAGGCGCGGCACCTCTGCGTCGAGATGCGCGGCGTCAAGAAGCCCGGCGCGCTGACGGTGACCTCGGCGCTCCGCGGCATCTTCCACCAGCGGCCGGTGCGGGAGGAGTTCCTCGATCTGCTCCGCCATCATGGTTAGGCATCTTCCCGCTCTCGTCCTGGTGGCGCTGCTCGCCGCGGGCTGCGGCGCCGGAGCCTCCTCTCCCCGTTCCGAGGCGGCGCTGACGAACCCCTTCCTGGGACCTGAGTACACCGCCTGGCTGGTGGGGCCGATCTCGCGCCTGGCGAGCCCGCAGGAGATCCAGGAGTACCTGGCGCTGAAGGACGACGGCCAGGCCGAGGCTTTCGTGCAGGCTTTCTGGGACCGCCGCGACCCGGCGCCGGACAAGCCCGGGAACGCCGTCCGCGAAGCCTTGGACGAGCGCTCGGCGGCCGCCGACCGCCTCTACAGCGAGGCCGGCCTCCTCGGCCGCCGCACCGACCGCGGCGTCGTCTACGTGCTCTACGGTCCGCCGTCGAAGGTGGACTTCGAGGTATCGCCGGTGCCGAACGGCCCGCCCGTCGAGGTCTGGACGTACGGCTCCGGCTCCCCTTCCGGGCTCGACGGCAAGCGGCCGTCCGGCACCTACCGCTTCATCAAATCGGGGGACCTGACGGTCAACTACCTTCCCGGCATGCGCAACGGTCCCCTCGTCCCGCAGCTCGAGCCGCCCGACGGCCTGTAGGCTGCCGCCCGATGGGAGGAGCTCCGTCATGACCGAGGCTCGCGCCGTGCTGGCGGGGACCGGCATCTCCGTGCCGCCGCTGGAAGTCGACAACACGATGCTGTCCCGCATCATCGAGACCAGCGACGATTGGGTCCGCGAGCGCAGCGGCGTCGTGACCCGCTACTACGTCGAGCCCGGCGTGAGCTCCTCCGACCTCGGGGCCGAGGCCGCCCGCGCCGCGCTCGACGACGCGGGGATCGGCGCCGACGAGGTCGATTACCTGGTCTGCGCGACGATGACCCCCGACCACTACTTCCCGGGCACCGGAACCCTCGTCCAGCAGAAGCTCGGCATGCGTCCCCTGCCGGCGCTCGACATCCGGCAACAGTGCGCCGGTTTCGCCTATGGCCTGCAGGTGGTGGACGCGCTCATCCGCAGCGGGATAGCGCGCACCGTGCTGCTGGTCGGCGCCGACGTCCACACCTCGCTGATGCCGTTCAGCGCGCGGACCTTCGAGGTGCTGCACGGGCGCGATCCCGGTCCTCTCTCCCCCGAGGAGTTCGAGTGGAACTCGCGCTTCCGGCATCTGCTGGTGCTGTTCGGCGACGGCGCCGGAGCCATGGTCTTCCGCGCGGAGGAGGCGAACGGCCGCGGCATTCTCGCCTCGGCGCTCTATGGAGACGGTAACCATCGGGACATACTGTATGTCCCCGGCGGCGGCTCGCAGCGGCGCCCGTTCGTCACCTGCGAGATGATCCAGGCCGCCGAGACCGTGCCGGTGATGGACGGCCGGGCGGTGTTCAAGCTCGCCGTCACCCGCATGCCGGAGGCGACGCTGGAGGTCCTCCGGCGCTGCGGCTACACCGCCGCGGATCTCGACCTCGTCATCATGCACCAGGCCAACCTGCGCATCAACGAGAAGGCGCAGCAGGTCCTCGGCCTGCCGAACGAAAAGGTCCACAACAACATCCAGAAGTACGGCAACACGACCTCCGCCACCCTGCCGCTCGCGTTTTACGAGGCGCGCCAGGCCGGCAAGGCGCCGGCAGGATCGCTGGTGGCCTTCACCGCCCTCGGAGCCGGGCTCCATTGGGGGTCGGTGTTGATGCGAGTCTGAGATGCCGGCGACCGCGGCCGCGCCCGATCCCACCACTATCGCCCACGCCCTCTCCCAACGCGTCCTGGGCCAGGAGGAAGCCGTCCGCGAGATGGCGGTGGCCCTCGCCAAGCAGCTCGCCGGGCTGCGCGTGGGCAACATCCTGATGATCGGCTCGTCGGGCACCGGCAAGACGACGCTGATGCGGGCCGTCGAGTCCTACCTCGCCGCCGACCCGGTGCTGGCGGGACGTTCGGCCGTGGTGCGCATCCACGCCAACGTCCTCGGCGAGGAGGCCGAGCGCGGCCGGCCGGGCGAGGCGGTGCTCGGACGGCTGCTGGCGCGGGCGCGCGAGCAGATCGGTGCCGGCGCTGCCGTCGAGGACCTGCTCCGGCGCGCCGCTTCGGGACTGGTGTTCGTCGACGAGGTGGACAAGATCCGCTCACACGTGGGGGGCCAAGCCAACGTCGCCGGCATCCGCGCGCAGGAGGCGCTGCTGACGCTGATCGAGAACGAGGCCGTGCCGTTCGCCCTCCCCGCCTGGGCCGGCGGCGGCGCGGTGACGGTGGACTCCACCGAGCTCCTCTTCGTCTGCGCCGGCGCCTTCGAGGGGCTCTACGACGCCGTCTACGACCGCGTCACCATCGGCAGGGACCGCGGCTCCCTGCAGCCGGTCACCGTGGTCGAGGGCGGCAAGGTGATGGAGAAGCTCGTCTTCCGTCTCCGCGACTGGCTGCGCAACGAGGACCTCTTCGATTACGGCATGAGCCCGCAGTTCCTCTCCCGCTTCGACGCCGTGGTGCTGCTGCAGGACCTGGGAGAGGACGAGCTGGTCCGCATCTTTCTCGAGACGCCGGAGTCCGCCTTCCACCAGAGCCGCGCCTACTTCGAGAGCCGCGGCATCCATCTCGCCATCTCACCCGCCGCCGTCCGCCGCATCGCCGCCGAGGCCGGCCGCCAGCCGCGCCTGGGAGCGCGGGCGCTCAAGGAGACCTTCCGCCGGGTGATCCGCGACTACGAGTTCGAGCCCGCGAAGTTCGTCAGCGGCGGCGCCCTGCTGATCGACGTGCCGGAGGTCGAGGCGGCGTTAGGCCGGGCCTGAGCGCGTCCCGATCTGCCGCGCCCGTCGCGTCTCCCTCACCCGCCGGTACCGCTCGCGCCGTTTGCGCCCCATCCAGATCTGCGGAATGAAAGTGAGGAGGAGCATCAGCAGCGAGGCGATGACGAACTGGGCGACGATGCCGGACCGATGGCCGCTCGCCGCCTTGGTGAGCAGGGAGGCGAAGTAGGTGAAGATGGCGACGCCGGGGATGAGCCCGATCGCCGTGGTGGTGAGGAACAGGGCCGGCCGGATCCCCGCCAGGGCCATGGAATAGTTGAGCAGCGGAAAAGGAACGGGGAGAAAGCGGGCTCCCACCATGCTCCAGAAACCCCGGCGGGCGACAAAACGCTCCACCCGCTTCAAGCGGTGGCCGAGCAGGTGGAGAACGAAGTCGTGTCCCAGGCCGCGGCCGAGGTAGTAGGTGACCGTGCCGCCGAGGAAGGTGCCGACGATGTTGTACACCGAGCCGGCCACCGGACCGAAGACCATGCCGCCGGCCACCATCATCGGCGTCGCCGGAATCACCGGACAGAGGATCACATAGGACGCGATCAGCGCCGCGGGTGCCCACCAGGCGCCCCGCAGCCGTTCCAGGACGGCCGAGACGTTCTCCACCGTGAAGTAGTCCGCGAGAGGGGTCCAGCGCAGGACAGCGAAGCCCGTGCCGACGATCGCCACCAGGACGAGGAAGCGGAGGAGGAGATGGCGGGGAACGCGCAGCACCGCTTTCATCGGCGCGGACGATACGGGATGCGAGACATGTCAGCAAGCTCCTGGCGGGCTACGTCAGCTCCGCCCATGGAATCTCGTAGGCGCTGCTGCGGCCGCCTTTACCGGTCGGCACGAGACAGCCCTTGTCGACCAGATCGGAGAGCTCGCGCGAGGCTGTGGCGCGGCTGGCCCGGGTCAGACCCATGTACTTGCGGTTGTTGATGCCGCCGGCGAAGCCCTCCGGGCCGGCGTCGAGCAACCGGTTCAAGACCTTGCGCTGCCTCTCGTTGATCTCCGCGGCCTGGAAGCGCAGCCAGAAGCGTGCCTTGCCGAGCGTGCGGGCCACGAGGGCGTGGGCCTGCGTGGCGGCGTCCTCGACCTGAGAAAGAAACCAGACCAGCCAGGGCGTGATGTCCAGGTCCCCGCGCTGGGTGCGCTCCAGGATCTTGTAGTAGGCGCTACGCCGGCGCTGAATCTGCGCCGACAGGCTGAAGAGCCGCATGGGCCGGCGTTCGTCCCGGGCGATGGCCATGTCGGTTACGGCGCGGGCCAGGCGACCGTTACCGTCCTCGAACGGATGCAAGGTGATGAACCAGAGCTGAGCGATCCCGGCGCGCATCAAGCCGTCCAGGTCCTTCGGAGGATTCTCGAACCAGGCGAGGAAACGGGCGGTCTCCGCCTCCAGGCGCTCGCGCGGCGGGGCCAGGAAGTGGACGCGCTCCCCGCCGATGCCGCCGGATACCACTTCCATGGGTTCCGCACCGCGGAGCTCTCCACTGCGGATCGGCCTCATCCCCGAGTACCCGGTGGGGAACAAAGCCGCCTGCCAGCCCAGCAGACGCTGCAAGGTGAGCGGAGTATCGAAACGCCGGGTGGCATCGAGCAGAACGTCGATAAGCCCGTCGATGGCGCGAGAGGGAACCGGCAATCCAGCGGTGGGCAGCCCCAGATGCTGGGCCACCGAGGAACGTACGGCGTCCAAATCCAGCCGTTCTCCCTCGATGGCGCTGGTCTTCACCCCGTCCTCGACGAGGATGCTGACGTATGCATCCAGGGTCAGACCCGGGTCGAGCAGGCCAGCCGCGCCGAGGATGCGGCCCTGGGCTAGCCGGGCGCGGGCCAGCGCCGGCGAGACCTCCACCTCGCGCCAGTGAAAGGCGGGCCAGACGGCTTGTTCCCAGATCCAGGTAGGCATAGGTCCGTAATCGCCTCACGGAATGAGGCGATTATGGCCTCGATTCGCCTCAGCGCAAAGCGGCTGCGCCGAGCTTCACTCCCCAGGGAGTTGGGTTTCCACGGTGCCCGGAAACAGGAACTCCCGCATGTGGCGGTTGAGGGTCTCCTGGGAGGCGGGGTCCATGAAGTTCAGCCGCAGCTCGTTGATGACCATAACTTCGGCCTTCTGCCACTCCGCCCAGCAGTCGGCGCAGACCCGCTGCTGGATCTCGGCGCCGAGCTTGCCGGGAAGGGGCGGCCTGGCGAGAGCCGGCGCCTCGGGACGGCCGCAGCGGGCGCAGTGGACGGTCGCCGCCATCAGCGGACCTCGCCGGGAAGCACGATGAGGCTCTCGGAGCGCTCCTGCACCGCCTTCGGCACCCGCACCAGGAGCAGCAGGTCGCGATCTTCCCGGCTGCCCCGGAGGCTCTTTACCACTTCGTCGGGCACGGCGAGGGTGATGTAGGCCGGGCGCTTCGGGTTCTGGCGGGCGCTGTCGGTGACGAGCTCCTCGATGGGCACCATCTCCACCCGTTCCGGGTATTTGTCGAGAGCGTAGATCAACGCCTTGAGAGGATTCTGCATAGCGCAATTCTATCCTTGCAGGACGCCCTGCTCGGCCAGGACCGAGCGGAAATAGGCGATGGTGCTTTGGAGCCCCTGCTCCAGCGACACCCGCGGCTCCCAGCCGAGGCGCTGGCGGGCGAGGGTGATGTCCGGCTGCCGCGTCTGCGGATCGTCCACCGGCAGCGGCTTGAAGACGATCGGGCTGGCGCTGCCGACGGCAGCGCGGATCGTCTCGGCGAACTGGAGGATCGTCATCTCGTGCGGATTGCCGACGTTGCAGGGCTCGACGAGATCGCTCATCAGCAGCCGCCAGATCCCCTCGACCAGATCGTCCACGTAGCAGAACGAGCGGGTTTGCCGGCCCTCGCCGAAGACGGTCAGCGGCTCGCCCAGCAGCGCCTGCTGGATGAAGGCGGGCACCACGCGGCCGTCGCGCGCCCGCATGCGCGGCCCATAGGTGTTGAAGATGCGTACGATGCGCACGTCGAGGCCGTGATAGCGGTGGTAGGCCATGGTCATCGCCTCGGCGAAGCGCTTCGCCTCGTCGTAGACGCCGCGCGGCCCCACCGGGTTGACGTTCCCCCAATAGGTTTCCTTCTGCGGGTGCTCCTTGGGATCGCCGTAGACCTCGGAGGTGGAGGCGAGGAGGAAGCGGGCGCCCGTGGCCCGCGCGAGACCCAGGCTGTTGTGGGTGCCGAGGGAGCCCACCTTCAGCGTCTGGATGGGCAGCTCGAGATAATCGATGGGCGAGGCCGGCGAGGCGAAGTGGAGGATGAAGTCCACCGGCCCGTCGACCGTGTAGGGTTTCGAGACGTCGTGCTCGAGAAGCTCGAACCCCGGCCGCTGCCGCAGGTGGGCCACGTTCTCCAGGCGGCCGGTGATCAGGTTGTCGACGCAGACGACCTGGTGCCCCTCGGCGAGCGCGCGTTCGCAGAGGTGGGAGCCGAGAAAGCCGGCGCCGCCGGTGATGACCGCGCGGCTCATCGTTGCCCCCCAGCGGAGCGCGCCGGCCTGGTCACGGCATGAGGCCGGATCTCCGGCACTCCCTCCGGCCGGCCGATGGAGACGTAGCGGAAGCCGGCGGCCGCCATCTTCTCCGGCTCATACAGGTTGCGCAGATCGACGACCAGGGGCCGGCGGAGGAGTTGATGCAGGCGGTCGAGCTCCAGCTTGCGGAATTGGTTCCACTCCGTGAGGATCACCAGGGCGTCGGCGTCCTCGGCCGCCTCGTAAGCGTTGTCGCAGAAGACCACGGCGGGGAACAAGGGCCGGCAGCCCTCCATGGCCTCGGGATCGAAGGCGCGCACCGTCGCCCCGCGGTCGAGCAGACCCTGGACGATGGGCAACGCCGGGGATTCGCGGATGTCGTCCGTGTTCGGCTTGAAGGAGAGCCCGAGCACGGCGACCGTCTTGCCGGCGGTGGCGCCCAGGGCCCGCTCGATCTTGTCGATCATCCGTTTCTGGGTAACCTCGTTGACCTCGAGGACGGCCTCGATGATGCGGAAGCGCAAGCCTTGATCGCGGGCGATCTGCGCCGCCGCGCGGGTATCCTTGGGGAAGCAGGAGCCGCCGAAACCGGGACCGGTGGAGAGGAACTTCGGACCGATGCGGTTGTCGAGTCCCATGCCTTTCGCCACCACCTCGACGTTGGCCCCCCAGGCCTCGCAGATCTGCGCCACCTCGTTGATGAAGGAGATCTTGGTGGCGAGGAAACCGTTGGAGGCGTACTTGATGAGCTCGGCCGTCTCGACGTCGGTGATGATGAAGGGTACGCCGGCCGCCGCCAACGGCGAATAGACGTCCTGCATCAGCTCGGCCGCCCGCGGGTCGCGGGTGCCGATGACCACCCGGTCCGGGTACATGAAGTCTTCGATGGCCGAGCCCTCGCGCAGAAACTCCGGATTGCTCACCACGGCGAACCGATGCTTGCCGCCGGCCCCCTCGTGCACGATGGTCTCGATCATCTGGCCGGTACCGATGGGCACCGTGCTCTTGGTGACGATGACCTTGTAGCCGTTCAGATGCTGAGCGATGGAGGAGGCGACCTCGCGGATGAAGGTGAGGTCGGCCGAGCCGTCGGGCTTCGGCGGCGTGCCGACGGCGATGAAGATGACCTGCGCTTCCTCGATGGCCGGCCCCAACTCGGTCGAGAACCGCAGCCGCCCCTCCTCCATGTTCTTGCGCACCAGGGTCGCGAGGCCGGGTTCGTAGATCGGCACTTGGCCGCGGGAGAGGGTCTCCACCTTGGCGCCGTCCTTGTCCACCCCCACCACGTGCATGCCGAAGTCCGCCAGGCAGGCGCCGGTGACCAGACCGACGTAGCCGCTTCCGATGACGCAGATGTTCATGATCCAAGCTCGCTGGATGAGTTGTCAGATTTGGCGCGCTCGCGGTACCAGGAGACAAAGCGGCGCAGACCTTCGCGGATCGGCACCTTCGGCGAGTAGCCCAGAAGCCGCGCCGCCTTGGACACGTCGGCGTAGGTGATGGGGACGTCCCCGGGTTGCGCCGGAAGATAGTCGATCCGCGGCTCGACGGCAAGCTCCCCGGCGATCCAGTGGACGAGGTCGGAGAGCGACGTGGTGTCGGCGCCGCCGAGGTTCAGGATCTCGAAGCCGGGGGCGAGATCCAGGGTCGCCACGAGACCGTCGACGATGTCGTCGACGTAGGTGTAGTCCCGCCGGCTGCTGCCGTCGCCGTACATGGGCACGGCCTTGCCGCGCCACAGCAGGTCGGTGAACTTGTGGATCGCCATCTCCGGGCGCTGCGCCGGGCCGTAGACGGTGAAGAAGCGCAGGCAGGCGGTGCGCAGGCCGTAGAGATGATGGTAGTTGTAGCAGAGCAGCTCGCCCGCGCGCTTGGTGGTGGCGTAGGGGCTGATCGGCTGGTTGACCTCGTCGTCCTCGGCGAAGGGGACCTTCTCGTTGATGCCGTAGACGGAGGACGAGGAGCCGAAGAGGAAGACCTCCGGACCATGCCGGCGGGCGGCCTCCAGCAGCCGCAGGGTGCCGATGCAGTTGACGTCCTCGTAGAGGATCGGCTCCTTGAGGCTGGGGCGGACGCCGGCCCGCGCCGCCAGGTGCACCACGGCGTCGAAGCGGCCGCCGGCGAACAGGCGCTCCACCAGCGCCTCGTCGCGGATGTCCCCCTCGGTCAGGCTGTAGCCCTCCTGGCCGAGAAAGGCGGCGGCGTTCTCCCGCTTGCGCGCCGGATCGTAAAAATCGTTGAAGTCGTCGAGCACCGTGACCCGGTCGCCGCGGGCGAGCAGTCGCCGCGTCAGGTGCGAGCCGATGAAGCCGGCGCCTCCGGTGATCAGGACGTGCATGCCCTCAGCCTCTCCTGTCCTGCCGCAGCTCCGCCGCTTAGCCCCTCACTCCCCCTTCCCCCTCTCTCCCACCGCACTCCCGACCCCCGGGAGAGAGGGGGTTTAAAAAAGCTGACTTCAATCAGTCTCCCTCCTCTCCCCGGGAGGGCGGGCGTGAGGTGGGAGAGGAGGGCCGGGGAGGTGAGGGGGGGTGGGGGCTCGGCCGGCGGCGTCTCTTCGGACGGCGGCGGTTCCGGAGGCGCCGCCGGCTTCTCCGCCGGCTTCGTCGTCGCGTCCGGTCCCTTGTCGAGCGGCGGCACCGTTCCGCCATGCTCCTCGATCGATTTCTTCGTCTCCTCGTAGCGCTTCTCGATGCCCTTCTTCTGCCGGTTGCGGATCAGCCAGCGCAGCAGCCGCGACTCGTTGACGCCGATGAGGATGTCGTTGACGGCCTCGTAGATCTGCGGATCGTTGATCAGCTTCGACGCCGAGCCCTCGCCCTGCGAGATCTTGGCGGAGATCTCGTTGAGCCGCGTGACGAACTGGCGCACCTGCTCGGCCACCTCGCGCCCATACTCCTTGTCCTTCACCAGGCGCGGCAGCAGCGCGTCGCTGCCCTCCAGGTCGGCGGTGAAGGCCTGCAGGTCCTTCGAAACCTGGTTGAGCGAGGCGAGCGTGTCGTTGAACTGCGTGCGCATCGCGGGATCCTTGAGCAGTCCCGGCAGCAGCCCCGGACCGTCCTGGGCCTGGGCGAGCAGGGTTTCGAAGCGGTCGAGCGAGCGGGCGAGCTGGTCGGCCAGGGCCCGGTCGTTGAGCATCCGCGGCACCGGTCCCTGGCCGTGCTCGATGGTGAAGGCTATGCGCTCCATGCTCTCCGAGGTCTTCACCAGCGACTCCTGAAGCCGTTGGCTCTCCGGCGTGTCCTTGGTGAGCTGGCCGAGGATGCCCTCGCCCCGCTCCATGCGGTCCAGGATGTTGTTCAGCGAATGGGAGATCTGCACGACGTTGTCCATCACGTCCTCGCCGGAGGCGATGATGGCGTCGACGTTCGTCGGCTGCGCCGCCGGGATCTGCCCTTCGGAAGGGATCACCGGATACACCGGCGAGCCCGAGCCGATCTCGATGAACTTGTCTCCCAGCAGGCCGAGGGTCTTGATGCGGGCCACCGACGGCGGCTGCCCGGCCACCGCCTTGCCGGGGTCCGCCGGGCCCCGGATGCGATCGGCGTAGCGGCTCTCGATCTCGAGCCAGATGCGGATGTGCCGTTGGCGCGGGTTCTCCGGCAGGTCCACTTCCTTGATGGTCCCCACGTCCACGCCGCTGAGCTCGACGGGGCTGCCGGGCTTGAGCCCGCCGGCCGAGTTGAAATCGACGTAGTACCGGTTCTTGCGCGAGAACAGGTTGTTCTTGTCGCCGATGAGGAAGATCCCGACGGCGAGGACGGCGAAGGCCGCCAGGATGACCAGACCGACGCGGAAGGCGCGGGTGCTAGGCGACATGCTCTTCTTCCTCCTCCTCCCGGCCGGAGAGGAAGCCGGTGAGAGCGGGATCGTCGCTGCGGTCGGCTTCCTCCCAGTCGCCGAGAAAGCGGAACTTGCCGTCCGCCAGCAGGGCGACGCGGTCGCCGACCCGGCGGGCCAGCGCGATGTCGTGGGTGACCACCGCGGCGGTGACCCCGAGCTCCTTCTGGATCGAGTTGATGAGCGTGCCGATGGTCGCCGAGGTCATGGGATCGAGGCCGGTGGAAGGCTCGTCGAACAGCACCATCTCCGGATCGAGGGCCAGCGAGCGGGCGAGCGCCACCCGCTTGCGCATGCCGCCCGAGAGGTCGGACGGCGCCTTGGTCTCCACGTCCTTCAGCTTCACCAGCGCCAGCTTGTGCCGCACTTTTTCCCGGATCTCGGCGTCGGCGAGCTCGGTGTGCTCGCGCAGGGGAAAGGCGACGTTCTCGAGCACGTTCATGGAGTCGAAGAGGGCGCCGCTCTGGAACAGCATGGCGATGCGGCGGCGGAACGGGAACAGATCGCGCTCCTCCAGCAGCGTCAGGTCCGTGCCGTCGAAGACGACGCTGCCGGCGTCCGGCTTCTCCAGCCCGTTGAGCTGCCGCAGCGCCACGCTCTTGCCCGAACCGGAGCGGCCGAGGATCACCAGGCACTCACCACGGTAGATCTCGAAGTCGAGCCCGTCGAGGACGACTTTCCTGCCGTATTTCTTCGTCAGACCACGGATCTCGTACAGCGCTTCCGGCACGGCGGCTCCTTCAGGCGAGGATGTAGAAAAGCTTGGTGAGGAAGAAGTCGGAGATCAGGACCAGGATCGCGGCCACCACCACGGTATTCGTCGTCGCCCGGCCCACGCCGTCGGCGCCGCCGGTGGTATTGAGGCCATTGTAACATCCGACGACGGCGATAAAGTACGCAAAGAAAAAGGACTTAGCGATGCCGCTGGCGACGTCGCCGAGGTTCAGCGAGTCGAAGACGTCGTTGAGATAGAGCCCCGGCGTCAGGTTCAGCGTGAAGGTGGCGACGATGAGGCCGCCGAGGATGCCCAGGGCGTCGCCGATCACCGTCAGCGCCGGCAGCATGACGAGAGTGGCGACGAGCTTGGGGACCACCAGCTTCTTCACCGGGTCGGTGGCCATCGAGCGCAGGGCGTCGATCTGCTCGGTCACCTTCATGGTGCCGATCTCGGCGGTCATGCCGGAGCCGATGCGGCCGCCGACGATCAGGGCCGTCAGCACCGGCCCCAGCTCGCGCACCAGCGACTTCGACACCACCGAGCCGATGTAGTACTTGATGCCCAAGGACGGCAGCGAGAGGGCGGTCTGCAGGGCCAGCACCATGCCGGTGAAGATGGTGGTGATGCTGGCGACGCCCAGCGAGCGGACGCCGATCTGCTCCATCTGGCGGACCCACAGGCCGACCTCGTACGGCGGCCGCAGCATGGCGAGGAACGCCCGACCGGTCAGGAGGCCCAGCCCGCCCGTCTGTTCGGCGACCTGTCGAGCTTTCACGAGCGGATGGGCAGCCAGGAGGCGGCGTGGACGACGCCGAAGGTGAAGTCCGCCGCCGCCAGGGGCAGGAGCCCGCCGAGGTCCGGACCGCGGAGGGCGGCGGCCAGGAAGGCGGCGGCGCCCAGCGTGCGGCCACCGATCGCCACCGCGATGATGGCGCTGTAGCGGCGCGGATCGTGCGCCGCGGTCAGGTAGAGGCAGGCGAGCATCAACAGCAGCACGGCGAGGATCCAGAGATAGAACGCGCCCCGCGGCGGCGCCGGCAGGGGCAGGCCGAACAGCCGCGCCGGCACCTCCGGCGCCGCCACCATCAGCACGGCGAAGCCGAGGTCGTAGACGGCGCCGGCGATGAGGCTCACGCGCAACGTCGAGAGCAGGCGGAAACGGCGGACGTAAGGGCTCGTCAGGGCCATGGCCGGGGGGATTCTAGCAGGTGGCGTGCCAGCGCATTGACAGGACCCATCCCCTGTGCTGTGATCGCCTCAGATCGATAAGGCAAGAAGTCTCTACGGCCATCCGGCTCCCTGGTTGGATGGTGACCGCCGCGTGCGTTCCCTGTCGGGAGGTCTGATGAGAACGAGCCGCGCCGTCCCGCCGTCCCTCGCCCTGTCCGCCGCCGTGCTCCTGGGGCTGATCCTCGGCGCGCCGGCCGTGGCGCAGCCGGCCTGCACCGCCGAGCAGCCGGCGGCCCTGCTGCCGAAGGATCCGGCCCTCTGCGCGCGGCTGGCCGCGGTCGTCCGCCAGCCGG
Organism: Acidobacteriota bacterium; assembly: GCA_046765915.1. Classification (GTDB taxonomy): domain Bacteria; phylum Acidobacteriota; class Thermoanaerobaculia; order Multivoradales; family UBA5704; genus DATARR01. Next base: position 6,291 of record JBKPTH010000086.1, on the reverse strand, counting down.
GCAGGCTCCCCCTCGATCAGTACGAGGAGAAGCTCGGCGACTTCCTGCGCAATTTCTGCCACCGGGACGCGGCGGCCGGCTGGAAGCGGGACAAGCGGGTGCGCGACACCGGCCCGTTCACGGCCACGCTGCAGGGCGGCCAGTGGCAGGGCAAGCCCTTCGGCACGCACGCGCCGGTGGTGGTGTGGTACTCGCCGGAGATGCTCGCCTGGATGCGGACGCACCGTCCGCCCGAGGAGACCGCGGCGCCGGCGAGCCCGCCGCCGATCCCCGACGGCGCGGTGATCGTCAAGGAGATGTACCCGGCGCCCGCCGCCGCCTGCGCCGGCGTGGATCCCCTGCGGCTCCTGCCCACGAGCGGCGCCGCGGTCATGGTCCGCGACCGCCAGGCGTCGCAGGATGGCTGGTTCTGGGGCTGGTTCGGCTGGAGCAACTGGGATCGGGACTGGCCGCCGGGCCCGACGAACCGCTATCCCTACATGGGCTTCGGGCAGTACTGCGTCAACTGCCACGCCACGGCGCGGGACAACCTGACCTTCTCCAGCCTGCGCAACGTCGAGGGCGAGCCGCTGGTCTTCCTCTCGCAGCACTTCTTCAATCCGCCGCCGATCGCGAGCCATCACCGGCTGGTCTCGCTGCCCACCGACGACGCGCCGCGCCTCGGCCAGCCGCATTACCTCTACAACCGCGGGTTCACCGACGCGCTGCCGGCCGGCGGTCTCTCGCGACCGACCTGGGATACGGTCGCGCGGCTGGCCTCCCAGACCTACGACGAAGTGTGGGTGCAGGCGGGCGCTCTCACCGCGGCGAGCCAGTTCGTGACCTCGTCGCAATGCATGGGCTGCCACGACGCCGGCGCCACCGGGCTGCAGTTCGACATGACGCAGCCCAATCCTCACGGCGACAATCTGCTCAACCTCTCGCCGTACGCCACGTGGCGGACCTCTCCCATGGGCCTCGGCGGCCGCGATCCGATCTTCTACGCGCAGCTCGCGAGCGAGACGGAGACCTTCCACCCGCGGGCCTCGCCGACGGTCCAGGGCGTCTGCCTGGGCTGCCACGGCGTCGCCGGGCAGCGGCAGTTCGAGATCGACCGTTTCGCGAAAAACGGCAAGTGCGAGCCTTTCCTGCGGGAGTACACCAGCGCCGTGCCCTGGCCGAGCCACAACCCGCTGGCGAGCCTGGCGCCTTACGGCGCCCTCGCCCGCGACGGCCTCACCTGCGCCTCCTGCCATCACATGCGGGCCGGCGAGGGACCGACTCCCGCCGTGCTCTCCCAGCCCCAGAACCGTTGCGTCAAGGAGCGCCAGGACTTCCTCAACCCGCACAACGAGGGCTTCGCGAAGACCTTTACCGGCAGCTTCCTGCTGGGGCCGCCGGACGAGCTCTTCGGCCCGTTCGAGGATCCCCACACCAAGCCCATGGAGCACTCGCTCGGCGTCAAGCCGGTGCACACCACGGCGATCCGCAGCTCGGAGCTGTGCGGCACCTGTCATACCGTGCACCTGCCGGTCATGACGGGCGGCAAGGTGATCGCCCACATCTACGAGCAGGCCACCTACCCGGAGTGGGCGTTCAGCGCCTACCGCACCGGGGACACCCCCACGGGCCCGCTGCCGCTGGGCGCGGGCTCGCTCGCCGAGTCGTGCCAGAGCTGCCACATGCCGAGCAAGGACGCCGCCGGCCGCCCGTACCGCAGCAAGATCGCCGGCATCCAGGAACACAGCAACTTTCCGCAGGCGGAGTATGCGCTGGGAGGTCAGGACGTCGATCTGCCGGTGCGCGAAGGCTTCGCCCGCCACACCCTGGTCGGCCTCAACGTCTTCCTGGTGAAGATGGCGCAGCAGTTCACCGACGTGCTGGGGCTGCGCACGCAGGACCCCATGCTGGTGAGCAGCGGGCTCGATCCCCTGCTGTTCACCGAGCAGGCGATGCTCGACCAGGCCTCGCACTCGACGGCCCGCATCGCCATCTCCAAGCTCGAACGGCGGAACGGCAAGCTGGCGGCCACGGTGAGCGTGGCCAGCGAGGTCGGCCACAAGCTGCCATCGGGCGTGGGGTTCCGCCGCGCCTTCGTGGAATTCTCCGTGCTGGACGGCGGCGGCAACGTCCTGTGGGCCTCGGGACGCACCAACGACGCCGGCATGATCGTCGACGGAAAGGGCCGGCCGGTGGACGGCGAGCTGTGGTGGAAGGACGACTGCTCGGCCCGCCTGCATCCGGACAAGCTGGTCTATCAGCCGCACTACCAGATCGTCCAGCGGCAGGACCAGGCGCAGATCTACCAGGAGCTGGTGACGGCGCCGCCGAAAGAGAACCCCCGCTGCGGCATCGACGCGCCGGCCCTGCCGCCGTTCACCACCAGCTTCCTCTCCATCTGCGGGCGGGCCAAGGACAACCGCATCCTGCCCCGCGGGTTTCTCCCCCTGGCCGACCGCACCCGGATCGCCCTCGCCCTCGGCGCGCAGGAGGACCTGGCGCAGGACGTCGAGCCCTACGGCGTCGGCGACGATCCGGACTACCGCGAGGGCGGCGGCGATTCGCTGATCTATGAGGTCGATCTGTCGGAGGTCTCCGGCACTCCCGTCTCCGTGCAGGCGACGCTCTACTATCAGGCGACGCCGCCCTTCTATCTCCAGGACCGCTTCTGCACCTCGCGCAGCCAGGACACGCAGCGGCTCTACTTCCTCGCCGGCCATCTCAACCTGGACGGCACCGCGGCGGAGGACTGGAAGCTCGCCGTCGTGAGCACCGGGACGGTGGCGGTCCCGGTGCCCGCCGCCTCCGGCTCCGACTGACCGTTTCCGCCCGCTGTCAGCTCGCCTCTAGGCTCCGCCTTTACTTGGGGGCTTGACAGCGGCCGGGCCATCGTATAACCTGTTGGTTATAGAACTAACGGGTTATGCCATGACACACACCGACCGCCTCGACGCAACGTTCGCCGCCCTCGCCGATCCCACCCGGCGGGCGATCCTCGCGCGCCTCGCCACCGGCGAGGCGTCCGTCAACGAGCTGGCCGAGCCCTTCGCCATGAGCCAGCCCGCCATCTCCAAGCATCTCAAGGTGCTGGAGCGGGCAGGCCTGATCACGCGCGGGCGCGACGCGCAGCGCCGGCCCTGCCGCATCGAAGCCCAGCCGCTCGCGGAAGCCAACGAATGGCTGGAGCGCTACCGCCGCATCTGGGAAGGCAACTTCCAGCGCCTCGATGCCTTGCTGGAGGAGCTGAAGAGCCAGGAGAAACATGGACGCAAGAAGAGAAAGGGAGACAAGCGATGAGCAACGCTGGAAGCTTTCAAGTCACGACGCCCTCCGACCGCGAGATCGCGATGACGCGCGTCTTCGACGCGCCGCGCCATCTCGTCTTCGATGCCTTGACCAAGCCCGAGCTGGTGAGGCGCTGGCTTCTCGGCCCGCCCGGCTGGTCGATGCCGGTCTGCGAGATCGATCTCAGGGCGGGCGGCGCCTACCGCTACGTCTGGCGGAGCGATGACGGCGGCAAGGAGTTCGGCACCGGCGGCGTGTTTCACGAGATCGTGGCCCCCGAGCGGTTCGTCGCCACGGAAAAGATGGACGGGTTTCCGGGGGAGGGAGCGCTGGTGACCCAAACCCTCGAGGAGCACGGCGGCCGGACCACGCTCACGCTCACCATGCGCTTTGAGTCCAAGGAGGCCCGCGACGGCGCCCTCGCGACCGGCATGGCGGACGGCGTGGCGACGAGCTACGACCGGCTGGACGAAGTGTTGGCCTCGCTATGAACACAGCATTCACCAGAAAAGGACAGACGATCATGACAACTACCGGCACCCTGACGCTGAGCACCCCTACGGACCGCGAGATCGCGATGACGCGCGTCTTCGACGCGCCGCGCCACCTGGTCTTCGAAGCCCTGACCAGGCCCGAGCTGGTGCAGCGCTGGCTGCTCGGCCCGGACGGCTGGTCGATGCCCGTCTGCGAGATCGATCTCAAGGTGGGCGGCGCCTACCGCTACGTGTGGCGGCGCGACAAGGACGGCAGCGAAATGGGAATGGGCGGTGTCTTCCGCGAGATCGTGCCGTCCGAACGGCTCGTCGCCACGGAGAAGTTCGACCAGGCCTGGTATCCGGGCGAGGCGCTGACGACGACGGTGCTGGTCGAGCAGGGCGGCCGGACCACGCTCACCACCACCGTGCTCTACGAATCGCGGGAGGCCCGCGACGGCGTCCTCAAGTCCGGCATGGAGACGGGCGTGGAGGCGAGCTACGACCGGCTGGCGGAGCTGCTGGCCTGATGACTGGCAAGAAGGCGGAGGGACCGTCCGGAAGGGACTCCGGGCGGTCCGAACGCCTCGACATATCCCTGAAGCGCCTGCTTGAGGTCAGCGATCGCTTGCTCTTCCGTCTCCCCTTCTCCATAGGCGGGGATGTCCGGGATACGAGCGGTAAACCCACCCAGCTCGGGGTCTGGAATCAACTCGACAGATAGCCGTTGCATGGTTCGCTCCTCTGCCAGCATAGCACGCGGAGTAGCGCTGTCCCGGTCTGCGGTTCCAGGACGCGGGGCGCGAGAGCGATCTAAAGGCTTTAACGAGGCGTCACCGCTGCAGGGCCGCCATCCAGTTCTCCAGGATTTCGACGCGCGCCGGTGGTGACTTCTCGATCGGCACCGCCACCAGGAAGCGCCGCGAAACAGGGTCCCAGTCGCTCCAGGTGTCTCTGAGCAGATTGCCCAATCCTTCCTGGAGGCGAGGCGGGCCGAGCTCGAGGTCTTCACCGCGGGGCAGGAGGGGCAGGACCCAGGTCCGGCCCTCCGCGTCCACATAGGCGATTTCGCTGCGGCTCAACCACCACATCGCAACCGAGCCACCGTTCGTGACCGGCCACTTTCGCCGCAGGCTCGGAAAAGGCGTGACGTACACCTCGTCCCGGCCCGACTCATCCGAGGTGTAGAGCAGCCATTTGCCGTCTGGGGAGACCACGGGATAAGTTTCATTCGCGGGGCCGGCGAGCAACGGTTGCAGCTTGGGCTCACCCGTGAGCGAGACCGTCGCGAGGTCGTATTGGCGGACGTTCGGCCTGGAGACCGAGACGAAGAGGGTCTTGCCGTCCGGCGACCAGCCGCTACCGTACCCATAGTCCGCATCGGGCAGCTTGCGCGGAACCGCGCCGCCTTCGGCGTCGGCGATCATCGGGCTGCCGGCTCTGACCCCATACGCGATCTGTTTGCCGTCCGGAGACCAGGACCAACCGAGCGCATCCGCGCCGGGCGCCACGGGGGTTCGCAGGCCCCGGTCGAGATCCACGATCCAGAGGCTGAACTTCCTCTTTTGGTCCATCGTCGTGACGAGCGCGCGCCGGCCGCCGGGCGAAGGGCATACCTGCCGAAAGCGATTGGGAGCGGCGAGCGTTCTCTGCTCGCGGCCTTCCAGGTCGTACCAGGTGAGCTGGGCGAGCGGCGGCAGCCGGACCTCGCGATAGGCCAGCAGACCTTGCGCCGAAAAGCTGAAGTCGCCGAAGTACCGATCCAGGTGGAACAGCACCCGCTCGACGATCGGCACAGCGTCGCCCGTGGTGGTGAGAGCGCGGGCATCGAAGGGCTGCACGAGGAGAGTGCCTTCCTCCACGAAGGCGAGGTATCCGGGGGGGACGTAGCGCGCTTCGCTGGCACCATGGCGGAGCCGGCTCGCCTTGCGGGTCTCGAGGTCGAGGACGAATACGCCGTCATCCTCAGGCTTCGGGTTTCTCGCGGAGACGTAGAGGATCCTGGTGCCATCCGGCAGGAATTCGGGAAGGCGATGCGTCGCGGACTCTGGTGAAGGCTCGAGAGCGACGGGCGTTCCGCCGTTCGCGGGGACCTGCTGTAGAGGACCCTTGGCCTGCGCGAAGACGATCGTCCCGCGCGAGCCCCACGTCCCGCCGCGGCCGTTCGCCACGTCGCAGAGGGTCTGCACGAAGCCGGTCGCGAGATCGAGCCGCTTCAGCTTCCCCTCGGCGAAGAAGCCGATGGCCGAGCTGTCGGGAGACCAGAAGGGATAGGTGGCTCCGGCCGCGCCGGGGACGAACGTGAGCTCGGAGGCGGCGAGCGGCCGCAGGTAGAGCTGCCGTCGCTGGTCAGCATCGTCGGAGATCGCCAGGGCGAGCCAGCGGCCATCCGGCGAGAGCGCGATGCCGGGATGGTTGTAGAGATCGAGGCCCGCCGGCAGGCCGATCGAAGTGTGAACGCTGGCGAGGGGAGGCGGCGCGCGCCGGGCCAGCGCCAGGGCGAGGACGAGCGCGGCCAGCGCGGCGCCGGCGAAGGCGGCCCAGGCCAGCCTCT
>JBKPTH010000085.1:0-24780 GCA_046765915.1 Acidobacteriota bacterium | reverse complement strand
GCCGTCTGTCGGTACGCGACACGAAAACGGCGGCCACGTAGGGCCGCCGCTACGACCCGCGCGTTGACGTTTTCCTCACCGCCCCGCAATCTGGAACGGCCGCGCGGTCACCGCCCGGGCTACGCCGTCGTTGCCGATGCGCAGCTCCAGCAGATATTTCCCCGGCGGCAGAGAGCCTGCGTGCAGGCGGCCGAGGACGAGATCGGGCTCGCCGGCTTCGCCTGGAGTGACGGTCTGCAGCTCCAGCGTGCCGCCGGTCACCGCCTTGCCTTCGCCGGTGAGGATGCGATCCTTCACCCAGACCCCCTTGCTCGCGAGGCCACGGCCGAGAAGCAGCACCTGCGCCTCGCCCGCCGCGGCGAGCGTGCCGTGCGCCGCCGGCAGCACGACGCGGCCGTGGATGTCGAAGGAGGCTTCCGCCGGACGCACGAGCACCCACGGATCGTCGGTGGGCGGCAGGAAGAGGGCGTCGGCTTGCACGGTCTCGGCGGCGGGCGTCGCGAGGCTCACCGGGACCGTCAGCAGAGAGAAACGCCCGTTGCCGCGGTCGCGCACCAGCACCCGCAGGCGCTGCTCGCCCGCGGGCAACGCGAGCTTGCCGAGCACGCGCACGCCGCCACGGCCGAGCCGGTCTCGCAGCTTGGCGGGATCGAGATCCACGGCCTGGGCGAAGAAATCGCTGCTGTTCCCTTTCTCGTCCAGGGCGTATCCGTAGACTTCGAGCCCGACTCGCGGCTCGCCCGACGTCAGGAGCGGCGCGCCCGGGACCTCGATGACGACCGCCACCGGAGTCGACTCCGCACCGGCCCGCAACGGCACGGCTACGACCTCGACGCCGAGATCGTCGCGCTCCTCCTCCCCCGCCACCAGCGTCGCGGCCTCGGCGAGCCGCTGCACGTCCCTCTGCTGGCTGAACGGCAACGGCGCGAAATAGCCGCCGCGGTGAACCACCTTGGCATGGCGAGGCTCGCGCAGCCGCACCTCCACGGTGTGGTAGGCGCCGTCGGCCGCCACGTCGTCGGCCTGCACGGTGAGCAGGTAGGCGTGAGCGCTGCGCCGCAGGGCGCCGTCCAGTCCCTGGGCGAGGCGGTTCGTCCCTTCCACCAGCTCGCCTCCCGTCTCGTGGGCGAAATAGAAGAGGCCCTCGGCGGAGAGGCCCTTGCGCGTGCCCGCGAGACTCACGGCGTTGAGGATCCAGCCCGAGCGCCGCAGCTCGCGCACCGTTTCGTCCATCTTGCCGAGCAGCAGGCTGCCGCCGGTGCCCGCGGGATCCTGGGGGCCCTCATCGAATCCGACGAGCTCCATGTTGAAGCCCTCGCTGAACAGCGTCAGGTACTTCCTGCCGGTGACCGGACGCAGCGTATCCGCGAGCTTCTCCATCGCTTCCGCCATGGCGATGACGTGGCCGCGCCGGCGGGCTTCGACCTCCGCCTCTTGCAGCACGGCGCCATGGCCGAGCACGTTGCGCTGCAGGAATCCTTCGCGCAGGGAAGTGCTTCCGCTCTTGGTGCTGGAGAGGGTCAGCCCCGTGCCGAGGCTCGCCAGCGCCTCCCCAGAAGCGTTCCGCTCGTCGACGCGGAACACCTGGCTGAGCAGGGAACGCGCGCCCAGCCCCGTCAGCCGCAGGGGGTCCGAGCCCCGCGCGCCCTTCGCCGGCTCTTCGCCGCGCAACAGGCTCGCCAGGGCGTCGAGCGTGCGGCCGGCGGCCACGCGATCGGGAGTAAAGCTGAGCAGCAGATGCAGCTCGCCGGAGGGAAGATAGATCCCCACCGCCACCAGGTCGCGCGGATCGAGACCGGAGGCCACGAGCTCACGCGCGGCGGCGACCCCTTCCTCCAGCCGCTTGGGCTGGCTCAACGCGAAGTCGAAGAGGAACAGCAGGTGGCGCCGCGCGGACAACGCCGGAAGCGGGCTTCCAGGCTTCTCCGGAGTGTCCAGATCGATCGGCTCGAAAGCGACGACGGGCAGCGAGCGTTTCCCTTCCACCACCTCGAAATCGGCGGCGGTGAGCCCGGTCACCGGCTGGCCGTCGCGCGAGACCTCCACCGGGATATCCACCAGTGTGACGGAGACCTCTCCGGTGACGACGGACGGCTCGGCAGGCTTCGCGGCCCCGGCAGACGCGCCCGGCGCCAGCACCAACAACGCCGCCAGCCAGCCGCAATGGAAGTGATCCTTCGTAGAACGGACTGCGGTCACACAGCCTCCTCCCACCACCGCGGTGGCTCGTTGTTCGATGTCTTCAGGCCGAAGAGAGCAAGAGCTGTGCCGTATAGATCGTCCCGTGGAAAGGCATCTTGAACGACTCTTGGCGAGGACGGGTTTGTCCGTGGGGGAAGACGGGGGAAATCCCGCTTCAAAATTCCGTGCGGTTGATTCAATGGGTTCTTGGATTTTGGAGGGGCTTGCCGATCCAACGTCCGATGCGCGATTTGGACCGGCTCAGATCAACCGCAACTGCTCCGGCCGCCGAGGTGCCAGCTCCGGCTCCGCCCGGCGCTCGAGGAGCGTTTCGGCAAGATCGGCGAGGAAAGGCGAGGGGCGGGTCTCGCGCGTCTCGCCTCGCGAGGTGCGTTTGCGGCTGTGGAAGAGGAAGAGGCGCGTGCGGGCGCGGGTGAGGCCGACGAAGAAGAGGCGCCGCTCTTCGGCGAGGCTCGCCTCGTCGGCGCCCGGCCAGGCCAGCGGCAGCAGGCCGTCCTCGCAGCCCACCAGGAAGACGACCGGAAACTCCAGGCCCTTGGCCGCGTGCAGCGTGAGGAGCGAGACGCGCTCGGCCCGCGGGTCCCACGCGTCGACCTCGCCGCCGAGCGCGGCCTCGGCAAGGAAGGCTTCGAGATCGCCACCGGCGCGGAGGGCGAGAGGCCGCAGCAGCTCGGCGGCGGCGAGGACGGCGGTACGGTCGGCGGCGTTCTCGTTCAGCTCCAGAACGGTTTTCTCCAGGAGGGATTCGATCGTAGCCGTCGAATCCGTCGGATCGGTCCTCCTCGCCTCCATTGCTGCCATCAGAGCCCGCACCCCCGCCTGCTCGCTCAACGCACGATGGGAACGCTTCTGGAAAGGGATTCCCGCGCGGCCGAGGGCTTCGATCAGCGGCGCCGCCTGGGCCTCGGTGCGATAGAGGATGGCGACGTCGTCGAAAGAAAGTCCGGAGCCCTCGCCGGATTCGACGCGGCCGCTGTCGAAAGAGAAATAGGTCGTGCCGCCGAGCAGGCGCTCCAGGGTGTGCACCACCAGCTCGGCCTCCGCCCGTTCGCTCGCCGCGCTCTGGATGACGACGCGTTCGGCGACGCCTTCCTGCACGGCCACGAGCCGCCGATCCGGCACCAGGCTCGCCGGACGGATCGCCTGACAAGCGACCTCGACGAGCGTCGACGTCGAGCGATAGTTGCGGGTCAGGTGGACGACACGCGCGCCGGGATAGTCCTCGCGGAAGCGAAGGAAGAAGCCGACGTCGGCGCCGCGGAAGCCGTAGATCGACTGGTCCGGATCGCCGATGGCGCAGAGGTTGCCGTCCGGCGGCGCCAGCAGACGGATGAGGGCATACTGGAGAGCGTCGATATCCTGGTATTCGTCGATCGAGATCCAGCGGAAGCGCTCGCGATAGTGCGCCGCGAGGTCCGGCCGCTCCTGGAGCAGAGCCAAAGGCTTGAGGAGCAGATCGTCGAAATCGACGAGGCCACGGCGCTCCATGACCTCTTCGTAGAGAGCGATGCGCTCCGCCAGCACGGGATCGCCCGACCGCAGCCGGCGGGCGCAGCCGATCTCCTCGAGCAGCCGCTCGGCCTTGGCGGCGGGCACGTCGAACAGCTCGCGCGCGATCTCCGTCCGCTCCGCGAGAGCCGCGACGCGGAAGGCGCGCGCGAGACCAGCCGCACCGCATTGCTCGCGCAGCAGGGTGAGCCCGAGGCCGTGGAAGGTGGTGACGGGCAGGCGGTCCGCGGCGCCGGGAAGGAGAACCGCGAGCCTCTCCATCATCTCCGCCGCGGCCCGGCGGCTGAAGGTGACGGCGAGGCAGTGGGCGGCAGGTGCGCCGCGCTCCTCGACGAGATGGGCCAGGCGGTGCGTCAGCGTGCGGGTCTTTCCGGTTCCCGGCCCGGCGACGATGAGGAGGGGGCCGTCGGTGGTTTCGGCGGCGAGGCGTTGGTCGGGGTCGAGAGGAAAGGACGAAAAGGATGGCAAGGATGGCAAGGACAGCAAATCTCTTTGTTTTTCTCCCTCCTCGCCCGGTGTGGGCGGGAGGGAGGGGGCGGGAGAGGAGGGCCGGGGAGGTGCGGGCCGGGCGGGGGGCGCCTCGAACAGCGGCGCCACCACCTTCCGCCCGCGGATCTCATCCGGCTCGAAGAGGCGGATCACGCCGTACTCGCCGTCGTAGCCCGCTTCGCAGCGCACCTTGCCGGCGCGCAGGCGGGTGAGGGCTTCGACGAAGACCGGGTCCGCCTCGCGCGCCACGTCCTCCAGGGGGAGGCGCTCGAGGATCTCGATCTCCGGACCCAGCTTGGCGACCAGATCCGAGGCGGCCTGCTCGACGGTGCGGGACTTCGCGCCGACGCCGTGGATCTCACCCAGCACCTCGGGCAGCGGCACGAGGCAGCGGTAGGGATGCATATGCTCGCGCCGGGCGTCCTCGGGACGGTCGGCGAGCTCCTCGACGCGGTGCATCACGCCGATGGTGAGCGGCTTGCCGCATTGCGGGCAAAGGCCCTCGGCGCGCCGGGTCTCGGCCGGCTCCAGGCGCACGCCGCAGGCGCGGTGGCCGTCGAGATGGTACTTGCCCTCCTCGGGAAAGAACTCCACGGTGCCGCAGAAGCCCGCGCCCGTCTCCAGGGCCCGCCGGATGGCGAAGTAATCGAGCTCCGTCTCGAACGAGCAGGCCTCGCGGCCCAGGATCGGCGGCGAGTGCGCGTCCGAGTTGCTGACGAGCGTGAAGCGGTCGAGACGCGAGACGCGCCAGTTCATCGGCGGATCCGAGGAGAGGCCGGTCTCGACGGCGAAGATGTGCGGCGCGAGATCGCCATAGCACTCCTCCACCGAGTCGAAGCCGGACTTCGAGCCCAGCACGGCGAACCAGGGGGTCCACACGTGCGCCGGCACGAGGTAGGCGTCCGGGCCGCTCTCCAGCGCGATCTCCAGCAGGTGGCGCGAGTCGAGGCCGAGGATCGGCCGTCCATCCGAGGAGATGTTGCCGATGGCGCCGAGCCGCTCGCGGAAGCGTCCCGCCGTCTCCAGGTTGGAGGCGTAGATCAGGTGATGCACCTTGCGGGTGCGCTCCCCCTTCTTGTAGATCGTCGAGATCTCGACCTCGAGCAGGAACCGCGTCGGGCCGTGGCAGGAAGGAGGGAGCCGCGCCTCGACCGCGCGCTCGATCTCGGGCCGCAGGCGGAAGAGGCCCGGCTCGGCCGGCAAGAGCTTCGCGCGGATCTCCTCGAACCACGCGGGATGAGTGAAGTCGCCGGTGCCGACGACGGTGAGGCCCTTCCGCCGCGCCCAGAGCGCCATGTGCTCCAAGTCGGCGTCCCGGCTGGTGGCGCGGGAGTACTTGGAGTGGACGTGAAGGTCGGCGTAGAAGCGCACGGCACGGAAAGACGGAACGCAGGTGACAGTATACCGTCACCGCGGTTGCGTCCAGCCGTGTCTTCGCGTGTGCCGAGGGAACCGCCGCCGAAGGGTCGTAGCGGCGGGTCTACGTGCCCGCCGCCAGCGCCTGAAAATCCTCGCTCCTTTGAAGCCGCCGCAAAGCCTCAGCCAAGGCCTCCGGAGGCACCGTCAATTTGCGCTTCGACAGATCGAGCCAGCTGCCCAGGGTGGAGACTCGGGCGGCCAGGGCGCCGTCTGCGCGGAAGAACTCGTTGCGCAGGCGGAAACGCGAGGCGTCCTCGCTCAGGCCGGCGAGCTGCAAGGTGATCGTCACCGGCTCGAGCAGGCGGAGCTCGCGGAAGTAGTCCAGCTCGTCCCGCAGGACGACGGGGCCGATGCGCAGCCGCTCGAACTCGCGTATCGGAAAGCCGTGCTCCTGGAAGTACATCAGGCGCACGTCGACGACGGCATCCAGGTACGCCGTGTTCGCCATGTGCGCGTTGAAGTCCATGTCGCCCCAGCGGACGTGGAACGTCTTCGAGAACGGTGCGTCCGGCATGGTTCGCTCCTCCATTCGCTATACCGTGATCCCCGCCAGCCGCAGATACACCGCGATCTGCCCGCGATGATGAATCTCGTGATCGAGGTTGCCGCGCACGATCACCCACCAGACCGTCACCTCGCCACCGAACCGGCGGTCGAAGATGGGCTCGGCGAGCTGGTCCGGCGAGAGTCCGGCGATGAGCTCGGCGCGCTGCCGGCCGGTCTCTTCGAGGCGCGCGAGCATCTGCAGGTAGCGGCCTCGCGAGGCCTCGCCCGCCTCTCCGGCGTGGCCGACCATCGGCTCGAGCGTGCGCTCCGCGAGCTTCCTGAACAGCCATTCGTCGGCGTCGATCAGATGATGGGCGAGGTCGGCGAAGCTCATCGCCTCCGGCGTGGGACGCCAGTTCTCGCGGCCTGCCGGCACGCTGCGCAGCCGCTTCAGGGAAGACTCGCGCACCGCGCGCGAGAACGCCGCCAGGTTCTCGGACTCTGGATGGATCACGATCCTTACTCCACCGCCCGCGGCGGCGATTGCAGCCAGACGACGCCGAGGACGCCGGCGAGGGTGAGCGCGCTGCCGAGGAGTTGCGGCCGCGTCAGCCGGTCGTCCAGGAACAGCACGCCGATCAGCAGGCTGAGGACGACGGTGAGCTGCATGATCACTCCGGCCTGCAGGTTGGTCACCCAGCGATAGGCGTGGGTCATCAGGAGCTGGGCGGCCACCGAGGTGACGCCGACCGCTGCGAGCAGCAGCCACTGCCGCGGCGTGGGCGCGCGATAACTGGCGACGGCGAAGGGGGCCGTGGCGATCAGGCCGAAGAGCGTCAGGCTGCCGTAGATCGACCACGAACCCTCGGTGCGGCGGGCGGCGCGGATGGCCGCGACCGCGGCTCCCGAGAGGACCGCGGAGGCCAGCCCCGCGGCTTCCCAGACGCCGAAATGGAGCCAGCCTCCCGCCCCGTCGCCACGGGCCACGAGCACCACGCCGGCGAATGCCACGGCGAGCGGCACGAGCAACCGCCGGTCCACGGGCTCGCCGAGGAACAGCGCGGCGAAGGCGACGCTGAAGATCGGCGAGGAGTAATTGAGCAGCGTGGCGATGCCCACCGGCACATGCTCGATGGTAAGGAAGTAAAGGAGCACGGCCACGCCGCCGAAGAGTCCCCGGTAGAGCAGCAGATCGAGCCGCTGGAAGGTCACGGCCTTGCGCGCCAGCGACGGCACGGCGACGACCGGCACCAGCATGAAGACGAAGCGGAAGAACGCCACCTCGCTGCCCGAGAGGTGCGCGGCGGCGAGCTTCGCCGCCACCGCCTGGAAGGCGAAGCAGATCGCGGAGAGGACCATCAGCAGCAGGGGATGGCGGGGCACGCTGGGATCATGTCGCAGTTCGGGCACCTCTTGTAGACTGCGCAGCCGAGGAGGAGAACGATGAAAGCTCATCCTGGCCTTCGCCGCTTCGCAGCCCTCGCCGTCGTCGCGCTCCTGGCTGCGGCCGGCGCCCAGCCTCTTTTGGCGCGCACGGCCAAGCCGCCGCTCCATGCCCGCCACTGGCTGGCGGTCACCGGCAAGCCTCTCGGAGCCACCGCCGGCGCGATGATGTTCCAGAAGGGCGGCAATGCCGTGGACGCCACCGCCGCCATGCTGGCCGCCGTGTGCACCATGTGGGACACCCTCGCCTGGGGCGGCGAGACGCAGGCTCTGATCTGGAATCCGCAGACCAAGAAGGTCATCGCCATCAATGCCCTGGGCGTCGCGCCCACGGGCGCCACGCCGGACTTCTACCACGGCAAGGGCATGGCCTATCCGCCCGAGTATGGCCCCTTGGCGGCGGTGACTCCCGGCACTCCCGGCGGCCTGCTGACGATGCTCGCCGAGTACGGCAAGCTGAGCCTGGCGGACGTCCTCGCGCCGGCGATCCAGATGGCCGACGGCTATCCCATCGAGGCGCAGCTCGCCGATCTCATCGAGCGGCAGAAGAAGCAGATCAAGGAATGGCCGTCCTCGCGCGCCGTCTTCCTCCCCCACCTCGGCGAGACGCGCGAAGCGCCGCGCGCCGGCGAGATCTTCCGCCAGCCCGATCTCGCCGCCACGCTGCGCAAGCTCGTCGAGGCGGAGCGCCAGGCCCTCGCCGCCGGCAAGAGCCGCAAGGAGGCCATCTACGCCGCCTACGACCGCTTCTACAAAGGGGACATCGCCGAGGAGCTGGCGCGCGGCACGCGGGAGCAGGGCGGCCTCATCACCAAGGAGGATCTCGCGGCCTGGCAGGTGCGCATCGAGGAGCCGGTCAAGACCAGCTACAAGGGCGTCGACGTCTACAAGCTCGATACCTGGACGCAGGGCCCCGCCATGCTGCAGGCGCTCAACATCCTCGAGCCCATGGACCTCAAGAGCATGGGCTTCAACAGCGCCCGCTACATCCACACGCTCTATCAGACGATGAACCTGGCCTTCGCCGACCGCGACTTCTATTACGGCGATCCCAACTTCCCGCCCGCCGAGCCGCTCCAGGGATTGCTCTCCAAGCGCTACGCCAACGAGCGCCGCCAGCAGATCGACTGGCAGCGCAACAATCCGCGCGTCAAGCCCGGCGATCCCTATCCTTACGAAGGCAAGACCAACCCCTATCTCGAGCTGCTGAAGAAATGGGGCGCGCCGGCGGACAAGAAAAAGTGGACGCAACCGCAGAATTCATCCATGACGTTCGACGAGGGCTTCCGCGCCGGCACCACCTCCATCATCGCGGCCGACGAGGAAGGCTGGCTCGTCTCCGTGACGCCGAGCGGCGGCTGGGTGCCCTCTTTCATCGCCGGCCGCACGGGCATCGGCCTCTCGCAGCGCATGCAGAGCTTCGTGCTCGACGAGGCAGAGGATCCGTTCAACGTGCTGGTGCCCGGCAAGCGGCCGCGGGTGACGCTGACGCCCAGCCTCGCGATGAAGGACGGCAAGCCGTGGCTGG
Organism: Acidobacteriota bacterium; assembly: GCA_046765915.1. GTDB lineage: Bacteria > Acidobacteriota > Thermoanaerobaculia > Multivoradales > UBA5704 > DATARR01. The sequence goes on along the minus strand of JBKPTH010000085.1, from coordinate 15,704 downwards.
CCTTTGCGGTGCAGGGCGGCGACACGCAGGACCAGAACCTTCTCCAGTTCTTCCTCGACGTCGCGGAGTTCGGCATGACGGTGCAGGAGGCGGTCGAGGGACCGAACATCACGAGCTACCAGATGCACAGCTCGTTCGGCGATCACGCCTCCGAGCCGGGGCGGATCACCGTCCACGCCAACACGCCGCCTTACGTGCGGCAGGAGCTGCAGCGGATGGGCTACAAAGTCGAGGTCGAGGAGCGCACCTCGGGACCGATCAACGCCATCCTGCTCGATCACGAGCACAGCTCGATGTGGGGCGGCTCGAGCGACTACGGCGAGGATTACGGGATCGGGTGGTAGGGCTACTCCGGCTGGTTATACGTCGACGGTATGAACTCGGGATCTTCCTGCGCCCGGCGCTCGAAGCAGAGGAAGTCGTAGTAGCCGCAGCGCGCGGTGCCGGGATAGGTGCGACAGATCGTCGGCCGCGCCTCGTAGACGGTGCAGCGGCGGGTCTCGGTATCGAGGAACTGGCACACCGTGCCGTAGATCTTGTCCGGCTTGTGGCGCAGGATGACCTCGCCCGGCTCTTCGCCCTTCCTGGTAAACTTGCGCGCCGCGGCTTCGGGCGCCAGGCCGAAGTGCCGCGCCAGCCGGCTCACGTCGGACTTCTCGACCGCGATCCGCTCATAGGAGCAGCAGTACGAGGGGCAGCGGTTGCAGTTGAAGAAGCTGATCATGCATCCATCCTCCCGAACGCAGTGTAACCGTTTCGGCGGGAATGTCTACTTTGGAGATTGATATGAACGGAAAGTCGTTCGCTTCCCTCTTCGCCGTCTGCTGCCTCGTCTTCGCCGCCTCCTCTTTACCGGCGGCCGAGATAAAGGCGCCCATGCTGGCGGTGCCCGAGAGCATCGCCGCCGAAGGCGTGCCGCCCATCGCGCGCACGCACGATCAGGACCTGCTGCCTTACGAGAACATCCGCGGCGCCATCCTCGCGGACTGGCATCCGAAGGAGCGGCGCATGCTCATCGGCACCCGCTTCGCGGAGAGCGTGCAGCTCCACGAGGTGGCGATGCCGATGGGAGCGCGCACGCAGCTCACCTTCTACCGCGACGCGATCAACGACAGCCTCTACCGGCCCAGCGATCCCGATCAGGTGGTCTATTCGCTGAACGAGGGCGGCGCCGAGAATTACCAGCTCTTCCTGCTCGACCGCCGGACCGGCCGCTCGCGGCGGTTCACCGACGGCACGCACCGCTACGTCGCGCCTCGCTGGTCGAGGAACGGCAAGTGGCTCGCCTACTCCAGCAACGCGCGCAACGGCCGCGACATGGACGTCTACGTCGCGGACCCTTCGACGCCGGGGAGCGAGCGGCGGCTGGTCGAGGTCCAGGGCGATTGGCATGCGGTCGAGTGGAGCGCGGACGACCGCCGGCTCCTGCTCATGGAGGAGATCTCGGCCAACGAGACCTATCTCCATTGGGTGGACGTGGCCTCCGGCGAGCTACACACGATCACGCCGCGCAACCCGCGCAAGGAGGAGCCGACCGTCGCCTACGCGTCCGGCCGGTGGTCGGCCGACGGCCAGTCGATCTTCACGACGAACGACCAGGGCAGCGAGTTCCAGCGCCTGGCGCGCATCGATCTGGCGACCGGACGGCAGACCGTGCTCTCGGGCGACATCCCCTGGGATGTGGAGAGCTTCGATCTCTCCGACGACGGCGGCCTGCTCGCCTTCCTTACCAACGAGGACGGCATCTCCAAGCTGCACTTCCTCGACGCAGCGACGGGAAACTCCCTGCCGGCGCCGCAGTTGCCGGCCGGCATCGCGCGGGACCTCGGCTTCCGTCCCGGCTCGCACGAGGTCGGCTTCTCGCTCGACTGGGCGCGCTCGCCGCGCGACATCTACAGCTACGACGTGGACAGCCGGCGCCTGGAGCGCTGGACGGCGAGCGAGGCCGGCGGCCTCAACGCCGAGACCTTCGCGGTGCCGGAGCTGATCCACTTCCCCACCTTCGACACGTCGCAGGACGGCGCGCGGCGGACGATCCCGGCGTTCGTCTACCGTCCGGCGGCGGACCGTTTCAAGGGCCGGCGCCCGGTGTACATCGACATCCATGGCGGACCGGAAGGGCAGTCACGGCCGGGCTTCCGGGGGAGCAACAACTATCTTCTCGACGAGATGGGAGTGGCGCTCATCTATCCCAACGTGCGCGGCTCCGCCGGCTACGGCAAGAGCTATCTCAAGCTGGACAACGGCCGGTTGCGCGAGGACTCGGTGAAGGACATCGGCGCGCTGCTCGACTGGATCGCCGCGCAGCCGGATCTCGATTCCTCGCGCATCATGGTGGCCGGCGGCTCCTACGGCGGCTACATGTCGCTCGCCGTGATGACCTTCTACAGCGACCGGCTGTGCTGCGGCTGGGACTCGGTGGGAATCAGCAACTTCGTCACCTTCCTCGAGCACACGCAGGAGTATCGCCGCGACCTGCGCCGCGTCGAGTACGGCGACGAGCGGGATCCGCAGATGCGCGCCTTCCTGGAGCAGATCGCGCCCGTGAAGCGCGCCGGCCGCATCACCAAGCCGCTCCTCGTCTCGGCGGGAGCGAACGATCCGCGGGTGCCGGTCACCGAGTCGGCGCAGATCGCCGCCGCCGTCAAGGGCAACGGCGTGCCGGTCTGGTACCTCGTCGGCAAGGACGAAGGCCACGGCTTCGCCAAGAAGAGCAACTCCGACTATCAGCGGGCGGTGCTCTTCGAGTTCATGCGGCGGTATCTGCTGGGAGAGGGAGAGCAGGCGGCGGGGAAGTGAGGCCCTATCCCGTATTTACCGCCACCCGGTTGCGGCCGCTGCGCTTGGAGAGCAGCAGGGCGTCGTCGGCGGCCTGGTAGAGGTCCTGCGGCACCGCCATGTCGCGGGCCAGCTCGGCGACGCCGAAGGAGCAGCTCACGCTGATCTTGATGTCGCCGTAGCGGTGCTCGTAGCCGAGCACGCGCTCGCGGAGCTTGGAGGCCAGGGTCTCGGCGCCCTCGGCGCCGGTCTCGGGAGCGATGATCACGAACTCGTCGCCGCCGACGCGGGCCAGCACCTGCTCGGGGCGCACCAGCTCACGCGCCAGCGCGGCCACCTGCTTCAGGATGAAGTCGCCGCACAGGTGGCCGTAGCTGTCGTTGATCGTCTTGAACTCGTCGAGATCGAAGATCACCAGCGACAGCGGCCGGTGGTGGCGCACGGCGCGGGAGAACTCGCGCTGCAGCTCCTCGTCGAACTTCCGCTTGTTGAAGATCTCCGTCAGGCCGTCCCTCGCCACCAGCTCGTAAATCGCCAGGTGGTAGGCGTTCTCCACGTCCTGCTCGTGGAGGAACTTGAAGTGCACGGCGGCGGTCTGGAAGCGGTCGCCGCTGCGCAGCACGGTGCGGCCGTGGATGGGCTGGCCGTTGACGTAGGTGCCGTTGGTGCTGCCCAGGTCCTCGATGGTCACCGCCGAGCCGAGGTAGCGCAGCCGGGCGTGCTTGCGGGAGATCGACATCACCTCCGGCAGGCTGATGCCCACGGCGCCGGAGCGGCCGATCTCCAGGGTGGTGCCGGGCGACAGGCGGAACCGCGAACCGAGGCGCTGGTTCTCGGGATGGGCGATGAGGATGACGTCGGCCTCGGACTCGAGCAACGCCTGGGCGCGGTCCCCCCGCTCGCGGGTGGCGCCCTCGAAAGTCTGCGTCATACCGCTCTCATGGAGCGGCGTCAGATCGATGTCGTCAGTGTCGGAGTCACCCCGGGACTGAAGCAGCTCCCGAGAGTCCGAGCGGTACCGTTCGTCCATAATTCGGCCTTCCCGAGACTGGTCGGGTAGCTAAATAGCGTACCACCTGTGGTTTGGAGCGTCAAACCCGGCAGGAGACCGACGGCGGGCACGTAGGCCCGCCGCTACGACGCTCCGGTCGCCGAAGGGCCGTAGCGGCGGGCCTACGTGCCCGCCGTTCTACTTCCCCTTCAGCAGCGCCTTCAGGACATGCCGGGCCACCTCGGGGTTCTCGCGCAGCCGGCGGATGGAGTACGGGTACCAGTCCCGCCCGTAGGGCACGTAGACGCGCAGGCGGTGGCCGGCGGCGATGAGGATGCGGCGCAGCTCCTCGTCGACGCCGAGCAGCATCTGGAACTCGTACTGGTGCGGCTGCAGGCCGTGCTTGTCGACGAGCGCCGCCGCCTGGCAGGCGAGGTACTCGTCGTGCGTGGCGACGCCGACGTAGAGGCCGCGCAGGATCAGCTTTTCGAGGGCGGCGACGAAGTTGGACCGCACCGTCTCGTAGCCCTTCCAGGCGATGCGGCGGGGCTCGACGTAGATCCCCTTGCAGAGGCGCACGTTGCCGCCCGTCGCGGGCAGGCCGTCGATGTCGGCCAGGGTGCGGCGCATGTAGGCCTGGAGGACGACGCCGAGGTTGCCGTAGCGCCCCTGCAGCTCCTGGTAGATGCGCAGCGTGGCATCCGTGCAGGTGCTGTCCTCCATGTCGATGCGGACGAAGTTGCCGTACCGCTTGGCGGTCTCGGCGATGCGCGCCGCGTTGTCGCGGCAGAAGCCCTCGTCGATCTTGAGGCCGAGGAGGGTGAGCTTGATGGAGACGTTGGAGTCGAGCCCCTCTCGCGCGATGGCGTCGAAGACGTGCACGTACTCCTCGACGGCGGCGGTGGCCTTGTCGCGCTCGTGCACCTCCTCGCCCAGCACGTCGATGGTGGCCATCGCCCTCTGCTGGTTGAGGGAGCGCACGACGCGCACGGCGTCGTCGAGGGTCTCGCCGGCGACGTAGCGCGACGCCACCTTGCCGACGATCACCTTCGGCACGGCGGGCAGGCCGGTCACCAGAACGCGGTTGAACGCACTCATGGGCCGGCGAATGCTATCTCAGATCAGGCCGCGGGTGGCTCGGCGGGCGCCGGTTCGTCGACCACCCAGCGCACGGACTTCGAGCACGGGCAGGCGCCGGCGACGCGGCGGAGGGCGGGCATCCTGCCGGCGGCCTGCTCGGGCGTCATCCCGCCCTCAGCGACCTGGATGAGCGCCTCGGCGTAATCCTTGTAATCGCGGCTGGCGCGATAGGCCTCGGGCAGATTGCGGACCAGGTGCTGCAGATAGTCCTGGACGCCGTCGTAGGTCTCGCCCGCGAAGCCCGTCATGCGGAAGGCGGGCATGCCGCGGCGGCGGAAGAAGTCCGGGTGTGGCATGTGGAGGAGGTCCTCGCGGCGGACGCCCTCGACGGTCTCGCCGGAGAGGATGCGGTCGAGCACGGCCTCGGACTCGCCGTGCGAGAGGTTCTCGACGCGCGCGCGCAGATAGCGGAGATTGAGGTCGCGCACCAGCTTGCTCACCTCGTCGTAGTACTGGCGCTGCGCCTCGGCGTTCTTCATCGGCTTGAGCCCGAAGCGGACGTTGGTGCCGCCGCCCCGCTCATCGCCGAACATTTCGAGGCCGCGCGGCAGCCACTTGTTGATCGCCCGCTGCAGCACGTCCATGGTGACGTAGGTCTCGCCGCGCGCCGCAGCCGTGGCCCAGCGCCGCATCGGCACGACGCCGGCCGCGAGGTGGAACGCCTCCTCGCGCAGCATCTGCGGCATGCTCTCGGCCATCGGCTTGTAGGCGGAGATCTTCTGCATCGCGAGCTGATATTTGCCGACGCGATCGATCAGGGCGCAGAAGACGACGTTGTCGACGAAGGAATCGAAGTCGATGTTGAAGGCGCCTAGGAGGTGGGAGCCGGTGTTCATCGACAGGATGTCCTCGAGCAGATCGGAGTGGGACTCCTGGGAGACGGCGCTCCAGTCGTCCTCGACCAGCAGGTGGAGCATCTGGTAGCCGTGGCGCAGCTCCTCCGCCATCATGCGCAGGATCCAGAACTGCTCCTCCTCGTCCTGGGCGCGGGCGAGCGTCAGGCGGTGCTGCTGGATGGAGCCGAACTCGGTCGAGGCCTGGGCGCGGATGGCGCCGAACATGTGATGGGCCTGCTCGGGCTGCATCTCGGCGGCGCGGGTGAACTTGGGGCTACCCTTGAGATCGCCGCACTCGATCTCGCTGCACATGCCGAGCTCGCGGTAGGCGCAGAGCTGGAAGGGAGCGTCGTTGGGGAAGTGCTTGTCCCAGTTCTCCATCAGGAAGTCGTAATCCGAAAGATACACGTCCTTCCAGCGCAGCACGGCCTCGTGGTAGCGCTTCGGCAGGGTGGTGGCTCGTACGCTCATCCTGATCTCCTACAACTTTTTCACGAAGGGCCGCATGGTGGACGCCTCGAATCCCAGGGAGCTGAAGAAGCGGAGGATGTCGTCCCGCTCCTCGTCGACCAGGGTACGGACGCTGTGGGCGCCCTGGGACCGGAAGTGATCGAGCATCGCCTCGGCCATCCGCCGGCCGATCGCCTTGCTGCGATGGGCGGGATCGACGCCCAGGACCTCGATCCAGCCGGTCGGCTCCTCGAGGCCGAACTCCCCGGACCGCACCTCACCGAGCATGAAACCGGCGACCTTGCCGTCCACCTCGGCGACCACCGAGGCCTCGGGGTCCCGGCGTAAGTAGTAACCGATCTGACGTTCCCAAACTTCCGGCCGATAGCGGCCGCCGATCTTCTCGTCGATGGCGACGATCTCGCTGATGTCCAGCTCGTCGAGCTGGCGGATGCGGATCCCGGATTCGGTATCGATCATGGAAAGGGAAGCGACGAGGCGCTTGTGCGCTCCGTCACAAGCGGGATTGTAGCAGATATCCTTCCCCCTCCATGTCCGTCCCCCTCGAAGCGCCGGCCCCCGCCCCGCCGCCCCCTTCCCCCTCCCCCGCCAACCGCGTCCACCTCACGCTGTTGCTCGTGCAGCTCTCCTTCGGCGGCTTCCACGTGGTGGCCAAGGCGGCGCTGGCGGACCTGGCGCCGATGGCTCTGGCGGCGATCCGCGTCGGCGTGGCGACGCCCATCCTGCTCTTCCTCGCCTGGCGGCGGGACCGCTTCCTCCCCTCCCGCCGTGACCTGCCCATGCTGGCGCTGCTCGGCGCGCTCGGCGTCTTCGGCAACCAGGTCCTGTTCATCACCGGCCTCAAGCTCACGACGGCGACGAACGCCTCCATCCTGATGACCTCGATGCCGGTGCTCACGGCGGGCGCGGCGGCCGCGCTGGGGATCGAGAAGGTGAACGCCAGCCGGCTCGCCGGCATCCTCCTCTCGGTGGCCGGCGCCCTGGTGCTGGTCAATCCCCTGCGCTTCTCCACCGACCGCAGCGGCGCGCTCGGCAACTCGCTGATCCTCGTCAACTGCCTGTGCTACTCGCTGTTCCTCGTGCTGCAGCGGCCGGTCCTGGCGCGCATCCCGTGGCGGACGGTGATCGCCTGGTCGTTCCTCTTCGGAGCGGCCGGCGTGCTGGTGGTGGCGGTGCCGGACCTCGCGGCGCTGCGGCCGGCGGCGGTGCCGGGGGCGACCTGGCTCTGCGTCGTCTACATCATCCTGTTTCCCACCGTCTTCGCCTACGCCGCCAGCACCTGGGCCATCCGCCGCTCCTCCTCCGCTCTCGTCGCGGCGTACAGCACCCTGCAGCCGCTGGTGGCGGCGGCGCTGGCGGCGAGCTTCCTCGGCGAGCGGTTCGGCTGGATGGAAGGAATCGGGCTGCTGCTGATCGTGGCGGGACTCTGGAGGGTGACCGCCGGCGCTTCCTATCCGATCCGCCGGTAGAGCGCCTCGGCGCGGCCGCGCAGGCGCGCGGCCTCCGCGGTCCGCCCCTGGGCTTCGCGCAACGACGCCTCGACTCCCAACAGCCGCGCCTTCTCGAGACGGTCGCCGGTTCCCCGCGCCAGATGCGTCCAGGCGGCGGCGAGCGCCGCGTCGGCGCCCACGAAGTCTGGCACCAGCCGGCGCGCCGCGGCGAGGGCTCCCCAGGCCGCCGCCTGCAGGTCATGATTGGAGAGCGACGAGCCGAGGCCTTCGGCGACGGCCACCGCCAGCTCGGCGAGCCCCTCGGCCCGGCGGGGATCCCCCGAGCTCTCGCCGCTCCGCCGCATCAGCAGCTCGAAGAGCGCCGGGCTGCGGTAGCGCTCCTCGTGCCGCGCCCGCTCGCGCCGCTGCAGGACCGGCAGCTCCTCCAGCTCGGCCGCCAGCCGCTCCGCCTCCAGGCGCCCCGTCTCCAACTCCTCCCGGGCCTGACGGGCGGCCGAGAACACGCGCTCGAACATCGGCTCATATTCACCCGGGACCTCCGGGGGAGGCGTGCCGAGCTCCCACTGCGAAGAGGTGACCGCACGGCAGCGCTCGCAGCCACGGAGGAGGTGCTGGAACACCCGCGACGTCGCTTCTGGAGAGAGCTCCCCACGCACGAAACCCTCGAGCGTCTCGCGCGACGGGTGACGGCGCTGGAACCAGGCGGCGGCCCGCCGGATCCCGCGGCGGAAGGGTTGGGCTAGGGACATAGAAGAGGCCCCATGGCATGGTAGCAGGCGGCGGACCGGGCGATCCGATCTCCGATCCCGCGGTTGCCTTCCCTTTCAGCGTTGCCACGCCGCCGGCCCTCACCTCCCCGGCCCAGGGACTAGGGGAGTGAGGGGCGGCGGCGCGCAGTGGATGAGTCATCGAAAACCTCGGGATCGGAACTGCCGCAGATCCCTCAAAGTCCCCCTATCCCCCGAGCCCCGCACCTAGTTGAACGCGGGGCTTTTTTGTCATCAGGGATCAGCAGGAGATTCGGCGATGCGCGTGCTCAAATTCGGCGGAACGTCGGTCGGCAACGCGGAGCGGATGCGCGGCACGGCCGAGATCGTGGCCGGCCAGGCGCGGGAGAGCCCGCTCCTGGTGGTGGTCTCGGCGCTGGCCGGAGTCACCGACGTGTTGCTGCGCGGCGCCGAGGAGACGGCCACCGGCGGCTCCGTGGTGCCGACGCTGGCGCGCTTCCACTCGGTGCATCGCGAGATCCTCGCCGGGCTTCGCCAGGAGCTCGGCGCCGGCCGCGCCGCCGAGGCCGAAGCCGATCTGGGCGCCCTGGACCGCGAGCTGGAGAACCTGCTGCGCGGCTTCGCCCTGCTCCTCGAGCAGCCGCCCGGCGCCCTCGCCCTCCTCTCCTCGCTGGGCGAGCGGGCCTCCTGCGCCCTGGTCTCGCGATTGCTCGCGGCGCGGGGGCTCGACGTTCGTCTGCTGGACCCGAAGGCCCTCGTGCGCACCGCGGGGCCGCCGCTCGCGGCGTCGCCGCTGTGGCCGGCGATCCGCGAGAGCTTCGCGCCGTTGAAGGCCGAGCCTCCCGCCGTCGCCGTGCTGCCGGGGTTCTTCGGCGGCGACGCCAACGGCCGCGTCAATCTCCTCGGCCGCGGCGGCTCGGACTACTCCGCCGCCATCGCTGCCTGGGCCCTGGACGCCGAGCTGCTGGAGATCTGGACCGACGTCGACGGCATCTACAGCGCCGATCCGCGGCTCGTCCCCCACGCCGCCGTGCTGCCGGAGGTGAGCTACGAGGAGGCCATGGAGCTCTCCTTCTTCGGCGCCAAGGTGCTGCATCCGAAGACGATCCAGCCGGCGCGCGAGAAGGGAATCCCGGTGCGGGTGCGCAACAGCTTTTCGCCGCAGAACCCCGGCAGCCTGGTGCACGGCGGCGCGGCGCCCGCCGAGAGCGGCGCCCGCGGCCTCACTTTCCTGCCCGGCGCGGCCCTGGTGGACGTCACCGGCTCCGGCATGGCCGGCGTGCCGGGCGTCGCCGCGCGGGTCTTCCAGACCATGGCGGCGGCCGGTATCTCGGTCATCCTCATCACCCAGTGCTCCAGCGAGTGCGCCATCTCGTTCGCCGTGGCCGAGAGCGACGGTGGCCTCGCCGCCGAGGCGCTGCGCGAGACCTTCGCCGCCGAGCTCGCCGCCGGACTCCTCGACGCCATCCAGATCCGCTCCGGCTGCTCCGTGGTCTCCCTGGTGGGCGACGGTATGCGGGACCGCCTGGGAGTCGTCGGCGGCTTCGCCGGCGCCCTGGCGGCGATCGGCGTCAACATCGTGGCCCTCGCCCAGGGCTCGACCGAGCGCAACATCTCGGCGGTGGTGGCCGCGGCGGAAGCGCCGCGCGCGGTGCGCCACATCCACGCCCAGCTCTTCGAGCGGCGGCCCGAGCTGCAGCTCATCGTCTGGGGCGTGGGCAACGTCGGCTCGAAGCTGCTGCGGAAGATCGGCGAGCACCAGGCCGGCAGCCGCCGCCGGGTGGACCTCAAGCTCTGCGGCGTGGCCAACTCCAAGCGCCTGGCCTTCGACGCCGAGGGTCTCGACGCGGCCTCCTGGTCGTCCTCTCTCGCGGCCGCCGCCCAGCCCTCGTGTCTCGAAGCTCTGCTCGAAGCTCTATCCGGCGCCCGGCTGGTGAACCCGGTCTTCGTCGACTGCACCTCCGACGACGGCGTGGCGGCTTCCTACGGACGCCTGTTCGAGGCCGGCCTGCACGTGGTGACGGTGAACAAGAAAGCCAACAGCGCCCCGTTCGAGGACTATCTCCGGCTGCACCAGACGAGCGATCTCCTCAAGCGCCGCTTCCTTTACGAGACCAACGTCGGAGCCGGACTGCCCGTCATCGGCACGCTGCAGAGCCTGATGAAAGGCGGCGATCGGATCCTGCGGCTGGAAGCGATCCTCTCGGGCTCGCTCTCTTTCCTGCTGGGAGCGCTCGACGAGGGGATGCCCTTCTCGCAGGCGGTGCGCATCGCCCGTGACCGCGGCTTCACCGAGCCCGATCCGCGCGACGACCTCTCGGGGCTCGACGTGGCGCGCAAGCTCCTCATCCTCGCCCGCGAGCTGGGCGCCGCCAGCGATCTCGCGGATATCCAGGTGGAGGGCGTGCTGCCGCCGGACTACGACGCCGCGGGCAGCGTCGAGGAGTTCCTCAACGGCCTGCCGCGTCTGGATGCCGTCTTCGAGTCCCGCCGCGTCCAACTGGCCGCCGAGGGCAAGGTGCTGCGCCACGCCGCCGTCATCGAGGCCGCCAACGGCGGCATCCACTGCCGGGTAGGCCTCGACGCTGTGGGGCCGGAGCACCCGCTGTTCGCGGTGCGCGGCGGCGAGAACGCCTTCTCCTTCCTCACCGAGCACTACCGCCCGACGCCCCTGGTCGTCCGCGGCTACGGCGCCGGCGGCGAGGTGACCGCCGCTGGCGCGTTGGCGGATCTGCTGAAGATTGTCGCGTGAAGGGTGGGCGGGATTATTCGCGGATTCGGGACTCGAGAGTTTTGAACAACAGATCGCAGTGGCGGGCGCGTTGACGGACGCGGTCGGGATCAAAGCGGGCCAAAAGGTCGGCGCAGTGATAGATCTTCTCGTACCGACCCTTCGTCGTCCCTGCGGTGGCCCGGTCGAGACTCCGAAGAAGCTGATCTTTGGGTATTGCTTCGACGTCAGTGCGCTTCGGAAGCGCATTTCTATGGAAGCGCTGGCCGTAATATCCCGCCAGTGCGTCAGGATCTGCAACGAGCCAGGCCTCCACCATCTGGACCATCAGATGGCAATGCTCGTCGGGTAAATCGGACTCCCACCCGTCTCGGTCCTTGAGGTGCATCCAAGGGGCTCGGGTGACAGGAGCCTCGGAGTCAACAAGCATGACAACAAAGGCATCGGGGTGGCTCTCCAGTGCATCTTGGAATGCATCGAACGCCGCATCCCTTCTGCCGCAAGCGGTGACGGACCATCTAATTCTACGTTCCCGGGCGAGTCGGCGAAGCGGATCGAGAAACTCACCAAAGCCTTCACGAATTAAGGCCTTCGTATCGCCTTGGTCTCCTCCACCCTCGACATAAATCCGAATCTCGGTCACCATCGATTGGCACCAATCTCGCCCATTCTCCACAGATCGCCTAACATATACTTCTCCAGCCAAGCTTGGAGCTTTTCAGGTTCGAGGCGGCGAAGATGTGTACCTCGATCGTCGCGCTCACAGACAACGACGGATTCGGGAACTTCCGATAGCCTTGAGACCAAGGTCTCGGAATGCGTGGTGACAATGAGCTGGGTGCGCTGAGCGGCATCGAGGAGGAGGTCTGCCACTTTCGGGATTATGTCGGGGTGAAGGCCCAGTTCGGGTTCTTCGAGGCAAATTAAAGGAGGAGGTTCGGGGTGAAGAAGAACCGTGAGCAGGCAAAGATAGTGCAAGGTTCCATCGGAGAGGCGGGCTGCTGGAACAGGATGGGAGAGACCCTCTTCATGGATGAAAATCTGAACAGTATTTCCTTGAACTTTGGTGGTTATGTCGTCAACACCGTCATAGAGTTGCCTAAGCTTCTCCAAGAGAACACGCTTGGTTGTCGTTCGATTCTGAAGATCATTAAGCACCATCCCAAGATTACTGCCGTCGGATAGCAGGAAATCGTCAGGCAGGTCCGCCCGTTGTGGCCTTGTCAGATGAGTGTCCCGACCAAAAGGCCAGCCGCGAAACAGCATGATTTTGCCAAATCGATCACCTATATAGGATAGGTTTCGGTGGTTGGCAGGATCTCGGAATTGAGACAGAACAGACTGCTGAGGATCCACGTCCAACTCAGTCTGATTGGACGAGACAGGCCTTCTATCCGAATGGAGGATGGCTCTAGCCGCCTCTCTCGACAAAAAAGTGTCCTCGTCACTCACGAGATGTTCTTCCCAGACGATTAGATTGGTTTTAGAAAATAGAAGATCCAGGGAGTAGGATAGGTTTCGCTTAGCCTTCCTCCAAGGAGATCCCAAACTCACGGCGATCTGAGCGGTGCTTTCGGTATTAGTTCCCTTCCAAAGCCAATCCTCACCGCCGCCCCCTTCACGAAATGGAGCCTGTAAGTTCCTCGGCGTCGCTGCAAGTAGGCTGATGGCATCGATGAGGTTGGTCTTGCCCGACGCATTGGGACCGATGAGCACGTTGAGCGGCTCCAGCTCGAGCTCGACACCTTCGCTCCCGTAGGAGAGAAGGTTCTTCAGCCGAATCGAGTGGAGGAGCTTTTTGCCTTCCATAGACCGCGATTCTATCGGAATCTATGACTGCCGCCGCCCCTTCGGGGCTTCCGAGAATGCGGGCCGCTCCTTCCTGGGGCTGAAGCCCCAGGCTACATGCCTTCGCGCCTTCGGCGCTGGCGGGGGACTTGAAGCAGGGCGGCTTCCCCGCCAATGACCGGCCTACTCCGTCCTTAACGCCGCCAGCGGATCCACTCGCGTCGCCCGGCGGGCCGGCAGGTAACAGGCAATCAGGCCCACCAGCGCGAGGACCAGGAAGACGGCGGCGAAGATGAAGGGGTCCGTCGGGGCCACGCCGAAGAGCACGCTTGCCAGCACGCGGCGGAGGGCGATGGCTCCGGCGACGCCGAGGAGGAGGCCGAGCCCCACCAGCCAGGCTCCCTGCGCCAGGATCATCCGCAGCACCTCCCGCGCCTGGGCGCCGAGCGCCATGCGTACGCCGATCTCCGGCGTGCGCAGCTCCACCATGTAGGCCAGCACGCCGTAGGTGCCGATGGCGGCGAGCGTCAGCGCCACCAGCGAGAAGATGAAGACGAGGAAGGCCACGAAGCGCGGCTGCGCCACGGACTCGTAGACCACCTGCTCCATCGTCCGCACGTCCGCCACCGGCAGCGCCGGGTCCAGGCGGTGGATCTCGTTGCGCACAGGATTGACCAGGCTCATCGGATCCTGCCGCGTGCGCAGGACGACGTACAGCGTGTCGGGCACGCGGCGGATCAACTGGTCATGCAGGAAGTACACCTCCGTCCCGGTCTTCTTGTCGAGCCCGCCCTGCTTGACGTCGGCGACGACGCCGATGATGGAGAACCACGGCAAGGGCTGGCCTGGCGCCTCCGGGCGGATCCTCCGGCCGACGGGGCTCCGGCCGGGCCAGAAGAGCTTCGCCATCGTCTCGTTGACGAGCACCACGGGAGCCGATCCCCTGGCGTCTCCGGGCGCGAAAGAATGTCCGTCGGTCACCCGGATGCCCATGGTCGCGAAGTAGTCGCGTGTGACGAACTGCCAGTAGTCGGCGTTCTGGATCGGCCCGTCGGGCGTGCGCGGAATGCCTTCGAATTCCATGTCGTTGGCGTCCACCGGCCGGTTCGGCGGCAGGCCGGACATGGCGGCGGCGCTCTCGACGCCGGGCAGGCGCGAGACCTGGGCGAGGAGGCGCTGGTAAAAGCCCGTCACCTGCTCGGGCTTGGCGTAGGTGGCCTCCGGCAAGGAGACCTGGAGCGCGAGGAGGCCGTGCGGATCGAAGCCGGGATCGACGTTCTGCAGCAGCCAGAAGCTGCGGATCAGCAGGCCGCCGCCGATCACCAGCGTGGCCGCGAAAGCCACCTCGGCCACCACCAGCACGCGCCGCAGCCACTGGCGGCCGGCTCCCGCCGTGGCGCGCTGGCCGCCCTCCTTGAGCGAGGCGAAAAAGGCGCCGGCGCGGGCGTGGAGGGCCGGCGCCAGCCCGAAGAGGACGCCGGTCAGCAGCGAGACGGCGAAGGTGAAGAGGAGGCTGCGCCCGTCGATGCCGATCTCGTCCACGCGCGGCAGGCTCTCGAGGTTGGCGGCGACGATCCCCTTGACTCCCCAGTAGGCCAGCAGCAGCCCCAGGACGCCGCCGAGCAGGGCGAGCAGCACGCTCTCGGTGAGGAACTGGCGCAGCAGGCGGCCGCGCGCGGCGCCGAGGGCGGTGCGGATGGCCACCTCCTTCTGCCGCGCCTCGGCGCGCGCCAGCAGCAGGTTGGCGACGTTGACGCAGGCGATGAGCAGCACCAGCCCGACGGCGCCGAGAAGCAGGCGGATCTTCGGCCGCACGCCGCCGACGAGGTCGTCGAGCAACGGCTGGATGACCAAGCGGTGGCCGTCGGGACCGGGCGTGTGGTCGGACGGCATCTCCCGCCGCCAGCGCGCCAGCAGGCCTTCCATCTCGGAGCGCGCCTGGGCGAGCGAGACGCCGTCCTTGAGACGGCCGACGAGAAAGAGGTAGTGATTGCCGCGGAAGCCCGGCTTGGCCGGATCGAGCGCCAGGGGTACCCACGCCTCGATGCGCTGGTCGCCGATGGTGAAGCCGGGCGGCATGACGCCGATCACCGTGCGGTCCACGCCGTCCACCTTGATCCGCCGGCCGAGCAGGCCGCGGTCCGCCCCGAAGGCGCGCCGCCAGAGGCCGTCGGAGAGCACCACGACCTTCTCTGTATTCGGCAGATCCTCGGCCGGCGAGTAATACCGGCCGACCTCGGCGCCGATCTCCAGCGCCTTGAACAGCCCCGCCGTGGCGAACGCCGCGTCGGCGCGCACCGGCTCGCCCTGCCCGGCGATGTTGACGGCGCCCGTCACGTACGCCCCCAGGCTGCCGAAGCTGCGGTTCCACCGGCTGTAGTCGGTGAACTCCATGGGATCCACCCAGAAGCGGTCGAAGCCCATGGTGGGAAACTGGCTGTAGACGATCGCCAGCCGGCCGGAGTCGCGGTAGGGCAGCGGCTTCAACAGCACGGAGTCGGCGACGCTGAAGATGGCCGCGTCGGCACCGATGCCGAGGGCCAGCGTGAGGGCGGCCAGCAGCGTGAAGCCGGGGCTGCGAAGCAGCAGGCGGCCGGCGTAACGGAGGTCCTGCAGCAGGGCTTTCATCGCGTTCACCTCCCAGGGATTCTCCTCTTACGATGACCGGGGTAGTCGGGTTGCACGATCTATAGGGGCGGCCCTATGTGGCCGCCCTGGTTCGGACTGGCACGGACGGACACGGACGATTACGGACGAGAACGGCCACGAATCAGGGCGGCCACATAGGGC
>JBKPTH010000084.1:0-21769 GCA_046765915.1 Acidobacteriota bacterium | reverse complement strand
CTCGGAGATGCTCTGTGCAAGGTTCAGTGGTGCGTTTCTGGGCAACTCGCGAACAACGCGGCCCGCTCTCTGCCATTCAGACCTTGCGCGTAGCCTGACCACGCTCCGGCGCAAGGTGATTTCACCACGGGCTGCTAGGGGAGTACGACAGTGAATCAGCACCACTGGACTAGGCGTCCCTGGGTTACCATTGTGAGTCTCATGGCCTCTGTGATCGCCTTAGTTGCGTTCGTTACAGGGAGAGAAAAGCTCTCCGACTACATTTCGATTTTCCAGGCCAGCCATCACAAGACAGATACGCCTGTCGAGCCTGTCTCCTCAATTCCATCGGTCTCGGAGGACATAGAATCTGCTTCAACAGACTCAGCACGTATCGAGCCCGAGGCTCCTAGATCCGAAGAAATATCTGGGAGAATTGGGCTTATCTCTCGCGATTGTCTGTCAATAGAGGGGCCGCCTTTACCAAGAGGAACTCGGGTATTTGCTGTGACGTTAGACCCACCGCATCAAGTTCTGTGGAGCGAGGTCTTGGGCCAGCGCACCTCTGGTTGTGAGTCAGGTTTGAGCGCTTCCTATCGCGCTTATTCTATCAGCACCGATGGTTGGGGAATGACCTACGTCGACACTGCGGTGGGTCTCGTCGGCTTCAGCGATCCTCCGACACTCACGGATGGCTCCTTGTCAGTGCGTTTCAGTGATGACCCAGGACTAGTAACATTCCGCAACTGTTCAAGCTCAGAAGGTTTCCACATCACGGCTTGGAGAAATGGCAAGAGAATATGGCATGTATACACCTGGGTACCCTACGACACTCCCAATACATGCACCCCAGAGGAGGTTTAGCCATCAGCGAGAATTCTAATCGGGTTTTCCCACCGCAAGTCTGCGAATCTGGAGAACCCACCATCGCTGGTGCAGAGGGTGAGATCGTGTTCAATGGCGAGAGCTGCGAGGTGCGCGTCTGGAACGGATTTGGACTTCATTCCCGGCAGGCGGAGCAACGAGCCCAGGATCCTTGAGTGCCTTTCTGTCGGTGAGGGAATCCATACTGAAAGCCAAGTGAGCCAAGCTTCCACCTGCTCCCAAGCCTGCTGAACGGATAAGGCGCCTGGAAAAAGCGCGGGATTGCTCACCAGACGAACGAAGGCCAGCAAGGACGACCATGGAAGGCCAACTCGTGGCGTCTCATTGAGCTGTCCGTCGAGCCATCGATGCGCAGTCTGGTGTTGCGGTAGGGATTTGACAGAGGCGTAAATCAGGAGGTTGGCGTCAACCGCGATCACTTGAAGGCTTCCCCTTCAACGAAGGCTAACGCCTTGGCGATATCGTCCAGATTCTCCAGCCGGCACGGCCCCAGATCGAATACCTTCGTTTCGAAGCGCTCGGAACGTTGCGGTTCTGGCGTCAGGGGACGCGCCTCGGCTTCCGCGTCTTCCTCGTCCTCGATGCTCCTGCGGAGGCGATCGACGACTTCTGCACGGCCTCGCTCATCCAACTCCAGAGCCCTCCGGACCACATCCTCGACAGTGGGCTTCATGATTCCAGCTTAACACAGGGTCATCAGAATCCAGCTTTATGGAAGGGAGCCCCGAGCCCCTAAGAGCGAATCGGGGCGATGGGAGCGCTGGGGGCCGGCCGGTTGGTGGATTCGACGAACGATCAGCAGGAGCAGGTACAAACGCACTCACCGGCTCGGCAGCCGATGGTGCCTTTGCATCCTGGACCTTGTTGTCTGCAGAAATCGCGGCAAGCGTCGGCCGCGCCTGAGCCGCAGCAGTGCGGTCCGATAGCGAGGTCGATGGGACTCGCCGGAGCCTCGCGGCTGCTGCACACGAGGGCCTCCTTGGCGGCGAGGACTTGAGCGAGATCCAGCCCGCAGCCGGCCGCGACGGCGGGGCTCGCGGCGTTGGTGGCATCCGAGGCGGCGAAAGCAGGAACGCTGAGAAGGAGCAAGGCGAGAACGCCGAGGGCGCTGAGGATCGGTTTCATAACGACTCCTTTCCTGTCGAGGATCGGCAAGGGAGGCCGGCCCCCCTAAAAGGAGGTGCCGTCCGGGAGCGAATGCGGGGCGCGAGGAGCTATCGTCTTTCCGGATTGAACTTCCGCATCAGATCCTCGACGCTAGCGGCAGGCTTGGCCGGCTTCATCGGCGGACGGCCGGCGCTTCCTGCCGCCTGGCGAGCGGGCGCGGCCGGCGGCTGTTGCAGCGCCTTGATGGAGAGGCTGATGCGCTCGCGCTGGTAGTCGACCTCGAGCACCTTCACCTTGACGATCTCCCCGACCTTTACGGCGTCGCGCGGATCCGCCACCCAGCGATGCGTCAGCTCGGAAACGTGGACGAGGCCGTCGCGGTGGACTCCGACGTCTACGAAGGCGCCGAAGTTGGTGACGTTTGAAACCCTTCCTTCGAGCACCATGCCGGGCTGCAGATCCTTGACGCTCGTCACATCCTGTCGCCACTCAGGGACCTTGAATTCGGGGCGTGGATCGCGGCCCGGGCGCAGCAGCTCGTTGCGGATGT
This sequence comes from Acidobacteriota bacterium, assembly GCA_046765915.1. Taxonomy (GTDB): domain Bacteria; phylum Acidobacteriota; class Thermoanaerobaculia; order Multivoradales; family UBA5704; genus DATARR01. The sequence continues at coordinate 19,248 of JBKPTH010000084.1, read as the reverse complement.
CATCCAGGGTGAACCTGCCGAGGTTCCGCTCGGCGTCGGCGAAGCGGCTGAAGTCGAGCTTGCCGACGAGGTCGGAGTTGCCGACCAGATTCGAGACCGGGACCGCGAGGGCCTGGGCCATCTCCTCGACCACCGGGTAGCGCTCGGGATGGACGGCGGTGCGGTCGAGAGGATTCTCGCCCTCGCGCACGCGGAGGAAGCCGGCCGCCAGCTCGAACGTCTTGGGTCCGAAGCCGCTCACCTTGAGCAGCGACTTGCGCGAGCGGAAGGGGCCGTTGGCGTCGCGGTGATGGACGATGCTGTTGGCGGTGCGCTCGGAGAGGCCGGAGACGCGCCGCAGCAAGGAGGCGGACGCCGTGTTGAGCTCCACGCCGACGATGTAGTTCAGGGTGTTTTTGTCGAGGAGGAGATCTCTCATGATTCCTCATCGAGGCTGTTCAAGCGGAAAGGATGTTCCTCTCGGAAAGACTGGAAATCTTCCAGAATTTTGTCCTCTTCGGGTGTCGCCTCGAACGAGAGCAGCTCCTCGAGAACGGCCGAAGTCGGTTGGTAGGGGTGATCCGCGGTGCGTCCCGCGTTCTGCGATCCGGCAAGAACGATCACCTCGGCGGGACCGGAAGGGAAATCGTCCGGGAGACGGACGGCGATCTCTCGGTCGGGTTCCTGCGGAATGGTCACTTGAAGTTTGTGAGCGTGCACGTCCAGATCCTCCTATCTCAGGTCCAGAAGATTTTACAGCAGTAGGCGGCTTCCGGAGCTGACTGGTGAGGCTCACACCCACCCATGATCGCGGGCGTAGATCGTCAGCTCGACGCGGCCCTCGACACCCAGCTTTTCGTAGATGTTGTGCATGTGGACCTTCACCGTCCCCTCGGTGATGTGCAGGGCCTCGGCGATGTCGCGGTTGTGATGGCCGGTCGCGGCCAGGCGGACGATCTCCATCTCGCGCGCCGAGAGCGCCAGCCGGCCGGAGCCGGCGATGCCGTCGCGGTCGAGGAGGCCCTCGATGGCGCGGCTGAGGAAGTCGTCCTCCAGCCAGCGGCCGCCGGCGTGGACGGTGCGGATGCAGCGGATGAGCAGCTCCGGGGCCATCTCCTTGAGGACGACGCCGCGGGCGCCGAGCTGCAGGGCCTCCATCAGCTCGTCCTGATTGACGGAGCCGGCGAGGAGGATCGCCTGCGTCGGCAGTCCCTCGCGGCGGATCTGCTCGAGCACGTCGAGACCCGAGCCGCCGGGCAGGCGAACGTCGAGCAGGAGGATGTCCGGCCGGTGGAGGCGCACCGCTTCGATCGCCTCCCGCGCGTTGACGCAGCGGGCGACGATCTCCAGGTCCCCCTCCAGGCGGAACAGCCTTTCGAGCCCTTCGAGGACGATCGGGTGATCGTCCACCACGACGAGACGGATCGGCGCCGCCGTCAACGCGGCCTCCCGGGAGCCGGCAGGCTTATCTCCAGCCGCGTGCGGCCCGGACGGGAGTCGATGGCGAGCGAGCCGCCGAGGGCGGCGACGCGCTCCTTGAGGCTGACGGGCCCCAGCTTCCGGCGGTTGAGCTCCGCGAAGTCGTAGCGGCCGGTGAACGGGAAGCCACGGCCGTCGTCGGTCACCGCGATCTCCAGGGCGCCGTCCCGCCGCGCCGCTTCGACCCGCGCGCTCGCGGCGCCGGCGTGCCGCGCGACGTTGAACAGCGCCTCGCGCAGCAGCCGGTAGAGCTGGCGGGCGAACGCCTCGGAGAGCTGGCCGTCGAGATCCGCGAGCTCGAAGGTGACGCCGAGGTCCCACAGCCGCTTCAGCCGCGCCGCCAGCTCGGCCAGCCGGTCGGCGAGATCGGCCGGCCCGCCGAGCGAGCGCGGCATCGGCTTGAGCTCCTCGATGAAGAAGCGCAGGTCCCGCTGATCGGCGGCGATGAGCCGCTGCACCTCCCGGAGCTGCTCGCGCGCCGCCGGCAGGTCCTCCTCCATCAGCCGCGCCAGGGCCTGGAGCTGCAGGGCCGTGCCGGTGAGCGACTGCAGCATGCCGTCGTGGAGATCGCAGGCGAGCCGCACGCGCTCCTCGGTGACCGCGGCGGTGCGCAGCCGGCTCGTGAGGTAGAACTGGTCGAGCTCGGCGGCCACGCGCTGGGCCGCGATCTCGCCCAGCACGAGGTGGTCGGCCTCGAAATCGCCGCGGTCGAGAGCGAAGAGGCGTCCCTGGACGATCTCGCCCTGCACCGGCCACGACGCCGCTCCGTCCATGGCGAAGCGCCGTCGCAGGCTCTCCTCGACCGGCTCGCCGTCCCCCTCGGGCGGAGCCTCGCGCCACCGCTCGACGCCGCCGGCGGAACGCTGCGCCAGGTAGAGCCAGGGCTCGTCCGTCTCCTCCCAGACCAGCAGCACGCGCGGCGCCTCCAGGATGGATGCCACGTTCCCCAGCAGATGGGCGAGCAGGGCGTCGGCGTCCTGGAGCGGATTGCGCGGCCAGGCCGCGATCCTGGAGATCAGGCGCTCGCCCCGGCTGTGCGCTGCGGGCTCCAAGTCCATGTCTCTCCCCGATCCCGAACCAGCTCTATATCCAGGGATATAGGAGAAATTATAGCCGGGGACGAGTGGATTTCGCGCTCGTCGTCTTATAGGTTGAGAAAGCCCATGTCCACTCCCCGCCCCCGCGTCCTGCTCGTGGACGACGATTCCGACGACCGCGCCCTGGCCCGGCTGGTGCTCGCGCACGAGCTGCCGGAGGTCGCCGTCGAGGAGATCGCCGACGCGCCGGCGTTCGCGCGGGCCTGGGGCCGGCGGAGCTTCGATCTGATGATCCTGGAGCGGGAGCTACGCTGGGGGGACGGCCTGGCGCTCCTCGCGGTGATCAAGGAGGACTGGCCCGAGGTGCCGGTGATCCTGTTCACGCGCCCGGGCGACGAGGATCTCGCCGTGCGGGCCGTGCGCCTGGGAGCGGACGACTGTCTCGCCAAGCGGCCGGCGGGATTCCTCCGGCTGCCGGCCGTAGTCCGTGCGGCGCTGGAGAAGTGCCGCTGCCGGCGTTCCGAAGGCGCCGGGCCGCTGCAGTCGCTGCTCGAGCGGGCGCAGGTGGCGGTCTTCAGCGCCACGGCGGAGGGCCGCCTGCTCAATGCGAGCCCCGGCTTCCTGCAAATCCTGGGCGTCGAGAGCCTGGAGGGCGCCACCCGCCTCGACCTGCAGCCGCTCATCGCCGCCGCGTCCGCAGGACAGGGCTCAGGGGAGGTGAGATTGCGGCGGGCGGACGGCCAGCCGATCTGGGTGGAGGTGATCGGCTCCACCGTCCATGACGGCGATCGAACCCGCATTGACGGTCTGGTCGAGGACGTCACCGCCCGCAAGCAGACCGACTACGAGAACGCCCTGCGCGCGGCGCAGCTCCGGCGCTCCAACGAGGAGCTGCTGCAGTTCGCCTCCATGGCCTCGCACGAGCTGCAGGCGCCGGTGCGCACCATGGAGCGCTACACGCAGCTCCTCAAGGAGGACTACGCGGCGAAGCTGGGCGCGGGCGGCGACGAGCTGGCCGATCTCGTCATCGGCGCCGCGCGCCGCATGCGCTTGCTGATCGAGGACCTGCTGGCGCTCTCACGCCTGGACAGCCACGAGCGGCAGGTGGAGACCGCCGCCGCCGGGGTGCTCCTCGAACGGGCGCTGGAGAACCTGCAGGAGGAGATCCAGGAGAGCGGCGCCGAGGTCACGCACTCCTCCCTGCCGGAGATCGAGGCCGAGCCTTCGCTCATCGTCCAGCTCTTCCACAACCTCGTCGGCAACGCCATCAAGTTCCACGGCGAAGAGCCGCCGCGGGTGGAGGTCGCAGCCCGCCGGGCGCCCCGCGAATGGGTCTTCTCGGTGCGCGACAACGGGGTTGGCATCGATGCCGCGGAGGCGGAGTCGATCTTCACCATCTTCAAGCGCCTCCGCCCCGAGATCCCGGGCAGCGGGGTCGGCCTCGCCCTCTGCCGGAAGATCGTCGAGCGCCATGGCGGACGCATCTGGTTGGAGTCGGAGCCCGGCCGCGGCTCCACCTTTCACTTCAGTCTGCCGGCCCCGCGCCAGGACTGAAAAAAGTCTTGCGCACACAATGTGTTATGATGAATCGTGTCTTTATAGTCGACTGTGATTCTTTTGGGGTTTCCGAGAGGGATGACGCGCGCCGAACCGATCGCGGTTCTGATGGTGGAGGATGACCCGGCTGACGCGCGGCTGATCCGCACGTTCCTGGGCAGGACCGCGCTCAAGCCTCTCCACGTCACGGTGGTGGACCGCGTCTCGGGAGCGCTGGATTTCCTGCGCCGCAACGGCGAGGTTGACGTCGCCCTCCTGGATGTATCGCTGCCCGACAGCCGGCCGGGCTCGCTCGATTCCCTGACGCGCATCAAGGCCGAGGCTCCGGACCTGCCGCTGATCCTCCTCACCGGCATCGACGACGAGGATCTGGCGGTGCGCGCCCTGCGCGAGGGAGCCCAGGACTATCTCGTCAAGAAAGGGATCGACAGCGGCCTGCTGGGCCGGGCGATCCGCTACGCGATCGAGCGCCAGCGGGCCGAGGTGGCGGTGCGCGAGAGCCAGGAGCGTTACGCGCTGGCCGTCAACGGCGCCAAGGACGGTCTCTGGGACTGGGATCTCAAGGCGAACCGCATCTACTTCTCACCGCGCTGGAAGTCGATGCTCGGCTACGCCAACGGCGCCATCGGCGAGCAGCCGGCGGAGTGGTTCGACCGCATCCATCCGGACGATCAGCCGGCGGTGCAGGCGGCGCTCTCGGCGCATCTCGCCGGCCGCGCGCCCGACTTCGAGAGCGAATACCGGATTCGCCACTCCGGCGGCGCCTACCGCTGGGTGCTCACCCGCGGCCTCGCGGTGCGCGACGAGGAGGGCGAGGCCTACCGCATGGCCGGCTCGCAGTCGGACATCACGGCGCGCAAGATGGCCGAGGAGCGCCTGCTGCACGACGCCTTCCACGACCATCTCACGGGGCTGCCCAACCGCGCCCTGTTCATGGACCGCCTGGGCATGGCCATCGCGCACGCCAAGCGGCGGCTGAGCTACACCTACGCCGTCCTGTTCATCGATCTCGACCGCTTCAAGAACGTCAACGACAGCCTCGGCCACAGCGTCGGCGACGAGCTGCTGATCGCCGTGGCGCGGCGGCTGGAGTCGTGCCTGCGACCCGGGGACACCGTGGCGCGTCTCGGCGGCGACGAGTTCACCATCCTGCTCGACGAGGTGGCCGACGTCGATCACGCCGTCCACGTCGCCCAGCGGCTGCACCGCGAGATGGTGCGGCCTTTCAAGGTGCAGGGCCACGAGGTCTTCGTCACCATGAGCCTCGGCATCACGCTGGGCGCCGGCGGGCACTACGACCGGCCCGAGGAGGTGTTGCGCGACGCGGACACCGCGATGTACGGCGCCAAGACCTCCGGCAAGGCGCGCGACGCCGTCTTCGACTATCAGATGCACGACCGGGCGGTGGCCCTGCTGGAGCTCGAGACCGACCTGCGGCGGGCCGTCGAGCGCGCGGAGTTCGAGATCTACTATCAGCCCATCGTCTCGCTCGCCAGCGGCAAGATCGACGCCTTCGAAGCCCTGCTGCGCTGGCGGCATCCCCGGCGAGGGCTCCTCCCGCCGGACAGCTTCGTCCCGGTCGCCGAGGATACGGGGCTGATCGTTCCCATCGGCTGGTGGGTGCTGCATGAGGCCTGCAGCCAGCTCGCGCTCTGGCAGTCGCTGCCGTGGGCCAGCCAGCACCTCGCGGTGACGGTGAATCTTTCGGGCAAGCAGTTCATGCAGGCGGATCTCGTAGAGCGGGTGGAGGAGATCCTGCGCACCACGGGGATCCAACCCGGCAGCTTGCGGCTGGAGATGACCGAGAGCACGATCATGGAGCAGGCCGAGGAGGCGGTGGAGAAGCTCATGGCCCTGCGCCGCCTCGGCGTCAAGCTCTACATCGACGATTTCGGCACCGGCTACTCTTCGTTGAGCTATCTCCATCGGCTGCCGGTGGACGCCTTGAAGATCGACCGCTCGTTCATCAGCGAGATGGACAGCGGGAGCGAGCGCGCGGAGATCGTCGGCACCATCGTGACGCTCGCCCGCACCCTGCGCATGGACGTCGCCGCCGAAGGGATCGAGACCGCCGAGCAGGTGAGCCGCCTGCGCGCCCTCGCCTGCCACTACGGCCAGGGCTTCTTCTTCTCGGAGCCGGTGGGAAGCACCGCCGCCGGCGGGCTGATCGAGGCCGGCGCGAGCTGGTGATCACGCAAAAGAACGTCTGAATCCTACGTCGTCGCGGCGACGGCGCCCGCCGGGATCGGCACCGGCTGGTTGTTGCGGTCGACGTGGACGTAGACCACCTCGGCTTCGGTGACCTTCACGCGGCCGGAGCCGGTGCTGCGCTCGGCCTCCACCGTCACCTTGACCGTCACCGAAGTGCGGCCGATCCGCAGGGTCTCGGTGAAGAAGCTCACCAGGTCGCCGACGAAGACGGGAGAATGGAAGACGACCTCGCGCATGGCGACGGTCACCAGCCGGCCGGGGAGGGGAACGTGGTGGTGGGCCTCCACCGCTCCCGCCTGGTCGATATAGGAGAGGATGATGCCGCCGAAGATGGTGCCCAGGGCGTTGGTGTCCTTGGGCATCAGGACCACGCGGATGGCCGGCTGGCGGGGTCCGGCGGTGGGGTTCGTAGTGTCGTCCATGGGGTTCTTTCTCCTTGCCGGCCTCTTGCCCGGCGCTCCCGCACCGGGCTATCGAGACGTCGCTTCTCCGAAGCGATGGGCCCTTCGGCGATCGCCCTCAGGGCGACGTTTCTCTAGCCCGGTGCGGGAGCGCCGGGCTGAGCCTTCATGCTATCCTAGGCCGCCTCTCGTCAAGGTCCATCGACCGGCCTGGGCATGAATCCCACCTCGTCGCCCAACCCCCTGCAATCCATGAACGACGCGGCGCTGTTGCGCCTGGTGGCGGACCGCCAGCCGGAGGCGCTCGGCGTGCTGTACAACCGCTACGCCTCGACGGTGCTCGCGCTCGGCAAGCGCATCCTGGGGAGCCTCGCCGACGCCGAGGAGGTCCTGCAGGAGGTCTTCCTCTACGCCTGGAACCACGCCGGCCGCTACGACGCGGGCCGCTCGTCCGTCTCCACCTGGCTGGTGCTCGTCGCCCGCAGCCGCGCCATCGACCGGCTGCGCACCCGCAAGGTGGTCGAGCGCACGCACGAGACGGCCCACCAGGAGGGGCCGCCGGAGCATGCATCTCCGGAGGGGGTGGAGACCGTATTTGTTCGTGAGAGGCGGGAGAGGGTGCGCGGCGAGATGGAGAAGCTCCCGCCGGAGCAGAAGCAGGTCCTCGAGATGGCGTTCTACGAGGGCCTGAGCCAGAGCGAGATCGCGGCCAAGGCCGATCTGCCCCTGGGCACGGTCAAGACGCGGACGCTGCTGGCGATGAAGAAACTACGCGGCGCTCTGCGCGACGAGGTCCGGCAACTGTTGTGAGCAACGGCGAATCCTCCTCCGAAGACCTGACCATCCTGGCGGCCATCGAGTCGCTGGAGCGGGGGACCGCTTCGTTCCGCGCGCCGCGCGGCGACGAATCCGCCGAGACGCTGGCGCGCCTCTACACCGAGGTCCTGGGCCTTCTCCCTTACGAGCTGGCGCCGGAGGAGCCTTCGCCGGAGGCCCGCAAGCGGTTGCTGGACGCGATCCATGGCGACGAGACCCAGCCCGCTGTCGCGCCGGTGATTGCAGCCGTTCCTCCGCGCCCCACGGCGGAGGTGCGTCCCCTGCGCCCGGTCCCGGCCGCGCTGCCGGTGGCCGCGCGCCGCCGGGCGCCGAGACGCTGGCCGCTCGCCCTCGCCGCGACTCTCTGCTTCCTGCTCGTCGGGCTTTCGGCCTGGCTCTATCTCCATTTGGGCGACCAGCGGCGGACGATCGCCCGTCTCCAGGACGAGCTGACCGCCGAGCGCAACCGGGCCGAGGAGGCGGTCGCGGCGGCGCGCCGGTCCCAAAACTCCGAGCAGGAGCTGCGCGCGAACCTAGCGTTGGTGGCTTCCCGCGTCGGTGTCGTGGGCCCGCTGCGCCCGCCCGCCGAAGCGCCCCAGCCCGGAGCGCATGGCATGCTCTTGGTGGCCGCCGACCACCAGCATTGGTACCTCTCGCTGGAGGGGCTCCAGCCTGCCGAGCCTAGAAAGGTCTACAAGCTCTGGTTCGTCGCCGATGGAGGGGCGGTGAGCGCCGGTTCCTTCACGGCCCGCCCAGGGGCGCCGGTGGAGCTAAGCTCGGAAACCATGCCGGCCGGGACCACCGGCGCGAGGATCACGCTCGAGGAGGATGCCGCCGTTTCAGCCCCTGCCGGACCCGAGATCCTCCGCACCGACACGTTGTTCGTAGTCGGATAACCCGGCTACTTCGGCGGCTTCGCCGGCCGCATCTCCACCAGGCTCGGGAGGGCGTGCGGCGGATAGGTGAGCAAGTGGAGGATCATCGACGCGATGTCCGCCGGCTTCAGGCGCCAGCTTTGGTCGCCCCGGCCGCTCGGATGGGAGAAATCGCTCTCCACGCTGCCGGGCAGGATCGCCGCGACGCGCACGCCGTGCTGGCGCAGGTCGAGCATGGCGGCTTCCGAAAGGCCGATGAGGCCGAATTTGCTGGCGTTGTAGGCGGCGCCTCCCGCCATGGGGTTCTTGCCCGCCAGCGAGGCGATGTTGAAGATCCAGCCGTCACCCTGGCGCTTCATCGCCGGCGCCACGGCGTGGAGGAAGTAGAAGCAGCCGGAGAGGTTGGTCTCGATCACCTCCCGCCACTGCTCGCCGCTCAGCTCGTCCACCGGTCTGAAGGTGCCCACGCCGGCGTTGTTGACCAGGCAGTCGATCCTTCCCTCGTCCCGCAGGATCTCTTCGACGAAGCGGTCAACCTCTTCCTGGCGCCGCACGTCGACCGGTCTCCCGCTGACCGCGTCCCCAAAACGTTCGGCGAGCTCCCGCTGCGCTTCTTCGACAGATCGCGGGCTTCGGCTGCAGAAGCGGACCCGCCATCCTTCGCGCAGCAGGGCCTCCGTGATTCCCCTGCCGATGCCGCGGCTCCCGCCGGTGACGATGGCAGTCTTTTTGCGGTCCTCTGCCATGAGTCCTTCCTCCTTCAGGACGGACTGTATCAGCCGCTTCCGGGCTGAAATAGGAAGTTGATTTCACCTGTTTTACTGAGCGGAAAGGGATAACCATGTACTTCGATCCGACCTACCTCGTCTTCATCCTGCCGGCTCTGGCGCTGTCTCTCTGGGCGAGCTGGCGTACTCGTTCGGCGTTCAAGAAGTATTCCCGTGTGCGCACCGTCCGCGGGCTCACCGGTGCGCAAGCGGCGGAGGAGATGCTGCGCGGTGCCGGCATCTCCGTCGTCATCGCCCGACAAATGCCAGGGGAGCGGCGGGAGCCGCAAGCCGGCGTCGTCCAGATCGTGCCGGCCCGCGGCTTCCTCTCCGACCACTACAACCCGGCCAACCGGACGCTGGCCCTGTCGGAGGCGACCTACGCCTCCAACTCGGTGGCGGCGGTGGGCGTCGCCTGTCATGAGGCGGGTCACGCCCTGCAGCACGTGGAGGGCTACAAGCCGATGTGGCTGCGCTCCGCTCTGGTGCCCACGGCCAACATCGGCTCCTCGGCGGGCTACCTCGTGATGCTGGGCGGCCTGCTGTTCCATTCGGCCAACCTGATCTACTTCGGCGCCCTGCTGTTCTCGTGCGTGCTGCTCTTCCAGATCGTGACGCTGCCGGTGGAATTCGACGCCTCGAACCGCGCCAAGCGGCTGGCGGTGGAGAACGGCATCGTGATGGCGCAGGAGCGGGAGGGGATGGACAAGGTCCTCAACGCCGCCGCGATGACCTACGTGGCCGCCGTGGTTTCGACGCTGATGACGCTGCTGTATTACCTGCTGCGGGCGTCGGCGATGTCGCGGCGGTAAGACCTGAAGAGGCGGCGGCGCGGAGTGGCGTTTCGCAGGGGAAGCTCATCCGCGATCAGTTCATGCCCGCCCTGAGAGCCGACCATGACGAGAGCCACGATCGCGCTTGGGGCATTCGCCGCCGTGGTCGTCCTCCTCGCCGTCGCCGCCGGCTACCGGGCCCTCTATCAGGACGTCCACCCCGCTGTGGCGACGTCGCCCGCGGTCGCACCCTCGACCCCGCCGCCGGCGGCGGCCCAGCAGGGATTCCTCTACGGCCGGATCACCACCCTTGACGGCGGCACCTACGAGGGGCGGCTGCGCTGGGGGGGCGACCAGGAGGCGTTCTGGGGCGACTACTTCAACGGCTTCAAGCACGAGAACCCCTGGACCGCCCAAGTGCCGCCGGGGCGGCTGCCCAAGGTGCGCCGCCCGATCAAGATCTTCGGGATCACGGTCGCCCACCGCGAGCGCCCGATCGACCTCGGCCGGCCTTTCATGGCGCGCTTCGGCGACGTCGCGCGCCTCGAGGCGCGCGGCCGCGAGGTGCGGGTGACTCTCAAGAGCGGGACCGCGTTCGACCTCGAGCGCTTCGAGGCCAGCGACTTCGACGACGGCGTGCGGGTGTGGGACGGCAGGCGGGGTGTCGTGGACCTGGAAGGTGCGATCGAACCGCGGCTGCGGAACCTGCTGCGCCGCGACCATGGGCGGATCCGCACCGTCGAGCTCCTCCCCACTCCATCCCTCGGCGCCGCTCCCTACCGGCTGCACGGTACGGTGCGCACGCGGCACGGCGACTTCACCGGCTTCGTCCAGTGGGACCGGCAGGAGTGCGTCGGCTCCGACGAGCTCGCCGGCCGCACCGCCAAAGGTGCGCTCAGCCTGCGGTTCGACGCCATCCGCTCCATCGCGCGCCGCTCGCCCGGCAGCTCCCTGGTGACGCTGCTCGACGGCCGCGCGATCGTGCTCTCCGGCACCCGCGAAGTCGGCTACGACAACCGCGGGATCTACGTCGACGACCGGCGCTACGGCCGGGTGCTGGTCTCCTGGGACGCCTTCGAGCGCGTCGACTTCAGCCCCGGCGGCAGCGGCCCCGCCTACGGCGACTTCCCGCCGGGGCGCCCGCTCACCGGCAGCGTCACCACCCGCGCCGGCCGCCGCCTCGCCGGCCGGCTGGTCTACGACCTCGACGAGAGCGAGACCACCGAGACGCTCGACGCTCCCTCCCGGGGCGTGGACTACACCATCCCCTTCGGCCTGATCGCCTCGATCGTGCCCCGGCGCGGAAGGGTGATCCTCCATAGCGGCGAGGAGCTGCAGCTCGAGCGCACCGGCGACCTCGGCGAGGGGAATGCCGGCATGCTGATCTTCCTCGACGGCCGTCAGCGCCCCGAGTACGTGCCCTGGACCGACGTCGGGCAGGTCGACTTCGACCGCCCGCCGGCGATGTACCCGCCGCTCGGCGGGCGCTAGATCATATAAAAGTTGCCTACCTCACGGCGCAGCGGCACTACCCCGCGGCGTGGCGTGCCGGGCCGCTCGCGGGTGTAGAAAAAATTGTGGCTCGTCCGAGAGGAGCAGATCATGGAGACATACGCACTCGAAACCGGCACGTCGCTGAAGACGGCGGAACCATCCCCCACGCCATGGCCGAAGACCAGCGGATTCTCCCCCGCGCGGCTGGCGAGGATGCACCACACCCTGCTCCGCCACGTGGAGAGCGGCCGGCTGCCCGGCCTCGTCGCGCTCATCAGCCGGCGGGGCGAAGAGCATGTGGACGCTATCGGAACCCTGGCGTTCGACCGCCCAGAGCCGATGCGGCGGGACACGATTTTCCGCTTGGCGTCGGTGACGAAGCCGATCACGGCGGTGGCCGCGATGATTCTCGTCGAGGAATGCAAGCTCAGGCTGGACGATCCCGTCGACGAATTCCTGCCGGAGCTGGCGAACCGGAAGGTCCTGCGGACGATCGACAGCGAGCTCGACGACACGGTGCCCGCGAAGCGCCCGATCACGGTGCGCGACCTGCTGACGTTTCGCTCGGGGTACGGCGAAGTGGCGTTCCTCTCGCCGGCGTGCCCGCTCCAGAGGGCGCTGATCGAAGCTCGCCTGCCGCTGAGCGGAGGGATGCTTCCGGGGACTCCCGACGAATTCATGCAGCGTCTCGGCAGCCTGCCGCTCGCGAATCAACCGGGCGAGCGGTGGCTGTATCACATGAGCGCCGAGATCCTGGGTGTTCTGATTGCCCGCGTTTCCGGCATGCCGCTGTCGGCCTTCATGCGCGAGCGGATCTTCGAGCCTCTGGGCATGAAGGACACCGGTTTCACCGTGCCGGAGGCACAGCTCGACCGGGTCGCGACCTGCTACAAGACGGACTTTTCGAGCGGCGAGATCACGGTGCTCGAAGAGGCCCGCAGCGACCTCCTCGCGCGTCCGTGCGTCTTCGAGTCGGGCGCTGGCGACCAATTCGTCTCCACGGCGGATGATCTGCTGGCGTTCGGCCGGATGATGCTGAACCGGGGCGTATACGGTGAAGAGCGGATCTTGTCGCGGCTGTCGGTGGAGCTCATGGCCACCGATCAGTTGACGCCCGAGCAGAAGGCAGCTTCGCCCTTCTTCGAAAACTTCTGGGATTCGCGTGGCTGGGGCCTGGGCCTTTCGATCGTGACCCGGCGCGACGATGTTGCCGCCGTGCCCGGACGTTTCGGCTGGGACGGCGCTTTCAGCACATCGCTCTACGTGGACCCGCGCGAGGACATGGTCGGTGTCCTCATGGCGCAGTGCCGTCCGGGAGCGTTGCGTCTGCCGCCGGTCGTGCTCGACTTCTGGACGTCCGCCTATCAGGCGATCGACGACTGAGCTCCGGAGCTCGAGAAGAAAAAGGTCCCGACAAGCCTTCGTCGCGCGGCCGCGCGAAGTTCCGTGCCGCGCTCGGGGCTGTGGGCGCTCGAAGGGTGTGTTACACTTTTGTGCTATGGGTCATACAATCACGGTTCGTCTCAGTGAAGAACTGGCAGCCTGGCTGGAAGAGGTGGCGGCGCGGAGTGGCGTGTCGCAGGGGAAGCTCATCCGCGATCAGTTGGAGAAGGCCAGGGCGAGTGGTGAGGCGAAGGGTTTTATGCGTCTGGCTGGAACGGTCAGCGGGCCGAAGGACCTGTCCCGCCGCAAGGGCTTTTCCCGGTCGTGAAGGGGATCGCCGACACCGGCTTCCTCGTCGCCTTTGCAAACCGCAACGACCGCTATCACGCTTGGGCGGTTACCGTCGCCAACAGCCTCACCGAGCCTCTGCTCACGTGCGAGGCTGTATTGGCGGAGACGGCCTTCCATCTGCAAAGCGTTCCGACCGTCCTTGCCATGGTGGCGGAGGGATTGGTCGAGGTCGCCTTCGACTGCCAGACTCAACTCAACGAGCTCGCCAAGCTGGCAGATCGGTATTCCGATCAGAATCCGGACTTGGCGGATCTCTGTCTGGTGAGGATGAGCGAGCTCTTCCCCCAGCACAGCGTCATCACCGTGGATCGGACGGACTTTCGCATCTATCGCCGCAACCGGCGCGAGGCGATCCCGCTGATCTGCCCGCCCTGAGAGCCCGACCATGACGAGAGCCACCATCGCCGGCGCAGGCGGAGGCGCACGGCGGATCGAGCGCCGCATCCGGAGAGGAATCTTCCGCAGCGGAAGCGTCCGCGGGGGCGGTCGACCCTCGCCGTGGCTGCCGAGGAAACTTCGAACCCGAAGATTTCCTCTCCTCGGCATCAGCGGCGTCTGCTCCGGCTCTTCTCGAGCCAGAACGGTGTCAGAGAAGTCGGGTCTACGTCCGCTTCTCCGTCACCTTCTCCCGTGAGGGGTTTTGTCTCTCCCGATAGCCGTTCCAGCACTTTAAATTTTGGGAGGATACTCCTCAGCCGTCCGAGGCGTGTGCCCTTGCGCGCTGCTTGGCTCCGCGGCCCTTTCAGGAGGAAGTTCCTATGAAGCTCAGAGCTCTATGCAAAGTCGTTTCGGTAGGCCTGGTCCTGGTGAGCGCGTACTTGCCGGGCACCCCCAGTGGAGCCGCCAGCCTGGCGTCCCAGAGCGGCAGCCTCGATGTATGCGGCGCACCTCCCGGCCTGCCGGCCGCCCGGGAAAAGGCGCGCCGGCTCGTCAGCCAGATCCGCACGGATCTCACGGGTGTCGAGAATCAGATCCGCAGTGTCAAATTCGTGGCCGATGTGGAGGCTGGTACGGCTTCCGTCGAGCAGATCGCCGCCGTGGTCGCCGAGGAGTACAGCATCATCCATAGCGACCTGAACGCCTTCACGCAGATGGCCGCCCGCTGGGACTCCCCCAACGGCAGCCACTTTTTCGGCGATCTTGCTTTCGGTGAGGCCCTCGCCGCGCCGCTCGTCCTCGACTTCGCCGCGAACGTCGGTCTCAGCGAGGCGGATCTGATCGCCTACGAGCCGCGGCCCAAGGGACAGACCTATGCGTCACGGGTCTCCTGGATCGCCGCCAACGCGGATCGCGCGTCTGCGGCCGCCTCGTTCCTGGTGAACTTCGGCGTTTTCGGCGAGAACATGGGGCGTGTGCGCGATGCGCTGGTGAACGTGTATGGGTTCGCGCCCTCGCAAGTCGAGTTCTTCACCTTCTTCGCCGAGCCAATTCCGGGCTTCGAAGACGACGCCATCGAGGTCATCGCGACCGGATTGCAGGAAGGCGCCTGCCCGCGGGATGTGCGGCGATCGGCGAGGCTGCTTCAGGCTTATGAGCTGGATTTCTGGCAAGTGGCTTCCGAGGCGCCCGGTTCGCCGCTGCCGGTGACCTGGCCCAACTGACCACGAGGGGGCGGTGGCCGGCTTCTGCAGCAACTGCTGCAACTCGCCCAAATAGGCTTCGAATCGTGCGGTCAACGCTCGTTGGCCGGCGTGATGGCTGGCTTCGGATGGCTGACTCAGACGCCGTTTGCCGACACTCGGACTACAATCGGCGGCGATGCGCATCTCGAGCTGGGGTCATGCGGTCTTTGCTCTGACCTTGATCGCCCTCGGAATCCTGGGCTTCGTCAAAGGCGATTTCGACCCGACATGGCCGTCCGTGCCCAAGGCTGTGCCTGCGCACGAGCTGCTGGCCTATCTCTGCTCCTTCGTCTATCTGGCAACTGGCATAGGCCTACTGTGGAAGCGCACGGCCGCCGTCGCTTCCCGCGTGCTGCTCGCCTATCTCCTGGTTTGGCTCCTGCTGCTGAGAGTGCCGCAGCTCTTCCTCCTCCACCCTACGCTCCTGGCCGCTTGGGGCTTCGGTCAGTCCGCGGTGATCGTGGCGGCCGCCTGGGTTCTGTACGTCTGGCTCGCCGGCGACCGGGACGGGCAGCGCCTCGGTTTCGCCACCGGCAACAACGGTCTGCGCATCGCGAGGGCGCTCTACGGCCTGGCCTTGATCCCCTTCGGCCTGGCTCATTTCGTCTATCTGAAACAGACCACCGTGCTGGTGCCTGGCTGGCTGGGATCGCCTGTGGCTTGGGCGTACTTCACCGGCGCTGCCTTCATCGCGGCGGGGCTGGCGGTGCTCAGCGGTGTGTACGCACGGCTGGCAGCCACGCTCTCGACGTTGCAGTTGGGCGGGTTCCTGCTGCTCGTGTGGGTGCCTCGCGTGGCGGCAGGCTCCGTCAACGCCTTCCAATTCGGCGAGTTCGTCACCACCGTGGTGCTGACGGCCGCCGCCTGGGTGGTGGCGGGATTCCTACCGCGGCATGCCATGGCTTGCAGTGGGCAAGCGCTAGTGCGCTCCCGCTGAGCCGTTCGAGCGCGGCGACACTCTTGAGATCTGCTCTGTCGTTCGGGCTCCCTGTATAACCAGTGAGTATATACTTCAACAAGTTTGTCGCCTTACGGGGCCGTTTTGGCGCTCGCCAGCCAGGCGGGCCATTACCCAGAAAGGAGTCAGCATGAGACGCTTATGGAACACGACCTCCCGCCGGATCGGGAGCAGTCTGGTGGTGGCCGTCCTCACCCTGTGCGGCCTGGCGGCGCCCGCCGCCGCCGATCAGGTGCCGTTCACCGCCAGCGGCACGGCCGTGATCACGGGGGTGACGCACCTGCCGGGCGGGCTGACCCAACTGGACTGTAGCGTTTCGGGCACCGCGACGCATCTGGGGAACACCACGGGGCCGTTGACGCGCATCCAGGATCATCAGGGGAACTTTGTCTCTACCGCGGTCTTCGTCGGGGCCAACGGGACGGACAGTGTGTTCTTGACCATCAATGGGCACTTTGAGAGTACGGGCGGCAAGTGTGTGCTCACTTCCACGGGCACTTACACCGTGACCGGCGGCACCGGCGCGTTCTTCAACGCCACGGGGAGCGGGACAATCACCACGGAGATCGACCAGTGCGCCGGTACCGCCACGGGGACGTATACGGGGACGATCTCCCGGCCGAGCTCGGGCTAGGGCCGCCGGAGGCGGATTATTTCGGGATCGCCTCGATATGGATGTCGCGGTAGGTCCAGCCGAAGGACGGGACCTCGTCCGGGACCTTGTTCTCGGGGAAGCCCATGTCGATGATGAAGCGGTCGCCGGCCTTGGCCGTGAGCTGCTTGACGTTGGCGTTGCCGCGCAGCCGCACGACCTCGCCCGTGCCCTTGTCGGTGATCGTGATGTTGATCACCCCGCCCGCCATGTCGAGATCGTTCTCGCAATGGTAGGTATGGCCGGGGAGGCCCTTGAACGGCTTGACCAGCTTGATCTTCTTGGGATGGGTCAGGCCGATGCCGTAGCGCGAGAGGGCCGTGTACGCGGCGGGGCCGCGGAAGTAGAGCATGCCCAGCATGTCGAAATTCTTATTGAGCACGAACCAGTAGATGAGGTGCTTGCCGTCCGGATCGCCGGTGTACCAGGGTCCGACGGTGACGTCGAGCGACATCTTGACCCGCCCGTAGGTTCCGGGCGGCACGGCGAAGGCGAAGCGCTTCACCGGCGTCGCCGTCGTGGGCTGGTGCACGACTCCCTTGGCGTCGAAGCAGAGGCTCTTCGAGCTCACCGCGCAGGGCGTCGCGTCAGCCTTCGCCTCCTGCGGAGTGGGATCGACGACCGCGACGCCGCCGACCCGGCCGGGCACGACGGCGAAGGCGTAGAACGGTTGGTCGCAGCTCACGGCCGCCCGCGCGCCGCTGACGCCGCGCAGTCCGGCGAAGAGGTCCTCGATATACCGCTCGGACCGCGGCGCCACCTGCACCGACAGCTCGCCGATACCCGTGCCGTCGGCCGCCGTCAGGCTGACGCTGCACTGCGCCGCGGAGCCGGAGAGGTTGGCGAGCGCCAGGCCGACCGTGCGCCCGCCATCGGCGGCGAGCCCTTCGAGGATCAGCGGCCTGCCGGGAGCGCCCAGCTCGTCCGAGGCGATCAAGGGCGGACCGGCGGTGCCCGCATGGGCGGCGGCGGTCAGGGCGGCGGCGAGCAGACAGACGGCGGCAAAACGCTTCATGGCTCCCCCTGCGGCGAGTGGACGTTACGTCGAAGAAGAACTGTCCGGGGGACGGATCTTCGTGGAGCGGGGATTGTAGCCTATTCGGCTCCTCGATGCGGCGAGCCCGGCCGCCCGCCGTCTACTCGCCTTACGGGTTCGGACTTTGCGAGGTGACGCTGTCACCCGTCGCCGGGACCTGGCAGTTGTTGAAGCTGATCGCAACCGACTGGCCCCAATCGTTCGAATCAGCCTGGACCTGGAAGTGCAGGTGCGCTCCCGAGGAACGGCCGGTATTGTCGGAAAGTGCGATCGGCTGCCCCGCCTTCACCTTGTCGCCCACCTTGACCAGCACGCTGTTCGGCTGCAGGTGGAAATACCAGCTCGTGAAGCCGCCGAGATGCCTGATGCGCACCGCATTGCCCCAGTTTTGCAGGCTGCCGGCCGGGAAGGGCGTGTTGGCAGGCGTCGTGGGCTGGTTGGGGTTGTAGGTGGACGTCTGGCTCTGCTGCAGCCATTCGACGGTGCCCGCCCGCGCCGCGCGCACCTGGGTTCCCGACGGCAGCGAGAAGTCGAATGCGAACGCCTGGCTGCCGTTGTGCGATCCGGACGGATTGTTGTTGCCTTGGCCCACGTCATGGCTGTCACCGTTCTTCCACGGATAGTGATAAGCGCCGCGCGCCTCGTCTTGCAGCTTGAGAAAGCCCAACCGCAGTCCCTGGCCGAAATAGGCGAGGTCCTCGGTCTTGAGATCGACCCAGCAGCGCTGGTGGCTCCAATATTGCGCGCAGCCCTCTGCTCAACGAGGTACAAAGCCTTGAAGGCCAAAGGCACCGTGCCGCGAGGCCGAAATGCGACGCCTCAGGGTCGCGGCACGACACCGCGAGACCGATATACGGCGCCTTAGGATTGCGGTGCGATGTCGCGAGGTCGCGGCGCGGCATATCAGCACGGAAACACCGCACCGCAGCCCTGCGGCGTGATGCCTTGGGATCGCGGCACGGCATATCAGCGTGGAGGCGCCGCGCCGCAGCCTTGCGGTGTGACGCCGCGGAGTCGCGGCGCGGCATATCGGCACGGAAACACCGCGCCGCAGCCTCGCGGTGCGACGCCTTGGGGTCGCGGCACAGCAGATCAGCGCGGAGACGCCGCACCGCAGCCTTGCGGCGTGACGCCTTGGGAAAGCCCGCCCTCAGTCCAGGTCGACGGTGAAGCGCGCGTCGCTGCCGCTCGGCGGATCGGGCAGGATCTGGCCGGTCACCGCTCCGCGCGCTTGCGGCCGTACCAAAGACGCCTAGCTCCCTTCCGGCTCCTCGATGCTCTGCACGATCTGGCTGACCTCGACCTCGGCCTTGCGGATCTTGCCACGGCAGATCTCCAGGAGCTGGGCGGCGCGGCGCAGCTCCTCGGCGAGGCGGTCGATGTCGATCTCCTCGCCCTCGATCCTTTCGAGGATGCCTTCTAACTCGTCCATGGCGGCGCGGAAGCTCGGCGCCGGCTCGCCGGGGGCCGGCTCGCTCGCGGCCTCGGCCGGGGCTGGCTCGCCGAAGGGCAGTCCGGTGTTTCGCGGTTCGCTCATGATTCCTCCACTCGGCTCTTGAAGCCCCCTCCGGCGACGCGGGTGGCGATGAGATCTCCGGACCGGACCTGCTCCGGCTTCCGAATGATACGGCCGAAGGCGTCGCGCGTCAGGCTGAAGCCGCGCTCCAGCGTGCGCTCCGGGGAGAGCTGCAGGCGCAGGCGCTCGAGCCCCTGCAGCGTCGCGGCGGCCTCGCGCATCCGTCCCCGCGCCGCGGCGGCGATGCGCTCGCCGAGATGCACGCGGTCGCGCGCGCAGGCGCCGAGCCGCCGTGGCGCCAGCTCGGCCAGCCGGCCGGAGACTGTCTCTTATACACATCT
>JBKPTH010000083.1:0-18272 GCA_046765915.1 Acidobacteriota bacterium | reverse complement strand
GGCCTCGGCCCTGCAAGCGCGCATCGACGCCGCGCCGCCGGGCTCGACGCTCGTGGTCGGGCCCGGCGTCTACGCCGGCGATCTGACCCTGGACCGGCCGGTGCGCCTGGTGGGCCGCGGCCGGCCGAAGCTGCTGGGCTCGGGCACCGGCAGCGTCGTGCGCATCCGCGCCGCCGGCGTCACCCTGGAAGGATTCGACATCGACGGCCGCGGCGGCGGCGACCTGGGGCGGGACTCCTCGGGCATCCACATCGCGGCGCCCCGGGCCGTGGTGCGCGGCTGCCGCATCGTCCGCTCCCTCTTCGGCATCTACCTGCGGGAGGCCCACGGCAGCGTGATCGAAAGGTGTACGGTCGAGGGCATCCCGGGCAAGGATCCTGGCGAGAAGGGCTCCGGCATCCACGTCTGGAACACGCACGGCTTCCGGCTCGAGGGCAACGTCGTCACCCAGGCGCGCGACGGCTTCTACATCCAGTCGTCCACCGGCGGGCTGGTGCGCGGCAACACGGCGCGCGACCTGCGCTATGGGCTGCACTTCATGTTCTCGGACGACAACCGCTTCGAGGACAACACCTTCGAGAACGGCGCGGCGGGCGCCGCCCTGATGTACTCGCGGCGCCTCACCTTCCGGCGCAACCGCTTCGTGCACAACCGCGGCTTCGCTTCCGTGGGGCTTCTCCTCAAGGCCTGCGACGGGCTGACGGCCGAGGACAACCTGATCGCCGACAACGCCCGCGGCATCTTCCTCGAGGGGTCCTATGACAACCTTTTCCGCGGCAACGTGATCGCCGCGTCGGACGACGCCATCGTCCTCTACGACTCCTGCGCCCGCAACCGCTTCACCGGCAACTCGTTCTTCGCCAACCTCTCGCCGCTCGAGCTCGTCGGCCGGCGCACCGACACGGTGTTCGACGGCAACTACTGGTCGGACAACGCCGAGCCCGACCTCGACGGCGACGGCCGCTCCGACCGGCCGTACCGGCTGTCCAGCGTCTTCGACCACTTCCGCGGCAACCTGACCGCCGCCGATCTCCTGGCCCAGGGGCCCGCGGCCCTGGCTCTCGCCGCCGCCGAGGAGTCGTTTCCGGTGCTCGATCCGGTGCCGGTGGAGGACCACGCGCCCCTGGCCCGGCCGCCGGCGGCGCCGATCCTCGCGGGCCGGCGGCAGCGCGGCACGCCGAGTCCGGCCGGCGTCTTCGCATCTCTGGCCCTGGCCGGCGCCGGCGCGTTCGGGCTGGCGCGGGGGCGGAGGCCGCGGTGATCCGCTATCGCGCCTTCACCAAGCTTTACGGCGCGTTGCGGGCCGTGGACGCGCTCACCCTCGACGTGGAGGCGGGCGAGGTCGTGGCCCTCCTGGGTCCCAACGGCTCGGGCAAGACGACCGCCCTCAAGGCCGCGGCGGGGCTTCTGCGTCCCACCCGCGGCGAGGTGCTGCTCGGCGCCGAGGCGCGGCCCGCCGCCAGTCCCGAGGCGCGCCGCGCGCTCTCCTTCCTGCCGCAGAAGGCCACCTTTCCGGACGCCTGCACCGGCGGCGAGGTGCTGGAGTTCTACCGCCGCCTGCGCGGCGCTCCCGCCGCCCGCACCGCCGAGGTCCTCCGCTTCGCCTCGCTCAACGGCGCCGGCAAGCGGCCGGTGGGGACCTATTCCGGCGGCATGGTGCAGCGCCTGGGCCTCGCCGTGGCCATGCTCCCCGACGCGCCCATCCTGCTCCTCGACGAGCCTACGGCCGCCCTCGATCCGGACGGCCTGTGCGCCTTCTACGGCGTGGTGGAGCGGCACCGGCGCGACGGCCGAACGGTGTTCTTCACCTCCCACCAGCTCGGCGACGTGGAGCGCCTCGCCGACCGCTTCGCCGTGCTCGTCGAGGGCCGCCTCGCCGCGGCCCTGACGCAGCGCGAGCTGGCGGACCGGCTGGCCGACCGCGGCCTGCTGCGCCTGCGCACCGCCGCGCCCCTGCCGGCCGGCGTCCTGGAGGAGGCGCGGCGGATCGCGCCGCGGGCGCTCCTCGAACGGGACCAGCTCCTGGTGCCTGGCCAGGCCGCCCAGAGGCCGGCCGTGCTGGAGCTGCTCCACCGCCGCGGCGTCGAGATCACCGGCTTGAGCACCGAGGAAGGCCGGCTCGACGCGCTCTACCTCGACCTCGTGAGGACCGCATGAGCCGCCTGCTCCTCTGCGCGGCTCTCTTGCTGGCCGCCTCCTGCTCGCCGTCCGGCCCGCCGCCGCCCGCGCCCCTCGACACGGCGAACGAGGCCTGCCGGCATTGCCGCATGATGGTCTCCGACGCCCGCTTCGCCGCCCAGCTCGTGGCGCCCGGGGAGGAGCCGCTGTTCTTCGACGACGTCGGCTGCCTGCGGAACTTCCTGCGCGAGGACCCGCAACGAGCCGCCGGCTTCACGGCCTACGTGGCCGATCACCGCACCCGCGCCTGGGTGCCGCAAGACCGGGCCGTCTACACCCGCGTCGAAAGCCTCTCCACGCCGATGAATTCGCACCTCATCGCCCACGCCGACGCGGCCTCGCGCGTCCCGGATCCCGACGCTGCCGGCGGCACGCCGCTGACGCCGCGCGAGGTGTTCCCATGACTTCCTCTCCGCTCCTTCTCTGCGCCCGCCAGGAGCTGCTGCTGGCCGTGCGCTCGCGCTGGACGCAGATCTTCGTCCTGGTCTTCGCCGGCCTGGCCCTGGCCGTGGCCGCCTCCGGCTACATCCTCACCGGCGGCTACGGAGTGCAGGACTTCGCGCGCACCGCCTCTTCGCTGGTGCAGCTCGTGCTCCTGCTCGTGCCCCTGGCTTCGCTGCTCATGGGAACGCTCGCCCTCACCCCGGAGCGCGGCGCCTCGGAGCTGCTCTTCTCGCAGCCCGTGCCGCGTTCGGCGATCCTGCTGGGCAAGCTCCTCGGGCTCTTCGCGGCGCTGGCGGCGGCCCAGGCGCTCGGCTTCGGCGCCGCGGGCCTGGTGATCTTCTCCCAGGCGGGCGGCGAGGGCCTGGGCGTCTTCCTCCTCCTCGGGCTCGGCTCGCTGATCCTCACCGCCGTGTTCCTGGGCCTCGCGGCGTTGCTGGCCGCGGGCTCGCCGGAGCGCGGCAGGGCGCGGGTGCTCGCCCTCTCCCTCGTCGTCTGGTTCGTGGCGGTGGTGTTCTTCGACGTCGCGGCCCTCGGGGTCGCCTCGCTCCTCCCTTCGGGCCTCGCCTCGCGGGTCCTCATCGTCGCCGTGCTCGTCAATCCGGCGGATGCCGTGCGCACCGGCGCCCTACTGGCCGCCGAGGGCACCACCGCCTTCGGCGCCGCCTCGCTGGCCTTCCTGCGCTTCACCCGCGGGCCCGTGGGCGCCGGCCTCCTCCTCTGCGCTTCCCTCTGCCTCTGGCTGGTCGTCCCCACTCTGCTGGCGATCGGCCGCCTGCGGCGCAGCGACCTGTAGAGAGGGTCTTCGCCCTGGAATCAGGCCTCCCTCACCTCGTCCGCCTTCGCCGCCAGGATGAAGTCGTTCTCGGAGAGCCCGCCCACGGAGTGGGTCCACAGCGTGACCTTCACCTTGCCCCAGGTGAGGAAGATGTCCGGGTGGTGCCCCTCCTGCTCGGCGATCTCGCCGAGACGGTTGACGAAATCGAGAGCCTCGCGGAAATCCTTGAAGCGGTACTCCTTCTCCAGGTGGTGCTCGTTGGGCATCACCCAGCCGCTCGGCAACTGGCCGTAGAGATCCTGCAGCGCCTCGCCTTTCAACGCCGAGCCCCCTTCCTCGCACGGCTTGCAGTGCTTCGCCGCCAGCTCGCTCATGCTCCCCTCCTCCTCTCTCCGGCGCCGGGGTTCAGACGCGGTCCGCCAATCCGGACTTGCCGCTCTCCTCGGCGCAGTGGACGCAGCAGTAGATCGAGCCCGCGGCCTCGACGCCGTGACCGACGATGCGGCAGCCGCAGTGCTCGCAACGCGGCGCCAGGGCATGGATCGCGCACTCGAAGCTGTCGAAGACGTGGGACGAACCCTGCATCATCACCTCGAAGGACTTATCGTAGTCGTTTCCGCAGACCTCACAAGTCGCCATCAGACCCTCCTTCCGTCACACCCCCATGGACTGCAACCCCTGTGCCGCGAAGGAGTGGCATGAGCTTTGCCTTGGAGGACCGGCGCGGCGGCATCCTGGCAAAACGTCTCAGCGCCGCGGGGAGCAGACGATGCAGCGAGCAGCCCTCTTTCAACGCCCCCGGCGCCGTTTCCCCGAGATGGATCCAGCCCGCCGGCGGCTGGTCATCGCGGGGCTCGTCGCCTCGCTCCTGCTGTTCCTCGGCGGCTTCGCCGTCTCCGCCTCCCTGTGGAGCCTCTCGCGGCGGTTTCCGGAAAGGCCCTATCTGCAGCCCTCCCGCCTCTACGGCGCCGCCACCCGGCTCGCTCCGGGAGCTGCCTTCTCCGCGGACGAGATGGTGGCGGAGCTCAAGGGCTCCGGTTATCGGGAGGCGCCGGCCTCCTCGCCGCTGATTCCGCGCGGCACCTTCCTCCGCACCGGTGACCGGGTCCTCGTCCACCTGCGCCGCTTCGCCACCCCGAACGGCCCGGCCGGCGGCGTGCCGGTGGAAGCGGTGTTCAGCGGCTCGCGCGTCGCGCGCCTCTACGTGGCCGGTCAGAGGGCGGCGGGCGCGGATCTCGAGCCGCCGCTCCTCGCCTCGTTCTACGACGAGACGGTGGAGGAGCGCCGGCCGGTGCTGCTCGACGAGCTGCCGGAGCTGACGGTCAAGGCCGTGCTGGCGGCCGAGGACGACGGCTTCTTCCAGCATCCCGGCGTCTCGCCGTCCGGCATCGCCCGCGCGCTGTGGACGAACCTGCGCGGCGGCGAGCTACAGGGCGGCAGCACGATCACCCAGCAACTGGTGAAGAACGTCTACCTCTCCAACCGGCGCACGCTGAAGCGCAAGGCCAAGGAGGCGGTGATCGCCGTCATGGTGGAGGCGCGCCACGGCAAGGAGGCCATCCTGGAGGCCTACCTCAACGAGATCTATCTCGGCCGCAGCGGTCCGGCGAACCTGATCGGCCTCGGCGCCGCCGCGCGGGCCTACTTCGGCAAGGACGCCTCCGAGCTCGACCTCGAGGAGGCGGCCACCCTGGCGGGCATGATCCAGGCCCCCGGCGACTACTCCCCCGTCGTGCATCCCGGGAAGGCCGTCGAGCGCCGCAACCGGGTGCTGAAGCGCATGGCCGAGCTCGGCTGGATCTCCAAGGAGCGCATGAGCGCGGCGGTGATGCAGCCGCTGCGGGTGAACCCGCTCAAGGTCGAAGCGAAATCCAGCGCGCCCTACTTCATCGAGGCGGCGCGCGCCGAGGCCCGCGAGCGGTTCGGCGCCGACGAGCTCGACGGCAAGGGTTATCTCCTCTTCTCCACCCTCCGCCTGCGCGACCAGCGCCAGGCCGAGGCTGCCGTCGCCAAGGGGCTCGCCGGGTTGGAAGGGAAGCGCCGGCGGCGCAAGCCGCTGCAGGCGGCGCTGATCTCGGTGGACCCGCGGGACGGCGCCATCCTCGCCTGGGTGGGCGGCCGCGACTACGGCTTGAGCCAGTTCGACCGCGTGGCGCAGGCGCGGCGCCAGGCGGGCAGCGCGTTCAAGCCGGTGGTCTACGCGGCGGCGTTCGCCGACGGCACGGTGACGCCGGCCACCCTGCTCAAGGACTCGCCGATCACCGTCCGCTTCGGCAAGGCGAGCTGGCAGCCGCGGAATTACGACGAGGCCTTCCACGGCTGGGTGACCGCGCGCACGGCGCTGGAGCAGAGCCTCAACATCCCCACGGTGCGGGTGGCCCTGCAGGTGGGTCTCTACCGGGTGGTCGAGCTGGCGGGCGAGATGGGGGTTTCCGGCAGCCTCGAGCCGCGGCCGTCCCTGGCGCTGGGCGCCTTCGAGATGAGCCCGTTCGAGATGGCCGAGATCTATGCCACGTTCGCCGCCGGCGGCGTGCGGCCACCGCTCCACGGTCTCGCCGCGGTGCTCGATCCCGCGGGCGAGCCCATCCTCGGCGACGATCTGCCGGCGCCGCGGCGGGTGCTGCCGCCGCAGGCGGCGTATCTCGTGACCTCGCTGCTGCAGGGCGCCGTGGATCACGGCACGGCGGCGGGCGCCCGCGCGCAGGGCCTCGCCGGCCGCCTGGCGGGTAAGACGGGGACCACCAACGACCGCCGCGACAACTGGTTCGCCGGCTACTCGCCGGACCGCACGACCGTCGTCTGGGTGGGCTACGACGACAACTCCGCCACCCGGCTCTCCGGCGCGCGCGCGGCCCTGCCCATCTGGAGCCGCTTCACCGCCGCCGTGCGTCCGCCGGGCGGCTATGCCGACTTCGCGCCGCCGGCGGGCATGGTGCGCGTCACGGTGGATCCCACCACCGGGCAGCTCGCCACCGATCTCTGTCCGTATCGGGTCACCGAGATCTTCCCCGAGTGGCAGGCGCCCATGGAGCCCTGTCTCCGCCACTCGCCGGGCTTCAACGGCGAGGCCTGGGCGGACCTCTCGCTCGGCCAGCCGCTGGTGGACCCCATCACCGGCGCGAGGATCGATCCGGCGGCGACGGAAGAGCCGCGCTACGCCATCACCGACGACGGGCTCCAGATCAGCGATCCCGGCGGCGACGGCACCATCGTCATCGGCGAGGCGAAGACCTTCCCGCCCCATCCCGTGGACATCGCGCCGGCGGAAGGCTTGGAGAACGGCGCGATCCTGATCCGCCCCACCAACAGCCGGCCTCAGCCGGCGCGGCCGGTACCCGCCGCCGGCGCGGCCGAGCTGATCGCTCCACCGCCACCGGAGACCGGCGTCGTGCCCGCCAACGGCCAGCCGATCGGTGCCACCCAGCCGGCCAAGCCCGCCGAGGGCAACGAGGGAGCGGAGGCCGGCGGAGCGCCGCCGCCCTAAGAAGAAAAGGACCTAAAGGATATCAAGGATGAAAAGGACCTGATTTTGTCCTTGTTATCCCTTTGATCCTTTTAATCCTCTTGCAGAGCGCTTTTCTCAGTACAGCGGCTCGAACAAGCCCGAGACGGCCTCCGCGAGGCGTTGCTTGACGCTGCGCCGCTTCCAGCGCTCGTAGGTGATCTCGCGGCAGTGTTTCTCGTCCGCGGCGAAGACCGCTTCCAGCCGCGCCCCGAGCTCGCGATCGTAGAAGGCGAAGCTCTCCTCGGCGTTCTCGTGCAGCGAGCGGGCGTCGAAGTTGATCGAGCCGATGGTGCTGAAGATGCCATCGATGACGGCGTCCTTCTGGTGCATCATCGTGCGGTTGTACTCGAAGATGCGCACTCCGGCGGCGAGCAGCTCGCCGTAGTGGCGGCGCGAGGCCATGCGCACCAGCGGCTCGTCGATGTGCCGGCCGGGGACCATGATACGTACGTCGACGCCCCGCCGCGCCGCCTGGATGAGCGCCTGGCGGATCTGCCGGGTGGGGACGAAATAGGCGTTCTGGATGTGGATCGACCGCCGCGCCGATTGCACCGTCACGTAATGGAGCATGGCGGCGAGCGACGAGGAGTCGCCGCGCGACACCTTGATGGCCTGCGCGGGGATCTCCCCCGCCGGCGCGAGGCGCGGATAGAACTTCTCCCCGGCCAGGATCTCGCCGGTGGTGAAAGTCCAGTCCTCGCTGAAGATGGCCTGCATCTGCGCCGAGACGGGACCGGTGGCGCGCACCATCATGTCCCGCCACTCCTTGGGATTGCGGGCGTCGCCGAGCCATTGGTCGGCGATGCAGAAGCCGCCGGTGAAGCTGACCGCGCCGTCCACCACCAGGATCTTGCGGTGCGTCCGGCGGGCGATCTTCAGCAGGCTCCACAGCCGGATGGGGCGGAACACGGCCGTCTTCACGCCGGCCCGCCGCAGGCGCGCGAGGAGCGGGCCGGCGAACTTGCTGCCCGTGCCGTCCACCAGCACGCGCACCTCGACGCCGCGCCGCGCCGCCTCCATCAGCGCCTCGGCCACGAGCTTCCCCGCCCGGTCGTCCTTGAAGATGTAGGCCTCGAGATTGACCGTCACCTTCGCATCGCGGATGGCGTCCGTCATCGCCGGGAAGATCTCGTCGCCGTTGTTGAGGATCTCGGCGCGGTTGCCCTCCACCATGGCGAAGCCGAAGGTGGCGAGCGAGCGGCGGAAGGCGTCGTCCTCGATGGCGAAGGGATGGTCGAACTTGTAGACGCTCCGCTTGTCGAAGCGGACCAGGGTGCAGGCGGACGCCTGGAGGAGGACCGCCGCGAGGAAGCAGACGGCGAGTGGACGGTGCCAATACTGCAAGGCTCGTTTCATGCTGGGCGCACGATATCTCTACTTCGTGTGGACCAGCACCAACGTCTGCGCATCGCTCTTCGCCGCCTCGCCGAAGAGGAGCTGGGCCTGATCGTATTCGCGCGGGCTGCGCAGGGTCCGGCGGAGGAGGTCGAACCGCTGGCGGTGGACCAGAGAACGTTCGCCCTCCTGCAGCTCTACGGCGAGGGCCACCGCGCCGACTTCATTCACGAAGTCGACCGGCTTGGGAAGCGAATCGATCTTCCAGCCTGCCGGCCAGCGCAGCCGCAGCTCCACCTCATCGCGGTGGGCGTAATCGAACATGACCATGGTCTTACGGCTGGAGGACGGCTGCAGGAAGGGCTGACTGACCGGTCCCAGCGGCGCGCTCGGCACCAGGGAGGCTTCGTCCCCCAGCACCTCCTCGTCCCGTTGCGCCATCGACCAGGTCACGACGACCTTGCGCTCGTCCGGAGCTTCCACCACCTCGACGCCGGAGATGCGGAAGTCGCGGTACCGCCCGGCGAGCCAGGTCTGCCAGGCCTCCGCGGTCCGGGCCGCGTTCTCCTGCCAGCCGGTCTTTTCCCAGGCCTGCAGCCCGGTGAGCCGGAGGGTCCCGCGGCCCGCGAGACGCCCCGCCTCGTCCAGCACCAGATCGATCGTCGCCTGCCTGGCGTTCTGATCGAAGGGTGTTTCGGGGAGCCGGACCTGCCACATCGATCCGGCGCCCGGGAGGAGCGCCGTCGTGCCCTCGTAGCCGGCGCGCAACTCGCCGAACGCCAGCGCGCGGTCGGAGGGATCGAGAAACGTGTGGGCTCCCTCGAAGTCCACCAGGACGAGCATGGCATCGAACCAGACCGGATTCACCACCTGGAAGTCGATGGCGCCACGGTTCCTGTCCGCGGCCCAGGCCAGGCTGGATCCGATGCGGACAGCCTTGAGCATGTCCTGCAGCAGGAGCGCCTTCTCGGCAGGAGTGCCCCGGCGCGCCGCCAGGATCTTGTGCAGCGCGGCATCCGGTTCGATGAAGATGCCCGGCTCGGGTTCCGTTGCGATCTCGTCGCGGACGAAGCGGTAGAGCGCCTCGGCCTGCTGCCGCGGCGTCCCCGAGCCGGCGGTCCTGCGCGCCTGCTGCGCCACGCCGCCGTCGCGGAGGCGAACATCCTGATAGATCCTTGCCATCCAGAAGGACAAGCTGGGCCAGTTCTCCAGCAGCGGCAGATCGTAAGGACCGAGGCTCCGGAACGCCGGCAGCAGCATCATCTGCGCCGCCAGATCGGCATAGGGCGGGCCGTAGGGATCCGCGGGGAGCGCGGGCACGTTCTCCGCCCAGGCCCTGAGGACTTCACCTTCGGGGGTGCTCTGCTGCTCCTGCTGGATCTTCACTCCGAAGGGAGAGCGGCTCCAGGGCCGCATCCGCCAGCCCGCAGCCGTCCTGAAGACGATCTCGGAATAGCGGACGGGCACTTCTTCGGCGAAATACCAGGGATCGAGGAAGAACGGCGAGCTGAAGGCGAGCTCATAGCGGTAGTCGAGAATGGCGCCGACCTCGACCGCCGGGAAAGCCACCGCGGTGGCGAACGTCTTCCGGGTTTGCGAGGTCTTGCGGACGAACCTGGCGTCCGCCGGGACGGGAAGAATCCGGCCGTCGGGCAGGACGGTGCGGCCGGCGAAATTCTCCAGCCGGGCGGCATCGCTGTGGGCGATGACGAACTCGCCGTTGCTCTTGCCGGCCTCGGTGAGGATCTTCACCCGCGCCTGGATACGCAGGCGCGAAGCCAGGCTGCCGATCCCCTGGCCCTCCCCCGTCATCACGAGCTCGCCCTTCTTGAACAGCACCACCTCGGGAGCGTTGGGCTCGCCCGGCACCGCGGTGAGGGCCCGCTCCTCGTCGGTGACCGGCGGGAAGTCGTCGGCCCGTACAGGTGAAGCGAGGGCAAGACAGGTCAGGATGAGAACAGCCGAAAGCTTCACGCCGTTACCCGCACGTCAGCCGCAGCCGCCGCTTGTTGGTGCGCGACTCGGCGAGGGCGATCTCCTTGAGGGCGGGGAAGGCCTCGGGATCGATCCAGCGCCGGCGCAGCTCCGTGCCCCGCTCGAGGACCAGCACCTTGCCCTGGACGGCGATCTTCTGGCGGAAAGCGCCTAGATCGTTCTGCACCGTCAAGTCCTGTCCTTCGGCCTTGCAGGCGCCCTTGGGCAAGGTCACGCGCCAGGCGACGCGGCTCGCGAAGGGGCGAGTCACCACCGGCATGGAGCGGCCGTCGAGCAGTCCGGGCGCGGGCATGTCCACCATGGTCGGCAAGGGGATCATGGGCAAGCCGCTGTCGCCGGCGGAGACCCCCAGGGACGGCACGCGCACCTTCGCTTCCAGCTTCACCGCGGGCACGCCGCCCTCCACCGACTGCAGGTGGATGCCGTCCAGCGCGGCGCCGGCGGGCAGCAGTGCGGCGAAGACTTCGCGCACGATCCGATCGAGGTCCTGAGGCCGGGCTCCGGCGTGCAGATCGAGAAACGCCGCGCCCGCTTCGCCGGAGAGCTCCAGGCGCACGGTGCCGCTCGCCTCGCCGCTCGCCGCGAGGTCGAGATCCCCTTCCAGGCGCTGCCCTTCCTCGTCGCTGCGGATCGGCGTGCGCACCAGCTCGCCCCGGCCGCCGCGCACCACCAGGGCCTCCTGATCCTGCACCGCCGGCTGCAGCCAGCCGAGCCCGCCGGTCTGCTGGGTGGCGTCCAGGAAGAGGTAACCGGCGGAGACCGGCGCGTGCTCTCCCAACGCGAGATCGGCGGCCGGCACGGCGACGATCATGTGGTTGAACTGATACGGCGACGGGAACTCGCGGTCCACCCGGCCCTCCGGATCGAGCCGGATGAGGGCCGGGTAGGCCTCGACGCCCGCCTCCCGGAGCAGGTCGATGAGCAGCAGGGCCTTGTCCTTGCAGTCGCCCCAGAGCCGCCCCACGACCTGCTCCGGCGGAGCGGGACGGAAGCCGCCGATGCCGACCTCGACGGCCACGTAACGCACCTGCCGGCGCGCGAAGTCGGCGAGGATCTCGATCTGCCGCTCGCGGCCGGCGATGCCGGCGATCAGCTCGCGCGCCTTGTGCCGCACCGGCTCGGCGCCGCGGGGAATCTGCGCCAGCAGCCCTTCGAGCCACCGGCCCACGGAGTCCCAACCCGCCGCGTCGCCCCAGGCATAGCGCAGCACGGCACCGTCCTGCGCGATGGCGGGAGCTCTCTCCGGCGGCGCCAGGCGCGGCAGGTTGGACGCGGCGACGGTGACCCCGCCCGCCGACTCCTGGACGCCGAGCCCGGGGAGCGCGCCGTCGATGCGCCAGCGCCAGCCGACGCCGCCGCCGCGCACCGAGACGCGCAGCGACGCGACGGGATCCGAGGATCCGAGATCCAGATGACCCGCCGGGAAGTACGGCCGTTCGCGCACCTCGAAGTCCAGGCTCAACACCGAGCCCACGGGCACGGCCGGGAAGCTGACGGTGCGCAGCCGCTGCGACGAATGCAGCTCGCCGCTGGCCGTCACCTGCTGGGTGTCGAGATCCCGGCGGGAGACCTTGAGCGTCTTGCCGTCCGGCCGGGTGGCGGCGGCCGTGAGGTCCACCAGCTCGCGGTTGTCGTCGAGCCCGACGGGATACGGCGACCAGAGAGAGAAGTCGCCGGGCTCGTCGAGCCTCACCCTGAGGTGGGTGCGCTCGGAGACGCTGCCGTCCGGCCGGATCTCGACGTCGACGAAGCGCTCGAGCACCGTGGCGCCGCGGACCGGCGGGGCCAGGGCGAGGGCCAGGAGGCTAGCGGCGAACCAGCAGCAGCTTCTGGGCATCGCTCTTCTCCGTCTCGGCAAACAACGAGCGGATGGCCTCGTACTCCTGCGAGGTCACGAGGGTCTTGCGGGTGACGTCGAGGCGCCGCTTGACCACCACCGAGCGGTCTCCCTGCTGCACCTCCACCGCCAGCCTGCCGGCGGTGTTGGTCACCGAGGCCTCGCGGGGCTTGCCCTCGACGTTCCAACCCTCGGGCCAGCTCAGGCGCAGCTCGACCTCGTCGCGGTCCGGGTAGTCGAACATCACGGCGCTGCGCCGGCTGGTGACCGGCTGCACCAGGGGCTGGATCATCGGTCCCAGAGGTGCGCTGGGCACCACCGCGGCCTCGTCACCCAGCACCTCTTCCTCCCGTTGCGCCATCGCCCAGGTGACGGTGACCTGGTCCTCGTCCGGCGACTCCACGGCTTTGATCTCCGAGATCTGGAAGTCGCGGTAGCTCCCGGCGAGCCACTCCTCCCAGGCTTTCACGGTCGCCGCCTCGTCGTCCTGCCAGTCGATCTTCTCCCAGGCATGGTGGCCGGCCAGGCGCAGGGTGCCCGTGCCTCCCAGGCGGCCCTTCTCGTCCAGCGTCAGCACGATCTCGGCGTGGCGCAGGTTCTGGTCGGCCGACAGCTCGGGCAGCGAGATCGTCTCCGGCTTCTTGGCATCGAAGAGCAGCGCCGGCGTGCCGTCGTAGCCGGAGCGGAGCCGGCCGAAGGCCAGGGCGCGGTCGGAGGGATCGAGGAAGACGCGCTTGCCATCGAGGTCCACCGCCACGAACACCGCGTCGAACCACTCGGGGTTCGGCAGCTCCAGATCGATGGCGCCGCGGTTGCGGTCCGCGGCCCACACCAGGCGCGAGTCGATCTTGACCGCCGCTAGCATGGCCTGGAGGAGCAGCGCCTTCTCGGCGACGTCGCCTTTCTTTTCGCGCAGGACCTTGGCGAGGGAGGAGCCCTCTTTCAGGTCGACGCCGGTCGCGGGATCCGTCTCGATCTCGTCGCGGACGAAACGATAGAGGCCGAGGGCTTTTTCCCGCGGCGTGCCGGCGGCCGCGATTTCGCGCGCCCGCTTGGCCACGCCGCCGTCCTTGTGGCGGGCGGGATCGTAGGAGTACTCGCCGATCAGCTCGCAGACCGTGGCCCAGCTCTCCAGCAGCGGCTCACGCCCGGCGCCCCCTCCCAGGGCGGTCGGCAGCAGCAGCATCTGCGCCGCCAGATCCCGGAAGGGCGGGCCATAGGGATCGTCCGGCACCGAGGGCAGGTTCTCCGCCCACACCCGGGTCTCGGTGCCGCTGACATTTCTCTTGGTCTCGTTCTGCATCTGCACCTGCGCCGGGCTGCGCCCCCAGGCCCTCGCCTCGAGATTGGAAGGCGCCTTGAAGACGACCTCGGCGTAGCGCACCGGCACCTCTTCGGAGAAGAACCAGGGCTCCAGGTAGAAGATCGAGTCGAACCCCAGCGTGTACTGGTAATCGAGGATCGCTCCCACCTGGACGGAGGGGAACGCCACCGCGGTGACGAAGCTCTTGCGGGAGCGGGAGGCCTTGCGCACGAACTTGGCGTCGGCAGGCACCGGGATCACCTTGCCGTCCGGCAGCACGGTGCGCGCCTGGAAGCCGTGGAGCCGGTAGGCGTCGTTGTGGGCGATGGCGACCTCGCCGTTGGCCTTGCCTTCCTCGGTGAGGACCTTCATGCGCACCTGCACGCGTAGCGACGAGGCGAGGCTGCCCTGCTGCACCCCGTAGCCCGCCAGCAGGAACTCGCCTTTCTTGAACAGCACCACCGCCGGCGCATTCGGCTCGCCGGGCACCGCGGTGAGGGCCCGTTCCTCCTCCGTGATGGGGGGGAAGCTCGCCGCGGCCTCGGCGCGAAAGCCGCCCGCAGAGAGGACCACACAAGCTGAGGCGAGGAGAAGACGACGAGATCTCTTCATACGGGCTCCCAATGAGGAGGTGACCGGTTGAACGCCCTGCGCCACCCGACAGAGAATGGCGGACCGCTGCCAAACGTTTCTGGTTTGAAAAATATCGCGTCTGTTTCGAGGTTGTCCAGGCGGCTGAAACCGAAGGTAACGGCGGGATCGGCGGAATGGCACGCCTCTTGAAAAGAATCAGGGCGAGGCGGGAGGGCGGCGCGATGTGAACAGCAGGGGTGCTCTCTGGACGCCGCCCACCGTTCTCTGATCACGAACCATGCAGGGGGCGCAGCGTGCTGCGCCCCCTGCATTTTTTTCGGCGGGGTCGCCTAGCGGGAGTCGGCCGCGAGATTCACTTCCAGCTCCACCTCTTCGCCCGCCTCCACCTGGAATTCCCGCTCCTCGGCCTTGCGTCCCGGCCGCACCACCGCCAGCTTGTGCTCGCCGGCGCTCACCGGCAGGCCGCCGCGCATCATCGCCAGCTCGGAGGCCGTACCGACGAACCGGCCGTCCAGGTAGACGGAGGCATCGTCGGGATCCACGTCGAGGCGCAGCCGGCCCTTCGCATCCGCGATCTCCTCCTCGTCGTCATCATCGTCGTCGCGCATCGAGTGGTCGTCGGGCCGGTATCCGCGCTCGCGGTGGACGCGGTCCCGCCAATCCTCATCGTCGTCTCCGCGCTCACCGCGCTCCAGGCGGTCGCGCCGCTCGCGCTCGTAGCCCAGCCGCTCGTCGCGCCGCTCGTGCGACTTCGAGGCGAGATCCTCGGGCCGCACCGAGTCGCCGGGCTCCATCCGGTCGTCGATGTCGATCACCGAGCCGGGGTAGACGCTGATCTGGCGGGCGATGGTCTTGAAGCCGTCGAGGTAGAGGACGACGTCGTACGTGCCCTTCGGCAGCCAGAGGTAGCGCGGCCAGCCGTCGAAGCCGTCCACCTTGCCGACGTACTGACCGTCGAGGTAGATCTCGGTGCGCGCGGGAGAGACGTCGAAGTCGAGAGCGCCGACGTCGCCGCGGCCGTAGTACCGGGGCTGTCCGTACTCGTACCCATAGGGATAGTACGGATAGTCCCACCACCCTCCCCACCACCACCAGGAGGAGAAGGGCCAGAAGCCGTAGCCGTAGTAGCCGTAGGGATAGTAGTAGCCACCGCCACCGCCGTGATAGCCGCCGCCGTGATGGTCGCGGCTGCCGCGGCTCGGGGGCTGGCGGTGCGGCCCGTCGTCGCCGGGGCCCACCGGCCGGGCCGTGCGTCCGGAATCCGAAGACGAGGACGAGCCGCCGCTCGACGCGCTCGGCGGCGGGCTCGAATGGCTCGAGGACGGCGAGCGGGAGCCGATCTCGTGGGCGCTCCGGCCGGTGTCGCTGCTGTCGCTCGGCCGCGAACGCTCCTGGGCGATGATGATGGGCTCCGGCGAAGGATCCTCGCTCGTCGCGCTCGGCTCGCTGGGCGCGGCCGGTTCGTCCGACGCGCTCGGCTCGCTCGGCGTGGCCGGTTCGCTCGGGGCTTCGAAGGCTTGGAAGGAGACCTCGGCCGCCGTCGGGCCGAAGTCGCTGCTGTCGCTCGGCCGCGAGAATTCCTCGCGGGCGAGAAGGGGCAGGCTCGCCAACAGCAGGGCGGCGGCCAGAGGAAGCGCCCTACGCGGGAGCCGCATGGCGGGCTTCTGGATGGTCATGGGTGCTCTCCTTTTCCATCTCCGCGCTCAA
Organism: Acidobacteriota bacterium; assembly: GCA_046765915.1. Taxonomy (GTDB): domain Bacteria; phylum Acidobacteriota; class Thermoanaerobaculia; order Multivoradales; family UBA5704; genus DATARR01. Next base: position 2,599 of record JBKPTH010000083.1, on the reverse strand, counting down.
TTCGGACCAGGCGCGGTGAAGACCTCGGATGTAATGGAACCTCAGTACATCTTCCCATAACTTTGGGGTTCCTATCGGCAGTTTTTGCAAAGCACGGACCAGGAGCTCCTTGCGCCTCTGCAGAGCCGCGGGCGGCAGCGGCGGCGGTCCCTCGGGACCGAGGCCCAGAAACGGCCCGAGCTCCGGATGGAGGCGGTAGAACACCACGGCGCAATAGCCGGCCTTCTCCTGGCGCGCGGCGAAGCGCGCGAGGTCCGTCGGATGGTCGTGCGCCACCGTGGCCGCGGGCGAGTAGACGAGCCGCAACCCACGCCGTTTCAAGCGATAGGAGAGCTCGATGTCCTCCCAGGCGGGATAGGGAAAGCGCAGGTCGAAGGGCTCGGCCAGCAGCAGATCGCGCGGCAGCGAGAGGTTGGAGGTGTATAGGAAATTGAACGGCACGTCTTCTTTATCGTGGATCAGCGCGTAGCCGAACTGCAGGCCGTGCTCGTTGATGTAGCGCAGGAAAGGGTTGAGGCGCATGCGGCGGTGCCAGCCGGTATAGCCGATGACGGCCAGGTGGGGATCGTCGCCGCGGCGCCGGTGGGCCTCGCGATGGGCGGCGAGCCATCCTGGAGATGGGACGGTGTCGTCCCCAAGAAAGGCCACCCAATGGCCGGAGGCGGCGGCCACGCCGGTGTTCCTCGCCGCGGCCGGTCCATGGTTTTCCTGCACGATGGCGCGCAGCGGCATCTGGAACGTCCGGCTGCGCAGCCATTCGCCGGTGCCGTCCGTCGAGCCGTCGTCCACCACCACGACCTCGAAAGCGGGCGCGGCGTACTGGAACTCCAGCGCCTGCAGGACCTCGGCGAGGACTTCCAGGCGGTTGTGGGTCGGGATGACGACGGAGACTTCGGGAAGCATAGAGAGAGTACTCCGAGATGGCTCCTCCAGTAAGAAAGCGGCCGTAGCGGCGGCCCTACGTGGCCGCCGTTTACAGGTGCGCGATGAAGAACGGCGGCTACGACCCTCCGGCATTCTGTTTCACCCCATCTCCATGATCTCGTCAAGGCTCGCCGTCACGACCGGGACATCCTCCGGCAGCCAGGCCTGGAATCCCGGGCTCGCGAAGAGGGTCTGGTCTCCCGGATAAGTGGGGACGAGGTAGAGGGGAAAGCGCTCGAAGATCTCCCGATCGGAGCGCTTGCGCCGGCCTTGGACGGCGGCGCGGGTTCTGGCCGCGGCATCGAGATTGCCGACCAGCCAGTGGAGGGCGCGGAGCTGCGCGACCGTGCGCTCGTCCGAGATCCGCGGCGGAACGGAGGACGCCGGAGCCGCGCCCATCCCCAACTTGCGCAGGCCGCGGCGCAGGAATTCCCGCGGTCCATAGCCGCGCCAGCGGATCTTGAACCCCTCCCAGGTGGTGGCCGGAGGAAGCTCGACGGCGGCCGGACCGTTGCCGCCGGTATTGGCGATGTGGCCGGCGTAAGGGTCGACGCGGAACAGATCCGCTCCGGGATTGCTCTCCAGGAGAGCCTGGGTGCGGGAGGTCAGGGTGAGCATGACCGCCGGCATCATGCGCTCCCAGAGGCCCGGCTCGTAGTTCTTGTACGCCGTGAGGAAGGCGTTGCGCTCGAAGAGAAAACCGCGGTTGAAGAGGCCGAGCAGGTCGCTCGTGGCGCTGGAGCGGTGGCGCACGACGGCGTCCGGAGCGAAGACGATGCGCTCGCCGCCGGACCACAGGCGCCAGCCGAGGTCGACGTCCTCCAGGTAAGCGAAGTACGACTCGTCGAAGCCGCCGGCGGCGAGGAACGAGGCGCGGCGGACGAGCATGTTGCCGCCGCAGGCGAAGGGCAGCTCCTCGCCCGCCGCCGGCAGGCGCGCCGCGGCGAGCGGCCGGCGGAAGTCGAGCTGGAAGGCGTGGCCGTCGAAGGTCATCGCGCCGCGGCCGAAGTCGAGCCGCCCGCCGTCCCAGTCGACGATCTTTCCCGAGACGGCGGCCACGTCCGCGGGAGAGGCGGCCAGGGCCTCGACGAGCGCGCCGAGCCAGCCCGGCTCCGGACGGGTGTCGTTGTTGAGGAAGGCCACGGCGTCGCCGTCCGCCGCGGCCGCCAGCCGGTTGTTGCCGGCGCAGAATCCGAGATTGACCGGGCTCTCGACGAGCCGCACGCGCGGGTGGCGTCCCCAGCGCTCGCGCATCCAGGCCGCGGTGCCGTCCGTCGAGCCGTTGTCGAGGACGAGCACCTCCCAGTCCACTCGCGGGTCCTGCTGCCCGGCGAGGGCTTCGAGACAGGTCTCCAGGTGGTGGCGGCCGTTCCAGGAGAGGACGGCGACGGAGACCTTGCGGATGGCGCTCAAGCGATCCCCCGCCGGTGGTCCCGCCAGACGCGGAGCTTGCGGCGCAGCCGGAAAGCGAGGCGGTCCGGCGGCGCCACGGTGGCCGGCCGTGCCGCGAAGCGCTCCTTGGTGGCGTCGGCGAGCGGCGCGCGGCAGAAGCGGACGAGGGGCGCGAGGACGCGGTCCCAGCGGAAGGCGGCGGCGAGCTCGCGGGCACCGGCGCGGCGGGAGTCCGGAGCCGCGAGCGCCTCCTCGAGGGCCCGCGCCAGCGCCGCGGCATCGC
>JBKPTH010000082.1:0-22037 GCA_046765915.1 Acidobacteriota bacterium | reverse complement strand
TGCGGGGTTGAAACTGGAAGCCGAACGGGATAGAACACTGTGTGGCCATCGCTCCTCCGAGATCTGGGTGTCTTGTTTGCTCGCAACATCTTGATACCACAGATCTTGGGGCCGGTGGCCATCGTTTTGGACTCGACTTTCATGAATAATCCAGGTTAGGTCCCAAAGGAGCGAAGGCTGTGGAGATTCTTGTTGAAGAGCCTGGCGTAGGTGCCTTTGGCGAACCCGAGATAACGTTATCTGAATTTTGTCAAAGACTTGGAATCGATAAGGCGACTGGTGAATTCATTGTGGACCAGCTTGAGGGGTGTAAACTAGTCGAGCGCTTTGGTGGATCAGGAGAGTCTCTGATTGAGGTGCATGTTACAGACAATCTATTCCGGGAATTCGATAGGATGTTTAAGGACTGGAACGTCGAAGACGATGCGCTTGCTATTGCAGAGAAGTTGATCAATGGGGAGCATCCAGGGGAAACCAGTTAGTGTCGGCCGAGCTGAGCCAGCAGCTTGATTGGAGGCCACGTCGGCTGAATCCAGCGCTGACTTATCTGGTCAAGCACAGGCATACGAGAGCCAGCACCGAGAAAGCTTATCCGTTCGCCTATTTCTCAATTGTGGAGACGTCCGAGACGCGGCGCTTCGTGTGGTCTCGGAAAGGCACGCCAGCTCTTTAAGAGAGCGCCACTGCCGATGACGGGCATCCTCAATGTGACCGCCGTCTGAGGTGACCGCAGTCGTTGTAGCCGGGAGCCTTTCCGACTCGGCTCATTCAGTTCGGGCGACCGGCCGGCGGAGCTGGCTCCGCACCCACTCCCGGCGAGCCTGCCACGCTTCCTCGACGGACCGATACTTCCGGACGCCCGGAATGTGCTTCATGGGGTGAAGCCAATAGGCGAGCTGCGAGAGCGAGCAGGCGAGGCGCAAGTTGTCCGGATCGAGAGGAGTGCGCCATCGGACGCCGGGCATGTCGGCTACGGAGCGAAACTTGCGGACCGGCATCAGTCCTCCTCGAGCTTGAACTCTGTTTTGATGGCCTCAGCGTCCAGCCTGTCTTGCGGACGAACGGTATCCCTTTTCATTCTATACAGCATGCGCGGGGTCGCGACGGAGATCCGGGTTCCTTCAGCCGTGGTGAGGCTTTCCGACTCGACGTCTGGATAGCTGAATGCTTCCCCGAGCCGGGAGAGGATGTCAACCGAGTATCGGCCATGCGGCGGGGTGTACTCGACCGCAGGGTAGTCGCCCGCCAGATCCTCCGCAGAGATTTCGTCGATATTGGGGTCGTTATCGAAGAGGCTCTTGAACGCCCTCTTCAAACGGTCCACGTTCTCACGTTCCGGTGACACGAAAAAATCGAGATCGTGCGTCGCACGAACCAGACCCTGTGCCGCCATCGCCATGGCGCCGATAAGGACGTAGCGAACACCTTCGCGCTCCAAGGCCGTGAGAATCCGTTTGGCCTCTTCGAAGTCGATTCCCGGCGGGGCTTCGTCCACGACCGGCACTATAGACCATCATCACCGCCGGATCTCGCCCTCTGGCCAAGCGGCGCAGGACGGTCGCAAATGGGTGCCAGCCGAACAGCGACCGATCGCGGTGCGACAGTCCTTCGACTCTCCCGCCCTACGCGCCCCTTGCCACCGTCAGACGTTTGTCATACATTGTCTTGCGTGCTGGTCTTTGATGCTTCGACCCTGATCCTGCTGGCCAAGTCGGAGTTGCTCGACATCTTCCTGGATGACTACGAGGGCACGCCGCTGATCCCCGGAGTTGTCGCGGTCGAGTCCACCGCCTCTTCCAGACCAGATGCCCTGCTGATCCGGCAGAGGATCGCGGAAGGCCGGATCAAGGTGAAAGAGGTCGACGAATCGAGGGTCTTCGGTCGTCTCGGCCTGGATTTCCGGCTGGGAGCAGGAGAAGCCGCAGCTCTGGCGCTCGCCCTGGAGAAAGGGGAATCGGCCCTCGTCGCCACGGATGACCGGAGCGCCATTCGGGCCTGCAAGGTGCTGCGAATCAGGTTCGTCACGTCCTTGGGCATCCTGAGTCGGGCCGTCGAGAAAGGTCTTCTGACGCGCGACGTTGGGATGCGCTACTTGGAGAGGCTGAGAACCTACGGGCGTTTCAGTGACGAGATCATCGAAGAGGTCTCGCGCCAGATAGGAGATAGCGCTAATGGCCAAAGCCCAGAAAACGGTTAGCATCCGCCTGGAAGCCGACGACTACCAGTTCCTCAGCAGCCTGGCGGAAGCGGAGAAAGAGGACTTGTCCACTGCTGTGCGCGATCTCATCGGGCGCGGTCGCGTCTTCCTGGGCCTGGAGCGATATCGCCAAGGAAAGGCCTCGCTGAGTAAAGCGGCCGAACTCGCAGGCGTCTCCGTGAGCGAGATGATGGACCTGCTCGCCGCGCACGGAATCCCGGCGGATCTCCGCGTCGAGGACTACCGGGAGAGCCTTCTCGCGTTACGCGAAGTCTGGTAGCTCGGGCCACAGCTCAGGACGCGCTCCCCCTCCGCTTGTACAGCGCCTCGATGTGGGCCTTGCCCTTGCGGACGAGTTGGATCTCTCCCTCCCTGGCCAGGCGGCGCAGGACGTCCGAGGCGGTCCGCGGGCCGATCAGCTCCTTCAGATGAGGCCGGAAGCGGCGGTTGGCCTCCGCCGCGACCGCCGATGGACCGAAAGGCTCCTGCAGCTCCGCGCTCATGACCGCCATCTGCAGCAAGCCGCTCACGAACTTCCTCCCCGGCCGCGGCAGCTTCGGCTCGACCGGTGGCGGCGCGGGCGGCTCCACCGGTCCGACGAGATCCGCCGCCGAGGCGGCCGCCGCGCGGAACGTCGTGAGGTTCTGCCGCACCTTCTCCAGCTCCGCCGCATGCACGGCCCGCTGCTCGCGATGATGGACCTGCTGCTGCTCGTGGAAAGCCTCCTGCTCGGTGTGAAAGGCCTCCCGTTCGCGATGGAAGACCTCGCGCTTCTCCAGTTGCGACAGCATGTCCTCGATCGACAATTTCGAGCTCATACGCCCGCCTCTCGCCTTCAAGTTTGCGGTGAAGCCGTCTGGCCCCTATCCTAACACGCAGAGAGGGCGAAGCTTAGTCCGAGTTGCGGTGAAGAAGCTTGCATTGCGGTGAATAAGCTTACATCGCGGCACCGAAGCATACATTGCGGTCTAGAAGCTTCGGCACCGCAATGTAAGCTTCAGTCGCGGCAAAGGAGCTTACATTGCGGCACCGAAGGAGACAACGCGGCCAAGAAGCTTACAATGCGGTGCCGAAGCAGGCTTTGCGGCAGAGGAGACTACATTGCGGCGCCGAAGCTTCGGTGCCGCAATGTAAGAGTATGTTGCGGTGAATAAGCTTACATCGCGGCACCGAAGCGGGCATTGCGGCAAAGAAGCTTACATCGTGGTGGAGATCCTGCGGCACCGCAAATGTAAGCTTCGGCGCGGTCTAGAAGCTTCGGCGCCGCGATGCAAGAGGACATTGCGGCAGATAAGCTTCAGTCGCGGCACCGATGCTTACATTGCGGTGAAGAAGCTTACATCGCGGCAAAGAAGCCGGCGAGGACGCCGGCGCTCCCAGGGGAGCTCCTACGTGCTCAGCGGCGTCTTCGGCACGCCCCCGGCCTTGGCCTTGAGATAGTCGCGGTTCATCCTGGCGATGAAGTCGATCGAGATCTCCTTCGGGCAGACGGCCTCGCACTCGGCGAAGTTGGAGCAGGTGCCGAAGCCTTCCTTCTCCATCGTCTCGACCATGGCGCGGGCGCGGTCGGTGCGCTCGGGCTGGCCTTGCGGCAGGAGATTCAGGTGGGAGACCTTGGCGGAGGTGAAGAGCTGCGCCGCGCCGTTCGGGCACTGCGCCACGCAGGCGCCGCAGCCGATGCATTGCGCGGCGTCGAAGGCGCGGTCGGCGAGCGGCTTCGGCACCGGGATGATGTTGGCCTCGGGCGCGCTGCCGGTGGCCACCGTGATGAAGCCGCCGGCCTGGATGATGCGGTCGAAGGCCCGGCGGTCGACCACCAGGTCCTTGATCACCGGGAATGCCTTGGCGCGCCAGGGCTCGAGATAGAGCACGTCGCCGTCCTTGAAGTGGCGCATGTGGAGCTGGCAGACGGTGGTGGCGGGCAGCGGCCCGTGCGCCTCGCCGTTGATCATGAAGCCGCAGGAGCCGCAGATGCCTTCGCGGCAATCGTGCTCGAAGGCGATGGGCTCCTCGCCGCGCTCGGCGAGCTGCTCGTTGAGGACGTCTAGCATCTCCAGGAACGAGGCGTGCTCGCTGACGCCTTTGACTTCATAGCGCTGCATCCGCCCTTCGTCCGCGGGGCTCTTCTGGCGCCAGACGTGGAGGGTCAGGTTCATCACTTGTAGCTCCTCTGCGTGGGCTTGACGAACTCGAACTCGAGCCCCTCCTTGTGCAGCGTCGGGGGTTTGTCCGCGCCGTTCCATTCCCAGGCCGCCACGTAGGAGTAACGGGCGTCGTCGCGCAGGGCCTCGCCGTCCGGCGTCTGGTGCTCTTCGCGCAGGTGACCGCCGCACGACTCGTCGCGGTCGAGGGCGTCGCGGCACATCAGCTCGGCCAGCTCGAAATAATCGGCCACCCGGCCGGCCTTCTCCAGCTCCTGGTTGAGCTGCTCGGCGCCGCCGACGATACGCAGGTCGCGCCAGAATTCCTCATGCAGCGCCGGAATCAGCTCGAGAGCCTTCTTCAAACCGTCGGCGTTGCGGGCGATGCCGCAGTAGTCCCAGACGATGCGGCCGAGCTCGCGATGGAAGGAGTCGGCGCTGCGCTTGCCATTGATCGATGTCAGACGGCGGACGCGTTCGGCGACGTCGGCCTCCGTGGAGCGGAAAGCCTCCGTGTCCGTCGAGAGCGCCTCGCCGAGATGGCCCGCGAGGTAGTCGCCGATGGTGTATGGGATGACGAAGTAGCCATCCGCGAGCCCCTGCATCAGCGCCGAGGCACCCAGCCGGTTGGCGCCGTGATCGGAGAAGTTCGCTTCGCCGAGCGCGTAGAGCCCGCGGATGTTGGTCATCAGGTTGTAGTCCACCCACAGGCCGCCCATGGTGTAGTGGGGCGCCGGATAGATGCGCATGGGAACGACGTACGGATCCTCGCCGGTGATCTTCTCGTACATCTCGAAAAGGTTTCCATAGCGCTCTTCGATGGTCCCCCGCCCCAGCCGCTGGATGGCGTCCGCGAAATCCAGATAGACGCCGTTCTTCTGCGGACCGACGCCGCGGCCTTCGTCCACCACCATCTTGGCGTTGCGGGCGGCGACGTCGCGCGGCACGAGGTTGCCGAAGCTCGGATACTTGCGCTCCAGGTAGTAGTCGCGGTCGCCTTCCGGGATCTGGTCCGGCGAGCGCTTGTCGTTCGGATCTTTCGGCACCCAGATGCGGCCGTCGTTGCGCAGCGACTCGCTCATCAGCGTCAGCTTGGACTGATAATCGCCGGAGGCCGGGATGCACGTCGGATGGATCTGCGTGTAGCAGGGATTGGCGAACAGCGCGCCGCGCCGGTGGGCGCGCCAGGCGGCGGTGACGTTCGAGCCCTTGGCGTTGGTGGAGAGGAAATAAACGTTGCTATAGCCGCCGGTCGCCAGCACCACCGCGTGGCCGGCGTGGCGCTCGATCTTTCCCGTCACCATGTCGCGCGTGACGATGCCGGCGGCGCGATCGCCGTCGACCACGAGGTCGAGCATCTCGGTGCGCGGGAACATGGTCACCTTGCCGGAGGCGATCTCCTTGCACAGCGCCTGGTAGGCGCCGAGCAGGAGCTGCTGGCCGGTCTGGCCGCGGGCGTAGAAGGTACGCGCCACCTGCGCGCCGCCGAAGGAGCGGTTGTCGAGCAGGCCGCCGTACTCGCGGGCGAAGGGCACGCCCTGCGCCACGCACTGGTCGATGATGTCGAGCGACACTTCGGCGAGGCGGTAGACGTTGCTTTCGCGCGAGCGGAAGTCGCCGCCCTTGATGGTGTCGTAGAACAGCCGGAAGACGCTGTCGCCGTCGTTGTGGTAGTTCTTGGCGGCGTTGATGCCGCCCTGGGCGGCGATCGAGTGGGCGCGGCGCGGCGAGTCCTGGAAGCAGAAGCACTTCACGTCGTAGCCGAGCTCGGCGAAACTCGCGGCGGCCGAGGCGCCGGCGAGCCCGGAGCCCACGACGATGATGGTGAACCGCCGCTTGTTGTTGGGATTGACCAGCTTGAGATGGCCTTTGTGGTCCTCCCACTTCTTCTCCAGCGGGCCGGAAGGAACCTTGCTGTCGAGCGTCATGGCGCGGCGCTCCTAACGCACCCAGCCGGTCAGCACGGCCAGGGGAAACGAAATGTTGCCGAGGGTGATGATCCAGGCGAAGGCGTGGGCGAAGCCGTTGCGCCAGCGGTTGAACCGCGGATGGTTCCACCCCAGGGACTGAAACATGCTCCACAGCCCGTGGTAGAGATGGAAACCCAGCGCCACCTGCGCCACGATGTAGAACAGCGACACGTACCACACGCTGAAGCCCGTGACCACGTTGTGGTAGACGTTGCCCTCCTGGAAATCCGGGTGAACCGTGCCGGTGGTGAAGTGCAGGAGGTGATAGATCACGAAGAGGAGGATGATCACGCCGCCCCAGCGCATGGTGCGCGACGCGTAGGTGGTGTGGATCTTCGGGCGGCTCACGTAGTCGCGCGGCCGCGCCGCCTGGCTCATCCGCGTCACCTGCCAGGCGGCCCAGATGTGGAGCACGACGGCGACGAGGAGGACGATGCGGAAGATCCATAGCAGCGTGTACGCCGGCACGAACGGCTCGCCGACGTGGCGCAGGAAGTAGCCGTAGGCGTCGAGGTACCGCATCGGCTTGTAGGCGCCGTTCTGGTAGACGTCGAACTGGCCGGCCTCGAAGATCTTCAAGTTGCCGATCATGTGGATCACGATGAAACCGAAGAGGATGATGCCGGTGACGGCCATCACCGCCTTCTTGCCCACCGCGGAGCGATTGAGATCAGTGAACCAGGGCATGGGGGTTCCTCGTAGATGCGCGGACCGGGGGTATCCTACGCCAGATTGTGACGGGTGTCACAAGGGGCCGATTCCGCCAGCATCGATCGCGGAGAGCGGTGCGCGCCGCCGGGCCCCTCACCTCCCCGGCCCTCCTCTCCCGCCTCACGCCCACCCGCCCGGGCGAGGAGGGAGACTATAAAAAGAAGTTTCTTGCTTTTTCCAACCCCCTCTCTCCCGGGGGAAGGGTGTGCGGTGGGAGAGAGGGGGAAGGGGGAGTGAGGGGCCGGGCGGGGGGGATCGTCCCTCTACGCCGGTCCGCGCCGCCTCCGCCGCCGTCTCGGCCGTGGCCGTGCCGCGCTCTCGGCGGGCGCCTTGAGCGGCGGCCGGCGGCGCGCCGCGGACTGCCATTCGGCCAGCGCCTCGTGCCCTTCCCCCGTCGCCTGGACGAGGATCTCGAAGAGGAGCAGCGCGTCGTCGAAGTAGGGCTTGCGGGCGAAGCGCACGCGCTCGTGCGGCGACCAGCGGGGCTCGCACAGGCGCTGGAAGCCGACGAGCGCGTGGAGCACCTGCTGGGCGCGGAGATTCGACAGCGTCAGGCGGGCGAAGAAGGGGGCGACCTCCTCCTGGATCATGACTTCGAGAGCCGCCCGGGTCATCGGCCGGCCGTCCATCGCCTCGATGTCCATGCGCCGCAGCATGACCTTGGGCAGCAGCAGCGCGGCGAGCAGCGTGTTGTCCGAGAGCAGCCTTTCCTCGGCCACCATGCGGTCGATCACCGGCAGGATCTGGCCGAAGTCTCCCAGCCCCCGCGTGCCGGCGGTCAGCATGGCGTACGCTTCCGGCAGCAGGACCTCGAGGAGCCCCAGCTCTAGCATCCACTGCATGGCGGCTCCGGCCCGCCCGCAGCGCAGGAGCTGCACGATCTCCTCCGTCACCCGCGCCGGCGAGGCCTTGTCCAGCTCCTTGCTGTGGCGGTGGATCGACTCCTGCGTCCGCGTCTCGATGCCGAAGCCCAGCCGGCCCGCGAACTCGCAGGCGCGCAGCATGCGCACCGGGTCCTCCTGGAAGCGCACGTCCGGATCGCCGATGGCGCGGACGAGCTTGCGCTCCAGGTCCTCGATGCCGCCCACGTGGTCGCGCACCGTGAAGTCGCCGATGCTGTAGAACAGCGCGTTGATCGTGAAGTCGCGGCGGAAGGCGTCCTGGCGGGGGGTGCCGTAGGTGTTGTCGCTGGTGATCAGCAGCTCGCCCGGCTCGCCGCGCTGCTCCTCGGGGTCCGGATCGCGGCGGAAGGTGGAGACCTCGACGACGCCGCCATCGTGGAAGAAGACGTGCACCAGCCGGAAGCGACGGCCGATGATGCGCGAGTTCGAGAACAGGCGCCGCACCTCGTTCGGCCGCGCGTTGGTGCCGACGTCGAAATCCTTCGGCGTGCGGCCCATCATCAGGTCGCGCACGCTGCCGCCCACCAGGTAGGCCTTGTAGCCGGCGTTGTGGAGCCGGTAGAGAACCTTGAGAGCGTTCTTGTCGATGGACTTGCGGGAGATGGGATGCTCGGAGCGCTCCAAGACGCGGGGCACTCCATCGGAGTTGGCGCTCACCGGACGATTATAAGTAGCCTGAAGAGCCATCGAAGAACAGCTATATGCTGAGACGAAAGGAGCTTAGAGCACCCTCTCGCAGGCGTTGACCCGACTCTATAGAGGCGGAGGGTTGCGGCGCAAGGTGGAAGAAAAAAAGTGGGCCGGGGCGGGCGGAGGGCTTTAAACCCGCCCCGGCACCGGAGGGAGAGGAGAGTTACCTTCTTCTCCGTTGCAATTTTCTCGATTCCACGAAGCGTGCCAGGGAGGTTGGCGGCATGCCGGCCCTTTGTTTTCAGTCAGTTGATCGGATAGGCGGAAAATCCCGACGTGCGGCGGAACGGACTCCTGTCATCTGGCGGAGACGGGGGTGTCCACGCCGATTCCATCGTTATCGCAGGATCGAACGTGGTCCGCGCCGCCAGAGCCCCTCACCTCCCCAACCCCTCCTCTCCCACCGCACACCCGACCACCGGGAGAGGAGGGGCTTTAAAAAACAAATCAAAGCAGTCTCCCTCCTCGCCCGGGAGGGTGGGCGTGAGGCGGGAGAGGAGGGCCGGGGAGGTGAGGGGCCCGCCGGCGCGGACCATGTTGCGAGAAACGAGAAAGGTGGGATCGGCGCCAGACGCCCCCCTACACCAACCGGCTCACGATCTCGATCTCCGAAGTCAGCGTCCGATGCACCGGGCACCGGTCGGCGATTTCGAGCAGGCGCAGGCGCTGCTCTTCCGTCAGCTCGCCGAGGACTTCGATCTCGCGATCGATGTGGTCGAGCTTCCCTTCCTTGGTCGCGCAGCTCGCGCAGTCCGCGGCGTAGATCTTGCCGTGGCGGAGCCGCACGCGGATGCCTTCGAGCGGCAGCTTCTTGTGGTTCGCGTAGACCCGCAACGTCATCGAGGTGCAGGCGCCGAGGGCGGCGAGCAGCAGGTCGTATGGGGTCGGACCCGTGTCCGTGCCGCCGGCCTCCACCGGCTCGTCGGCGGCGAGGCGGTGGCGGTGCGCCACGATCTCCTGCACCAGGCCCGTGGCGCCGGCCGTGACCACCACCTCGCCCGGCTTGCCGATCTCGGGATCCGTCTTCACCTCCGGCTGCACGCCCTCGAGGTACCGGCTCGACCAGGCGGCCAGCACGTCGCCGGCGTAGCGGGCGTCCCGTTCGTCGGTGAGCAGGTGGTCGGCCGTGTCCAGCGAGACGAAGCTCTTCGGGTGCTTCGCCATCTCGAAGAGGCGGCGGGCGTGATCGATGCCGACGATGTTGTCGATCGGCGAATGGAAGATGAGCAGCGCCTTGTGCAGCCGCTCCAGCACGCCGCGCAGGTGGTCCTCCTCGAGATCGTCGACGAACCGGCGGCTGATGCGGAAGACTCTGCCGCCGAGGCGCACCTCGGCCTCGCCGCGCGCTTCGAGCTCCGGCGCGAGATGGAACAGGGTGTCCCGCAGGTGCTCGGTGTCGCTGGGCGAGCCGAGGGTCGCCACGGCGCGGGCCTCCGGGATTCGCTCCGCCGCCGCGATCACGGCGCAGCCGCCCAGGCTGTGGCCCACCAGCAGCCGCGGCGCCTCGCGCTCGCGGCGCAGGAAGTCCGCGGCGGCCACGAGGTCGTCGAGATTGGTATGGAAGTCGGTGGCGGCGAACTCGCCCGCGCTCTCGCCGATGCCGGTGAAGTCGAAGCGCAGCACGGCGATGCCCCGCTCGACCAGGGCGCGGCTGATCCAGCCCGCGGCCTTGAGGTCCTTCGAGCAGGTGAAGCAATGGGCGAAGAGGGCGTACGCCGCGGGCGTCGTCGCCGGGCTGTCGAGCCGCGCCGCCAGCTCCTGGCCCTGGGCGCCGGGGAACTTGAGGTGTTCACTTTTCATTGCCTGATCCTAGTACAGGGACGAAAGGGACAGCAGAGACACCAAGGACGAGGAATTACTCACCTGACGTCCCTCGCGTCCCTGGTGTCCTTATTGTCCCTTTTGTCCTCGGTTCCAGCGACGTTACACTACCCGCCGTGCCTGCCGACCCCATCCTGGAGGCGACCGGCGTCGCCAAGACCTACGGCGACGGCACGGCCGCTCTCGCGGGCGTCGACCTCACGGTGCGGCAGGGCGAGACCGTGGCGCTCGTCGGCGAGAGCGGCAGCGGCAAGACGACGCTGCTGCGCACTTTCAACCGCATGGTCGAGCCTTCGGCCGGCGCGGTGCGCATCGAAGGCCGGTCCGCCGCCGAGCTCGATCCCATCGCCCTGCGGCGCCGCGTCGGCTACGTGCCGCAGGACGGCGGCCTGATCCCGCACTGGCGCATCGAGCGCAACGTCGAGCTGGTCCCCCGCCTCCTCGGCTGGGACCGCGACCGCCGGCAGGCGCGGATGCGGGAGATGCTGGAGCTGGTCGGGCTCCGTCCCGACGCGCACGCCGGCCGCTATCCCGCCGAGCTCTCGGGAGGCCAGCGCCAGCGCGTCGCCTTCGCCCGCGCCCTCGCCGCCGATCCGCCGGTGATCCTCCTCGACGAGCCCTTCGGCGCCCTCGACGCCCTCACCCGCCTGGAGCTCCACCGCCAGTTCCTCGATCTCAAGAAGGCGCTGGGCAAGACCACCCTGCTGGTGACGCACGATCTCGCCGAAGCCTTCCGTCTCGCCGACCGCATCGGCGTCATGCGCGCCGGCCGCCTCCTCCAGCTAGGCGCCCCCGCCGAGCTGGCCGAGCGCCCGGCGGATCCCTATGTGTCGGCTTTGTTGGAGATGCGGCGTGTGTAGCCCCCCCTGGGAGCGTAGCCGCCGCGATCCTCCTCATCCTCTTGTCCGCCGCCCCCCTCGCCGCCGCCGACCGCATCACCGTCGGCTCCAAGAACTTCGAGGAGAGCCGCCTCCTCGCCGAAATCTTCGCGCAGCTCCTCGAAGCCCGCACGAACCTGCAGGTGGAGCGCCGGCTCGGCCTCGCGGGCACGCAGGTCTGCTTCGAGGCGCTTAAATCGGGTGCCATCGACGTCTATCCGGAGTACACCGGCACCGGGCTGGTCTCCATCCTCGGCGAGCCGGCGAAGAAGGATCCGGCCGAGACCCTGAACCGCGTCCGCTCCGAATTCCTCGCGCGCTGGGACCTCTGGTGGCTCTCGCCGCTCGGCTTCGAGAACTCCTTCGAGATCGCCGTGCCGCGCGAGCTGGCGGAGCGCGAGCACCTGGCGACCATCTCAGATCTCGCGCGCATCTCGAAGCGCCTGCACGGCGGCTTCGGCCACGAGTTCGTCGGCCGTGAGGACGGACTGCTCGGCCTGCGCAAGGTCTATGGCCTCGAGTTCGGCTCGATCGATCACCTCCAGCAGGCGCTGCAGTACCGCGCCGCCAAAGCGCGCGAGATCGACGCGCTGGACGTCTACACGACGGACGGACGGCTCATCCTCTACAACCTCAAGGTGCTGCGGGACGACCGCGATTTCTTCCCACCGTACGAGGCGGCGGCGCTGGTGCGCGGCGAGACCCTGGCGCGGCATCCGGAGGTCGGCTCCGTGCTCGGTCTGCTCGCCGGCGCCTTCGACGAGGACGCCATGCGCGCCCTGAACCTCCGCCTTCAGGAAGGCCACGAGAGCGAGGCCGTCGTGGCCCGGGACGCCCTGCGCTCCCTGGGCTTGACGAAAGGGGAACGGAGCGCTCCGGCGCCGGCTTCGCGGAAGGCCGGCGTCCTCGCCTATGCCTGGAGCGAGCGGCGGGATCTCCTGAGGCGTACTTTGGAGCACCTCGGCCTCTCGGCCGCGGCCCTGCTGCTGGGAGCGCTCGTCTCCATCCCGCTCGGGCTCTGGCTCGAACGCCACCGGCGCGGCGCCGAGCCGGTCATCCGCGTGCTCGGCTTGTTCCAGACCGTTCCCTCGCTCGCGCTGCTGGCCTTCATGATCCCCATGCTCGGCGTGGGCATCCTTCCCGCCATCGTGGCGCTGTGGATCTACTCGCTCTTCCCCATCGTGAGGAACACCTACACCGGCGTGCGGGACGCCGATCCGCGCGCGGTCGAGGCGGCGACGGCGCTGGGCATGACTCCCGGCCAGGTGCTGCGGCAGATCCGCCTGCCGCTCGCCGCGCCGGTGGTGATGGCCGGCGTGCGCACCGCCGCCGTGCTCACGGTGGGCACCGCCACCCTCGCCGCCTTCATCGGCGCCGGAGGCCTCGGCGAGCCGATCGTCACCGGCCTGCAGCTCGCCGACTCGGCGATGATCCTCTCGGGCGCCATCCCCGCGGCGCTCCTCGCCTTGCTCGTGGACGCCCTGCTGGGGCTCGTCGAGAGAGCCGTGCGGCCGGCGGGGCTCACCTGATGTCTTCGGAGGAAGCCGTGAAAATCGTCCGCTTGATCGTCCCTGTTGTCCTTGCCGTTCTTGTCGTCCCTTTCGTCCTTTTCGCCGAGACCCGGCCCCGCCTCCGCGACCTCGGCGCCGAGCCCGGGATCTTCCCCACCGGTCCGCTCAACGCCATCACCGACGTGGAAGGCGTGCGCGTCGGGCATCGGACTCTGATCCAAGGCGAGTCGGTGCGCACCGGGGTCACCGCCATCCTCCCTCACGGCGGCAACCTCTTTCAGAGCAAGACGCCGGCGGCGGTCTACGTCGGCAATGGCTTCGGCAAGGCCGCGGGATTCCTCCAGATCCAGGAGCTGGGAAACCTCGAGACGCCCATCGTTCTCACCAACACGCTCTCTGTCGGCACCGCGATCGAAGCCGTGGTGGCGTGGACTCTGGAGCAGCCGGGCAACCAGGAGGTGCGGTCGGTCAATGCCGTGGTCGGTGAGACCAACGACGGCTTCCTCAACGACATCCGCGGCCGGCACGTGACGGCCGAGGACGTCCGCGCCGCCATCGCGGCCGCCAAATCTGGACCGGTCGAGGAAGGGAGCATCGGGGCCGGCACCGGCACAATCGCCTTCGACTGGAAAGGCGGCATCGGCACCTCCTCGCGCAAGCTTCCCGAGAATCTCGGCGGCCATACCGTAGGCGCCCTCGTGCAGTCGAATTTCGGCGGCATCTTGACCATCGACGGCGTACCCATAGGCGAACGGCTCGGCCGCTACGCCTTCCAGAAGGAGCTCGCGAAGCGCGAGGCCGGCTCCTGCATGATGGTGCTCGCCACCGACGCGCCGCTTTCCTCGCGAAACCTGGAGCGCCTGGCCAAGCGCGCCGTCCTCGGTCTCGCCCGCACCGGCTCGTACCTCAGCAACGGCTCCGGCGACTTCGTCATCGCCTTCTCGACGAAGAACCTCGTCCCGTACGAGCCGAAAGAGCGAACCCTCGCCGTCGAAGAAGTCACGAACGACGCCATGAGTCCGCTCTTCCTGGCCGCCGTCGAAGCCGTGGAGGAGGCGGTCTACAACTCCCTCCTCAAGGCCACGACCGTCACCGGTTTTCAGGGCCACACGGGAGAAGCGATACCGGTGGAGCGGGTCAAGGAGATGCTGCGGGAGGCGGGGCGGGTGCAATCTTCTGCGCCAGGCGCTACGCCACCTTCACCCGCTCCGCCCCGTCCGCGGTGAGGTAGTACCAAGTACCCGCCGCGTTCACCTTGAGCAGGCCCTTCTCCACCATGCCTTTCAAGACCTGGTCGAAATCGGCGCCGGACGGCTGGGCGAGCTTGATCGCCTTGGCGCGCATGCCGTAGCCAGGTTGGACACTACCCGCGATGTGGCACCGATCTTTGAAACGAGCCCAGATGGCTTGCTCGGCCTGCGTTTGATCCATGAACACCCTCCCTGAAAGCGCGGCGGATTCTAGCGCATCTATCGCCGCCCGGACAGTGTTTACATGATGAGCTTACATGATATACTCCACTTATGCCAACGCCTTCCAAGATCTCCGTGGTCACCGAAAGAGGCCAGGTTTCCATTCCAGCTCGCCTGCGCAAGGAGCTGTCCCTCGTACAGGGGCAACGCCTGCTCTGGGAGAAGGTCGGTGAGCACGAGATGCGCGTCACCATCCTCCCCGAGCCGGAGCCTCAAGGTGCCGTTGCCATGCTGGGCTTCGCCAAGCGCTTCCGGCGCACCCGCCGCACGAAGGACTGGATGACCGAGCTGCGCGAAGGTGAAACCTGATGGCCTGGGTCGTCGATACCTGCATCCTTATCGACGTGCTGGAAGACGATCCGGAGTTCGGACAGGTTTCGGCACTGGCGCTCGACGGGCACGCTGCCGATGGCCTAACCATCTGTCCTGTGACTTATGCGGAGTTGGCGCCCGCCTTCGACGGAGTCCAGTCTATTCAGGACGAGTTCTTGACGGGCGTCGGGGTCGATTTCCGGCAGGACTGGACCTGGGAAGATACTTTGCACGCGCATGAATCGTGGCACGGCTTCATCAAACGAAAGCGTGCGGGCCTCATTCCCAAAAGGCCCTTGGCGGACATCTTGATTGGAGCGTTTGCCTCCCGTCATCAGGGACTGATTACCAGGAATCCAGCCGACTTCGAGAAGGTATTCCCAAAGCTTACCCTTCGAATTCCTGCCCGCGAGCAACTGGACGAACCATCATAGAGAACGAATCATCCGAACGTCTCCCGCCACCCCGCACTCCCCCGCACCAGCTCCAGCGCCCGCTCCAGCCGTTCCTGATTTCCCGACACGTTGAGCCACGTGCTGCGGCCGGACGGATGCGGCAGCGGAATTACGTCGAACACCACCTCTCCGCGCGAGGCCGGAAAGCTCTTCCCCACCCGCTCGTTGAGCGGCAGGGGCTCGGGGAGGAACTTCTTGATGGCGAGCTGGCCGACGGCGAGCACCGTGGCCGGACGGATGAGCTGGATCTCCTCCTCCAGGTAGGGAGCGCAGTTGGCGATCTCGAGCGGATTGGGAACGCGGTCTCCGCCCTGCGGCGCGCGGCCGGGAAAGCAGCGGATCACGGCGCACATCCAGACCCGCCGGCGGAATTCCTGCTCGGTCACCCCCAAGCGCTCGAACCAGGAGAAGAGGCGCGAGCCCGCCGTATAGGCAAAGGGGCGCTGCTCCACGACCTCCTTCGGTCCCGGAGCCTGCCCCACCAGCATCAAGCGCGGCCAGACCTCGGGACGTGCCACCACTGGCGGCGGCTCGACCGTGGGGCAGATGCGGCAGCCCCGCACCCGTGCGAGGTGGCGGTCGAGCGCCTCCCAGTCGGCGGCATCCTGCCGTTTCCGGCGTGCCACCGCTACGGCGACGTTCCCTTGACGGGCGAGCCCGCCACCAGGTCCTCGGCGTGCTTCTCGACCGCCTCCGGCAGCACTTCGACGGCCGGCTCCCACCAGGGCTCTCCCGCCTCGAAGACTTCGCCCTCGTGCGAGCACGGCGCGGCGATGTGATCGCGGCCATAGAGCGGCTTGCCGCGGTGCCGCAGGCGGTGCAACGGGTAGAAGAAACCACAGACCTTGCAGAAGCGGCCAATCTCCCGTCCCCGCCGCTCCTCGGGGAGTTGGCTCTGCGGCGCCGCGTGAGGGTACCGGTAGACCATGACGCCCCGATCCTATCGCGCCGCCAGCAGCTCGGCGCGCGAGAAGAAGAAGGACAGCTCGATGGCGGCGTTCTCGGGCGAGTCGCTGCCGTGGATGGCGTTGCGCTCGATCGACGTGCCGAACGCCTTGCGGATCGTCCCCTCCTCGGCCTTCGAGACGTCCGTCGCTCCCATCACCTGCCGCAGGTGGGCCACCGCGTTCTCCCGCTCCAGCGCCACCGGGATCACCGGACCACTGGTCATGAACTCCACCAGGCTGCCGTAGAACGGCCGCTCCTTGTGCACCTCGTAGAAGGCCCGCGCCTGGGTCTCGGTCAACCGCAGCATCTTCAAGCCGCGGATGGTGAAGCCCGCCCGCTGCAGATGGGCCAGGATGCCGCCCGCGTTGCCCGCTCCCACGCTGTCCGGCTTCAGAATCGCCAACGTCATCTCCATCGCTCGTCTCTCCCTTGTCGTTCGTGGTCCTACATCACCTCGATGTCGCCTTCCGCACCTTCGATCCGGAACGCATCCCCCACCAGCTCCACCACGCCCTCCGGCCCCAGCAACACCGCCGAGCCCGCCGGAATGCCGAGCCCGTACCGCACGCCCGCTCCCGCCAGCATCTTGCGCAGCCGGCGGTCGTGGCCGGGATCGAAGTTCGGCTCGACGACGCCCTCCGGCAGCCAACCGAAGGCGGGCATCAGGTCACCCTTGAAGATGCTGCGTGCGTATCGGCCCGCGCACTGCGCCGCGGCGGCGATGGCCACCACGAGGCCGCCCTCGGCGATCTTCCGCGCCAGCGCCTCGGCGGCCGGAGTCTCCCGGATCGCCTCCAGCAGGTGGTCCGTCACGCCGCCGCCGATATACACCGCCGCGACGTCCCGGATGCGCTCCGAGTTACGTCCCCGCCGGCCGTCCCGCGCGCGATAGATCGGGATCGTCTCCACCTCGCGGTCCCACTCCGCCTTCATGTACTCCGCGAAGTGGCGCGGATAGTCGTCCGATCCCGAAGCCGCCGGAATGAACCCCACCGGTCCCGCCGGCGCCTTCTCGATCCAGGCCTGATCCGCGTCCGCCGTCTGCCCGAAGCTGAACTCCCCGCCGCCGAGCAGCGCCAGCCAGCCCTTGTTCTTTTCCCCCTCTCCATCTTTGATGGAGAGGGGGCCAGGGGGTGAGGTCTCGAAGGGCATATCGGCTGGAACTTGCTAGTGCCCCAGCGCCCGCGCCATCGTCTCCCCCATCGCCGCCGGCGATTCCACCACGTGAATCCCCGCCGCGCGCAACGCCGCGAACTTCTCCGCCGCCGTGCCCTTGCCGCCGGAGATAATGGCGCCCGCGTGGCCCATCCGCCGGCCCGGCGGCGCCGTGCGGCCGGCGATGAAGCCCACCACCGGCTTCCTGTAATTCGCCTGGATCCAGGCCGCGGCGTCCTCCTCGGCGTTGCCGCCGATCTCGCCGATCATCACCACGCCGTCCGTGTCCGGGTCCGCGGCGAAGGCCGTGAACACGTCGATGAAATTCGTGCCGTTGATCGGATCGCCGCCGATCCCTACGCACGTCGACTGCCCGAGCCCAAGGTTCGAGAGCTGCCAGACCGCCTCGTAGGTCAGCGTTCCCGAGCGCGAGACGACGCCGATGCGGCCCTGCTTGTGGATGTGCCCCGGCATGATGCCGATCTTCGCCATGCCCGGCGAGATGACCCCCGGGCAGTTGGGACCGACGAGGCGGGTAGGATGATCCCGCAGGAACGCCTTCACCTTCAGCATGTCGTTCACCGGCACGCCCTCGGTGATGCAGACCACCAGCTCGACGCCGGCCGCGGCGGCCTCCATGATGGCGTCGGCGGCGAACGGCGGCGGCACGAAGATCACCGACGCGTTGCCGCCGGTCGCCTCGCGGGCCTCCGCCACCGAGTCGAACACCGGGATGTCCTCGACCTTCTCGCCGCCCTTGCCGGGCGTGACGCCGGCCACGACTTTCGTGCCGTAGTCGCGGCAGCCGAGGGCGTGGAACGTCCCTTCCTTGCCGGTGATGCCCTGCACCATCAGGCGCGTGTCGTCGTTGACCCAGATCGCCATGACTACGCGCCCCCTTTCGCCGCCGCCACCACCTTATCGCCGGCGTCGGCCATGTCCTTCGCCACGACGAACGGGAACGGCGCCTCGGCGAGGATGCGCCGCCCCTCCTCCACGTTCGTCCCCTCCAGGCGCACCACCACCGGCAGCTCGACGTTGCCCAGCTCCTCGATGGCGCCCACCACGCCGCGGGCGATGCGGTCCGTGCGCGCGATGCCGCCGAAGATGTTGATCAGCACGGCGCGCACGCTGGGGTCCGAGACCAGGATGCGGAACGCGTTCTTCACCGCCTCCTGCGAGGCGCCGCCGCCGACGTCGAGGAAGTTGGCCGGCTCGCCGCCGTAGAGCTTGATGATGTCCATCGTCGCCATGGCGAGGCCGGCGCCGTTGACCATGCAGGCGATGGTGCCGTCGAGCTTGATGTAATTGAGGTTGAACTTGCTGGCCTCGACCTCCAGGGGGTTCTCCTCCGCGAGGTCGCGCATGTCGAGGATGTCCTTGTGGCGGAAGAGGGCGTTGTCGTCGAAGTTCATCTTGGCGTCGAGCGCCATCACGTCGCCGTCCGCGGTCACCATGAGCGGATTGATCTCGGCGAGCGAGGCGTCCGTATCGAGATAGGCCTTGACCAAACCGGTGACCAGCTTCGCGGCCTTCCCGGCCGTCTGCCCCTTGAGACCGAGCCCCGCCGCCACGGCGCGCGCCTGGAACGGCAGGATGCCGAGGTGCGGATCGATGGCCTGCCGGAAGATCGCCTTCGGGTCCTTCGCCGCCACCTCCTCGATGTCCATGCCGCCTTGGGAGGACGCCATGACGACCGGCTTGCCCCGACCGCGGTCAAGCGTGATGGAGACATACAGCTCCTGGGCGATGGACGCCGTCTCCTCGATGAGCACCTTGCGGACGAGCTGCCCCTCCGGACCGGTCTGGTGCGTGACGAGCTGCATGCCGAGGATCTGCCCCGCCAGCTCTCGGGCCTCCTCGGGTGACTTGGCGAGCTTCACGCCGCCCCCCTTGCCGCGCCCGCCGGCGTGAATCTGCGCCTTGACGACGCACCGTCCCCCGAGCTCCTCGCAGATCCGGCGAGCCTCCTCCGGATCGTCCGTCACCTTGCCCCGCGGGGTCGCCACCCCGTAGCGGCGCAGGATCTCCTTCGCCTGATACTCATGGATCTTCAAGACATGTCTCCTCCGGGAAAGCACTCCCGGGAACGCAGATTCGAGACTGGGATCGCCCCGCGAGCGGGGCTGGAGGACCGGCGTCAGCCGGGCCGGGGGGAGTGTATCAGGATGGCCGGCCAGCGACGAGGCGATTGCAGCGCGCCAAGGAGTCGCCTGTTCGTGATCACAGTTAGGACTCTCGGGAAAAAGAGGTTACGCTTACAGAGTGGAGTTCGAATGGGACCCGGCGAAGGCTGCCAAGAACCTACGCAAGCACGGAGTCTCCTTCGTCGAAGCCGCGACCGTATTTGGAGAGACCTCGAGTGTGACGGCTCCAGATCCCGACCATTCCTTTGGAGAGGATCGGTACATTACGATTGGCAGATCGGGTCGGGACCGCCTCCTGCTCGTGGCCCATACAGATCGCAGAGATCGCATCCGGATCATCAGCGCGCGTGAGCTGACGCGCCCCGAAAGAGAGACCTATGAAGAAGAAACCTCGCGATGAGATGGAGGACGAGTTGCGTCCCGAGTACGACTTACGGGAGCTGCTTCGTACTGGAGTTCGGGGCAAGTATGCGAAGCGCTACCACGCTGGAACCAACCTTGTCTTGCTCGACCCGGACGTGGCGAAGGCCTTTCCCAATGAACAGGCGGTGAATGAAGCTCTGCGCTTGGTGATCGAGCTGACCAAGATTCCGAGCGCGAAGAGGCGCAACGCGGCCTCAAGACGTGGGGCTTAACGCATCGAATCTTGAAACCGCCAAGCCTGGCTCACCCCAACTTTGCGGCATCCAGAAGCTGCATGAAATTTCGCTTCCGCTTGTTGGCGGCGCGCACGGCGGCGAGATAGGCCGCGAAGGCCTCGGATCGTCCCAGCCGCTTCATCAGTCCATGGATCTGCCGGAGCCGCTCCACAGCCTCCTCATACCCAGATCCACCTTGCTGGAGGGCCGACTCGACGCGCCGTTGATAAACGGGGATCGAATCCTCCGGATGGGCCTGTTCCCGCTGTTTTGCAAGGTTCAGCCAGAGGTTCTCCGAGCAGCCGAACCGTTGCGCTTCTTGCCAGGCTGCTTCTGTTTTTTTCTCCCATAGCAGGATATCAACGAGAGTTGACCCCGGTCCCCACCCGAAATCCGGGCCGAAGCTCCGGCGAGCCCTGGCGCCATCCTTCTGTGCGAGATCACGCAGGACACCGAGGGCTCTTTCCCGCCACCCAGGCCAGTCTTTCACCCGCCCGGCGTGCTTCTTCAATGCCTTGTAGGTTTCTAGGGAAGGTCGGTCGCAAAAACTCGCCCAGATCAGCGCCATCGCCTCGTCGTGGCGTCTGCGGGCGTGGTACTCCTCGGCCAGGAAGGCCCGGAGCCGGGAGTCGGTCTGCTGTGGGAAAGCGCGGACTCCCTTCTCCGCCCATTCGAGAGCTTGGTCGTCCTGGCCAGCTTCCTTGTAGATATTGGCGATCTCGAGGAAAGAGTACGCGTGGGAAAGGTCGTGCGACTTGACGGCCACCAGTGCTTCCAGATCTCCAGAGGCGCGGGCGAGGCCCTCCATGATGCTCCTCAGGCGCGAGTACTTGGCGTTGAATTCCTCCCGCCGCCCAGGCTGCCGGGAAGGGACCTTCGCCCATTCCGCTTCCGCCAGCTCGCGATAGGCCGCCAACCCCTTCTTTCCAAGCACTCCAGCATAAGTGGACGCGGCGCCGTAGAACGTGTCCCAATCGGTCCGCATCTCCCAGGAGAAGAGCCGCCGGGCCAGCGCTTCGGAATCAGGCCGGGCCTTCTTACACGCCTTGAGATGAATACCCTGAAGACGGTTCAGTACGCCGCTCACGTCCCCATCGGAGTCGTCGACCTGGCTCAGCGCCTCCTCCGTCAACGTCATGGCGTGCTCCGCAAGCTCGATCACCTCGTGGGTATGGCCCTCCTTCAGCAAGCCCTCCACCAAGTCGACCGCCTCGTCGAGCCCGCGTGCGTAGCCGTAGACCTCGCGATACGGGATGTAATCTCCCGTGTCGAAGGCGACGGAAAGGCTCCGGCGGATCCCGGCAAGATTGGGCCGCTGTCCTCGCTGGCCTTTCGCCATCTCGACCGTGAGACTTCGGAACAAGCGGTCATCGGCTATCGCCTGTTCCAGCAACAGACCGACCAGACGGTCCTTCTCCTGGCGGGAGAGAAAACTTCGCAACGAGTCCAGATCGAAGACACCCTCGTCCCTAGTGGGATTGCCTTCCGGGACGAGCCAAGCCAGACCGGCGGCGACGCAGTGCTTACAGAAAGCCCCTTCTTCTCCCACTGGACAGGTACAGGAAAAGTGGAGCGAGCCTCGCTCCGCCCAGAGCTCGACGCGATACGTGAGGGTCCCGCGGACCTGGGCTCCCAGCCGCTTCTTCCGGCGGGTGAGGAGCACGACCCGGCCGCCGTCGAAGTAACTCTTCCCGCGCCCGTAAGAGCCTTCTCCTCCCAGGCGCTTCAACGTCTGAAGGGTCAAGAGCCCATCCAGGAGCGAGCCCGAAGGGGCCTTGTCCTTGGGTCGCCGTCTCATCTTCTGTCAGACCGTTACGAAGCCCGGCTCCTTCAGGAGATCGCCATCGAAGGTGGCCACAGCCTCGCATCCGCAGGCCCGTGCATGCTCGCGGATCACATAGTCCGCGAAGTCGCCGCGGCCCGCGTCGTAGGCTTCGAGCGCACGGGTGAGCTTCTCAGAGGAAGAGAAGGTCAGGTTTCCGGCATGCAGCAGACGACCGAGGACCTGTCCGATCTCGGCCCGCCGAAACTTGTAGCTCCTCTCCAGAACCCAGACCACCTCACACATCACGACATCGGAGACATAGCA
>JBKPTH010000081.1:0-22514 GCA_046765915.1 Acidobacteriota bacterium | reverse complement strand
AGCCAGATTCACCGTGCGGGCGGAGGCCCCGAGGCTCCCGGCGCCCACCAGCTCGGAGAGCGCCGAGGGAATGGTGTTGACCAGGGTCACCCGCCCGGCGGCGGGAAGAGCCGGCAGCTCCAGGACGTTCTGCGCCAGGATTACCGCCCCTCCCCAGGCCAGGGGAACGAACAGCTCGAAGACCGACAGGTCGAAGCTCAGGGCGGTGGCGGCGAGCACCCCGGCCAGCTCCTCCGGCCCGTAGACCGTGCCCGCCCAGCGCACCAACTCGACGGCGCTGCGATGGGTGATGGCCACGCCCTTCGGCGTGCCCGTCGAACCCGAGGTGTAGAGCACGTACGCCAGGCTGGCCGGCCCAGCCGCGCTCCTCGGGTTCAGGTCGCATTCCGGCGTGACCTCCGTCCCGCCATCGTCGATGTCCATCACTTTCAGGTCGGAGGGGAGAAACTCCCCTCGCAGGTGCGTCTGCGCAAGGAGGAGCTCCACCCCCGTATCCTCCAGAATGAACGCCAGCCTTTCCGCAGGATAGGTTGGATCGAGAGGAAGGTAGGCTGCATCCGCCTTGAGGATTCCCAGCAGAGCCACCACCATGTCGAGCGAGCGCTCCACGTACAGCCCCACCAGGTCTCCGGGCTCCACCCCGTGTCTCCACAGGCGGTGGGCGAGCCGATTGGCTCGCCGGTTGAGCTCGCCGTACGTCAACGCCACGTCTTCGAAGACGGCCGCGACCGCCGCCGGCCTGAGCTCCGCCTGCTCCTCGAACAGGCTCTGGATGCTCCGCGTCCACGGATCGTCGCTCTCTGTGTCGTTCCATTCCCGCAGGAGCTGGTGCAGCTCCCCTGCGGAGAGCATCGGCACCTCGGCAAGCCTTCCTTCCTGCCCCTCGGCAAGCCGCCGCGCGATGCCCTCCAGCAAATTGCAATAGTTGGCCAGCAATCGCTCGCTGGTGGAAGCGTCGAAGCGGGAGCTGTCGTACTCGAGGCTCAGCAGCAGCTCGTCGCCCGGTCCGGCGACCATCGTCAACGGATAGTGGGTCTGCTCGATCGTGTGGACTTCCATGAGGTCCAACCCGGAACCCCCTTGCCGGATACCAGGGCCCCGCGGATAGTTCTCGAAGACAAAGATGTTCTCGAACAGCGGTCTTCCCGGCGGTGCATCGCTCCACTCCCGGATCTTGACCAGCGGACTGTGCTCGTGCTCCCGCAGCTCCGACTGGCGCCGCTGAACATCCTGCAGCCAGGTCAGGAGCGGCATCCTGCCGTCGACGTCGAGACGTACAGGCAGGGTGTTGATGAACACTCCCACCATCGCTTCGACCCCCGGCAGGTCGGCCGGCCGGCCCGCCACGGTGGTGCCGAACACCACTTCCTCCTGGCCGCTGTAGCGCCCCAGAAGAGCTCCCCAGGCACCTTGCAAGACGGTATTGAGCGTCAACTGATGCTTCCGCACCTGAGCTTGGAGCATGGCCGTCGTCACGGCGGGGAAGCGCAGGTGCAGCCAGGTGTTCCCCTGCTGATCGTGAGGAACGGCGCGGCGGCGCTCCGGCAGAGGCGTCGGCTCGGTCCAGCCGGCGAGGTACTCTCTCCAGAACCGCTCGGTGTGCGACAGGTCGATTTGCTGGAGCCAGGCGATGTAATCCCGATAGGGAGGGCGTCTGGGCAGTTGCGGCTCGGCACCGTTCCGCAACGCCTCATAAGCCTCCAGGAAGTCACCGACCATGAGCCCGAAGGACCAGCCGTCGGACAACAGATGATGCTGCGTCCACAGCAGTCGATGCTCGTGTTCGCTCGTCCGCACGAGCGCCCAACGCATCAGCGGTGCCCGGGTGAGATCGAGCTCCTGCTTGCGATCGGCTCGCAGCAGGTCGTCGAAGCGCTGCGCCTGGGTTGCCGGCGGCAGACCACGCCAATCCAGCTCCGTGACGACCACCTCCACATGCCGGTGCACGATCTGAAGCGGCCGTTGCAATGCCTGCCAGCGGAACGAGGTCCTGAGGGCGGGGTTGCGCCCGACGATCTGTTGAAATGCCTGTCGCAGGACCAGCGGGTCGAGCTCACCGCGCATGGTGCAGAGCAACTGAGCGATGTAGGCCCCGGAGCCGGGCTCATAGAGCCCATGGAAGAGGAGGCCCTCCTGCAGAGGGCACAACGGATACAGATCCTCCACCGCCGGCGCTTCCTGCAGCAACCTGTCCAACTGTCGCTGGTCGAGTCCCGCGAGAGGAAAATCCGAAGGCGTGTAGCCGCCGATCCCTTGCTCGACGACGGATCGGCAATGAGCGATCAGAGCTCTCAAGCTGGCGAGGAATTTCTCCGCCACCCTCTCGACGGTGGAGCGGGAGTGCAGGTTCGAGCTATAGATCCAGTCGATCCGCAACTGCCCTCCGGCGATGAGACCGACCACCTCCAGCAGGTGGCTGCGCAGCGCGCGTGGGCTCTGCAGCGGGCCGCTCGACTCCCTGGCCATGCTGAGCTGGGAAGACTGCGACAACAGGTGGTCGAACTGCCCCAGGTAGTTGAAGCTCACCTCGGCGCCCTCGAGATCCGCGAGGGGCCCAAGGATTTGCCCGTCGTCCCTGAGGAAACGCAACAAGCCGTAGCCGATCCCCTTGCGCGGGATCTCTCGCAGGTGCTCCTTGATCGTCTTCAAGGCCGTTCCCGGAGAGCTCGCGAAGTCCGCACCGGCCATGCCGTCGAGCCGCACGGGAAACGACGTCGTGAACCAGCCGACCGTCCGCGCCAGGTCGGCTCCCGGGAGAATCGCCTCTCTGCCATGCCCTTCCAGCTCTACCAGCAGGGGCTTGCCCGGAGCACCTAAAGCCTGCGCCAGCGCCGCCAGCAGCACGTCGTTGATCTGCGTGTGGTAGGCGGCGGGGACCTCCTGGAGGAGGACGCGCGTCTCCTCGGCCGAGAGCCAGACGGGGACGACGCGAGCCGAAGCTTCGATGTTGAGAGCTCCCGGATGGTCGACAGGTACACGGGACAGGTCTCCCTCGGCTTCCCGCGTCCACCAGGACAACTCGGGCTCGATCGGCATCGAGCGCGCAAACTGCGTCAACTTCTCGGTCCAACGAGAGAATGGGGTCGTGGCCGCCGGGATCTGGATCGCCTCACCTCGACCGGCCTGGCGGTAGGCTGTCTCCAGGTCCTCGAGCAGGATGCGCCACGAAAAGCCGTCGACCACCAGGTGATGGGCGATCAGCAACAGCCGGCCCGTTTGCGATCGACCGAGATCGAAAAAGGTTGCCCTGGTCAAAGGCCCTTGCCGCAGGTCGAGGCTCCCCTGCAGCGCGGCCGCCGTTTCGTCGAGGGCGGCTCGGCAGGCCTCGGCAGCGAGGCAGGAGAGATCGATCCAGGCCAGAGGGATACCGCCCCCTGCGCCGGCCAGCGTCTGCCGCCACCCAGGTCCGCTGTTCTCGAAGCGCAGACGAAATGCATCGTGGTGCAGATAGATCGCCTGTAATGCCTGCTCGAGAGGGCCCCGCAGGAGAGGCTGCAGGACTTCCAGCATCACCGCCTGGTTATAGTGATGAGCGTCGATCGGGTCTCGATCGAGAAACCAGCGTTGCGCCGGGCTGAGCGGGAGCTGCCCTGTCAGTGGGCCGTCCTCTTGTGCCGGGGCTGACCCCGCCACCGCCACCTCCGCCAAGCGGGTGATCGTCTGGCAGGTGAAGAGTTGCTGGGCCGTCAGCTTGAGGCCGGCCTTGTTGGCGCGCGACACCACCTGGATGCTGAGGATGGAGTCACCGCCCAGCTCGAAGAAATTGTCATGACGCCCGATTCTCTCCACACCCAGGAACTCATTCCAGATCCCGGCGAGGAGCTGCTCTTTCGCGCCTCGCGGCTCTTCGTAGACTCTGGCCGCGGCAGCCGCGAACCGGTCCGGTGCAGGAAGTGCCTTGCGGTCGATCTTGCCGTTGGGCATTCTGGGCAGCAGGTCCAGCGGCGCGAAGACCGAGGGGACCATGTACTCCGGCAGCTTCTCCTTCAGATAGCTGGCGAGGGTTTCCGGCGGCACGGCCTCCCGGCCGCGGGCGGCGACCACGTAGGCAACCAGCCTGCGGACCCCGCTTGGTTCCTGCCATAACACGACGGCCGCCTCGGCGACCGCGGGATGCTCCAACAGGACCGCCTCGATCTCTCCGAGCTCGATGCGGAAGCCGCGGATCTTCACCTGCTGGTCGGCGCGGCCGAGATATTCGACAGTGCCGTCCGGCAGGTAGCGGGCCAGGTCACCCGTCGTATACAGCCTCTCGCCGGGGACCGTGCTGAACGGATCCGGCAGGAAAAGCTCTGCCGTGAGATCGGGACGTCCCAGGTAGCCGCGGGCCAACCCCACGCCCCCGATATGAAGGACTCCGGGCAATCCGATGGGGACCGGCCGCATCCCGGGCTCCAGCACGTGAATCCGCACATTGTCCAGCGGACGGCCGATCGGGACGATGCCGCTCCTCTTCCCTCTCCGGCAGACGTGGAAAGAAGCGTCGATCGCAGCCTCGGTCGGGCCATAGAGGTTGCAGAGCCTGCCATCCAAGCGGTCGAAGAACCTCTCGCGCAGTTCGCACGGCAGGGCCTCGCCGCCGCAGAACAGGTGGCTCAGCGATCCGCACGCCGCGAGCGCTGGCTCCTCCAGGAACGGCCCCAGAAGCGAAGGCACGAGTTGCAGGCGCGTCACCTGGTGCGCTGCGACCAGCTCGATCAGCCGGGCGCTGTCACGGTGCGCGCCCGCCTCCGCCAGCACCAATTGGCCGCCAGCCAGGAGCGGTGAGAACAGCTCCCAGACCGAGGCGTCGAAGCCGTAGGGCGTCTTCTGCAGCACGCGGTCCGCGGCGGACACCGGGAACACCCGTTGCATCCATAGCAGGCGGTTGAGGATCGCGCCGTGGGAGATGACCACGCCCTTGGGCCTGCCGGTCGAACCGGAAGTGTAGATGGCGTAAGCCGGGTTGCCGGCCTCGACGGCAGCCTGCGGCTCCTCATCGCCCCGGGAGCCATGGTCCTCGTGCCACCCATCGACGACGACGACCCGGCTTCCCGCTGCGAGAAGCCGGGCCGCGTGAGCCGCGCCGGCCAACAGGACCCGCGCCCCGGAATCCGCCACCATGAAGCGCCACCGTTCCTCCGGATACTCG
Organism: Acidobacteriota bacterium; assembly: GCA_046765915.1. Classification (GTDB taxonomy): domain Bacteria; phylum Acidobacteriota; class Thermoanaerobaculia; order Multivoradales; family UBA5704; genus DATARR01. The sequence goes on along the minus strand of JBKPTH010000081.1, from coordinate 17,383 downwards.
GGATCGAGAGGAAGGTAGGCACTGCCGGACTTGAGAATGGCCAGCAGGGAGATGATCAGCTCCAGGGAGCGATCCAGGCAGACGGCGGCATAGACCTCGGGGCCGGTCTCGTCTCGCAGACGCTGTGCCAGACGATTGGCCCGCCGGTCGAGCTCGCGGTAGCTCAAGCACGAGTCGCCGAATACGACGGCCGTGGCATCCGGAGCCCGCCCCGCCTGCTCTGCAATCAGATGATGGAGCAGCCGAGCGCCGGTCGGGTACTCGCACCGGTTGTCGTTGAAGCCGACCAGCAGTCGATATCTCTCGGCCTCGTCGAGAAGATCGAGGTCTTCTCCAGGGCTTTCAGGGCGCTCGAGACAGCGCCGGAGCAACGCCTGGAATTGCGCCGCCGTCCGCCCCACCTCCACGGCGCTCAGAGCTCCGGCATCGTACTCGAACCGCGCCAACAGATCGGTTTCTCGCTGCACCATCGAGAGCCGGAGCTGGAAGCGATCCCAGAAAGCGTGCCCCGGCATGGGAAAAAACGTCGATCCGCCGGCCGAGAAGGGGCCGGGCGACTGCAGGAAGTCGAAGGAGAAAGGCCAGAAGCGGAGGCCGGCCGGCTGCGTGGACAGGAGCTTCCAGGAGAAGGACTCCTGCCATTTGAAGACCGCCTCCAGGCTCTTCGCGGTCCGCTGGAGGAGGTCCACGAACGGCTCATCCCCCTGCCATGGACCGGGCACCGGCAGATGTCTGGCAAAGAGACCCAGCGCCAGGTCCAACCCTTCATACCTGCGGCCGTCGAACGCCGCAGCCACCAGGAGGTCCGGTTGGCCGGTGAGACGCCGCAACAGGAGCTGCCAGCAGGTGAAGAGGAGGGCCTTCACCGGGACGCCGTATCCCTGCGCGACCTCCCGGATCCGCGATACGGTGGCGGCGTCCACCACGAGCTCGCGACAACGAGGCTCGAAGGCGGTGTCCGCCGCGGGCCGCTCGGCCAGCGGCAGGGTGGAAGATTGGAGCACCAGGCCCTGGGCAAGCCAGTACTGCCGCCCGACCTGGGCTTCCTCCGACTCCAGGATCTGGCGAAAGGCCTGAGCGACATCCGCGTATTGGAGCGGCTCCTCGGCCTCCCCATCGTCGCCGGCGCGTCCCTCATACGACCGGCCGACCTCGCGCAGCAGGTTGTCGAGAGTCGTGTCGTCGGCGCAGAGAGAGGGCAGATGAAGGATCAGCAAGTGCTCCGCCGGGGAGAACGCCAGCAGGCAAGCTTGCAGCGGCGATCCCCCTTCCAGATCGCAGGGGAGCTGCATCGCCTCTCTGCCCGCCGTTTCCGCCGCAGCCTGCCGCGCCTCCGCCTCCAGCGCCGCGAGATCGACGTACCGCATCCGGAGATCGCACCCTTGCGCAATCACCTGGAGCGGCACCGTCATGCCGGGCTGGAGCTGGAACGCCGTGCGCAAGATCTCATGCCGCCGGATGGTGACCTGCAGCGCATTCTCGAGACGCCGTATCGCCAAGGGGCCGACGATCCGGCACGTCCGGTAAGCGCCGAAGAGCCTGGCACGGCGGTTGCCACCGAGCAGCCACAAGTGCTCCTGCTGCGGAGAAAGAAGGAACCCCTCAACGCTCTGGCTTGGCATCTCTCACCTTCATCCCGCGCGGGCTATCCTCCACCATGGCTCACGCGCCTTGGAGCGGCTGCCGTCGAGCCGTTCTGAACGCCTTGTCGAGGAGCACACCGAACTCCTCCTCCTTGCGCTCCCATTCGCGGCCCCCCGCATCGAGCAACGCTCGCTTCATTTCGAGCAAGCGGACATCCGGCCGCGCGGCCACCGTCCGCAGCAGCACCTCGAACCCATGCGCCAGCCGGTCGATCGTGGCGGCGTCGAACAGATCGACGCTGTACTGGATCGCGCCACGGAGCCCTTCTGCGGTCTCCATGACGTTGAAGATCAGATCGAACTGTGTGGTCTTGACCTCGGCGTCGAAGGGAACGATCTCCAGGCCGTCGAGGGCCACCGCCGCGACGGGAATGTTCTGCAAGGTGAACACCGCCTGGAACAATGGCGAGTAACTGAGATCTCGGCTGAGCTTGAGCTCATCCACGATCCTTTCCAGAGGTACGTCCTGGTGAGCGTACGATGCTAAGGCAACCTCGCGCACCCGGGCCAACAGCTCGCGGAAGGTCGGATTCCCCGACAGGTCGGTGCGCAAGACCAGCATGTTGACGAAGAACCCGATCAACCCTTCGATCTCGGTGTGATTGCGCCCCGCGACGTTGGAGCCGATGACGATATCGTCCTCGTCGCAACAGGCGTGGAGAAGCGCCTTGAACACCGCCAGCAGCGTCATGAAAAGCGTGCTCCCTTCGCGCCGCGCCAGGAGCACGATCTCCTGCGACAGCTCAGGGGAGATCGCCAGCGTCTTCAACGCTCCGCGATAGGTGGGCAGAGGCGGCCGCGGGCGATCCGTGGGCAACTTCAGGACCGCGGGCGCTCCGGCCAATCGCTGCTTCCAGTACCGCAGCGAGCGTTCCATGGCGGCGCCCTCCAGGCAGCGGCGCTGCCAGAGGGAGAAGTCCACATACTGGATCGGCAGCTCGGGCAGCGGGGACGGGCGGCCGGCCATGAACGAGGCATAGAGCACGGACACTTCCTGCACGAGGATGCTGGTGGACCAGCCGTCGGAGACGATGTGATGCATCGTCAACATGAAGGCATGGTCCTCGCGCCCGAACCGTAGAACCAAAACGCGCAGCAGGGGCCCCCGATCGAGCGCGAAGGGCGTTGCCGCCTGCTGGGCCGCCAACCGCTCGGCCTCCACCCGTTGACGGTCCTCCGGCAGGGCGCTCAGGTCCGCCACCGGCAGGGCGAGCCGCATCTCCGGTCTGATCACCTGGACCGCTCTGCCATTGCGGTTTTCGAAACAGGTTCGCAGGGCTTCGTGACGGTGTACGACCTCGTTGAAGGCGGCGGCCAGCACCGGGATGGCGAGGGGGCCCGTCAGGCGCAGGCTGGTGGGAATGTTGAACGCCACGGTATCCGGTTGGATCTGGTGAACGAACCAGAGCCGCTGCTGGGCGAAGGAGAGAGGCAGGTCGCCCTGCCGGGAAACCCTCTCGATGGCAGGGAGCTTTTCCGCGCCGTCTTCCCGCAGCGCCATCCCGACCCGCTCGGCGAGCGCGCCCAGAGTCGCGGCTTCGAAGAGCTCGGCCAGGGGCAGCTCCACGCCGAAGATCTGGCGGATGCGGGACACCACCTGGATGACCAGCAGCGAGTGCCCGCCCTGCTCGAAAAAGCTGCTGCCGCTGTGAAACCCGTCATGCCCGAGGACATCGCTCCACACCGCGGCGAGCAGCTCCTGGATTGGGTTGCGCGGCAACGCCAGGCGGCAGGCCTCCTCCTGTGGCTCCTGGCGCGGGACCGGCAGTGCCTTGCGGTCGAGCTTGCCATTCGGTGTGACCGGCAGGCGGTCGAGGACCGTGAACGAAGAAGGCACCATGTGCTCGGGGAGAGAGCGCTGGAGGAAGGACCGCAGCTCCTTGGCCGAGAGATCTGGACGCTGGCTCTCGCGGATGGGGACCATGCCGTCGGAGAACAAGAGCCGGTAGAAGGGGCTCTCCCCGAACCGCCGGTCCTCGAACGGCGACCGGTATGCGAACGGCAGCGGCTCGCCCTGTTGCCGCCGCAGCACCCCGCGGACCGCATAGTCCGGCCGCCACGGGTCGGCGGAGGACAGGCCGCGAATGCAGGCCGCCTCGATGGTGTCTCCCGCCGTCACCTCGACGCCGGGGTAGAAGGCGGGGAAGTACATGGGAGCCCAGCAGCCCACGTAGTCGAGGATGTCCACCATCTCCTCGCCGCGGGCGTAGACGTTCACCCACAGGAGGAAACCATCGATGATCGAATCCCGCTCGATGGTGAGCGAGACACGGCGTTCCGAGCCGGGATCGATCCGGCCGCTGAAGACCAGGTCCTCGAACAGGTCGACGGTCGAAACGATCATCTCCTTGGCAGGATTCCTGAGGCACAGGCGGAGGTCGAATGGATAACCGACGCGCGCGAAGACCTTCTCCACATAGCCTCCCGCAACCGGGGTGAAGGCCGGCCTGGTGGCGAGCGGCTCAGGCAACCGGACGGCGGCCATCCTCGTGGCGCAGCGCTGCGGGATCATGACGCCATCGCGCTTGAGGAAACGCCAGGCATCGTTGAGGATGACCACCGCGCCCTCGGAGCTGCCGATGCAACCGATCAGCTCCGAGACCAGGACGTCACCCTGCTCGGGCAGCTCGACGTCGGTCGAGGCGCCATGGACCAGGATGATCTTGTCCTCCAGACCGAGCTCTGCGACCCGCGCTCGCGCCCTGGCGAACGACTCCTCCAGCAGCTCGATGGCATAGACCTTCCTGGCCCCCAGCTCGACGCAGAGCCGCGCCAGCGTGACGTCGGCGCCGGTGCCGAGATCCACCACCACCTTGTGCGCGACCAGCCCGCGCAGAGCGGCCCGGTAGCTGTCGTTGCGACGTTCGTCGGTCGTCATCGCATGGTACAGAGCGGCGTCATAGACGTGATAGCAACCCTGCGACGGCCACAGCTCCACTTCCTCCGTCCTGCCGAAGACGTGGCTTGACGCGGGCGCCTGCCGCGGCACGACATAGGCATCGAGCGTCTGCGTCCCACCCTTCTCCTGCCGCGCCACGACGACGGTCTCCCGCACTCCGGGGTGGCGGGCCAACGCCGCCTCGATCTCCCCCAACTCCACCCGGAAGCCGCGGATTTTGACCTGATGGTCGAGCCGGCCCAAGAACTCGAGAATGCCGTCCGCGCGCAGGCGTACCAGGTCTCCCGTGCGATACATCCGCGCCCCGGGCTCCTCCGCATACGGGTCCGGCAGGAATCTCTCTGCGGTGAGGCCCGACCGGTCGAGATAGCACCGGGCCAGGCAGGAGCCCCCGAGGAAGAGCTGCCCCGGGATGCCGCTGGGCGGCGGGTGCAGGTCCTCGTCCAACACGTAGATCCGGTTGCCGGCCAGAGGCCGGCCGACGGCCAGGTTGGAAGACATCCGTTCTCCGGCTCCGAGCTTGTGGACGGTCGACGTGACCGTGACCTCGGTCAGGCCGAAGACGTTGGCCAGCGGCACCGAGAGATCGCGCCATTGATCCAGGCGCTCCGGGCTGATCAGCTCACCGCCGATGAGGACCAGACGCAAACAGGCGGGGGGCCGCCTTGCCGCACGGGCCAGCTCGTACACCCAGCCGTGCCAGAAGGCCGTGGGGAGCTCGACAACCGTGACCCCACCCTCTTCCAGCGCTCGCTCGAAACCCTCGAGCGAGGCCAGCTCGCGAGGCTCTCTCAAGACCACCGTTCCCCCCGCCAGCAGCGCAGGGAAGATCTCCTCGACCGCCACGTCGAAGCTCAGCGCCGCGAACTGCAGGACCCGATCGGTCCGCTGCAGGTCCAGCTCTCGGATCAGCGCCAGGGCATAGGTGGTCAGCGCCTGATGTGAGATGACCGATCCCTTGGGCTGGCCGGTCGATCCCGAAGTGTAGATGGCATAGGCGGGGCTCTCGGCATACCCGATGTCTTCCGTTCTTTGGCGACCCCGCCGCTCCAGCGAAATCCAATCTTCATCCAGAAGGATGATGCTTCCCGCAAAATCCGCGAGCCGCGAAAACAGGGGGCGCTGGCTCAGCAGGACATCGGCCCCGCAATCCTTCTGCATGTAGGCGAGACGATCGCTCGGGTAGCTCGGGTCCAGCGGCACGTAGCTCCCCCCCGCCTTGAGGACGGCCATCATCCCGATCAGCATCTCGAACGAGCGCTCGACGAAGATGGCAACCCGGGCTTCCGGCCCCACCCCGAGCGTCCGCAGATGGGCCGACAGCAGATCCGCCCGCCGGTTCAATTCGCCATAGGTCAGAAACCCGCGATCGCAGACCGCCGCCACGGCATCCGGCGATTGCAGCGCGGTGCTGGTGAACAACCGATGGCAACAGGCCTCGGAGAGCAAGGCCGGAGAGGCATCGTTCCACTCGCACAGGAGCTGGTGGCGCTCTTCGCCGCTCAACGAGGAGAGATCCGCGAGGCGTCCCTGCCGGGCGGAGGCGATGTTCCGGAGCAGCGCTTCAAAGCTCCGCACCAGCCGGCTCATCGTCGCGCCGTCGAACAGATCGGCGCTGTACTCCAGAGAGCCCTGCAATCCTCCGCTTCTCTCTTCCATCGACAGGGTGAGATCGAAATTCACCGACACGGCCGGCGTCGGGCAGGGATGCACCTCCAGCTCCGGCAGTCGCAGATCCTCCAGCGGTGCATTCTGCAGGATGAACATCACCTGGAAGAACGGAGTGCGGCCCGGATTGCGCTCCGGCGCGAGCTCCTCGACCAGCTTGTCGAACGGCAGGTCCTGATGGGCGTAGGCTTCGAGCGCCACCTCGCGAACGCGGGCCAGGAGATCGCCCACGGAGAGGTCCTTTGCGATCTCCACCCGCATCACCAGGGTATTGACGAAGCAGCCGATGAGAGTTTCCAGCTCCGGGTGGTTACGGTTCGCGATGGCCGTGCCGAGCGCGAAGTCCCTCACGCCCGTATAACGATGGAGCAATGCCTGGAAAGCCGCGAGAAGCGTCATGAAGAGCGTGGCGCCGGCGCGCCGGGAGAGCCGGTGGACCGCCGCCGCCAGGTCTTCCGCAAAGACCAGGGGCATGCGCGCCCCGCGATGGGTGGCGGCTGCGGGACGCGGCCGGTCGGTGGGCAGCTCCAGAGACTGCGGCTCGCCCGCCGCCAGAAGCTGCCCGCGCCAGTAGGCGAGCTGCCGCTCCAGGACCTCGCCTTGCATCCACCTCTGCTGCCAAACCGCGAAGTCCGCATACTGGACCGGCAGCTCGGCGAGCGGCGAGGGCCGGCCCGCGAGAGAGGCGGCGTAGAGCAGCGACAGCTCTCGCACCAGCAAACCCGTCGACCAGGCGTCCGAGACGATATGGTGCAGGGCAAAGAGCGCGACGTGCTCGCGCGGCCCGCGGCGCAGGATCAGGGGCCGGAACAGCGGGCCGCGCGCCAGGTCGAAGGGCCGTAGGGCCTGGTCCCGGCCGAGGCGTCCTACCTCCTCCTCAGGCGCCAGCAGACCGCTCAAGTCCACCACCGGCAGCGCCGCACGCGAGGGTGGAGCGATCACCTGGTGCGGGACATCTCCCACCCTCTCGAATCGCGTCCGCAACACCTCGTGGCGCCGTACCACCTCGTCCAGGGTGGCCGCCAGCGCCGGCAGATCGAGCCGGCCGGTCATTCGCAACGCCAGCGAGAGGTTGTAGACCGGGCTTCCCGGCTCGAGCTGGTCGAGGAACCACAGCCGCTGCTGGGCAAACGACAGCGGCAGGCTCATGCCGCGCGGCACGGGCTCGATGGCCGGCACCGCCAGCCCTTCTCCGGCCCGCAGCATTTCCTCCACCCGCTGCGCCAGAGCCGCCGCGGTCGGCGTCTCGAACATCGCCCGCAGGGGGAGCTCCACACCCAGCATGCGGCGCAACCTGGCCATGGCCTGGGTGGCCAGCAAGGAATGCCCGCCGAGATCGAAGAAACTCTCGTCGGTGCCGATCCGATCGCGCCCGAGCACCTCCGCCCACAGGCCGGCCAGCAACTCCTCGATCGGCGTGCGCGGCGCCGCGAGGGTCCTTTCGCTGCCGTCCGATTCCACAACCAGGGTGGTCAGCGCCTGCCGGTCGACCTTGCCGTTGGCCGTTACCGGCAGACGGTCCAGGACCCGCAAGGTGGAGGGCACCATGTAGAGAGGGAGCCTGCTGGCCAGGAAACGCCGAAGCTCCTCCGGCGTGAGCTGAGCGCCCTCATGGGTGTCGACGTAGCCCGCCAACGAGAGGTTGTGCGCCGGATTCCGCTCAGAGAGCACCGCCGCCCCGCGCACCGCCGGATGCTCTGCCAGCGAGGCTTCGATCTCCCCCAGCTCGACGCGGAAGCCGCGCACCTTGACTTGCTGATCCTCGCGACCCAGGAACTCGAGCTCGCCGGTCGGCAACAGGCGGGCCAGGTCGCCGGTCTGGTAGACGCGTGCTCCCGGCTCGCCGGAGAACGGGTCGGGAAGGAACCTTTCGGCCGTGCGCTCCGGACGGCCGAGATACCCGCGTGCCACGCCCGCTCCGGCGACGTGCAAGCCGCCGGAGACGCCGCGCGGTACCGGCTGCAACGCAGCATCGAGCAGATAGAGCTGGGTGTTGGCGATCGGACGCCCGATCGGTACCGCGCTCCTTCCCGCCTCCAGGTCGGCCACCTCGTAGCTGCAGCAGCCAACCACGGTCTCGGTCGGCCCATATTCGTTGATCAGGCGGATCCCCGGAGCACGCCGTCTCCACCAGGCCGCTCTCTCGGCGAACAGCGCCTCGCCTCCGACCACCATCGCTCCCCTGCGGCCCGACAGATCCTCACCCTCCAGCGCCTCCTCCAGCAGGACCAGGTGGGCCGGCGTCACCTTGACCAGACCGAAGGCGCGGCTGCGGAGCGCCCCGGCCAGAGCGTCGACGCCGGGCTGCTCGGGCAGCAGCAGCACGCTCCCTCCCGCCAGCAAGGGCAGGAACAGGCTGGTCACCGTGAGGTCAAACCCGAGGGGCGAATGCAGCGGCGCCACGCAACCCGGCTCGACCGCATAGGCCCGGAGGGCCCAGGTCAGGTAGTTGAGAAGCCCCTGGTGCGGGATCATCACCCCCTTGGGCGTGCCCGTCGAGCCCGAGGTATAGAGGACATAGGCCAGATTCTCGGGCGCGGCACGGCGGGCCGGCTCCGGCACGGGCTCGGCCGCCAGCTCGTCGCCCTGGGATTCCATCGGGAGCACCGGTACCCCTACGGCCGGCAGGAGATGTCGCAGGGGCTCTTGGGCCAGCACCACCCGCACGTCGGCGTCCTCGGCCAGGAAGGCGAGGCGCGCCGGCGGGAAGCTCGGGTCCAGGGGCAGGTAGGCACCGCCGGCCTCGAGCACCGCCAGGACGCCGACCACCATCTCCGGAGAACGCTCGCAGAACAAGCCCACCACGACGTCGGGGCCCACCCCGAGACGCCGCAGCCGGCCGGCCAGACGGCGGGCGCGGGAGCCCAGCTCGCGATAGGTGAGCCGCTCCTCCCCCCAGAGCACGGCAGGCTCCTCGGCCCGGCGCTCCACCTGAGCTGCGAGAAGCTCGGGCAGCGTGCTGCTGCGCGGGAATTCCGCTGCCGTGGCGTTCCATTCGACGAGCAGCTCGCGGCTTTCCGCTGCCGACAGCAGCGGCAGTTGCGAGATGCTGCCTTCGGGGTTGGCCACCAGGCCCTCCAGGAGCGTCCGGAGATGGCCCAGCAGCCGATCCACGGTCGCCGCGTCGAACAGGTCGCGGTCGTACTCGCCGCCGCCGGTCAATCCGTCGGCGGTCTCCGCCAGAAACAGGGTCAGGTCGAACTTCGCCGTCCGGCTCTCCGTCTCCAGCCGGCGCAGGACGAGCCCCGGCAACGCCAGCTCCACACGCTCCGGGTCGATGTCCTGCAGCAGGAACATGACCTGGAACACGGGAGAGTGGGCCAGACTGCGCTCCGGCGCCATCTCCTCCACCAGCTTCTCGAAGGGCAGATGCTGGTGCGCATGAGCCGCGATCGAGGACTCCCTCACCCCGGCCAGCAATTCGAGGCAGCTCGACTCTGCGCGGCAGAGGGTACGCAGCGCCAGCGTGTTGACGAAAAACCCGATCAATCCTTCCAGCTCGACCCGGCTGCGGCCCGCGATCGGCGTGCCCACGATCACGTCCGGCTGGCCCGCATAGCGGGCCAGGAGCGCCTGGAATCCCGCCAGCAGCGTCATGAAGAGCGTCGTCTTCGACCGGCGGCAGAGCGCCCGCAGATCCCGCGACAGCGACCCGGGGAGCTGCAGCGGGCGGACCGCTCCACGAAAACCTTGCACCGCCGGCCGCGGGCGATCGGTGGGCAGCGCGAGCACCGGCTGAGCGCCGGCCAACTGCTCCCGCCAGTATCGCAACTCGTGCTCGAGCGCCTCCCCCTGCAACCAGCTCCTCTGCCAGGCGGAGAAATCCGCGTACTGGATCGGCATCCCGGGCAACGGCGTCGCCATCCCCGAGACCAACCCCTCGTACTGCAGCGACATCTCGCGCATCAGGATCTTGATCGACCAGCCGTCGCTGACGATGTGGTGCATGGAGATCAGCGCGACGTGCTCCTCGTCTCCGAGCCGCAGCAGGCTCGCCCGGAACAGCGGACCGCGCCGCAAGTCGAAGGGCCGTCCGGCCTCGTCGCCGGTCAGACGGAGCGCCTCCGCCTCCCGGCGATGCGAGGCCAGCCCTGACAGGTCCATCACCGGCAGGGCGAGCGGCATGGGCGGCAGGATCACCTGCACGGGCGTGCCGTCGCTGGCCGCGAAGACCGTGCGCAACGCTTCATGGCGCCGCACGATCCCGCTCAGGCAGTACCCCAGGGCTGCCACCGCCAACCGGCCCGTGACCCGCAGCGCGACGGGGATGTTGTACAGGGCGCTGTCCGGCTCGAGCTGGTCCAGAAACCAGAGCCGCTGCTGGGAAAACGACAGCGGCAGGTCGGCCTCGCGCGGCACCGGCACGATCGGTGGTGCGGCCGGGGCCCCGGACCGCAGGGCCTCCTCCACGCGGCCGGCAAGCCCCGCCACCGTCGGCGCCTCGAACAAGTCCCGCAGCGGCAGCTCCACGCGCAGGGTCTCCCGGACCCGCGACACCAGCCGCATCGCCAGCAGCGAATGCCCGCCCGCTTCGAAGAAATCTTCATCGACTCCCACGAGGCGCCGGCCGAGGACGTCTTCCCAGAGCCTCGTCAGCACCCCCTCCGTGGGTGTCCGGGGGCTCACCCAGTCGGCCGCAGAGGTCGGCGGTTCGGGCGCGGGCAGAGCCTTACGGTCCACCTTGCCGTGAGGAGACAGCGGCAGGGCCGGCAGCGTCACGTAGGCCGCCGGCACCATGTAGTCGGGCAATTCGCTCGCCAACAGCGCGCGGAGCTCCCTGGCCGACGGTGCCGGCTCCGACCGGGTGGCCACATAGGCCACCAGCAGATCCTCTCTCGGCACCACGACGGCCTCCTCGACCCCCGGATGCCGCAGCAGCACCGACTCGATCTCCCGCGGCTCCACACGCATGCCGCGGACCTTCACCTGATCGTCGACCCGCCCCAGGAACTCCAGACGTCCGTCCGGGTGATAGCGCCCCAGATCGCCTGTCCTGTAGACACGCGATCCCGGCTCGCCATCGAACGGAGAAGGCAGGAAGCGCTCCGCGGTCAGGTCGGGTCGGCCCAGATACCCACGGGCCAGCCCCTCCCCGCCGATATGGATCTCGCCCGCCACTCCGATCGGGACCGGCCGCAGAGCGGGGTCCAAGGGGAAATGGGGGGCGTCGTCGATCGGGCGGCCGATCGAGACCTTGCCGCCTTCCTCGGGGAGCTCCCGGACGCCGCACCAGCTTGAAAACACCGTCGTCTCCGTCGGCCCATAGAGATAGAGCAGCCCCTGCGGCGCACCGGCGGTCAGCACGCGCTGGAAGAAAGACGGCTCCACCACTTCCCCCCCTACCAGCAGTCGCCGCAGGCCCTGGAAGGCTTGCGGCTCCAGACCCGCCGTCTGCCTGAACAACGCCGCCGTCAGATACATCACCGTGATCCCGTCCTGGCGGAGGCGCTGCGCCAGATCCCGCGGCGAGATCATCACCTCTTTGGGAATCCCGACGACGCACGCCCCGTGCGCCAGCGCTCCCCACAGCTCGAACGTCGCGGCGTCGAAGGTATGCGTCGAACCCTGCGCGAAGCGGTCCTCGCGGCGCGGCGCCACGTACGACAGCGTCGCCACGAACCAACCGAGGGCCCGATGCGGTACCGAAACCCCCTTGGGCCTGCCGGTGGAACCGGAGGTGTACATCACATAGGCGAGGTTTTCCCCCGCCACCGCGGAGCCGAGGCGAACCGGGCTCTCATCGGCCAGATCTTTCCAGCCTCGCTCCACCAGTACGACAGGCAGGCCATGCTCGGGCAGCCTCGCCTGCAGCTCCGCCTGCGTGACGAGGACCGATACCTCTCCGTCCCGGAGCATGAAAGCCAGACGCTCGCGCGGATAGGCTGCATCCAGCGGCAGGTACGCGCCCCCGGACTTCAGGATCCCCAGCAGGCTCACCACCACGTCCGGCGATCGCTCCAGGCAGACCCCCACCCGCACCTCCGCGCCCACCCCAGATCGGCGCAGGCGCCGGCCGAGCTGATTGGCCCGCCTTTCGAGCTCCCCGTAGGTCAGATGGAAGTCTCCATAGACCGCCGCCACCGCCTCCGGCGAGCGGTCTGCCTGCTGCTCGAACAGCTCGTGGACCAGCTCCCGGTAACCGTTCCCCTCCCTCCCCGCGCCGTTCCACTCCACGACCAGTTGTTGCCTCTCCGGCTCGGACACCAGGGGCAGGTCCAGCAACGCGCTGTCCGGCCGGGCCGCGGCGCCGGCCAGCAGCAGTTCCAGATGGCGCGCCATCCGCGCCACCGTGACCTTGTCGTACAGGTCGCGGGCGTACTGGAAGGAGCCGGTCAGCCCCTGCTCCGTCTGCTCCAACGACAGCGTCAGATCGAATCTCGCCGTGCCGCTCTCGATCGCCAGCGGCTCCAATCTCAGCTCTCCCAACTCGAGCCTCTCCGGGAGCGCGTTCTGCAGCGCCAGCACGACCTGGAACAGCGGGTTGTGCGACAGGCGCCGCTCCGGTCCCAGCTCTTCCACCAGCTTTTCGAACGGCAGGTCCTGGTGGTTATAGGCCTCCAGCGTGCCTCGGCGCACCCGGCGCAACCACTCGCTCCATCCCGGGTTGCCCGTCAGATCCTGGCGCAGCACCAGATTGTTGACGAAGAACCCGATCAGCCCCTCTGTCTCCAGCAGCCGGCGGCCCGCAATCGGGGCGCCGATCCCCAGGTCCCGCTGGCCGGCGTAGCGGCTCAACAGCGCCGCGAACCCTGCCAGCAGCGTCATGAACAGCGTCGCGCCCTCGCGGCGGCTCAGGCTCCGCAACCGCTCGGTCAGGGCCGGGCCGATCGCCCAGGAAACGCTGCCCCCGCGCAGGCTCGACAGCGCCGGGCGGGGTCGATCCGTCGGCAGCTCCAGCGGTGGCAGATCCTCCAGCCGCTGTCGCCAGTACCCCAACTGCCTCTCCAGCACCTCGCCCTGCAGCCAACCCCTCTGCCACACTGCGAAGTCCGCGTACTGGACCGGCAGCTCCGGCAAGGGCGAAGGCCTGGCCGAAACCGCCGCGGCATACAGCACCCCCACCTCTTCGACCAACAGTTTCACCGACCAGGCATCGGCAGCGATATGGTGGACGTTGACCACCAGCATGTGCTCGCGGCTCTGCAGACGCAGCACGGTGCAGCGCAGCAGCCGGCCTTGGGACAGATCGAAGGGCAGGGCCGCCTCCCTCTCGATTTGCCGCCGCGCCTCCGTTTCCCGGCCCGGCTCCGCAAGGCCGCTCAGGTCCACCAGCGCCAGGCCCCAAGCCGCCACCGGGACGATCTCCTGGACCGGCACCCCGTCCCGATCGGTAAAGCGGGTGCGCAGCACCTCATGGCGCCGCATCACCTCGCGCAGCGACGCTTCCAGAGCCGGCAGGTCGAGAGCGTCGTCGGCCCGCAGCGCCTGCACCATGTTGTAGGCGCAGCTTTCGGGTTGCAGGCGGTCCAGGAACCAGAGCCGCTCCTGGGAGAACGACAGCGGCAGGTCCCTCCGCCGATCGGTCCGCCGGAGCGGCGGCAGCGCCGGCAGGCTCGCCGCCTCCTGCTTTTCGAGCCATGCCGCCAGCTCGGCAGGCGTCGGCAGCTCGAACAGCCGTACCACGGGCATCTCGATCCCCATCACCTCCCGCACCCGTGCGACCACGCGGGTAGCCAGCAGCGAGTGACCGCCGAGATCGAAGAAGCCGGCGTCCACCCTCACCCGCCTCAGGCCCAGCACGTCGGCGAAGATGTCCGCCAGCATCTCCTCGACAGGTGTCCGCGGCTCCGCCAGGCTTGCCATCTCCACCCGCGGGAGCGAAGCCGCCGTCAACGCCTTGCGGTCCACCTTGCCGTTGGGTGTCAGCGGCAGGGATTCCAGCGCCACGAATTCCGACGGCACCATGTAGTCCGGCAGCCGCGCGCGCAGCAGCTCTCCCGGCGCGATCCCGGCGAGATCGGCGGCATCGCCGACCACATAGGCGACCAGCCGCCGGTCGCCGGGCGCGTCCTCGCGCGCCACCACGGCCGCCTCGCGGACTCCGGGGAGGGCGACCAGCGCCGCCTCGATCTCGCCCAGCTCGACGCGGAAGCCGCGGACCTTGACCTGGTCGTCGAGACGGCCGAGGAATTCGAGAGTGCCGTCGGCCAGACGGCGCACGCGATCGCCGGTGCGATAGAACCGCTCGCCGCCCCGCCGGACGTACCTCTCCGCGGTCAGCTCGTCCCGGCCCAGGTAGCCGCGCGTGACTCCCGCACCGCCGATCCACAGCTCGCCCGGTACCCCCGCCGGCAGCAGCTCTCCATCCGCAGCGCAGACGTGGAGCACGGCGCCGGCGAGCGGCCGGCCGAGCAGCGGCCGCGCCGGCGCCGGAGGCGGCGGCACCGGGTGCGCGGCGCAGAGGATGGTTCCTTCCGTCGGGCCATAGAGCACCCACACCCGGGCGGCCGGGAAGGTCTGCCGCAGATCCTCCAGCAGATCGGCCGGCACCGCATCGCCGCCGACGAAGACCGCGCGCATCCTTTCCATGCTCCTGCCATCCGGCGCCGCGGCCCCGCGGCGCCGGAGTGAGCCGACGATCTGCCGCATCAACACCGGAACGGCGTGCAGGCAGGTCAGCTCCCCCAGGTGATCGACCAGGCGCTCCACGTCGAGAGCCGGCCGCAGGGGGAAGAGCACGGCCGTGCCGCCGGCGAGCAGCGGCGACAGCAGCTCGAACAGGGAGATGTCGAACGTGGACAGCGCCAGGCAGGGCATGCGGTCGCCGGCCGCGAAAGCGAACGGTCCCCGTGTGGCGGCCAGGGTGGCGGCGAGCATGCCGTGCTCCACCAGCACCGCCTTGGGCTGGCCGGTCGTGCCCGAGGTGTAGATCAGGTAGGCGAGGTCGCCGGGAGCGGGAGCGGCTTCCGGGGCCCGGATCCCCTCGGCAGCCTCCCCTCCCTCCAGCAGGACCGTCCGCGCGCCCCGAGGAAGACTCGGAAGGCTCGTCACGAGGTGCGTCTGGGTCACCAGCACCGGCACCGCGGCATCCGCCAGCAAAAAGCTCAGGCGCGCCGGCGGATGGGCGGGGTCCAGCGCCAGCAGGGCGCCGCCGGACTTGAAGATTCCCAGCACCGCCACCGCCAGCTCCGGGGTCTGCTCGACGCACAGCCCCACCGGCACCTCCGGCCCGACCCCCAAAGCACGCAGGCGTCCGGAGAGGAGATCCGCCCGCCGGTCGAGCTCGCGATAGGTGAGGCCCCCCTCCTCCTCTCCGGCGAGCACGACGGCCACGGCCGCCGGCGAGCGGCGCGCCTGCGCCTCGAAGAGCTCGACCACGCCCGGGGCCGCCGGGACGGCCGTGTCGTTCCAGTCCGTCCGGAGCTGATGGCGCTCGGCCTCGGTGAGCAGCGGCAGCTCCGAGGCCGGCCGCTCCGCCGTGGTCATGGCCGCGGCGAGCAGCCGTTCGAAGTGTCCGATCAGGCGGTCGATGGTCGTAGCGTCGAACAGATCGGTGGCGTATTCGACCTCACCGCCGAGCCCGCCGTCGTGCTCCTCCAGGTTGAACGCGAGATCGAACTTTGCCGTGGCGGTCATGCCCAGCAAGCGCAGGCGCAGACCCTGGATCTCCAGGCTCTCGAGGGGAGCGTTCTGCAGAATCAACATCACCTGGAACAGGGGCGCGTGCGCGAGGCTCCTCTCCGGCATGAGCTCCTGGACGACTTTTTCAAACGGCACGTCCTGGTGCGCGTAGGCGGCCAGCGCGGTCTCGCGGACCCGGCCGAGCAACTCCCGGAACGTGGGCTCGCCGCGCAGGTCTCCGCGCAGCACCAGCGCGTTGACGAAGAACCCGATGAGCCCCTCGATCTCCACCCGGCTCCGGGCGGCGACCGGCGTGCCGACCGCGAGCTCCTGCTGCCCGCTCCACCGCGCCAGCAAGGCCTGGAATCCGGCCAGGAGCACCATGAAGAGCGTCGCTCCCTCGCGCCGGCTCACGGCCTGCATCCGCCGGGTCAGCCCGGCGGGCAGCCGCACGGGCCGCGAGGCGCCGCGGAAGCTCTGCATCGCGGGCCGCGGGCGGTCGGCGGAGAGCTCCAAGAGGGGTGGCAGCCCGGCGAGCTGCCGGCGCCAGAAAGCGACTTCGTCCTCCAGAACCTCGCCGCGCAACCAGCAGTGCTGCCAGATGGCGAAATCCGCATACTGCACCGGCAGCTCGGCCAGCGGCGAGGGCCTGGCTTCGGCAAAGGCTGCGTAGAGAGCCGTGAGCTCGCGGACCAGGATGCCCATCGACCAGCCGTCGCTGACGATGTGGTGCAGGGTCAGCGTCGCGACGTGGTCCTCCGCCGCCAGCCGCAGCAGCACGCCGCGCAGCAGCGGACCGCGCGCGAGATCGAAAGGGCGGCCGGCCTCTTCGCCGGCCAGGACGAGAGCCTGCGCCTCGCGCCGGTCCGCCGGCAGCCCGGACAGGTCCACCAGGGGCAGCCCGAAGGGTGCCGCCGGTCGGATCACCTGCACCGGTGAGCCTTCCAAGGTGGCGAAGACCGTGCGCAACGTCTCGTGCCGGCGCGCGATCTCCCCGAGGCAGAGCGCCAGCACCTGGGGATCCAGAAGCCCCTCGACGCGCAGCGCCGCCGGCATGATGTAGAGCGGGCTTTCCGGTTCGAGCTGATCGATGAACCAGAGGCGCTCCTGGGCGAACGACAAGGGCAGGGGTCCCTCCCGTATCGTCGGGACGAGGGGAAACCGCGGAACGCTCCGGGCCGCGCCGTCCTGCCGCGCCGCTTCGACGCGAGAGGCGAGCTCCGCCAACGTCGGGGCCTCGAAGAGGACGCGCAGCGGCAATTCGACGCCAAAGACACTGCGCAGCCGCGAGATCACCCGCAGGGCGACGAGAGAATGTCCGCCCAGGTCGAAGAAGTGGTCGGCCGAGCCGATCCGCTCGACCCCGAGGAGTTCGGCCCAGATCCCGGCGAGGACCTCCTCGACCGGCGTGCGCGGCGCCAGATAGCCTTCCTCGCGGCGCTGCGGCTCCGGAGCCGGCAGGGCCTTGCGGTCCACCTTGCCGCTCGGGGTCAGCGGGAACGCCGAGAGGACCACGAAGGCCGAGGGCACCATGAAGTCCGGCAGGCTCGCGCGCAGGAACGCCCGCAGCTCGGCCACCCCCGGCTCCGCCTCGCCCGGCTGGAGGCGCAGG
>JBKPTH010000080.1:0-48631 GCA_046765915.1 Acidobacteriota bacterium | reverse complement strand
CCAGAACTGACCCTGGTTCTGCCGTCCTTGCCGACCCATCGCCATTGGCGCGTCTCCTCCGGGAACGAAGCCAGCTTACAAGACGCTTGGACCCCATTCAACCACGGCTCAGACCGTGATTTTCACCACGGGCTGCTAGAGACGCCCGCAGGGCATCTCTACATTTGGTTTTCATGGATTCGGGGTGATCGTGCGGGCTGCGGTGGGGGATCGGTTCTTGCTCCATGTAACGCCCCGCCCCCCACCGTCGCCTAATCCACCGACGATCCTCCCACCCACGGGAGCCGCGCTCGCAGCGCTCCCGTGGCCCTTTTCCCGCTCCCGGGCCGCAACATTCGCCCCGCCGCGTCCGTAGACATGCCGATGCTTCGCGCTCCGGAGGTCCGTTTCGTCCTCGTCCTGCTGGCGTTCGCCGGCGCCGGCTCCGCCGCCGGCGCGCAGGAACCGCCGGCGCAGGAGATCCGCATCGCCCGCGCCGCCGGACCGATCGAGGTCGACGGCACGCTGGGCGACGCCGGCTGGAACGGCGCCAGCCGCATCGAGACCTTCTACGAGACCAATCCCGGCGACAACGTGCCGCCGCAGGTGAAGACCGTCGCCTGGCTCGCCTACGACGACCGCTTCTTCTACGCGGCCTTCGAGTTCTCGGATCCCGAGCCGAAGACCATCCGCGCGCCCTACGAGGACCGCGACGTCGTGCCGAGCTACACCGACTACGGCGGCGTGATCCTGGACACCCGCAACGACGGCAAGACGGCCATCCTGTTCCTGGTCAATCCGCGCAACATCCAATATGACGCGATCAGCAACGACTCGAGCGGCGAGGACAACTCCGCCGATTTCTACTGGGACTCGGCGACCCGCATCGGTCCCGAGGGGTGGACGCTGGAGATCCGCATCCCCTTCTCCTCGCTGCGCTACGAGCGCGCCGATCCGCAGACCTGGGGCATCCTGCTCTACCGCAACCGTCCGCGCGACTTCCGCTATCAGATGTTCAGCAGCAAGCTGCCGCGCGGCTCGAACTGCTTCATCTGCCACGAGGCCAAGCTGGTGGGTCTCGCGGGGCTGCCGGCCGGCAACCACGTCGTGCTCGCTCCGTACGCCACGGGCAAGCAGTCGCGGACGCCCTCCGGCGCGCTCGGCGGCCCGCTCGACGACCGCACCGACGACTGGGACGGCGGTCTCGACGCCAAGTGGATTCCCAACGCCGACACGGCGATCGACGCCACGATCAATCCCGACTTCTCGCAGATCGAGTCGGACGTGGCGCAGATCTCGGCCAACGAACGCTTCGCCCTCTTCTATCCCGAGAAGCGCCCGTTCTTCCTGGAGGAGCTGGATCTCTTCTCGACGCCGATCCAGGCGGTCTACACGCGCACCATCACCTCGCCGCGCTGGGGGCTGCGGTCCACGGGGCAGGCCGGCACCACCGTCTACACGCTGCTGGTCGGCGAGGACCGCGGCGGCGGCAGCGTCATCCTGCCCGGCCCGCAAGTCTCGGATCTCGCCTTCCAGGACTTCCAGTCGCGGGTGGCCGTCGGCCGGGCGCGCCGGGACTTCGGCACCTCGTTCGCGAGCTTCGTTGTGACCGACCGCGAGATCGAGGACGGCGGCGGATACAACCGGGTCTTCGGGCCCGATTTCCTCTGGCGGCCGAACGGCACGGACTCCGTCCGCGGGCAGTTCCTGTTCGGCGGCTCGCGGACCCCGGAGCGGCCGGACCTCGCCGCCGAGTGGGACGGCCGCGAGCTCAGCTCGCACGCCGGCTACCTCAACTGGAGCCACTCCACGGACACCTGGGACTGGTACGCCGAGTACTACGACATCGGCGACGAGTTCCGCGCCGACCTGGGCTTCGTCCCGCAGGTGGGGAAGCGGGACGGTTTCGCGGTCCTGGGCCGGTCGTTCTTCTACGAGACCGGGCGCGTCCGCCACGTCCGGCCGTTCATCAGGCTGCGCGGCGTCCAGGACACGGATGGCGATCTGCTCCTCAGCCGCATCATTCCCGGCGTCGAGATCGAGGGGCTCTGGAGCAGCTATCTCAACGTCGAGCACCGGAGCGAAAAGGTGCGCACGGGAGCGCGGCTCTTCGACTCCGACTACTTCGTCGTCAACGCCCAGATGAGCCCGTCGCTGGCGTTCGGCAATTTCGGCCTCGACCTGACGATCGGCGACGACGTGGACATCGCCAACGAGCGGCCGGCCCGGGGCGCCACGGTGGCGCTGCGGTTCACCGTGCGCCCCACCGATCATCTGTCGCTGCAGCTCAACGGCAGCCGGCGCTGGCTCGACGTCTCGCCCACCGGCAGCGGACCGCGCGACCGGCGGCTGTTCACCGCCGAGGTGGCCCGTCTGAAGGCCACCTACACCTTGAGCTCGCGCGCCTTCCTGCGCCTGATCGGCCAGCGCATCCGCGACGAATTCGATCCCGGCCTCTACACGTTCTCGGTGCCGGAGCGGGATGAGGCGTTCAGCGGCTCTGCTCTCTTCGCCTACAAGCTCAACTGGCAGACCGTGCTCTTCCTCGGCTACGGCGACGACCGCGCCCTCTCGGAAGCCGACCGCCTGGAGCCGGCGCGCCGCGAGCTGTTCTTCAAGATCTCCTACGCCTTCCAGCGCTGAGCCGGTTGGGGTAGCATGCCGCCCTGCGATGAGCCTCCAGGACCATCTCCAGCCGGGCGAGGAGATCCTCTACCGCGCCCACATCACGCGCCTCGTGCTGGCGCCGCTGACGGCGCTGCTGGCCCTCGTGCTCGGCGTCGCCGCCTTCGCCTGGTACGGGATGCGGAACAACGTTCCGCTGGCCCTGATCGCGCTCGCCGCGGCCGTCGTGGTGGGAGCCGTGCTCGGCTGGAAGCTCCTCGTGCTGCGCGCCAACGAGTACGTCCTCACCAACCACCGGGTGCTGCGCAACACGGGGATCCTCAACCGCCAGTCCATGGACTCGCGGCTCGACAAGATCAACAACATCGAGCACCGGCAGACCCTCTGGGGCCGCCTCCTCGGCTTCGGCGACGTGGAGATCGACACCGCGAGCGAGACCGGCATGGCCGTCTACCGCAACATCTCCCGCCCGCTCGACTTCAAGCGCGCCATCGCCGCGGCGGCCGAGCAGTACCGCTCCGCCGTCGGCGCCGGCTTCGCCGCGCCCGCCGCCCCCTCGGGCGCGGACCGGCTGCGCCAGCTCAAGGGCCTCCTCGACGACGGCCTCCTCTCGCGCGACGAGTACGAGGAGAAGCGGAAGCAGTTGCTGGCGGAGCTGTAGCCGCCGATCCCGGCGATTGTCTCCCCTGGCCCCGGGTCCCACACTCTAGGGATGGAACGATCTTCCTGAGGAGCCCATTCGTGAACGAACTGGTCCAGAAGTTGACGCAGGAGCAGCCTGTCATCGCCAGCCTCCGTCCCGAACCGACGCTGCAGGAGCTGAAGGCCGCGGTGGAGAGGAAGTACGTGCTGATCAAGTTCACCGAGACCCGCGGCGGCACCGAGCTCGGCATCCGGCTGGATCCCGAGCGGAGCGACCTCTCCGGAGCGAGCTTCGAAGCGGGCACCGGCAAGATCCACATCGTCGGCGACCTCGTCCTCGACTACGTCCCCGTGCGCTTCCATGGGGACATCGATCTGGCGACCCTGGCCGGCACGGGGCGGCTGGAGGTGCGGGAGGGGGCGAGTGAGGACGGGGATGCGGCGGGGGCAGCGGGCTGAAGCTGGGCGGACGGTCCTGCCCTTCGAGACCTCACCCCCTGGCCCCCTCTCCAGCAAGCTGGAGAGGGGGGATTGGAAAAAGCAAGAGAGATTCGCAGTCGTTCCCCCTCTCCATCTCCGATGGAGAGGGGGCCAGGGGGTGAGGTCTCGAAGGGCAGGACCGCCCGACCTCCTGATGCGCCCTGGACCCTGGCTGTAGGATCGGCTACCATCAGGCGGTAATGCCCCGTAACACCGTCGTCCCCGCCGCGCCCGCCGTTCCGCCGCCTTCCTCCGAGCTGGGCTCCCTCGTCGACGATCTGCGCGGCGACGCGCGGCTCGGGCCGCAGCTCCTCTACGCCGCTCATCTGCCGGGGAGCGAGGCGGTGTACGGCGAGCTCGAGCCGCCGCTGCCCGAGCCCATCGCCCAGGCCCTGGCGCGCGGCGGCGTGCCGCGGCTGTGGAGCCACCAGACGGCGGGGATCGCGGCGGCGCGGCGCGGCGAGAACGTGCTCGTCACCACGCCGACGGCGTCCGGCAAATCGTTGATCTTCCAGGTTCCCGCGCTGGAGGAGGCGGCGCGCGGCGGCGCGGGCCACGGCCTGTTCCTCTTTCCGCTCAAGGCGCTGGGACAGGATCAGCGGGGCAAATTCGCGCATCTCGCCGAGGCGGCCTGCCTGCCGCCGGAGATCGCCGGCTGCGAGATCTACGACGGCGATACCCCGGCTTCAAAGCGCCTGGCGATCCGCAAGAATTTCCCGCGCGTGGTGATCTCCAATCCCGACATGCTCCATCTCGGTCTGCTCGGCCACTGGACGGCCTGGGGGCCGTTCCTGGCCGACCTGCGCTGGATCGTGCTCGACGAGCTGCACACCTACCGCGGCATCTTCGGCAGCCACTTCCACCACGTCCTGCAGCGCTTCTTCCGCCTCTGCCGCTCGCTGGGCAGCGAGCCGGTGCTGATCGCCTCCTCGGCCACGGCCGCCAACGCCGGCGAGTTCGCCGAGACGCTGACCGGCCGCCCCTTCCACTGGATCCGCGACTCGGGCGCTCCCCGCGAGGGCCGCCACCTGCTGCTCTACCGGCCGTCGGCGAGCCCGTATACGACCGCGCTGCAGCTCTTCGTGCGCTTGGTGAACGCGGGCCTGAAGACCATCATGTTCACCAAGGCGCGGCGCATCACGGAGCTGCTCTACTCCTGGCTGCGGCGCCAGGAGCCGGCCCTCGCCGCGCGCGTGGCGAGCTACCGCGCCGGCTTTCTCGCCGAGGAGCGGCGGCGCATCGAGCGCTCGCTCTTCGAGGGCAAGCTGGACGGCGTGATCTCCACCTCGGCGCTGGAGATGGGCATCGACGTCGGCGGCCTCGACGCCTGCATCCTGGTGGGCTACCCCGGCAGCATGATGGCCACCTGGCAGCGCTCGGGACGCGTGGGCCGCGACGGCCGCGAGTCGCTCACCGCGATGGTCGCCATGCCGGACGCGCTGGACCAGTACTTCCTCGACCATCCGCAGGAGTTCCTCGAGCGGCCCTGCGAGCGGCTGATCGTCGATCCGGAGAACGATCCGGTGTCGCGCGGCCATCTCGTCTGCGCCGCCGCCGAGATGCCCCTCGGGAGTGAAGACCACTCCTACGTCGAACGCCACCGCCCGCGCGTCGAGAAGCTCCTCGACCAGGGACACCTGCTGACCTCGGCGGACGGGGACGAGATCTTCTGCCTGCGCCGCCGGCCGCAGCGGTTCATCAACCTGCGGGGCACGGGGGAGACCTTCGCCATCCTCGCCGGCGGCCGCACCATCGGCACCGTGGACGGAGTGCGCGTGCTCCACGAGTGCCACCCCGGCGCCGTCTACCTCCACGCCGGCCGCCAGTACCTGGTGGAAGCGCTGGAGCGCGAAGAGCGCCGCGTGCAGGCCGTGGCCGCCGACCTCGACTACTTCACGACGCCGCTCACCGAGAAGGAGACCGAGATCCTGGAGGTGCTGGAGGAGCGCCGGGAAGGCCCGCTGCAGGCGTGGCTGGGACGCCTCAAGGTCACCGAGCGGGTGGTGGGCTTCGAGCGCAAGCGCATCTACGGGCAGGAGACCATCGATCAGACGCCGCTCGACCTGCCGCCGGTGGAGTTCGAGACGGTGGGGCTCTGGTGGGCCGCGCCGCGCGCCATCGAGGAGACGCTGCGCCGCAATGGCGAGCACTTCCTCGGTTCCCTCCACGCCTCCGAGCACGCCGGCATCTCGCTCTTCCCCATCCTCGCCCTCTGCGACCGCGGGGACATCGGCGGCATCTCCTATCCGCTCCATCCGCAGATGGGCTGCGGCGCCGTCTTCATTTACGACGGCCATCCCGGCGGCGTCGGCATCGCCGCCCGCGGCTTCGCCGACCTGAGGGACCTCCTCGGCCGCGTGCGGGCGCTGGTCGAGAGCTGCCCATGCGAGACCGGCTGCCCCTCCTGCGTGCAGTCGCCCAAGTGCGGCAACGGTAATCGCCCGCTCGACAAGCCCGGCGCCGCGCGCGCTCTGCGGCTGCTGCTGGGGGTGGAGGCGGCGGCGGTGGGGTGGGGGGAGGGGGTGGAGGTCAGTTTGACGGCCTTGAAAACGCAGTTGCATAGGGACGTGGGTAGATCGGGCGGCATCCTGGCAAGAACAGTCGAGAATCGTTCCCCCTCTCCAGCTTCGCTGGAGAGGGGGCCAGGGGGTGAGGTTTCGGAGGGCATGCCGCCCGATGAATCCGCAAATCTAGAAACCATCCCTGCCCAATCCTCCCTCTTCCAGCGCGCCCTCTCCTTCTTCTTCCGCCGGGAACGGCCGCGGGAACGCGAGGCGCCGCGCGAGCCCCGCACCATCCTCTTCGACCTCGAAACCCTGCGCTCGGCGGCCGACGTCGGGGGATGGCGGCAGGTCCATCGCATGGGCGTTGCCATCGGCGTCGTCTGCCATCTGGAGGAGGATCGCTTCGAGGTCTTCTCCGAATCCCAGGTGCGGGCGCTCGTGGAGACCCTCAAGTCCGCCAGCCTGGTGATCGGCTACAACAGCCGGTGCTTCGACTATCAGGTGCTCTCCGGCTACACGGGAGAGGATTACAGCCGCCTGCTGCCGACCCTGGACCTGCTCGAGGACGTCCACTCGCGGCTCGGCTTCCGGGTGGGCATGGGCCATCTCGCCCTGGAGACCCTGGGCACGCCGAAGTCGGCGGACGGCCTGCAGTCTCTGGAGTGGGTGCGCCAGGGCCGGCTCGACCTCGTGGAGCAGTACTGCCGGCGGGACGTCGAGATCCTGCGCGACCTCTATCTCCACGGCCGGCGGGAAGGCTTCCTCCTCTACCGCGACCGGCGGCGCGACGTGCGGCTGAAGCTGCGGGTGGCCTGGTAGAGGCTGCCGTTCCTCGCGATCTTGCACGCCTCTTGCACAAGATAGGTATCGGGTGGTCATGGCTCCGCCCGCCGGTGCAAACCTGACGAAAATCGACAACCTGTAACCCTCCGGCGGGCCGGCGACTCTCTCAGGAGTCATGAACGGAAAGGAGGTCGACATGGCGACCACGGATACTTCGATTCATCACCAATCGCACCAGGCGTACCAGCTCCTTCACATCGGCTTCACCATCGCGCCGATCCTCGCGGGTCTGGACAAGTTCTTCAACCTGCTGACCAACTGGGAGCAGTACCTCGCGCCCTTCGTCACCCAGACGCTGGGCATCAACGCCACCACCTTCATGATGGCCGTGGGCGTCATCGAGATCGTGGCGGGTCTCCTGGTCTGGTTCAAACCCCGTTTCGGCGGCTACCTGGTGGCGGCGTGGTTGTGGGCCATCATCATCAACCTGCTGATGGTCCCGGGCTACTACGACGTCGCCCTGCGCGACTTCGGTCTGTCGCTCGGCGCGCTGGCCCTGGCGCGGCTCGCCGAAGTCGAGGTGCCGGCGCACGCGGTGGAGCGGATGCGCGAAGCCCACGTCTAGGACCGCGGCGGCTGCTGCTGCAACGTCCTTTTGACGGGACGGATCTGCCCGCGAAACCTCACCCCCTGGCCCCCTCTCCAGCAAGCTGGAGAGGGGGGACGCAGCCTCGGACCCTCCGGCACGCATCTTGCCTTTCCCTAGGATCGCGGGCACGCATCCAGCGGCCCCTGAAGGGAGCCTCACATGAACGCACATCCACGGAAGATCTCCTTTCGCCGTACCGCCAGCCTGCTCGCGGCGCTCGTTGCGCTGTTGTTGCTCGCTTCCTGCGCGGGTTACGGCGGTCTCGCCAATATGGTCCGGCCGCAGGTGGACGTGACCGACGTCAAGGTTCTGGGCACCACGCTCACCGGCGCCGATCTGCTCTTCCAGTTCCGGGTGGACAATCCCAACGCCGTCGCTCTGGTGCTCGACGCCATCGGCTACCGGCTGCGCCTCAACGATCAGCCGCTGCTCGACGGGCGGCGCGACCAGGGGTTGCGCATCGCGGCCAACGGCCGCAGCGTCGTCGAGCTGCCGGTGACCATCCGCTACGAGGACGTCTACCGGGTCATCCGCAGCTTCGAGAACCGCACGCGCCCCGACTACGCCCTCGACGCGGACTTCCGCTTCGACGTGCCCATCCTGGGCGCCATCAACGTGCCGGTGACCAAGCGCGGGGAGATTCCGCTGGATCGGCTGAAGATAGGGAAGTAAGGGCCGGTAATACCTGACGCCGAGACGTATAAAGGCTCGAGCCGTTTCCGCCGCCTCGGGCCCCTCACTCCCCCTTACCCCCTCTCTCCCACCGCACACCCAACCCCCGGGAGAGAGGGGGCTGGAAAAAAGCAACTTTTTTGTAGTCTCCCTCCTCTCCCCGGGTGGGCGGGTGTGAGGTGGGAGAGGAGGGCCGGGGAGGTGAGGGGCCCGGCGGAGCGCACCCGATTCGATAAACAGGAACCTCTGAATCGGAACTCTTCTTTCCCACCCCCGTATAATCCCCGGACCCTCTTTTCCGTCCGGGAGACACCATGCTCAAAGCCCGCACTCTCTGCTTCCTCCTCGCCGCCCTGCCTCTCGCCGCCGCCGCTCCTCAGCCCGCGCCGCAGGAGGTCCGGTTCAACTTCTTGTTTTCCGGCAACAAGGCGGGGGAGGCGGTCTCGCGCATCGAGGCCAACGGCGAACGCGTCTATACGTTCGAGTTCAACGACCGCGGGCGGGGCCCGAAGACGTCGACGCGGATGCGGCTCGACGCGCAGGGCCTCCCCGTCTTCGAGGAGACGACGGGGCACGACTACTGGAAGAGTGCCGTCGACGAGCGTTTCGAGTGGAAAGAGGGCCGGGCCATATGGAAGAACGGCTCGGAGAAGGAGGACCGGCCGGTCAAGGAGCCCGCTTTCTATCTCAGCCTGAACGGTCCGCCGCAGGAGACCGAGCTGCTGGCGCGGGCGCTCCTCGCCGCTCCCGGCGGCCGGCTGCCGGTGCTGCCGGCGGGCGAGGCGCGCATCGAGAAGGTCTCGTCGCTGCAGGTGAAGGACGCCGGCGGCAGCTCCCGCGCCGTCGATCTCTACGCCATCAGCGGCCTCGGCTTCACTCCCAACTACGTCTGGCTCGACGGCGAGCGGAACCTTTTCGCCTCCGTCGGCGGCTGGGCGGCGCTCTTTGTCGAAGGCTGGGACGCCGCCGTGCCCGAGCTCACCAAGGTGCAGGACGCGGCCGTCGCGGCGCGGTACAAGGCGCTCGCCGCGAAGCTGACCCACCATCCCGTCGGCTGGCTCGCCATCCGGCACGCCCGGCTGTTCGACCCGGAGACCAAGATCGTAAGGCCGGATATGACCGTCGTCGTCTCCGGCAACCGCATCCAGGCCGTCGGCCCGGACCCCGAGGTCCAGGTGCCGGCCGAGGCCGAGGTGGTGGACGCCCAGGGCAAGATGCTGCTGCCGGGCCTGTGGGACATGCACACGCACCTCTCGGAAGACCAGGGGCTCATGCACCTCGCGGCGGGAGTCACCACGGTGCGCGACCTCGCCAACGACACCGACCAGTTGCTCGATCTGCGCAAGCGCTGGGACGCCGGCGACGCCATCGGCCCGCGCGTGCTCATGGCGGGCTTCATCGACGGTCCCGGCCCCTACGCCGGCCCCAGCAAGGTGCTGGTGGACACCGAGGAGGAGGCCCTCGCGGCGGTGGACAACTACGCCAGGCTCGGCTACGTGCAGATCAAGATGTACAGCTCGCTCGATCCCAAGCTCGTGCCCGCCATCGTCAAGAGAGCGCACGAGCACGGCCTGCGCGTCTCCGGCCACATCCCCAACGGCATGAGCGCCGAGCAGGCGGTGCGCGCCGGCTTCGACGAGATCCAGCACGTCAACTTCCTCGTCCTCAACTTCCTGCCGCCGACGATCGACACCCGCACGCCGGCCCGTTTCACCGAGGTGGCCCAGCACGCCGCCGAGCTGGACCTCAATTCCGAGAAGGTGAAGAGCTTCATCGCCCTGCTCAAGGAGCGCGGCACGGTCTCCGATCCGACGCTCGTCGCCTTCGAGGGAATGTTCACCGGCCGGCCCGACCAGCTCGATCCCAGCCTCGCGCCCGTGGCGGACCGCTTCCCGGCCACCGTGCGGCGCGCCGTCTTCGGCGGCGGCCTGAATCCTCCCGCCGAGCAGGTGCAGCGCTACCGGGACTCCTACCGCGCCATGGAAAACCTGGTGCGCGCCCTGCACGACGCGGGCGTGACCATCGTCGCCGGCACGGACGCCATGGCCGGCTTCAGCTACCACCGCGAGCTGGAGCTCTACGTGGACGCGGGCATCCCGGCCCTGGACGTTCTACGCATCGCCACCCTGGGAGCCGCCCGCGTCATGAAGCGCGACGACGAGCTGGGCACCCTCGCCGCCGGCAAGCTCGCCGACATGATCCTGGTGGACGGGGATCCGACGAAGAACATCGGCGACATCCGCCGCGTCGTCCTCACCGTCAAGGACGGCGCCGTCTACGATCCGGCGAAGCTCTACGAGGTGATCGGAGTCAAGCCGGCGTCATGAACGTCACCGACCTCGATCTGTTTCCGATCCGAGTCAAGGTCCTGGACTTCGAGGACGATCCGGACCTCAACGCGCGGTTGCTCGACTTCGTGACGGCTCACCCCGAGCTCAACGATTCGGGCTCGGGGAAGAACCTCCTCGCCGAGAGCGGAGAGATGGTTTGCCGTATGCGCGCGAAGTTCGATCTCGGGCTACGCCTCTATCTGCGCGATCTGGGGCCCGACAGCGCCTCCCTCGAGGTGGACGCCTACATGTTCGCCAACTACACCGACCAGTCCTCCTTCACCCCCTATCATGATCACATTGGGGATGCGGACTTCGTGGCCATCTACTACGCCTCTACCTACCGCTACGAGCGCGAGGATCCGGCGGGCTCGTACTACGAGATGGACGAGGGGTTGCTCGTGCTCCACGCGCCGCGGCCTGACGCCGACTTCGACCGCCGCACCCTGGTGAACAGCGACCACTACAAGATCTACCCGCGTCCGAACCGCATGGTGATCCACCCGGCCACGCTGGCCCATTCCGTCACCGCCAGCCGGGGGGGCGCGCGGCGTCTAGCCATCACCTGCAACTTCGTCGTCGACAAATCGAGCCGGCTCGCGGGCTACGTCGGCTACCGGCTGGACCTCGGGGAAGGGTGACGGCGGTCTTGAGGTAGAATAAGATTATGCGAGTAACTACAGGACGAGTCGTCAACGGCAAGATAGAGGTTGCTGACGAGGAGTTGGCCGAGGGGATGGTCGTGACCATCTTGACGCCCGAGGATCGCGGAACCTTCACGCTTGGACCTGAAGCGGAGGCCGCCCTCCTGGCTTCGATCGAGGAGGCGGACCGTGGCGATGTGATTTCCGGGGAAGAGCTCTTACGGGAGCTACGGCGAGATTGAGCCCACGGCTGCCACTGCAAACCACTCGCCGGGCCGCCCGCGAGATTCGCGCAGCTTCGAAATGGTGGGACGAGAATCGTTCTGCTGCGCCGGACGCTTTCCGGGATGCCATTGACAAGGCATTCGAACTGATCTGCACTCAACCGAAGATAGGAGCGGTCGCGACCAACGTCAAGCTTCCTGGTGTGCGCCGCATTCTCTTGAGCAAAGTTCAGTACTACCTCTACTATCGCGTGAAGAGCAAGCCGCCAATGGTTGAAGTGGTGGCTATCTGGCACACGAGCCGATACCCAGATCTCCACCTATAGTGCGAAGTTCGAATTATTCAGATGCCCGTCGTAACTGGCGTACTCGGGTCGCGTCGGCTGGGCCGAATTGACGTACGCGGGGGGCTGGCTTGTCCAGCGTTCAGCAGCGGCTTAAATACGAGTTGCAGGATCCAGGGTCTTTTCTCTTGGACCGGATAAAAACGGAGCCCAAAAGTTCCCGAGTTATTCGGGCGGCGACCATATTTTAGCGTGTGCTTGTTGCGCGCCGCCTGGAACTGGTAGGCAGAGAGGGGAGGAAGCGAGACGAAGGCTGGACGCCCGGTCATGGCGAACCGGGCGTCCGGGACCGCCGGGTGAACCGGCGGTCCCGGGTGTCGACTAGCAGGGGGATCCTATTATCTGGCCCGTATCCGCGAGCGGACAGAAGCCGGAGTAGCCGTGGTTCGTGCCCTTGACATAGTCAATGAAGTTAACCTGGTAGCTCAAAGAAGTAGCACCGGCGGCGAAAACCCAGTAGTTGTTATTGACAGAGCACCCGTTGAGGACCTTGGCGACGACCTCCCAGTTGGTGTTGGAGAAGAACCAGAACACCGCGGATTCCGAGCTGGACGTGAAGACCTGGGCATAGCTGCTGGTGCTGAAGACGTAAACCTCAATACCGAATCGGCCTCCCTGGACGCAGGCCCGGGTCGCGGTGGGAACGCACAGGGCCTTCGCGCCGAAGTCAGGTTCGACGGGCTCAGGACGATCAGGGCTCAGATCGACGAGGACCACGTGAGGGTTGCGAAGCAGAGCCTGCACCACACTAGCGTCCACCGTCCCCTCCAACACATCGAGGAAGTCCTGATGATGCAGGGCCCGCTTGCCCGGGAGCAGCTGCTGCGCCAGCTCTGCGATCACAGAATTCACCGGGGCTCCGTCGCTCAACGCCCTCATCTTCGATGCGTTTCCCGAGGGTCTCTGGGTCAGCAGGTAGATTCTTGCCACCACGCTCTCCTGTTGCTCCAAAGCGTCGCGCAGGGCCGGGGAGACCAGCTTGGATTCGTACAGTTCGGGAGCCAGCGCCACCCCGAAGGTGCCGGCCGGGATCAGGATCGCGAAAGTTACGACGAGGCAGGCTGTGACGATTCTGTTCATCTCTTGTTACCTCCAGCGTTACATCTTAAATTAGTTCTTGCGGATATGTCAAGAGGTCTCTGCGTGGTGCAAAGATGCGCAAAGCCCAGGTTCCCATCAAGGGGAACGCGGCAGGAGAGGGGGGAGGTTTTTGGTCCCCCCGGTCCCCTAACCACTCTCTTGACTTCTGTGTCCCGCCTCGTAGAATGAGCCCAGAAAACCGAGGTCAAAACCGGGTCCAGCAGGGCGGCTCTCTTGACAGTCGCTGAGTCCGATGTAGCGGCCTTGTGGCGGTTGTCGCGCCTGAGGGCCTTGGCCCCGCTTCACCTCTACTCGAAGGAGGTTGCCAGGCATGGACAACGATCCCATCTTCCAGCCTCTCCAGTTCAGGCACCTGACGGTCAAGAACCGTCTCTTCCGCTCGAGCATCTCGGGGCGCTGGGACAACTACGACGGCTCGGGCAACCAGGCGCGCATCAACTGGGAGGAGAAGTTCGCGCGCGGCGGCGTCGGGGCCATCATCTCCTCCTTCGTGCCCGTCCACCGCCGCGGCCGCATCCTTCCCAACTACGCGATGATCGACAACGACGACAGGATTCCCTTCTGGCGCAAGGTCGTCGAGAAGGTGCACGAGTACGACTGCAAGTTCATCATGCAGCTCAGCCACTCGGGCCGGCAGCGGGACGTGGGCGGCGTCGAGAACCTGATGAACAAGGGGCTCTCGTCGACGAGCAGCAACGACACCTTCCACGGCCTGCTCTGCGAGGCGGCGACGGTGGACGAGATCCAGAACCTCGTCTACTACTTCGCCCAGGGCGCCCGCCGGGCGCGCGAGGCGGGCTGCGACGGCATCGAGCTCCACGCCTCGCACGGCTATCTCTTCACCCAGTTCCTGAGCTCCGGCATCAACGACCGCAAGGACGACTACGGCGGCCCGTTGCGCAACCGCTACCGCTTCCTCCACGAGGTGATCAAGGCCATCCGTAAAGAGGTGGGGGACGACTTCCACCTGCAGGTGAAGATGAACGTCATCGACCTCGGCAACGCCCTCTACCCGTGGGAGGGGAAGGGCAACACGCCCGAGGAGTACATCCAGATCTGCCAGTGGTGCGAGGAGGACGGCGCCGACGGCCTGCATCTCTCGGCCGGCAGCACCTTCCCGCATCCGCTGGTGCCGCCGGGCGCTTTCCCGCCGGACGAGCTGAACTGGTGGTACGGCGGCATGTCGTCGAGCGGCGTGCGCGGCTTCTTCCCCAACTACACGCTGTTCCACTACAAGATCCTGCGCCCGATCTTCCTCTGGCTGTGGAACCGCACCAAGAAGGGCTACCCGGTGGAGGGCGTCAGCCTGCAGTTCTGCAAGGCCATCAAGGACAAGGTCAAGGTGCCGGTGATCAACACCGGCGGCTTCCAGAACGGCGCGCTGATCCGCAAGGCCATCCAGGACGGCAAGGTCGACGGCGTCTCCATCGCCCGGCCGCTGATCGCCAACAACGACCTGCCGCACATCCTGGCCTCCGGCCGCGACCTGCCGGAGCGTCCGTGCTCGTTCTGCAACCGCTGCCTGGTCAACGCCATCGCCAATCCGCTCGGCTGCTACGACGAGCGGCGCTACCCCAGCCGCGACGCGATGATCGACGAGGTGATGTCGGTCTACAACCCGCCGCCTTTCCCGTGAGGTCAAGACGATGAGCCAGACCCATACCAAGACCGGTGAGGGGACCCTCGTCGACGAGGTGCGCGAGAGCCCGGTGGACAAGTACCTGCTGCGGTTCCGTCGCAAGGTGCTGCTGGTGCTGCTGGTGATCGTCATCCTGCTCGGCGTCTGGTGCTGGTTCCGCTGCAGGAACGAGCCCGCGAAGGGAGGGTCCACGCCCGGCTACGCCGAGATCCATGCGGCGCCGGAGGTTGGCGGCGCTTGAGGCGCGCCCTGACGGCCATGGCGAGCGGACTCTCGTTGGCGGCGGCGCTGCTCGGCGGCTGCCGCGCCGGCTGCGAGGCGAAGGCGTCCGCGGTCGGGCCGGAGCCCGGGCTCGACGGCGGCGTGGACTATCTCGCCAGCCTGCGGAAGGCCGCCGAGGCCGCGGACTCGACCGCCCACGTCCAGTGGCAGCGGGACCAGAGCGCGTACGCCGACTTCAAGCCCCTGCGCCTCGCCGAGCTGCGCAGCCATCCCTACCTGCTGCAGTTCCCGGATTACACCGACGAGCAGCGGCTGGGCTGGGACGCCTGGTTTCACTGGACCGGCGGCAATCAATTCACCTGGCGCGACCTCGCGCAGCGCAGCCGCGGCAAGCTGGAGCTGCTCAAGATCCTCGACAACAACCGGCTGGACCGCAACGCGCGGTTCGCCAGGTTCGGCCTCGTCAACGATCCCGACGCCCTGCCGCCGGAGCGCGACGAGAACGGCCGCTGCCGGGTGGATGAATACGGCCTCTGCCTCGACCGCTTCGAGAACCGCCGCGAGTCGCCGCCGACGGAGCGCTGGGTAGGACGGCCGTCGGGCATCCTCGGCATGCGGCTGTTCGACAACCCGGACTACCGGCCCGGCGCCTGGAACGCGGCCGATCCCTGGAAGATGCCGCCCGGCTGCAATCCCGGGAAGCGCAGCGGTCACGATCCGGCGGGCACGGCGCGGCAGAGCAACGCGGACTGCTACCAGCCGCCGTATCTCGTCGGCCTCTCCTGCGGCTTCTGCCACATCTCGTTCAATCCCGAGAAGCCGCCGGCG
Source organism: Acidobacteriota bacterium (assembly GCA_046765915.1). Lineage (GTDB taxonomy): Bacteria > Acidobacteriota > Thermoanaerobaculia > Multivoradales > UBA5704 > DATARR01. The sequence continues at coordinate 32,965 of JBKPTH010000080.1, read as the reverse complement.
GACCCGGTGCGGCCGGGCTGGGAGAACGTCGCCGGCCTGCTCGGCAACGTCTATTTCCAGGAGGGGCCGCTCTTCGCCTGGATGCTCGACTTCGGCAAGGACGCCTTCTACACCGAGTACCTGAACGCGCAGCCGCCCGGCACCAGCGACACCTCGCGCATCGCCACTGACGACCTGGACAATCCCGGCGCCATCAACGGCCTGTTCCAGGTGCGCGCCCGCCTCGCCCGGGCGGCGCAGGAGGAGATGCCGAACGGCCGCCGGCAGCCGGTGCCGCACATCCTCAAGGACGGCGCCGACTCCGTGGGCCTGCCGCTCGCCGCGCTGCGCGTCTTCGTCAACATCGGCATGCTGGGCAACTACTGGCTCAACCAGCACGACGCCTATCTGCTGCTCGGCGGCGAGCCGCGGCCGCAGCAGCCCTTTCGCATCGCGCGGGCGATGCGCACGCCCGGCTACGACGGCACCTTCTGGTGGAACCAGACGGAGCTGCGCGTTCCCGGCGTGGCGGCGTTCTTCGACGCGTCGGCGCCGTACAAGCTGGCGGCGGCGCCGGGCGGCGCGGCCTATCTGACCGCCGATGCCGCCGTGCTGCGGCGGGGCAAGCTCGTCTTCGCCGACCACTGCGCCGCCTGCCACTCGAGCAAGCGGCCGGCGCCGGCCGGCGGCGACGGGGATCTCGCGGCGGCGCAGGAGCGGATGCGCGAGCTCGTGCTGCGGCCGGACTTTCTGGAGGGCAACCTGCTCTCCGACGAACGGCGCTATCCGGCGCCGGCAGTGGGGGTGAACCTCACCCGCAGCATGGCCACCAACGCGCTCGCGGGGCACGTCTGGCAGGACTTTTCGTCGCTCACCTACAAGAGCCTGCCGCCGCTCGGCAAGCTCTCGCTGCCGGATCCGTTCGCGGCGGGGAAGAGCCACGAGTTCTGCGCGCCGGCGGGCGGGCGCGGCTATTACCGCACCGCCTCGCTGGTCTCCCTGTGGGCCACGGCGCCGTTCTTCCACAACAACTCGCTCGGCCGGCCGTCGCCGGATCCCAGCGTCGCCGGCCGCGTGCGCGCCTTCACCGACGCCGCCGAGCAGCTCCTGTGGCCGGAGCGGCGCACCGATCCGCAGGGCCGGGTAGGCCCCTATGTGAAGAAGACGGGCAATCACGTCACCTGGCTCGAGCTCCCGGACGGCTTGACGGTGCCGCTGCCGTGTGGCTATCCGGTCAAGGTGTTGGGCAACCTGCCGCTCCATGCGCTGGTCGAGCGGCTGCCTGCCGGGCTGAAGGAGTCCCTCAAGGGAAAGCCCGGGACCACCTATTCCGATTCCGAGAGACACGAGAAGAAGGAGCGGATCGTGCGCAGGGTGCTCAACAACCCGGTCCTGCGCGGCGAGCTGCGCAAGCTCCTCCTGTCGCTCAACGCCGCCCCCGATTTCGTGGAGAACAAGGGCCACGAGAGCATCGTGGCGCGCATCGCGAGCGACGAGGACAAGCGGGCCTTGATCGAATTCATGAAGACCTTCTGACGGGAAGGAGTCGCGAGATGAGCAAGACGAAGAAGATTCTCATTGCCGTCGTCGTGCTGTTGGTCGTCTGGCTGATCTGGCGCTGGTGGCACAACCGGCCGGCGGAGGACGAGGCGTACGCGGCCGGCCTCACCAAGGAGGCCTTCGCCCAGCCGCCGAACGAGGTGGATGCCTTCCACGGCATGGACGGCGGCGGCCAGTTCAGCCAGGAGGAGATCCTCGGCCGCAACACCTGGATGGCGTGGGCCGGCGGCGACGAGGCCTTCTGGGATTGGCTGGCCAACAACAGCTTCGGCACCTTCGACCTGCTGAAGACGCTCTCCTCCTACCCCTGCTCGCCCGAGCAGGAGCAGCGGGCGCAGGCGTACGAGGCGAGCCTGCGCAGCGGCTCGACGGAGGAGGGCTACGGCCGCGGCGCCTACGGCAAGGGCGGCTACGCGACCCCGCCCGGCACCGGCGACGCCTACGACAACAACTACGGCGGCGCGGCCAAGGACCGCTACACCGCCATCTCCCCGGTCAGCTACGGCGCCTATCCGGGGGCCTGCGCGCAGACCATGTATCCGCCGGGCGGCAAGGGCCCCTACCGCTACTACAGCCGCGACAGCCGCTTCTGCTACCTGGGGCTGACCAACGAGCCCGGCTTCGTCAAGCCGCCCGCGCCGGACCCGTACGGCCTCTGCCTCGACCGCCAGACGGGACCGAAGGACGGCCTCGACGAGAAGATCTACGGCCGGCAGTCCGGCGTGCTCGGGCTGCGCATCTTCGACAATCCCAACTTCGACGCCAAGGCGAAGAAGCGCTGGCAGGAGGCGATGCAGACGGACGCCTTCTACACCGATCCCAAGTTCTTCAGCGACCGCAAGCTGGTGCGCCCGTACCGGGTGGCCATGGCGTGCTCGTTCTGCCACGTCAGCCCGCACCCGCTCAAGCCGCCGGCGGATCCCGAGAACCCGCAACTGGCCAACCTCTCGGGCACCATCGGCGCCCAGTACTTCTGGTTCGGGCGCATCTTCGGCGCCAACGTCAGGCCCGACAACTTCGTCTGGCACCTGCTCGACGCGCAGCGGCCGGGAGCGGTGGACACCTCCTTCGTCCCCGCCGACAACCTGGTCAATCCGCGCGGGCTCAACGCCATCTTCAACGTCGGCGCGCGTCTCGACAACGGCACGCGGCTGGCGCCCGAGACGTCGGCCGCCGGCGCCCTGTTGCTCCCCGAGGTGAAGACGCACAAGGACACCGACTACACCTTCGGCGTGCCGCACATCCTCTGGGACGGCGCGGACTCGGTGGGCATCGACGCGGCGCTGACGCGCGTCTACATCAACATCGGCGAGTACCACCAGGAGTGGGTCCGCCACATCAACCCCCTCGTCGGGCTCGGCAAGCAGACGACGATCACGGTCGACGCGGCGCAGAAGTACTCGACCTTCTGGAACGCCACCCAGGACCGCGCCGTGAACATGGCCAAGTACCTCACGCGGGCCGGCTATCCCATGCACCTGGCGGAGGTGCCGGGCGGCGCGGCCTACGTGACGGCCGACGCGGCGGTGCTCGACCGCGGCAAGGTGGTGTTCGCCGAGACCTGCGCGCGCTGCCACTCGAGCAAGATGCCGCCGCAGCCGCAGCCGGCGGGAGGCGTGCCGAAGCTGGGCGACAAGGGCTGCATCGGCAAGGGTTACCTCGACTGCTGGAACAGCTATTGGCAGTGGACGGAGACGCCGGAGTACAAGGCGCAGATGACGCAGATCGTCCGCGATCCGAATTTCCTCCAGGGCAACTACCTGTCGAACGAAGCCCGCATCCCGGTGACGCTGCTGAAGACGGAGACCTGCAGCGCGATGGCGAGCAACGCCGTCGAGGGGCACGTATGGAGCGACTTCTCCTCGCAGAGCTACAAGGACCTGCCTTCGGTCGGCACCCTGGACCTCTACGAGCCGGTGGAGAAGAAGACCATCCGTTGGGAAGCGCCGGCCGGCGGCCGCGGCTACCAGCGGGTGCCGTCGCTGGTCTCGGTGTGGGCCACGGCCCCCTACCTGCACAACCAGGAGGTGGGCGTGTTCACCGGCGATCCGTCGGTCAAAGGCCGCATGGACGCCTTCAACGACGCCATCCAGAAGCTGCTGTCGCCCGGCACGCGCGGGCACTACGTGCACCGCACCGCCTGGAAGACGGATCTGACGGTGGAGACCGCCGCGCTGCCGTTCCTGGAGAGCGCGGGGGCCTGGCTGCTGGGGCTCGTCGACGACGGCGAGATTCGCGTCGGACCGATCCCCAAGGGCACGCCCGTCAACCTGATCGGCAACATCAACGCCGGCAAGAACGATCCGCAGGTGGGCCTGTTGACGATGCTGCGCTCGCTGAAGAAGGTCGCCAAGGGCCTCAAGGAGGTGCAGGGCAAGAGCGACGCGGAGGCCGCGGCGCGGCTCGCCCAACTGGTGCCGGAGCTGCTGAAGCTGAGCACCTGTCCGGACTTCGAGGTGGACCGCGGCCACGAGTTCGGCGCCGAGCTCTCGCCGCAGGACAAGGCGGCGCTCATCGAGTTCCTCAAGACGCTGTAGGGAGGCACGCTTGGAAGAAGAGGAGTACGAGTACATCGTCGTGGGCTCGGGGGCCGGGGGCGGGCCGTTGGCCGCCAACCTGGCCCTCGCCGGCCACAAGGTGCTGGTGCTGGAAGCCGGCGGGTCTCAGGAGACCCTCAACTACCAGGTGCCGGCGTTCCATCCCAACGCCTCGGAAGAGCCGGGCATGGCCTGGCGCTTCTTCGTGCGCCACTATGCCGACGACGAGCAGCAGAAGAAGGACTGGAAGTACAGGCCGGAGGAGGGCGGCGTCTTCTATCCGCGCGCCGGCGCGCTCGGCGGCTGCACGGCGCACAACGCCATGATCCTGATCTACCCCCACAACAGCGACTGGGACCACATCGCCGAGCTGACCGGCGACAAGTCGTGGAGCGCCAGGGCCATGCGCCCCTACTACGTGAGCCTGGAGGAGTGCCGCTACCGCGGCATCCTGCGCTTCCTCTTCCGGTACCTGCGCTGGAACCCCAGTTGGCACGGCTTCGGCGGCTGGCTGGCCAGCGAGACGGCGGCGATCAAGCTGCTGCTCGACGACCGCGGCCTGCTCTGGCTCGTCCGCTGGTCGATCCTCAAGAACCTCTTCACCTTCCGCTCGGGCACCGGCCTGCTGGGGGATCTCTGGCAGGCTCTGAAGCAGGTCTTCTTCTCCGTCATCACCTGGTTCGACCCCAGCAGCTGGTGGTCGGTCGTGCGCCGCGCGGAGGGCTTCCGCATGACGCCGCTGTCGCGCGACGCGGGGCACCGGACGGGCAGCCGGGAGCGGCTCCGCGCCGCCCAGGAGAAGTGTAGGGACCGGCTCACCATCCGCACGGGAGCCCTCGCCACCCGCGTGCTATTGGACGACGACCAGCGCGCCATCGGCGTGGAGTATCTCGAAGGCGCCCACCTCTACCGCGCCGACGCCCGGTACCGGCCCGAGGAGAAGGGCACCGTGCGGCAGGTGCGTGCCAGCCGCGAGGTGATCCTCGCCGGCGGCGCCTTCAATACGCCGCAGCTCCTGCAGCTCTCCGGCATCGGCCCGGCCGATCTCCTGCAGCGCCGCGGCATCCCGGTGCGAGTGCCCCTGCCCGGGGTGGGGGCCAACCTCCAGGACCGCTACGAGTCCTCCGTCGTGCTGCGCATGGACAGGCCCTTCTCCTCGTTCAAGGACGCGACCCTGAAGCCGCCGGAGCCAGGCGAGGAGCCGGACCCGCAGCTCAAGGAGTGGCTCGAGAAGGGAGAGGGGGTCTACACCACCAACGGCGCCGTGATGTCGTTCATCAAGCGGTCGCAGGCCGACCTTGCCGACCCCGACCTCTACGTCTTCGGCCTGGTGACCGACTTCCGCGGCTATTACCCGGACTACTCGAAGCGCATCCAGGAGGCGCGCCGCTACTTCACCTGGGCGGTGCTCAAGGGGAGCACCCACAACAGGGCGGGCACGGTGCAGATCCGCTCCGCCGATCCGCGCGACGTTCCGGAGATCAATTTCCACTACTTCGAGGAGGGGAGCGACGGAGGGAAAAAGGACCTCGACGCGGTAGTGCACGCCCTCAAGTTCATCTTCGGCATCACCAGGGGCTACGGCCACCGCATCGACGAGGAGGAGGCGCCGGGCAAGGACAAGCATTCGCACAAGGATCTCGAGGAGTTCGTGCGCAACCAGGCCTGGGGGCACCACGCCTCGTGCACCTGCAAGATCGGGGCGGACGGCGATCCGATGGCGGTGCTCGACAGCAACTTCCGCGTCCGCGGCACCAAGGGTCTGCGGGTGGTCGACGCCTCGGTCTTCCCGCGCATCCCGGGCCTGTTCATCGTCCTCGCGATCTACATGATCGCCGAGAAGGCGAGCGATGTCATCCTGGCCGACGCCAAGAAGGCGGCGGCCTGAACTCTTGCGAAACCGACCCGTGTAGAGGAGGTACTGCCCATGGCCGAGAGCACCCTTACGGAAGCTCCCAAGAAGCGCCGGCGCATCTGGCTCGCTATCCTCATCGTGCTCGTCCTCATCGTGATCTATTTCGCCGTGCGCTTCGGCCGCAACTCGCCGGTGGAATACGCCGACATCCAGGATCACTACAAGTACGGCTCGCTGGGCAGCGAGGGCTTCTCGCCGCCGTACTGGATCTGGAAGGCGCTGCCGGTGATGTTCCCCGAGTACCTGCCGGGCAAGGGATACCAGTCGCTGGGATTCGTCTACGAGGACGGCAAGGACCTGCCCATCGGTTTTTCGCGGCGGCGGCTGCTCGGCTTCGACGGCGTCGGCCTCAACTGCGCCTTCTGCCATACGGGCACGGTGCGCGATACGCCGCAGAGCAAGCCGCGCATCTACATCGGCATGCCGGCGCACCAGTTCGACATCCAGGGCTACTTCCAGTTCCTCATCGCCTGCGCCCTCGACCAGCGCTTCACCCCCGACCAGATGATCCCGGTGATGGAGTCGCTGGGGGCCGACTTCGACCCCATCGACCGCTTCATGTACCGCACCATCCTGATCAACCAGACGCGGCTCGGCCTGCTGCAGGTGCGCGACCGCCTGGGCGCCATCATCCTCAACCCGCAGGTGCCGCCGTGGGGCATGGGGCGGGTCGACACCTTCAACCCGTACAAGGCGCTGCAGCTCAACTACCCGATGCACAAGGTGCCGGTGGACGAGCTCATCGGCCCCGCCGACTTCCCGCAGATCTGGAACCAGGCGAAGCGCGAGGGCCTCTACCTGCACTGGGACGGCAACAACAACTCGGTCGACGAGCGCAACCTGGGCGCGGCGCTGGGCACCGGCGCCACGCCGACCTCGCTCGACTACGCCAATCTCGATCGCGTCGACAAGTGGCTGCGGGAGTTCCCGCCGCCCAAGTATCCTTATCCGATCGACAAGACGCTCGCCGCGCAGGGCGCGCCGGTGTGGCGGCAGCACTGCTCCTACTGTCACGATTTCGGCAGCCAGAAGATCGGCACCACCGTCCCGATGGCCGAGATCGGCACCGATCCCTACCGCTTCCACAACTACACCTACGACCTGACGGTGAACCAGGCCACCCTCTACGCCGGCTTCCCCTGGCGCTTCACGCACTGGCGCAAGAGCGACGGCTACGCCTGCCAGGCGCTCGACGGCATCTGGGCGCGCGCTCCCTATCTGCACAACGGCTCGGTGCCGACGCTGCGCGACCTGCTCGAGCCGCCGGAGAAGCGGCCACCGGTCTTCTACCGCGGCTACGACGTCTACGATCCGGTCAACGTCGGCTTCGTCAGCAACGTGACGCGGGCCTTCGGGCGCGACTTCTTCCGCATGGACCGCACGGTGAAGGGCAACGACAACGGCGGCCACCTCTACGGCACCACGCTGACGCCGGAAGAGAAGAACGCGCTCATCGAGTACATGAAAACCCTCTGACGCCGCGATCCGGCTTCAGGACACGAACGAGGAGACAGAGCGATGGCTAAGAAATCGAGCAGGAAGTGGATCTGGCTGATCGTGATCCTGATCGTGGTCGCGATCGTCGGCTACGTGTTCTGGTCGCGGCTCTTGCGCGTGCAGCCGCTGCACTACGAGTCGGCGCTCGACAATTTCAAGTACGGCTCGATCGGCACCGAGCAAGGGGGCCTGGCCGTGCCCTTCTGGATCTGGCTGGTGCTGCCGCGGATGTTCCCGGAGTATCTGCCCGGCCCCGGCGGCTACACCGCCCTCGGCTTCGCCTGGGAGGAGGGCAAGGAGCTGCCCATCGGCCTGCCCAAGAAGACGGTCGGCCAGCCGCTGGTCGGCATCAACTGCGCCATGTGTCACGTGGCGACGGTGCGCACCACCCAATACGAGAAGCCGCAGATCTACATCGCCGCGCCCGCCCACCAGTTCGACACCCTGGGCTACTTCCGGTTCCTCTTCGCCTGCGTGAGCGATCCGCGCTTCAACGCCACCAACATCCTCAACGCCATCGAGCCCAACTACAAGATGGGCTTCATCGACAAGCTCCTCTACCGCTACATCATCATCCCGCAGACCAAGAAGGGACTGCTGGAGTTCAAGCAGAGCATGGCGTGGACGGACACCAAGCCGGACTGGGGACGGGGCAGGATCGATCCGTTCAATCCGGCCAAGTTCCGCTATCTGGGAATCCCGGTGGACAACACCATCGGCAACTCCGACATGGAGTCGGTGTGGAACATGCGCACCCGCGTCGACCACAGCTTCGTCAATCACTGGGACGGCCTGCTGCACGGCCCGCTCCAGGACGTCGCGATCACCTCGGCCCTGGGCGACTCGGTGCAGCCGAAGAAGCTGCCGCTCGACGACCTCAAGCGGGTGGAGAACTTCCTGCTCGACGCGCCGGTGCCCAAATACCCCTTCACCATCGACGCGGCGCTGGCCAGCCAGGGGAGCGCCATCTACAAGCAGCAGTGCGCCGACTGCCACGCCGTCGGCGGCTCGCGCACGGGCAAGGTGGAGCCGATCAACAACGTCGGCACCGACCGCCACCGCCTCGACTCCTGGACGCAGCAGGCGGCGGACAACTACAACGCCTTCGGCAAGGACTATCCGTGGAAGTTCAACAGCCTGCAGAAGACCAACGGCTACACCAACGTGCTCCTCGACGGCCTCTGGCTGCGCGCGCCGTACCTGCACAACGGCTCGGTGCCGACGCTCACCGACCTGCTCGAGCCGGTCGAGAACCGGCCCAAGGTGTTCTGGAACGGCTACGACGTCTACGACCAGCAGAAGGTGGGCTTCGTCGTCACCGGCCCCGAGGCGCAGCGCTTCGGCTCCAAGCTCGACGTCGGCGTCCCCGGCAACAGCAACGCCGGGCACCTGTGGGGAACCACCCTGCCGCCCGACCAGAAGCGCGCCCTGGTCGAGTACATGAAGACTCTCTGAGGAGGCTGCCATGAGCGGTGATGAAACGCACACCCGCACTGGGGAAGGGACCCTGAAGGACGTCGTTCGCGAGAGCCCGGTGGACCGCTATCTCGAGCACCGCCGGTTGAAGACCTTCATCATCCTCGTGCTCCTCGTCGTCGCGGTCCTCGTCGGCTGGCTCATCTGGCGCTTCACGTCGGACCGGCCGGTGGTCTACTCCGGCATCGGAGAGCACTTCAAGTACGGCTCGATCGGCGCCGAGCCGGGCGTCTCGCTGCTCAACACGCAGGGAGGCGTGCTGCCGCCGTACTGGGTCTTCAAGGAGCTGCCCAAGATCTGCCCGGAGAAGCTGCCGGGCGGCTACGCCTCGCTCGGCCTGCTCTACGAGCCCGGGCACGACCTGCCCATCGGCGTCTCGCGCCGCTGGCGGCTGGGCTTCGACCAAGTGGGCCTCAACTGCGCCGTCTGCCACACCGGCACGGTGCGCAAGACGCCGGCGAGCAAGCCGCAGATCGTCCTCGGCATGCCCGCCAACCAGCTCGACATCGAGGAGTTCTTCCGCTTCATCCTCGACTGCTCGCTCGATCCGCGGCTGACGGCGGACAACCTGCTCGGCAAGATCGAGGAGGACGGCGGCGATCTCGGCGCTTTCGACAAGTTCCTCTACCGCGTCGCGCTCATCAACACGGTGAAGATCACGGTGCTGAACCTGCAGGGCAAGATCGCTCCTCTCCTCGGACCCGACGTCACGCCCTGGGGGCGGGGCAGGGTCGACACCTTCAATCCTTACAAGTCGATCCAGTTCAACTGGAACCTCACGCGGTTGCCGCACGACGAGCTCTTCGGCGCCTCCGACTTCCCGTCGCTGTGGAACCAGGAGCCGCGCGCCAAGTCCCTGCCGCAGGCGCCGCAGGGCATGCACCTGCATTGGGACGGCAACAACAACTCGGTGAACGAGCGCAACCTCTCCGCCTCGCTGGGCGCCGGGGTGACGCCGATGACGATCGACCACCCGGCGCTCCAGCGAGTGGCGGACTGGGCCTGGGAGCTGAAGCCGCCCGAGTACCCGTTCCACATCGACTCGACGCAGTCCGACCAGGGTAAGATCCTCTATCGTCAGTATTGCGCGGACTGCCACGCCGACGACACCTTCCGCAGGGGCCAGGTTGTCGGCACGCGGGTGGGGGGAGCTCCGACGCCGCTCGCCGAGATCGGCACCGATCCCTTCCGGCTGCACTCCTACACCTACACCTTCGCCACCAACCAGTACGGCCTCTATCCTGACTCGAAGTACCGCTTCAACCACTTCCGCAAGACGAACGGCTATGCCAACGCGCCGCTCGACGGCATCTGGGCGCGCGCGCCCTACCTGCACAACGGCTCGGTGCCGACGATGCGCGACCTGCTGGAGCCGCCGGCGAGCCGGCCGGCCCGCTTCTATCGCGGCTACGACGTCTACGACCAGGAGCGGCTCGGCTTCGTCTACAACGTCGCCGCGGACGGAAAGTATAAGTACTTCCTCTACGACACGAAGCTGCCGGGCAACGGCAACGGGGGGCACCTCTACGGCACGCAGCTCTCGCCCGAGGAGAAGGACGCGATCGTCGAATACATGAAGACGTTCTGAGGCGGGAGGAACTATGAACGGCTATCTCAAGGCTTTCCGGGTCATCACCTTCATCGGCATCTTGACCAACCTGACCTTCTTCCTGTCGTCGGTCTTCTACCCGGCCCTGCTCAACAACGCGACGACCGGCGGCACGGTGGACTATGGCGGCGATCCCTGGCTGTTCAACACCGGGATGTTGCTGCTCCTCAACGCCGCCTTCTACTTTCCCGCCGCGCGGGACCCGTTGCGCGACCGGCTCTACACCTGGCTGACCGCCTGGAGCCGGGTATTCGCCGCGGCCTCGTGGATCGTCTACCTGTTGACGATCGGCTCGAGCCTGCCCTCGGGGTTCTGGACCTTCCCGTTGTCGGACGGCACGATGGGGGTGCTGTCGGTCATCCTGGTGCGCCTCGGTTTCAGGAACGAGGCACGCTCCTGAGCGAAGGGGGCGCCCTGCCGGGGCGCCCCCTCCCATTCCCTCTCAGAGGCCCTCGTCGGCGAGCGCGTGGAGGGCGGCGAAGGGCTCGGGCCGATCGGCGGCGAAGAAGAGCGCGCGCAGCGGGTCGGCGGCGGCCTCGCGGACGAAGGCGGCGGTGCGGTCCTGCCGGTCCGTGCTGGTGATCCGCTTGAAGATCCGGTACTTGATCGCGGATCTCGAGAGATCGACGACGAGCGTCGAGCCGCCGCGGAAGACGTGGGGCGGCGTGCCGTTCGCCTTGTCCTCCTTGACCTCCTTCGTCTGCGTTAGCGCGACGACGAGCTGCGGGATGTACTTGCCGTCCGGGCTGACACGCATCGCCCGCCGCAGCTCGTGCACCTCGAACTTCTGCTTCGGGTCGAGCCCCAGCTCGCCGGCGAACGCCGGCAGCGCCTTGAAGGCGGCCACGAGCTGGTCGTGGAGCTTGCGGCGCTCCTCTCGCGTCACCTCGAACAAGGTCTTGCGGTCATCCAGGTAGAGGCAGGCGTCGGCGTACCGCTTGAGCTCATCGAGGATGCCGCGGTATTGCTTCTCGAGCGCCGCCCGCATCTTGGGAGGAAAATCGGACGGGGCCAGGCCCTGCCAGCGCAAGGTGTCCACCGCGAGCGTGCGGGGCGTGTCCGGGCTCGGAACGTCGAGGTTCAAAGGATAGATGCCGCGCCGGCGGAAGGCTTCGACGAAGGCGACGCGGTAGTTGTGGCGGTCGTCGCTGACGAGGTCGTAGTCGGCGGTGATGAGCGCGCGCAGGTACTCGAAGAAGGTGACGTCCACGGGCGGCAGGTAGTCGAGCGCGCGGATGCACATGTTGAGGACGTGGCCGGCGGACTTCGCCGCCTCGTCGGCGAGGCGGTGCACGAGGTCGGGATGGATCGATCCGCTCGGCAGCACGCCGGTGCCGCCGGTGGAGAGGCGGAGCAGGTCGGCGGTGCGCTGCTTGTAGATGGCGATGAAGGCGTCGAAAACCGCGGCGACGAGGACGGCGCCGCGCGAGTGCGGCGTCTGGCGATTCTGCAGGTCCGCGGGGTTGGGCACGAACCTCTTCCACACGCCGTTCTCCAGCTTGCCGATGGCGTTGCGCAGGGCGCTGCGGCCGCCCGTGGCGTAGCCGAACTGCACGGCGAGGCTGCCGAGCATGGACTCCGCCGTTTCGATGTCGCCGCGCGTGCGGCCGATCTCATGCTCGAGGATCTCCGGAATGGTGAAGTGCTGCAGCAGGGCGACGATGTCGGCGAAGCCCTCGTGGAAGGCGAGCACGTCGAGGTTCGTCGGCTCGTTGAAGCGGCGATGCATGCCGTCGAGAATCGCGTGGGTGGTCTCGTGGGCGATGATGTCGTGCGACAGGCATGAGTAGACGCGGCTGCCGGGCATGTATTCGCCGGGATCATTCGGCCCGGCTTCGAAGTAGCCGAAGAGGAGCGCCACCTCCTGCGGGCTGTAGAAGGCGTTGGCCTGCCGCAAGGCGTGTGGCCGGACGGCCAGCCGCTGGACGTAGATGCTGTCGTCGAAGGCGTTCTTCGGATTCGGTCCGGGACGCCAGAGAACCGGGCGGCCGAGGGCGTTCTCGAAGTGTTCGATGGTCTTCATCGCCACGGCATAGACCATCTGCTGGTGGAACTGCGGATTGCCTTCCGAAGGCGCCCAGCCGTCCTGGGCGAGCAGCCGCGGATCGTCGAGGTCCACGGGCTTGTATCGCTTGCCCGCGGCGTCCACGTCTTCGACGGCGAGATACTCGCCGACGGGGCCCTTCTTCTCCAGCCTGTCCCAACGGATCTTGAGCGTCACCTCGTTGATGCCGGCGGTGTCGAGCCGCGTCGAGAGGCTCGGGTCCACGGCGTAGACGCGGATACGGCGGTAGGGCGGGTTGCTGACGGCGGGCTGCGCGTCGCAGACCGGCAGGACCTCCGGGAGGACTTCCTTCGAGCGGGGAGTGCGCGGCGCGGACTGGCCGGCCGCCACCGGGTAACGTCCGGCGACGTGCTTGCGCAGCGCGAGCGACGCTCCTTTGTCCTCGATCACGGCCTGCATGAAGCGGCGCAGCTTCTCGCCTTCGAGCCTGGCCGTTGCCTCGGGGTCCGGCACGATCTCCTGCAGCTCCTCGTTGACCAGCCAGCGCTGGGCGAGCTCGAGGTTGAACATCTGCTCGCGCGGCGGCGCCTCGGCGAGGCCGAGGCCGGTGACGAGGCGGAGGAAGGCGAACGAGGTGGTGGACGCCTCGCTCTTCGGCAGCCCGAGAACGGGCTTGACGCCGAGCGCCGCGCGCGCCTGGAGAATACCGTTGCCGAAGTGCTCCTTGTCCCCCTTCTTCGCCGTGCTGAAGAGGGCGTTGCGGACGGCCTCGACGCGGTGCCAGTCGCGCGGCAGCATGGCCTTGTACTTCTCGAACCAAAGGGCGACGGCGGCGGCCACCTGCGGCGTGGCGGCGGAGGTGCCCTCGCCGTTCAGGCGCACGACTTTGTCGCAGCCGAAACGCGCCCAGGGGATGTTGGGCGTGTAGGTGGCGATGGCCGCCTTCATCGCCGAGTCGGGGCCGAAGCTGCCTTCGAGCGTCGAGGTCCCGGTGAGGCCGGCGTAAGGTTTGCCGTTGGCCATCACGCCGCAGACGGCAAGGACGCGGCTGAAGCGCGCCGGATAGACGAGCGTGCGCGGCGGCAGGACGCCGATGTGATTTCCCGCCGCGGCGCAGATGCAGATGCCCGCCTCGTAAGCGGCGTCCACCGCCTCCGCCCAGGCCCGGGAGGGCACGCCGCCCAGGCTCATGGTGACCACGTCGCAGCGCTGCTCGACGGCATAGGCCAGCGCGCGCGCTAGTGCGCTCGTGCGCAGGAGGACGACGTTGTCGGCGACGCGCATCGGCAGGACTTCCGCTTCGGGCGCGCCGCCGAGAACGACGCCGAACGCCGAGACCATGCCGCCGGCGAGGATGCTCAGGGTGCCGGTGCCGTGGCTGGAGGGACCCTGGAGAGCCTTCGGGTCACCGTCGGAGAAGTTCTTTTGCAGCGCCGTCAGAACGTTCTTGGGCACCGTCTCGTGCGCGCTGAAGTAACCGGTGTCGATGTGCGCGATGCGCGTCCGCGGCGGCGAGAAATCCACCTCCTCGCGCGCCTTGCCGAGCTGCGTGAAAGCGTCGCCGAGGTGCCAGGCGAAGGTGTCGGGACCGAGCGCCTTCCCATGCGTGCCGTCCTGCGGGATGGCGTTGCAATCCTCGCCGACGGCGAAGGCCTGGCCGACCACCTCCTCGTTGGTATCCCGGTAGATGGTGTGGACGATGTCGGGCTCGGCGAAGACGATGTCCGACTCGGAAACGCCGAGCTGTCCGGCGATCTGCGCGTGCGCCATGTCCCAGGGCGTCGGCGCCGCTCCCGGCAGCTCGGCGAGGAACCACTGCGGAGTGGTGTCCAAGCCGAAACCGGCCATCGTCGCAGGTGGCGTCTCGTACAGCGGCTGTAGGTTCACGCGCGACTCCGCCGCCCGCAAGGCGTTCGAGGGGCGGAGCTTGACGAGGACGCGGTTCGTTTCGGCGGGCGCCTGTTTGTCGTTGGGCACGGCTTCCCCCGTTCTCCCGAATGTCTTTTAACAGATCTTAAAGATCGTACCGGCTCCGGGGCGCTTCGTCAACGCTGCCACCTACCAAACCTCCCGACCAACCGGAGGGCCCCAGTCAACTTCCTTTGACTCGTAGTTCTTGGGATAAGGGAGAACCTGCCGCAAATAAGGCTCGATCCCCCGACTGGCGTCCCAGTTCTGCGGATACCCCAGCGACACCTCCTCGCAGCGCACGCCGTCGCGCCAGTGGGTGGCGCGGATGTGAAGGTGGCCGTAGATCACGGCCTCGGCGCGGTAGCGGAGGTGCCAGTCCTCCGTCTCGCGGGTGCCGCACCAGATGGAGAAGCGGGGGATGCGCGGCAGCACCGCGAGATCCTGCCGCAGCGGGAAGTGGTTGATGATGACGAGCGGCGCCCTTGCGGCGGCTTCAGCCAGCCGCGGCTCGGCGGCGCGCACGCGGGCGTGGCACCAATCTGGCTTCGACGGATAAGGATCGGAGTGGAGGAGGACCTCGTCGGAGCAGAGGAGGTTCTCCTCGGCCGCCCACTCCACCGCCCGCTCGACCGGCACCTCGTCGGGACGGAAGGTGTAGTCGTAGAGAAGGAAGAGGGGAGCCAGGATGCTTGGGCCCCCCTCGCCCGGCCAGGTCACGTAGGGGTCCTCGGGAGTGAGCGCTCCGAGCTCGCGGCAGATCTCCACGAGGCGCTCGTATTTCTCCACTCCCCGCAGATCGCCCGGCTTGGTGGGAATCGTCCACAGGTCGTGATTGCCCGGCACCCACAGCAGTCGGGCGAACCGCTCGGCCAGGATGGCGAGGGCGAAGCGGAGGTGCTCTTCGGTCTCGCCGACGTCGCCGGCCAGGATCAGCCAGTCGTCGGGATGCGGCCGCAGGTTTTGCAGCGCGCGGCGGGTGACCTCGTAGCGGAGATGCAGGTCCGCCAGCGCATAGAGCCTCATCGTCAGTTGACGGAAGGATCCGGTTCGGAGCCGCCGAGATCCCGCAGCGCGCGCTCGAGGACCTCTTCCTGGCTGAGCACCTGGGGCTCGGCCGGCTCAGCCGTGCCCTGACCCGGAAAGAGAAGCGCCTGGCGCGGTCCGTCCGGAGTGAGCTCCACCTCGGTGAGCGGGCTGCGGACCGGTTCCACCGAGTAGTCGGGATGGTAGAGGGCGCCGCCACCGGCGGGAATGCCGAAGCCGCGGGCGTGCTCGCCCGCCTTGGCCACGGCGGCGAGAAGGCGGGACCAGGAAGGGTCGTCGTGCACGTCCACCACGAACGGCACCAGGCTGAGGGTGTCGAAGAGGCCGGAGCCGTCTTCCTCCCACCCCTTGAGCCCGAGCTGTACGGCTCCGGCGGAGACGCCCGCCAACACCGCGCCGTCGTAGTAGCGGGCGGCGAGCCTCTCCTTGAGGCCGTTCTTGACGAAGACGTCCCAACCCCGCCGCACGTCGCCGCCGGCAAGCAGGATGAGGTCCGCCTGCTCCAGGAAAGAGCGGTCCTCGTCGCTGGGTTCCGAGAAGATCTGGCGGCAGTTGCGGATGCCGATCTCGGCCATGGCGCCGACGAACAGCTCGTAGAACTCGGGCGCGTCGCCGTTGGAGGCGCCGAGATACGCGGCCTTGGGCTGCTTCTCCGGCGCCTCGGCCGCGATCAGCTCCCGCGCGCGGTCGAGAAACCGCCGCCCCTCCTCGTCACGCCAGAAGAGAAGCTGGCTGTCGGCCAGGAGGAAGATGGGTTTGAGGGAGGTGGCCATCAGTGCACATAGCCTAGCGCACGGAGCCGCTCGACGTTCTCCGCATCGACCTCCGCCGGGGCGAGACGGTCCGAGACGATGAGCCCCTGCTGAACGCTGTCGAGCCAGTCGCGGAGGCGTTGCGAGATCTTCGCGCCCGCGGCGGCGGCGCGGGTTTCGCGCGGATCGCGGAGGAGATCGAAGAGCCACGGCCGGCGCTCGGTGAGGCGGAAGATCTCCTTGCGCTCGCCGATCATCACGCCCACTTCCAGCAGGCCCTTGCGCCGCGCGCTCGCCGCCTCCTGCGCGGAGAGCACCGCTCCCTTGTGGGCCTGGAAGAGGGCGATGCGGTCGCGCGGCGGCGGGGCCCCCTGGAACACCGGCGTCCAGTCGAAGCCGCGGAATCCGGGCGGGCTCGGCAATCCCGTCAGCCCGAGGATGGTGGGCGCCACGTCGATGTTGAGGGCCGGCGCGTCGACGACGGTGCCGGGGCGGATCCTGCCGCTCCAGGCGACCCCGAGGGGGATGCGCAACGTCGGCTCGAAGAGGTTGCGGCCGTGTCCCCAATAACCGTGCTCGCCCAGGCTCTCCCCATGATCGGCGGCGAAGACGAAGAGGGTGTTGGCCTTGAGCGCCGGGTCCCGGTCGAAAGCCTCCAGCAGGCGGCCCAGGTGGTGGTCAACGAACGCGATCTCGGTGTCGTACCTGTCCTGGCGGGAGACCTCGCCACGCACGGCGACGCCGAGCGGCCGGGCGAATCCCTCCTGCAGCCGGTACGGCGCGTGGGGCTCGACGTAATGGACCCAGAGGAGGAAGGGACGGGACGATTTTTCCCGCGTCTCCTGCAGCCAGGCGAGGGCGGCGTCGGTCAGGTCCTCGGCCGTGGCCTCGCCCTTGAACATGCCGAACCACCGCTTGCGGGTGAAGACTTCGTCGTAGCGCTCGAAATGCTCGCCCAGCCCCGAGATGCGGTCCTTCAGCGTCCAGTTGCCGACGAAGGCGGCGCTACGGTAGCCCCGCCGCATCAGGACGCGGGCGGCGGAGGGAAGGTCCGGCCGCAGGCGCAGGCCGTTGCGGGTGGCTCCATGCTCGTGGGGATAGAGCGAGGTGAACATCGAGCAGAGGGCGGGATTGGTCAGAGGCTCGACCGTCCGCGCCTCGGTGAACCGCGCGCCGCTCGCCAGCAGGCGGTCGATATGAGGGGTCGTCGGCCGGCGATAGCCGTAGGACGAAAGATGGTCGGCGCGCAGGGTATCGACGGTGAGGATCACCACGTTGGGGAAGCGCTGGGGGGCGGGCTCGGATTGGCGGGCGGCGGAGGCGGGAAGGGAAGAAAGAGCCAGGAGCAGGAGGTAGGGGAGGGCGGAGCGGTCTGCCCTTCGAGACAGGTCCGATCCCCCGGCCCGCCCTTTGCTATCCTGACCGCCATGGAAGAGATCCTCCCCGAGAAGGCGCCCGGCCCGGCTCCCCAGGTGGAGAAGGAGGCGGCGGCGCAGAGCGGCGAGCCGCCGCGGTGGGGCAAGGGTACGGAGCTCGCCGAGGACGGCCACTTTCTCGAGGGGCCGCATACCCGCACCTCCGAGCTCTCCCGCCTGTTCCGCATCGGCGCCGATTTCATCCGCGGCTTCCGCGGCCTCCACTTCGTGGGCCCCTGCGTCACCGTCTTCGGCTCGGCGCGGTTTCAGGAGGACCACCGGTACTATGCCCTGGCCCGGGAGATGGGGAGCCGGCTCGGCCGCGCCGGCTTCACCGTCCTCACCGGCGGCGGGCCGGGCATCATGGAGGCCGCCAACCGCGGCGCCCGCGACGTGGGCGCGCCGTCCATCGGCTGCAACATCGTCCTGCCGAAGGAACAGGTGCCCAACCCCTACGTCGACCGCTACCTGGAGTTCCGCTATTTCTTCGTCCGCAAGGTGATGCTGGTCAAGTACTCGTACGCCTTCGTGGTGCTGCCCGGCGGCTTCGGCACCATGGACGAGATCTTCGAGTGCGCGACGCTCATCCAGACGGGCAAGATCAAGGACTTCCCGCTCGTCCTGATGGGAACCGAGTACTGGCAGCCGCTGCACGATTTCCTCTGTCATCGCATGGTCGAGGAGAAGACGATCCTGCCGGCGGACTGCGAGAGGATCTTCTTCACCGATTCGGTGGACGAAGCCATGGAGCGCATCCTGACCGCCGCCACGCGGCAGTTCGGGCTGGTCTGGCAGGCGGCCCCGCCGCGGCACTGGTACTTCGGCGAGCCGAAAATGCAAAAACCGGACCTTGGGGCCGGGGTGCCTCAAGCCGTCCCCCTCCCGGGCGGGGACAAGCCCCGCCCCTACGGATCGGATTCTAGAAAGTAGGGGCGGGGCTTGTCCCCGCCCAAGGGTTTTTCCTACAGCATCACGCTCGCCAGGTTCGCCAGCGCAGAGCGCTCCCCCTTCTCCAGGTTGACGTGCGCGTAGAGGGGATTTCCCCGCACGCGGTCGATCAGGTACGAGAGGCCGTTGCTGTGGGCGTCGAGGTAGGGGGTGTCGATCTGGAAGATGTCGCCCGTGAGGATGATCTTGGTGCGCTCGCCGGCCCGCGTGATGATCGTCTTGACCTCGTGCGGCGTCAGGTTCTGCGCCTCGTCGACGATGAAGATCACGTTCGAGAGGCTCCGGCCGCGGATGTAGGCGAGCGGCACGATGTGGAGCTTCTCGCTCTCCACCAGCTCGTCGACCTTCTTGTACTCGCGCTCCTTCTCGTCGAACTGGTTCTTGATGATCCCCAGGTTGTCCCACAGCGGCTGCATGAACGGGTTGATCTTCGAGTGGATGTCTCCCGGCAGGAAGCCGATGTCGCGGTTCGACAGCGGCACGATGGGCCGCGCGAGGTAGATCTGCCGGAAGTTCCGCCGCTGCTCCAGGGCACCGGCGAGGGCGAGCAGGGTCTTGCCCGTGCCGGCGGCGCCGGAGAGGGTGACCAGCGGCACGTCGGGATTGAGCACGGCGTGCAGGGCGAAGGTCTGCTCGGCGTTGCGCGGCGAGATGCCGTAGGCGAGCGGCTTGTGGACGCGCTCGATGCGGTCGGTGCGCGAGTTGTAATAGGCGAGCGCCGACTTCGAGCCGCTGCGCAGGATGTAGTACTGGTTGCACGGCGGGCGGCCTTCGAGCACCGCCTCGACCGGCAGCCACTCCTCCTGGTACAGGCGGTCGATGGTGGAGCCGTTCGCCACCTCGACCTCGTTCTTGCCCTTGGGGAGATGGTCGAGGTCCTTGATCTTGACCGTCTCGTAATCCTCGGCCGCCAGGTTGAGGGCCCGCGCCTTCAAACGCAGGTTGACGTCCTTGCTCACCAGGATGACCGGCCGCCGCGGCTCCTGTTTGGCGAGCCCCAGGGCGGCGTTCAGGATGCGGTGGTCCGCCTTGCGGGAACCGAAGACCTCGCCGGCGTCCACGGCGCCGTTCTCGTCCGTGACCACCCTGAACTTGCCGCGGCTCGGACCGTCGAGCGGGATCCACTCGTGCAGCATGTTGTGGTCCGAGAGCTTGTCGAGCTGGCGGATGAACTCGCGCGCCTGCAGGTTGAGGACGGAGTTGCCCTTCTTGAACTGGTCGAGCTCCTCCAGCACGGTGATCGGGATGGCGACGTCGTGCTCCTGGAAGTTCTGCAGAGCGTTGAAGTCGTAGAGGATGACCGAGGTGTCGAGGACGAAGATCTTTCTCTGCGGCTCGGGCATGGGGTCTGGCTGACTCGTGGCGGTCCCTTTCCTCGCGATGGAGACAGGCTAGCATAAGATCTGCCGCCTCCGCCCGCCCTGCCATGTCCACCGAGCCCACTCCCACACCCCTCGCCGCGCGCCTCGAGGTGCTGGCGGCGGCGGCGCTGTTTTCCTCCGGCGGCGCGGTCATCAAGTCGGTCCATCTGGCGGGCTGGCAGGTGGCCTGCTGCCGCTCGGCGATCGCGGCGGTAACCCTCTTCGTGCTCATGCCCGAGGCCCGGCGGCGGCCGGGTCCGCGAGTGCTCGGGGTGGGCCTGGCCTATGCCTCGACTCTCATCCTGTTCGTCCTCGCCAACAAGCTCACCACGGCGGCGAGCGCCATCTACCTGCAGTCGACAGCGCCCCTCTACGTGCTCCTGCTCAGCCCGTGGCTGCTCCACGAGCGCATCCGGCGGCAGGACCTCGCCTTCATGCTGGCTCTGGCGTTCGGCCTCGGGCTCTTCTTCGTCGGCTTCGACGCGGCCTCGGCGACGGCGCCGAACCCGTCGCTCGGCAACGCGCTGTCGCTCGTCTCGGGAGGCACCTGGGCGCTCACCATCATGGGGCTGCGGGCGCTCGGCCGGGGAGGCGAGTCGTGGGGACCGGCCGCCGCGGCCTGGGGCAACGTCTTCGCCGCCGCGGCGTGCCTGCCGATGGCGCTGCCGATCGCCGTGAGCCGGCCCACGGACTGGCTCCTCCTGGGCTACCTCGGAATCTGCCAGATCGGGATCGCCTATCTCTTCCTCATCCGCGGCCTGGGGCGGGTGCGGGCCTTCGAGGCCTCGCTACTGCTCTTCCTCGAGCCGGTGCTGAACCCGATCTGGGCCTGGCTGGTGCACGGCGAGCGGCCGGGAAGATGGTCGCTCGCCGGCGGCGGCGTCATCCTCCTGTCGACGCTGGTGAAGAGCTGGGTGGATGCTCGGGAGCCCGGAGCGCCGGAAGCGGTTCACGAGGCACCGCGGGATTAGCCGCCGCCTTCACCTCACCCCGCACCACGTTCAGATCCAGCCACACGGGCGGCTCCGCGGCGAGCGCCTGCTCGAGCTGGGCGTCGTGGTCGTAGATGTCCTTGCGGAATTCCACCGTGCCGTCCGGCTCCACCCAGGCCGTCCAGTAGAGGATGTGCACGGGCAGCGGCCTCTGCAAGGTGATCTGCTGGTTCTCGCCCGAGTCGATGGCGGCCTGCAGCGCTTCGGGCGTCCACTTCGGATCGTCCTTCAGCAGATAGGTCGCCAGATCGAATGGCCTTGCGAGGCGGATGCAACCGTGGCTGAAGTTGCGCTCCGTCTTGGCGAACAGGTGATGCGCCGGGGTGTCGTGCAGGTAGATGTCGAAGTCGTTGGGGAACATGAACTTCAACTTGCCGAGCGGGTTGTCGCCGCCGGGGAGCTGGCGGAGCCGCGCCGGCTCGCCGACGTACTCCATGTTGTGGCTCGCCAGATAGCCTGGGTCCGCGGCGAGCTTCGGCAGGATCTCCGCTTCGGCGATCGTGTTCGGGATGTTCCAATAAGGATTGACCTCGATGTAGCTCATCTTGTCGCTGAACGCCGGAGTGCGGCTCTGGTCCTTGCCGACGATGACCGGCATGGTCAGGACCGTCTTTCCCTCTTCGACCACGTCGAGGCGGAACTCGGGAACGTTCACCACGATGTAGCGCTCGCCGAGGGTAGCCGGCATCCAGCGCCAGCGCTCCATGTTGACCTGGAGCTGGCGGATGCGGTCCTCCACGGGCACGTTGAGCTCGGCCAGCGTGTCCTCGTCCACCTTGCCGGTGACATCGAGGCCGTGACGTTGCTGGAAATGTGAGACGGCCGCGGTCACGCCGCCGTCGAAGACATCCGCACCGGCAGCCGCCGGGGCGTTTCCCTGCGGAGCCGCGGCGCCCGGCAGATCGCCCGAAGCGGCGAGGCGCGCCCGTAGCGCCGCCACCCGCGGGCCGCGAGCGCCGGCCTTGAGATCCGGTCCCGGCGGCACCGCGCCCCAACCGCCTTTAGCCTGGAGAGCCCGATAGGCGATGAGCGCCTGGTGCAGGCGGTCGTAGTGCAGATAGCGCGGAGTCAAGCTGCGCAGGATGTTGACGATCTCGCGCGAGTCGTCGGCCTCCAGGGCCTGGCCCAGACGGGCGTCGAGATCGACGTTGCGCGGCTTCGTATACCACTCGGCATGAAGCGTCTTGGGCTGCAGGCGGCCTCTCGCCAGATGATTCACCAGGCTGAGGTAGGTGTAGGTCAGCTCCACGTCGAGGTCCACCAGCCGCTGCTGGGCCGGCGGATCGTCGAAGGACTTCGTCTCGCCGACCTCTTTGACGAGCGCAGCCAGCCGCGCCGGCTGGTAGCGCCGCACGTCGAGCCCGTCCGCGCCGAGGGAGGGAATCGCCTTGATCAGCTCCTCGGCCTGAGGCCGCGGGCCGCCGGCGTTGGACCACGCGGGCTGAAAGGCGCGTTTCTCATAGAAGCTCCGCGTCTCCGTCCAGGCCTGGAGAAGCTCCTTCTGATCGCGCAGCGAGGCGGGAAGGGTCTTCGCTTGAAGGGTCTGACGGAGGAGCTGCGAGACCTCGGGCGGCAGGGACTTGGGCTTGAACAGGGCGTGGTGCTCGCCACAGCCGGCGATGACGACGCCGGCTAGGAGGAGGATGGAGAAGGATAGTCTTGGGATGAACGAGGTCGTAGAAGTTCTCATGTACAGGGGCTTTGCAAGGAACGATCCCGGTCTGCCCGGCGCCAGAGGGTCTGTGGTTTATCGGGCGATCTGCCCTCCGAAACCTCACCCCCTGGCCCCCTCTCCAGCTTGCTGGAGAGGGGGAATGATGACTCCGAATCTGTCTTGCTTTTTCCAATTCCCCCTCTCCACTGTGTGGAGAGGGGGCCAGGGGGTGAGGTCTCGAAGCGCAGAACGCCCAAACTTCCACAAGCCGTCTGGGTCGCCCTACCTACTTCACCCCCACCTTTGCCTTCATCGCCGCCGTGATCGACTGTCGGATCTTCAGGAAGCCCGCCCAGGGATCGGCGGGGAGGCTCTCCAGGCGCTCGGGGAGATTGCGCACGTTGAAGCTGTCGCCGCGCACGCCGGCTTCCAACTCCTCCCAGAAGAGCGGTGCCGAGACCGTGGCTCCCTGGCGGGCGCGCGAGGAGTAGGCGCAGATGGAGGTGGCGCCGCGGCCGTTGCGCAGGTAGTCGATGAAGACCTTGCCCTTACGGTCGGCCTTGGGCAGCCTGGAGGTGTAGCGCTTCGGATCGGCGGCGGCGATCGTGTCCGCCACCGCCTTGGTGAACGCCTTGGCGTCGTCCCACTCGTCGCGCCGGGTGACCGGGATCACCACGTGCAGGCCCTTGCCGCCCGTGGTCTTGAGGAAGCTCTGCAGCCCGAGCTCGCCCAGGAAGTCGCGCATCAGATAAGCGCCCTCGACGACGCGCTCCCAGGCGAGCCCTTCGTCGGGATCGAGGTCGAAGACGAGATAGTCGGGCTGCTCGATCTTGTCGCGGTGGGAGCCCCAGATGTGGATCTCCAGCACGCCCATCTGCACCAGCGCCAGCAGACCTTCGAGATCGCTCACGGTGCCGTAGGGCTCGGCCTCGCCCACGTCCACCCGGCGCACGGACTTGGGAACGTGCTCGGTGATGTGCTTCTGGTAGAAGCACTGCCGCGTCCGGCCTTCGGGGCAGCGCACCAGGGTAAGGGGGCGATCCGCGAGGTGCGGCAGCATCCAGTCGGCGATGCGGCTGTAGTAGATCGCCAGCTCGCGTTTGGTCAGTCCCTGCTCGGGATAGAGGACCCTCTCGGGATTGGAGATGCGGAACCCGGCGATCTCGACTTCCTTTTTCCGGCTCGTCAGGGAGGGCACGGCGGCTTCCTCCGGCACGGGGCGGACGGCCGGCTTGGGGCCTTTCGCCATCTTGGCGGCCTTCGCGGCAGCCTTCTTTTTCTTGCCCCTTGCGCTTGACTTCGGCGGATCTGTATGGGCCTCCGGCGGCGGCTTCTGGGGCCGCTCGCGCACCACCTCGCGGGGGCTCTTGTCCTCGCGCAGTCCCTGGAACGCGGGATGGCGCAGGATGTTCTCGTGCGTCCACTCGGTGAAGGCTACCTCGGCCACGAGCTTGGGGCTAACCCAATGGCTGCGGCGGGCTTCGGCGCCGCGCGGCGCGTTCTTGAAGGCGGGCTTGTCGATCTCCAGCTTGTCGAGCCGCGCCCGCAGCTCGCGCAGCGTGCGGTCGTCGAAGCCGGTTCCCACCTTGCCGGCGAAGACGAGGTCCTTCCCCTCGTAGACGCCGAGCAGCAGCGCGCCGAGGCCGACGCGCGACTTCTCGGGATTGGTGAAGCCGACGATGACGAATTCCTGCCGCTGCAGGCACTTCACCTTGAGCCAGTCCTTGCTGCGGCCGGAGTGATAGGCGAGGTCGCCGCGCTTGGAGACGATCCCCTCCAGACCGAACCTGCAGGCCTGGCCGTAGAAGTCCTCGCCGCTGCCGGGCACGTGGTCGCTCAGGCGGATCCCCCCCTGGCGGCCGGCGAGAATCTCGCCGAGCGCTCCCTTGCGAGTGAGCAGCGGCGCCCGGCGCAGGTCATAGCCGTCCAGGTAGAGGAGATCGAAGGCGAAGAAGACGATGTCTTCCTGCCGGTTGCCGGAGAGGGCATTCTGCAACGCCTGGAAACTGGTGCGGCCGTCCGGCTCCAGGACGACCACCTCGCCGTCGAGGATGGCCTCGCCCAGCGGCAGCTTCGCCGCCTCGCGCGCCACCGTCGTGAAGCGGTCGGTCCAATCCTTGCCGCGGCGGGTGATGATCCGGGCCTCGCCGTCGCGCACCTCGCAGAGGACGCGGTAGCCGTCGTACTTGATCTCGTGGATCCACTCCTCGCCGCGCGGCACCTGGTCGACCAGCGTCGCGAGCTGGGGCTCGATCGCGGAGGGCATCGCCGCCTTGCGGGCCCCGGGAATCTCGGAGGGATCGATGCCGGATCGGACGGATCTGGTCTTTGCAGGTTTGGCCTTCGCCTCGGCCTTCTTGGCCGCGACCTTGGCGGCGGTGGCGGCGATCTTCTCCTTGAAGGTGTCTTTCCTGCTGCCGCGGCGGTTCGATTGCCACACCCGATCCGGGCTGGCGGCGATCTCTTCGATGTCCTTGCCGGTGGCGACGCTCTCCGGCCGTTCCTTCACGATGGCGTCATCGCTGCCGGGCTGCGCCGCCTCGTCGTTCACCTTGATGAGCAGCCAGTTGTCCTCCCCCTCTTCCGCCGCCCGCCGGCCGCCCAGGCGCACCAAGTCCCAGCCGCCGTGGAGCTTCTCGCCGTCCAGCTGGAACCGCAGGTGGCCCTTCTTGTAGCCGGCGACCGGATCTCCCTCGGGCGCCCAGGTGCCGCGGTCCCAGAGGAGCACGGTACCGCCGCCGTATTGCCCCTTGGGAATGGTGCCTTCGAAATCGCCGTACTCGATGGGGTGGTCCTCCACGTGCACGGCCAGCCGCTTCTCGCCGGGATCGAGGCTCGGCCCCTTCGGCACCGCCCAGCTCCGCAGCACGCCTTCCATCTCCAGGCGGAAGTCGTAGTGCAGCCGCGTCGCGGCGTGCTTCTGGATGACGAAGGAGTGCCCCTTGGCCTTCTTGACCTTGCCCGCCGGCTCGGGCGTGGCGCGGAAATTCCGCTTCCGCTTGTATTCCTCGAGGGCCATGGCTCAGGCGGATTTGCGCTTCGCGGCGCTGCTTGTCCGCCGCGCGGCGCGGTGCGCCGGCTTGCGCGCGGTCTTGCGGGCCGGCTTCCTGGCGGCCTTCTTCGCCGGCTTCTTGGCGCCGCCCTCGAGGCTGCTCTTGAGCAGGGCCATGAGGTCCACCACCTGGCCGCCCGCCGGACGCTCGGGTTTTGGCGCCGGCTCGGACGACGCCTCGAGCTCGCCCGCCTCCACCCGCTCCTTGATCATCTTCATCAGGTCGCGGCGGTAGTCGTCCTTGTACTTCTCGGGATCCCATTTCTCGACCATGCCTTCCACCAGGCGCTCGGCCATCTGTAGCTCCCGCTCGCTGACCCCCTGCTTGCCGTGGGGCACGTCGAGATCTTTTGGATCGCGCAGCTCGTGAGCGTAGCGCATCAGCTCCAGCGTCAGCACGTCGCCGCGCGCCACCACCGCGGCCAGATATTGCCGGGTGCGGATCACCACCTTGGCGATTCCCACCTTGCCGGTGCGGCGCAGGGTCTCGCGCAGCAGCGCGTAGGACTTGGCCCCCTTCTTGTCGGGCGCCAGGTAGTAGGGCTTGTCGAAGTAGAGCGGGCTGATGTCGTCGAGATCCACGAAGTCGCTGATGTCGATCGACTGCGTCGCCTCGGGCGCGGCGCGCTTCAAGTCCTCATCGGTGAGGGCTACGTATTTGCCGTCGGAGAACTCGTAGCCGCGTACGGTCTCCTCCCAGGGCACTTCGCGCCCGCTCTCCTCGTTGACTCGCTTGTAGTGGATAGGCGACATGTTACGCCGATCCAATAGTTTGAAATGGATCTCGTCCCGCGACTCCGCCGAGTACAGCCCGACCGGGATGTTGACGAGACCGAAGCTGATGCTCCCCTTCCAGATTGCTCGCGCCATGGCTCTGCCTCCATGGGCCTGGAAACGCAAGATGCATGCCGCGAATCTAAACCCAAAGGACTAAAAGGACACCAGGGACACCAAGGACATCCAAGGACCCCCCAAGCACAGTCTTCTTTGTCCTTGGCGTCCCTGGTGTCCTTGAGGTCCCTTGGATTCGGCGTCTGTGAGAAGCTACCCCCCATGCGTCTCCCCCGTCCTACCAAGACCGGCCAGACCGGCGTCCGCGTCTGGCGGGTGGGCCAGGCCGGGAGCGAGGAGCTGCCGGATCACGTGGCCACCGAGGAGCCGCTGGAGGTCCGGCTGATCCAGGAAGGGCGGACGCGCACGGTGGCGGTCACCATGCGCACTCCTGGAGACGACGACGAGCTGGTCCTAGGCTTTCTCTTCGCCGAAGGCATCCTGGCCCACCGCGATCAGGTGCGCCGGGTGGGGCCCTGCGTCGAACCTTCCAGCGAGACGACGGCCGGCTGCGCCAACGTCGTCGAGGTCGAGCTGGCCGCGGGCGTGCCGGAGCCGGAGCTCGCGGGCCTGGACCGCCACTTCTTCTCGACCAGCGCCTGCGGCGTCTGCGGCAAGGCGGGGCTCGACGCCCTGACGCTGCGGGTTTCACGCGCCATCCCGCCGGGGCCGGAGATCCCGGCGGAGGTGATCGCGGCGCTGCCGGCCCGGCTGCGGGAAGCGCAGGGGCTCTTCGCCTCGACCGGAGGCCTTCACGCCGCGGCGCTCTTCGACGCCGCCGGCCGGCTGCTCGCCGCCCGCGAGGACGTGGGGCGCCACAACGCCCTCGACAAGCTTCTCGGCTGGGCGTTCCGCGAGGGCCGCCTGCCCCTGCACGAGCACCTCGTGATGGTGAGCGGCCGGTCGAGCTACGAGATCCTCCAGAAATGTCTGGTGGCCGGAGTGCCGGTGGTCTGCGCCGTCTCCGCGCCGAGCAGCCTCGCCGTCGAGCTGGCGGAGCGCTTTGGGATCACGCTGATCGGCTTCCTGCGCGGCGACCGCTTCAACGTCTACAGCGGCGCCGAGCGGATTTCCGCAGCCGGCGTGACGCGGCCTGTCCGGCGGCGCGAGCGGGCCTCTTTGCGGACGCTGTAAAGGTTACATCCTCATCGTCCCCCCTCGCCCGTCAGGGAGAGGGGACAGGGGATGAAGTTTCGCAGGGCAGACCCTTTCCGTATCGAGAAACCCTCTGGCACAGATGCTGCACTTCGGCGATCGGCAGCAGGCCGGGAAGGTGAACCGGCAGCCGCGGGGAAAAACCTCCGCAGACAGAGCAGCACCGGCGCGAAATAAGCCCTTTCGCGGCCCCTCCCTGAAGGGGAGGCGACCTGAATCCCCAAGATCAGCCGCCTCCCCATTTTTTCCGGTTCTGAAGGCGCGGGAATTGCTAGTTGAACGGTTGTGGAGGGACATCCTCTCGAAAGGAGAGACCCCATGAGAACGAAAGCACTGCCCATCATGACCGCCGTTTTGGGCATCGCCATACTTCCGCTGGCCGGCTGTAAACAAGAGGTCAGCGGCGTCCAGGCCCAGAAGGATGAAAAGGGCAGGACCGAGGTCAAGGTGGAGCGGGAGAAGGTGGATCAAAACCTCCAGGAGGCCCGCAAGAACCTCGATTCCGCGGGCCGGGAGATCGGCAAGGGCGTTCAGGAAGGCGCCGAGCGGGTGGGTGGTGCGCTGCAGGACGGCGCCAAGAAGCTCGAAGCCGAGGTCGGTCCGGTGGCCGAGGAAGTCCTCAACGACGCCGGAGTGACGGCGCGGATCAAGGCCAAGTTGATCGCCGACCCCGAGGTAGCCGGTTTCCAGATCGACGTCGATACCCTGGACGGCAGGGTCACGCTCAACGGCAAGGTGGCCTCCGCGGATCAGAAGGCCGAGGCCGAGAAGCTCGCCCGCCACACCGACGGCGTCACCGAGGTCGTCAACCTCATCCAGGTGGCCGGACAGCCCCCGCCGCCTCCGCCGGCCGGGCAGCCGCGGTAGTCCCGATCCAACCAGCAACGCGGTTGTAGGGGCGGCCCTATGTGGCCGCCCTGATGTTTTCCGGTCTCGCGATATGCTCGCGCTCCCCCTCCCATGCGCCCCTACATCGAAAGCTTCCTGCCGCTCTTCGTGGCGATCAATCCGGCGGGCATCATCCCGATCTACCTGAGCGTCACCGAGAACCTCTCGCGGGCCGAGCGCCGGCGCTTGACCTTGCAGGCGATGGCCACGGCGGTGGGGCTCGCGGTCCTCATCCTCTTCGCCGGCCAGCTCATCTTCTCGCTCCTCGGCATCACGGTGAACGACCTGCGGGTGGGCGGCGGGCTGATCCTGCTGGTGCTGAGCATCTCGAACCTGATTTTCGGCGACTTCCGGCGGCGCGATCCCACCGGCGGGGAAGACGGGGAAGACCTCGCGTCGGTCGGCGTCGTGCCGCTCGGCATCCCGCTGATCGTCGGGCCGGCGGCCATCACCTCGATCCTGGTCTCCCGCGAGGCTTATGGCTACCTGCCGACCCTGATCTCGCTGGTGGTCAACATGGTTCTGGTCTTCCTCACCCTCGCCGCGAGCCCCTACGTCGGCCGCTTCGCCGGTCCCGCCGTCTCGCGGGCCATCGCCAAGGTGGCGAGCCTGTTCCTGGCCGCCATCTCGGTGGCGATGATCCGGGCGGGAATCCTCGGGATGCTCAAGATCAAGCTCTGATCAGGCCGTCGCATTTCCCGGATTGCAAGTCGCAGCGAGGCCGCTGCGACGGCTCCGGAGCGCTCAGCGGGTGTCAGGCGTCGGCCGCCGGAGCCCCGATGGCCCGCCGGATGCGGGCGATCTGGCGCAGGTGGACGGTGTCGTGACCGGCGAACATGCGGATCATCTTCTCGAGGCTCTCATCGCCGCGCTCCGCGTGCCGCGCGACCCGCTGCATGTCCGCCGGCGTGGCGGCCCGCAGCAGGCGCAGATTGGCGGCCCGCAGGGTGGCGAAATCGTCCAGGGCCGTCGGGAGATCGCTGTCCTGATAGTGCAGGCGCTCGGCCCAGAGGTCCTGGTCATAGCCGGGCAGCGTCGGGCTGTCGTGGGTGAGGATCATGCGATAGCGGAATCCGCCGACCAGCTCGGCGTCGGCGAGGTGCTGGACGACCTGCTTGACCGACCACTTGCCGGCGGCCTCGGGAGTCCTTTCCTGCTCCGGGGACAGGCCGGAGACAGCCTGGCGCAACGTGGAGGGCATGTCCGCCAGGACGCTGAGAGGCTCGCGCGAGCCCAGCGCGGCCATCAAGGCCGCCACGTAGGCCTCGACCTGGTCGGCGGCGCTGGAAGCCGGGTTCTGGAGGTCAGACATGACTTGCCGCCTTTCTCATTTTGCGTACTTCTTCGCCGCCTCGAGGAATTCCTCCACCGTATTGACGTCCGCCATTTTCTCGCAGATCTGACTGACCGTGTAGATCCCCAGCGCCCGATAGCTCTCGAACTGGGACTCGCTGAACCATTGGTCGCCGGTCGACTCGTGGGGGAAGGTCTCGTTCACCTGCGCATAATTATAGATGTCGTGCGGCTCGTCGCCGTAGAAGACGGGCTTGATGTAGACGAGCTCGCCGTCCGGAGCGCCTTTGTCCACTTCGGAATAGAGGATTTTCCCGGTCGCGCAGTACCTCGGGTTTTCGTTCTTGCTCTTGTCCAGCGGGCGGGGGAAGAGCCCCATGCGGTCGATGCGCACGCGGATGCCGAAATCGATGTAGATCTTGCGGATGGCGTTGCCGAGGTCTTCGAAGACGAACTTCGGGTCCCCGCCCGCGTCGCTGATGATGACCCGCCGGCAGCGGCGGAGGACCATCTCGTAGAGGCCGAGGTTCTCGAAGTGGCCGCCGTCCGAGAGGTAGACGTACGGATGCTGCGCGTCGGTGTTGCCGAAGACCTCGGCCAGCAGGGGCCGCAGCGAGGTGCGCGGGTTGCGCAGGTAGAACGTATCGTCGCCGGTGGGTCCCGGATTGCCGAGCCACCAGCCGAGGCGGACGTTGAAGAAGGTGAGGAGGAACGCCAGCGGCGGCGAGGAGTTGTAGCCCATGTTCGGGCTCGCCGCGGCGCCGGAGATCCCCACCGCCGTGCCCAGGGTCATGCCGCGCGGCCCGGCGTACTCGGCGCTCGGCCGGTAGCCAAGATTGAGGCTGCCGCAATGCAGCGGCGAGGCGGTGAACGACTCCGCCTTGCGCTCCTGCCAGGCCAGGTTCTCCCCGGCGACGAGATTGAGCGTCATGTTGACCATGTGGATCGGCCGCCGCATCGACCGGAGCTCTTTCATCGGAATGTTGTCGTCCGGGTCGAAGCCGGTGAAGGGATTGGGCGTCCGCTCCAGGTTCGAGGCGCCGAGGTAGGCGCGGATCAGGCGGTCGCGGTAGAGGGCGTGCATGGAGAAGCGGTTGACGCCGATGAACCGCGAGGCGAGGAGGCTGAGGAGAATCGGGCCGAAGACGACGATCAGCGCTTTCACCGGAGGTGTCTGCTCGATGACGTAGAGATGGTCGAGGCCGGAGATCTTGGCCGCATCCACGGCGGGCTGGTCGGCGGTCTTCAGCGTCTGCTCGCCTCTACCGAGCGGTCCCAGGTCTTTGGGCTCGACTTTTTTCTCGTAGGACCACGAGGTCTGCCCGAGGACGGCGATGTTTTTCGCCTTGGGCTGCGGCTCGATCTCCTTCCCGCTTTCGAGCCACGCGCGCACCCCCAACGTCGTGCCGAGTGAAAGGGCCGCGAGCAGGACGACGACGAAGATGGGCACGGCCAGGACCATGAGAGCGCTGGACGCCTTGCCGGCCGTGCTCTCTTCCTCCTTCTGCTTCTGGTTCGCGGCGGTCTTGCCGCTCCTGCCCAGGAGGGTGGCGACCAGGCCCGAAACGCCGCCGGCGGCGGCGAGGGTCTTGGGGGCGTAGTAGAGGCCGAGCGGACCGTAGATGGCGACCGCGGTGATCGCGATCCAGGCGATCCCGGCGATGAACACCCAGGCGGCGGCGCGGCCCCACCATTCGCGGTCGAAGTCCTCGTTGAACCAGCTCGTTCCCCCCACGAAGACCGTCGCCTGCAGGATCAGCGCGAGGAGGATCAGCGGCACGCCGAAGACCACGAACGGCGCGGCGATCGATGAGTCGAGCGCGGGCGGATAGCCACCCAGCCACGCCAGCAGGTTGGGCGCATCCATGGTCGGGAACGAAGCCGCGGCCGTATTGGGATCGATCGTATGCGGGAACGCGCCGAGAAACGCGTAGACGAGCGCGCCGAACAGCGCGCCGCTCACCGCGGCGGTGCAGATCTCCTGGAACTGCTTCTTGAGCGTGTAGAGCGCGAGCGAGACGCCGGGGCGCACGTCGTCGCGAACCTCGCTCCGATTGGCGCGCCAATAGCGGACGGAGTAGATGAGCGACGCGACGGCCGCCACGGCCGCCCCCCTCCACACCACGTACCACAGCGGGAGGTTGGTGATGTCGAACCAGGCGTGGCCGATGACCAGCGCCACCGCCACGATGCAGAAGGGAATCAGGCAGAGAAGCTGGAAAGCGCCGTTGGTGTAGAGCCTTCCTTTCGGCGGGTTCTTGCCGACCGGCCGCGTGAAGGCGAGAAACCCCAGCGAGCAGAGGAGCAGAAGGGGGGCGACGATCTCGATCACCTTCACGGCCTGCTGGGGCTGCAGCCACACGATGAGGCTGACGAAGAGCCGCGGCAGGGCCAGGACGCCGACGAACAGCGGCACCAGCACGAGCAACATCAGGAGCAGGTTGCGGAAGTAGGTGCCGGCGAAGGTCCAGGTGTCGGCCGAGAGGAGGCCGAGCTTCGGCGTCAGGAAGTTGCTGAACTCGCGGAGGTGATGGACGGGCTGGGACTCCGGCATCAGCTTTTCACGCGGGGGGTTGCGCAGCTCCTCGATGACGGGTTGGATGCCGCCCTTGCGTGCCGACCACGCCGAGAGCCACCCGCCGATGTAGCCGCCGCCGGAGACGGTGGAGAGGTAGTCGATCTTCGCCAGCACGCTGTCGGCCGCGCTCTTGCCGAGGCTCGCCAGTCCCTGGATGACGCCGAGGGCGAACGTCGCGCTGCGAATGCCGCCGCCGGAGAGGCAGAGCGCGCTGAGCTCCTTGCCGTGCAGCGCCGCGATGACCGCGTCGAGATCGTCAGCGATGCCGTCATCGAGAGGCGTGTCGGGGTAAAGGTGGTTGTACTCGGCGTGTAGAACTCTCGACAGCGGCAGGCATCCGCTCATGGTGAGACTCCTCACGGCAGATCGATTTCTCGGTTCTCCTGGCTTTTCAGGAATGCTACGCTGAACGGGGGGCGGGTTGCAACGGGGAATCGCCGGAGGGTCGTAGCGGCGGGCCTACGTGCCCGCCGTTTTCCGTTCCGCGTACCCACAGACTGCGGGCACGTAGGC
>JBKPTH010000079.1:0-5880 GCA_046765915.1 Acidobacteriota bacterium | reverse complement strand
ACCACCTGCCGCTTGGCGGCCAAAGCGGACCGGGCTCCTCGGAACCTGATCCTACGCTCAGCCGGAGCCACTTGCTCCCATCCAACCCGAACCCACCCGACTACTACAACTCGTCGGTCTGAGGCGAAGCCTCGTTAGATTCTATTCCTTGCGCGGACGGACACCAATGTGGTATTTTTCCGGTTATGAGACGCGCAGCCTTGGCACATCCGCAGGAGTCCTCGATCGCCCGCACGATCCGCTTCCCTGGCGGGCTCCGTGACAAGATTGCAGTAGACGCAGAGAGGTGCGGACGGAGCTTCGAGGGTCAGGTGATCTCTCTGTTGCGCCGTCACTATGGAGAGGACGTCGACATCGCACCGGCTCCCGCTGAGATCCTTGCGTTGGCGGCCGCCAGTCTGGCGGATATTCCAGCCTCGGATCTTCGCTTGCTGACTCGGAAGCTCACAGAGCCGGACCGGTGAGCGGTGGATCACGAGCCTGTAGTCCTCGATTCCGATACCTTGTCCGAGCTGAGCCGAGGGAACCTTTTCGTCAGGGAACGAGCACGTGCCTACCTGTCCTCCTTCGGGCGGTTGACGATCACTGCCGTTACGGTTTTCGAACGCCTGCGCGGATACCATGTTGCCATACGGGACGGCAAACCGTTTGAGCGGCACCTGCACGCTTTCGAAGCGCTCCTAGCCAACTGCATCGTACTGCCCTTCGATCAGGCAGCGGCCAGGGTGGCGGCCGACCTCTGGTCCGGTGCAACGCGCAAGCAGCGTCAGAAGCTCGGCGACATTCTGATCGCCGCGGTGGCGATGTCGCGCCAGCTTCCCCTCGTGACCAGAAACAAGCGGGACTTCGAACGACTCACCCTAGCCTCCGGTGAAAGCCCTCGCCTCATAGACTGGTCCGGAATGCCGCGGCGGAGCAGCCAATGACCAGATCCATGCCCTCCCCCGTCCACGTCATCGGCGGCGGACTCGCCGGCTCGGAGTGCGCCTGGCAGCTCGCCGAGCGCGGTGTCTCCGTGGTTCTCCACGAGATGCGGCCGGTGAAAGGCACGCCGGCGCACAAGACGGGAGATCTCGCCGAGCTGGTGTGCAGCAACTCGCTGCGCAGCGACGATCCGTTCCACGCCGCGGGTCTGCTCAAGCGCGAGATGGAGGCCTTCGGCTCGCTCATCATCGGTTCGGCGCGCCAGGCGGCGGTGCCGGCGGGAAGCGCCCTGGCCCTCGACCGCGACCGCTTCGCAGCCCTGGTGACGGAGGCGATCCGCCGCCATCCGCGCATCGAGATGCGGCGCGGCGAGGTGACGGAGATCCCGGAGGGCGAGGTCGTCATCGCCACCGGTCCGCTCACCTCGGAGGCGATGTCCGCCGGGCTGCAGCGGCTGCTGGGGAGCGAGTACCTCTATTTCTACGATGCCATCGCGCCCATCGTGGAAGCGGAGAGCCTCGACCTCTCGCGGCTCTTCTGGCAGTCGCGCTACGGCAAGGGCGAGGGGGAGGATTACCTCAACGCGCCCATGGACAAGGAGCGCTACCTCGCCTTCCACCAAGCGGTCGCCGAAGCCGAGGTGGTGACGCCGCACGAGTTCGAGAAGGCGGTGTTCTTCGAGGGCTGCCTGCCGATCGAGGAGCTGGCCCGGCGCGGCGTCGATACGCTGCGCTACGGGCCGATGAAGCCGGTGGGCCTCACCGCGCCGGACGGCCGACGGCCGTACGCCGTCGTGCAGCTCCGGCAGGAGAACCTCGCGAAGAGCCATTTCAACCTGGTGGGCTTCCAATCGCGCATGAAGTGGGGCGAGCAGGAGCGGGTGCTGCGGCTCATCCCCGGCCTGGAGAACGCGCGCTTCGTCCGCTTCGGGCAGATCCACCGCAACACGTTCATCAACGCGCCGGTCCACCTCGACAAGCAGTACCGGGTGAAGGCGGAGCCGCGGGTACGTCTCGCCGGCCAGATCACCGGCGTCGAGGGCTACCTCGAATCGGCGGCGACGGGCCTCGCCATCGCGCTCTACATCGCACTGGAGCGGCAGGGCGGCGCGCCGGAGCCGTTTCCCGCCACCACGGCGCTGGGCGCCCTCGCCCGCCATCTGACGGAATCCGATCCGAAGCATTTTCAGCCGGCCAACATCAACTACGGACTGTTCGCCGAGCTGCCGGAGAAGGTGCGCAAGGGGGACCGGCGGGCAGCCTACGTGGAGCGGGCTCGGACGGAGCTGGCGGCGTGGGCGGAGCGGAATGGGGTGGGCGCGGAAGTCCCGGTGGAGGCGACAGTGGCGCCATGAGGTTCGACGAGTACGGAAGGGTATGCCCTCCGAAACCTCACCCCCTGGCCCCCTCTCCAGCGGAGCTGGAGAGGGGGAACGTAGATCACCCATGCGCCGCCTGATCCACCGCTTCCTCGATCATCTCCAGGGCGAGAGGCAGCTCTCGCCGCAAACGTTGCGCGCGTACGAGTACGACCTCGTCAGCTTCCACGAGTTCCTCGCCCGCGATTTTCTCGGCAAGGCACCGGAGGAGGTGAGGCCTCGCGACGTCGATGCTCTGGCGGTGCGCTCGTTTCTGGCGGCGCTGACCCGGCGGGGCCTGGGCAAGCGCAGCCAGGGGCGGGCCTTGGCGGCGGTGCGGAGCCTGTTCCGCTTCGCCTGCCTCGAAGGCGTGATGCCGGCCAATCCGGCGCAGGGGGTGCGCACGCCGAAGGTGCCGAAGACGCTGCCACGCCACCTGCGGCCGGGCGAGGTGGAAAATCTCATCGAGGCGCCGGCCGGCGACGAGCCTCTGGTGCGGCGCGACCGGGCCATCCTGGAGCTGCTCTACGCCGCGGGCCTGCGGGTCTCGGAGCTGGTGGGGCTCGACTGGCCGGACGTCGACCTCCCGGCGCGCGTGCTGCGGGTGATGGGCAAGGGGAGCAAGGAGCGCATGGTGCCCTTCGGCCGGCCGGCGGCGGAGGCGCTGCGGCGCTGGCTGGAGGTGTGGGAGGGCGTGCGCGCCGCGACGGACGACGGCGAGCCGGTGTTCCTCAACCGCCAGGGCACGCGGCTGACCGACCGCTCGGTGCGGCGGGTGATCGACCGCTGGGTGGACGCCGCCGCGGTGGCGCGCGGGGTCCATCCGCATACGCTGCGGCACACCTTCGCCACGCACCTGCTGGAGAACGGCGCCGACCTGCGCGCCATCCAGGAGCTGCTCGGCCACAGCTCGCTCTCCACCACCCAGAAGTACACGCATCTGGAGGTGGAGCGCCTGCTCTCCGTCTATCGCGGCGCCCATCCGCGGGCGCGGCGGGGGTCGGGCGGAGCGGAATGAGCGCGCGGCGGTTCGCCTGCACACCCGGCGGCGCCATCCTCCGCGGGCAGCGGCGGCTCCGGCGTCTGCTCATCGGTCTCGCCCTCGTGCTGGTGGTGGCGGCGGTCCTCTACTGGCTCAGCCTGTGGATCCGCGGCGGCGGTTCCTGGTGGCCCGGTCTCTTCGCGCTCCTCGGCGCCGCGGTGCCGTGGATGGCATGGCGGATGAGCGGCGACCTCGACCTGCTCGGGCTCGAGGTCGATGGCGGCCGGCTGGTGATCCAGATGCGCCGGCGGCGGGAGCGCTTCGATCTCGCCGGTGCCGCCGCCCGGCGTCTCACCGCCGAGGAGATCTCTCATCTGGAACGCCTGGCGACCAACGGCGGCGTCACGGCGGGGACGGGCGGCTTCGAATCCCACCTCCTCGGAGAGTTCGATCTCTACGCCACGGATCTCGCCCACGCCGTGCTGGTGGACCTCGGGGAGACGCGGCTGATCGTCACGCCGGACGAGCCCGAAGGCTTCCTCGAAGCCCTCTCGTCCCCCTGATATAGAATCGCCACCCCATGGACACCTTCGCCTCCACTACCGTCCTCCTCGTCCGCCGGGACGGCCGGGTCTGCATGGCGAGCGACGGCCAGGTGACGATGAACCAGAACACCATCGTCAAGAGCGGCGCCAAGAAGATCCGCCGCGCCGGCAAGGGGCAGGTGCTGGTGGGCTTCGCCGGCGGCGGCGCGGACACCCTGGCGCTCTTCGCGCGCCTGGAGGCGAAGCTGGAGGAGTTCGGCGGCAACCTGGAGCGGGCGGTGGTCGAGCTGGCCAAGGACTGGCGGACGGACCGCGCCCTGCGCCAGCTCCAGGCGGTGCTCATCGTCACCGACAAGCAGAAGAGCTTCTTCGTCTCCGGCGGCGGCGAGCTGCTGCAGCCGGACGACGACGAGCCCGTGCTCGCCATCGGCTCGGGGGCCAATTACGCGCTGGCCGCCGCGCGCGCCCTGATGCGCCACACCCCGCTCGCCGCTCCCGACATCGTGCGCGAGGCGATGAAGATCGCCGCCGAGATCTGCATCTTCACCAACGACCGACTCACCGTCGAGGAACTGTAGAGAAGGGTTATGACCATTCAGCTTTCCAGCGAGACCCCAGCGGGCCTCGCGATCGAGAATATGACGCCGCGGCAGATCGTCGCCGAGCTCGACAAGTTCGTCGTCGGGCAGAAGCTGGCGAAGCGCGCCGTGGCCATCGCCCTGCGCAACCGCTGGCGCCGCCAGCAGCTCCCGCCCGAGCTCGCCGAGGAGATCGCGCCCAAGAACATCCTGATGATCGGACCGACCGGCGTCGGCAAGACGGAGATCGCCCGGCGCCTCGCGCGCCTGGCCAAGGCCCCCTTCCTCAAGGTGGAAGCCAGCAAGTTCACCGAGGTCGGCTACGTCGGACGCGACGTCGAGTCGATGATTCGCGACCTGGTGGAGATCGCCGTCACCATGGTGAAGGAGGAGAAGCGGGAGGCGGTGCGCGAGGCGGCCGCGGCGCGCGCCGAGGACCGCCTGCTGCAGCTCCTGGTGCCGCCGCGGCCGATCAACGCCTACCTGCGGCACGAGGAGGAGAACGAGGACGACGACCTCGCCGCCACGCGCGAGAAGTTCCGCGACAAGCTGCGCTCCGGCGCGCTCGATCACCGCCGCGTCGAGATCGAGGTGGAGGAGGCCTCCTATCCCAGCATGGAGATGTTCACGCCGCAGGGCGTCGAGGAGGTGGGCATCAACATCAAGGAGATGCTCCCCGGCCTCTTCGGCCGCAAGAAGAAGCAGCAGGTCACGGTCGAGGAAGCGCGCGAGATCCTGCTGCAGCAGGAGTCCGAGAAGCTGATCGACCGCGCCATCGTCGCCCGCGAGGCGCGGCAGCGCGTCGAGCAAGGAGGGCTCATCTTCCTCGACGAGATCGACAAGATCGCCGGCCGTGAGGGCGGCCGCGGCCCCGACGTCTCGCGCGAGGGCGTGCAGCGCGACCTGCTGCCGATCGTCGAAGGTACCAACGTTTCCACCAAGTACGGGATGGTGAAGACCGATCATATCCTGTTCATCGCCGCCGGCGCCTTCCACGTCAGCAAGCCTTCGGACCTCATCCCGGAGCTGCAGGGGCGCTTTCCCATCCGCGTCGAGCTCGACGCCCTGACCGAGCAGGATTTCGTGCGCATCCTCACCGAGCCGGAGACGGCGCTCACCAAGCAGTACTCGGCGCTGCTGGCGACCGAGGGCGTGACGCTCGAATACACGCCGGACTCCGTCGCCGAGATCGCGCGCCTGGCCGTCGAGGTCAACTCCTCGACGGAGAACATCGGCGCCCGCCGCCTCTCCACCCTCATGGAGCGCCTGCTCGACGAGGTCTCCTTCGATGCTCCCGACATGGCGGGAGTGAGCGTGAAGGTGGACGGCGAGTACGTCCGGCGCGTGCTCTCCGACATCGTCAAGGACCAGGATCTCTCGCGCTATGTCCTCTGATCCCTCGCAAAACCGATCTGTAGGGGCGGCCCTGTGTGGCCGCCCTGTTTTTGGCGGTCTCGTCGTTGCACGTCCGAAGACAGGGCGGCCACACAGGGC
>JBKPTH010000078.1:0-143024 GCA_046765915.1 Acidobacteriota bacterium | reverse complement strand
ATCGACCATCAGGTCAAGATCCGCGGGTTCCGCATCGAGCTCGGAGAGATCGAGACGGCGCTGGCCGCTCATCCGGCGGTGCGCGAGAGCGTCGTCCTGGTGCGGGACGGAGCCGACGGCGACCGGCGGCTCGTCGCCTACCTGGTGGCGGAACCTGGGGCCGAAGCGCCGCCGGAGGAGGAATTGCTGGCGTCGCTGCGGAGCCGGCTGCCCGCCTACATGATCCCGGCGGCGTTCGTGGTCCTGGAGCGGATGCCGTTGACGCCGAACGGCAAGGTGGACCGCCGGGCTCTGCCGGCGTCGGTGCGGCGTCGGGAGACCGGCATGCGGATCATCCCGCGCGACGAGCTGGAGCTGCAACTGGCGAGGATCTGGGAAGACCTCCTCGGCATCCAGACGGTGGGGGTGGAGGAGGACTTCTTCGCCCTGGGAGGTCACTCTCTGTTGGGTGTCCGTCTGATGTCGCGGATCGAACGTCTGCTCGGCGTCCGCCTGCCGATCTCGCTGCTCTTCCAGACGCCGACGATCGAGCGGTTGTCGGCGGCCCTGCGGCAGCGGCGGCCCGAGGAGCCCGCCTCGTCCCTGGTCCTCATCCAACCCGGGAGCATGGAGCCGCCGTTCTTCTGCGTCCACCCGGCGCACGGCAACGTCCTCTGCTATATCGAGCTGGCACGCCGGCTGAGGACGGAGCAACCCTTCTACGGTCTCCAGGCTCCCGGCCTCGTGGGCGAGTCGACGCCGCCGGACACCATCGAGGAGATGGCCGGCGTCTACCTGCGGGAGATCCGCGCCGTCCAGCCTGCGGGCCCCTACTTCCTCGGGGGGTGGTCGATGGGCGGCGTCGTGGCCTTCGACATGGCCCGCCAGCTCGAGGCGCAGGGCGAGCGCGTCACCTTGCTCGCCCTGTTCGACGCGCACGCTCCGACGCGCGAGCTGGCGCGGGCCGGGATCGAGGAGGGGACGCTGATGCTGAGCTTTGCCCGGGATCTCGGGCTCGACCTGGCAGGTCTCGATCTCGATGCCCTGCAGGAGCAGGTGCAGGACCTGGCGCCGGCCGAGCGCCTGAACCGCGTTCTCGAAGCGACCAGGGAGGCCAGAGTGCTGCCTCCCGACGTGGATCTCGCCCAATTCGCCAGGCTCTTCCAGATCTTCCGTGGCAACGTCCAGGCGATGTTGCAATACAGGCCGAAGCCTTTCGGTGGGCGGGTCACCCTGTTCCGGGCCGTCGCGAGGACCGCCGGCGCGTCCCGGTCGTCGTCGAAGCTGGGCTGGGGGCGTTGGGCCGGAGGGGGAATGGATGTCGTCAAAGTACCGGGTGATCACCACAGCATCGTGCGTGTCCCCGACGTCGAGGTCCTGGCCGAGCAGCTCAGTTCCCGCCTCGAGCTGCATCTCCAGGCGGCGAGATCCTGACGAGCGGTGTCTGATGCGGGGAAGGATCCGAAGGTCAGCCCTGCCGTACCGCTCTGGCGATCGCGTCGACGGCACGTTCGATGTGGTCCGCGGTGATGCCGAAGTGAGGCACGGCCCGAAGCCGGCCTTTTCCCAGCTCCAGCACGCGCACGCCCTGACGCTCCAGGGAGCTCAGGAACGATTCCACGGTGAGGCCGCGGTCCTCCTGCAGGCGCCAGAAGACCATGTTGGTCTCCGGGAGCGCAGGATCGAGGAGCAGGCCGGGAACGGCGAACAACCCTTCCGCCAGCCTGCGAGCGTTGGCGTGGTCCTCGGCGAGCCGGTCGATCATATGCTCCAGAGCGAAGATCCCGGCCGCCGCGATGACGCCGGCCTGCCGCATGCCGCCGCCGACCATCTTGCGGAGCCGGCGGGCGGCGGCGATGAAGTCACCGCTGCCGGCGAGGACGGAGCCGATCGGCGCGGCCAGACCCTTCGACAGGCAGAAAGCGACCGAGTCGGCATGGCGGGCAATCTGCGCGACGGGAAGACCCAGGGCCACCGCGGCATTGAAGATCCGCGAGCCGTCGAGGTGCAGGGCGAGCCCGCGCTGGTGGGTGAAGCTGCGGAGCCGCTGAAGATAATCGAGCGTCAGCACGCGGCCGCCGCAAAGACAGTGGGTGTTCTCGATGGAGACCAAGCGCACGATGGCGCATTGC
The DNA here is from genome assembly GCA_046765915.1 of Acidobacteriota bacterium. GTDB lineage: Bacteria > Acidobacteriota > Thermoanaerobaculia > Multivoradales > UBA5704 > DATARR01. The sequence goes on along the minus strand of JBKPTH010000078.1, from coordinate 140,913 downwards.
GGATCGTCCTGAGCGAAGATCGCCTCGTCGAGGTCCTCGAGGGCGAGCTCGCCGTTCGGCTGGGTCGGGACGGGATGGTAGACCAGGCTGCCGAGCACGGAAGCCCCTCCCGCTTCCCACAGCCAGAGGTCGGAACGCTCGCCGACGAGGACCTTGGTGCCGCGCGGACAATACGCGATCAGCGCCAGGAGGTTGGCCATCGTCCCGCTGGGGACCAGCAAGGCCGCCTCCATGCCCAGCATCTCCGCAGCTTTCGCTTCCAGGCTGTTGACGGTAGGATCTTCCCCGTAGACGTCATCGCCGAGAGGCGCCTGGCACATCGCCTGCAGCATCCCGGCCGGTGGCAGGGTCACCGAATCGCTACGCAGATCGATGCAGTCGTTCATTCCCGAGCGATGATATCCCCGTTCGGCCAACGGTGGCGGGGGCGCGCGCCGCCCGCCCGGCTCCGCGAGCGATCCGGCGACTAAATTGATGAGAGAAGGCTAACCGGCGCTGCGCCGCCTTCGTCTAACGGGTTGGAATGGGATCCTGTCCCACGAACCTTGAGGGCCGAATCATGAGAAAGAGCTCGATCGTGATCCTGCTGTCCCTTCTCCCCCTGCTCCTGGCCGGTTTGTCGCTTCCGGCGCAAGGAGCTCCTCAGGAGCCGCTGGTCTCGAACGCGCGTCTCGAGACCCTATCGGCCGCCGCCGGGCTCCGCGCCGCGCTGCAGCAGGCCGGCGCGCGCAACGGCGAGGCGTTCTGGGCCGGTTATTCGGTGCCCATGACGGCCGGCCAGGGGCGCATCTGCTGCTACGACAAGGGCCGCTCCACCACCTGCTATCTCGCAAGCCACAGCCAGGGCTGGGGGATGCGAGACCGCGACCAGCCGGTACCCGATCCACGGTTGAAGGTCTTCCTCCGCTTCGCGGCGGGAAAGCTGGCCGAGGTCCGCACTTTCTCCGAGGACTGCACCCTCGATGCGGGCGACGGCCGCTTCGTCTCCCTCGGCAACGTCAAGCCTGAGGAGAGCGTCGCCTATCTCGCGGAGGTTGCCAGGACGAGTCAGGGCGATCCGGGCACGGAGGCGGTCTTCGCCCTCGCTATGCACCGGAACGCCAACGCGGAATCCGCCCTGGAGGATCTCGTCTCGGCGCCTGGGGTTTCCCGCAAGACGCGCGAGGACGCCGTCTTCTTCATCGGCGCTACACGCGGCGAGAGCGGCGCCCGTTTCGTGGCCGGCGTGCTCCGCGACGAGTCGGCGGACGATGAGATCCGCAAAAAGGCCATGCTGTCGCTCAGCACCAGCGGGACGCCCGCCGGGGCGGAGACGATCGCCCGCGTCGGCCGCGAGGACCCCAACCGAGAGATCCGCGGCGAGGCTCTCTTCTTTTTAGCCCACATGGACGCCCCCGAGGCACCCGACACGATCCTGAAAGCCGTCAAGGACGATCCGGACCTGAGCGTCCGCAAGCAGGCCGTCTTCGCGCTCTCCCAACTGCCGAAAGGCAAGGCGGTCCCCTATCTGATCCGCGCCGGCAAGGAGACGGATGACCGCGAGATCCGCAAGGAGGCGTTCTTCTGGCTCTCCCAGTCGGAAGATCCCGCGGCGAGCGAGTATCTCGAACGCGCTTTCAACCAGAACTGACGCGACGGGTTGCAATGCGCGGGAGCCCGACGGGGCTCCCGCGCGAAGGTGCCGACTGGCCGTGATACGATGAGCCTCCCTGTGCCTGTCCGACACGTCCTCTCGATCGCGGACCTGGACGCGCGTGACTTGCGCCACCTCGTGGAGCGCTCGGTCGACTTCGGGTCCGGGCGTACGGTTGACACGCGCCCACTGGCCGGCCGGATCGTCGGCGTCTACTTCCGGAAGTCTTCGACGAGGACACGCACCTCCTTCACCTCGGCCGCCATCCGGCTGGGGGCCTCCACCATCGCGTTCGGTCCCGCGGATCTGCAGATCGCGACCGGCGAAACCCTGGAAGACACGGCGCGTACTCTCTCCGGTTATCTGAACATCCTGGTCATCCGCACCAACGAGAGCATGGAAGAGATGCGGACCTGGGCGACCGTCCAGGACGAGATGGCCATCGTCAATGCCCTGACCGAGGACGAGCATCCGACCCAGGCCATCGCCGACCTCGGCACGCTGCTCGAGGCGTTCGGTCGCCTGCACGGCCTCCACGTCCTCTACCTGGGCGAAGGCAACAGCACGGCGGCGGCGTTGGCCCTGTTGATGGCGAGCCTCCCCGAGATGCGGTTGACCCTGGTGACTCCCGAGGAATATGGCCTACCGGCCCCGCAACTGGAGCGCGCCTGGAAACTCGCCGCGGAGACCGGCTCTCTCATCGAGCAGCACCACGACATGGCGGCGCTGCCGCGGCATGTGGACGCCGTCTATACCAGCCGCTGGCAGACGATGGGGGTCGCCAAGGGAGAGACAGCTTGGCGCGAGCGCTTCGCTCCCTATAAGGTCACCGCCGAGGTCATGGCCCGGGTCTCCAGGGCGTCGGGGACGATCTTTCTCCACGACCTGCCCGCGGTCCGCGGCGAGGACGTGGACGACGAGGTGCTGGATGGTGCCCAGAGCCTGGCCTGGAGGCAGGCGCGCTACAAACAATTCGGAGCGATGGCCGTGCTGGAGTGGTGTCTCGCTACTGTTGCCGGATCGCCACCAGCGGATTGATCCGCATCGCGCGCCCCGCCGGCAACACGCAGGCCGCCGTGACCACCGCCGCCATCAAGACCGTGATGGCGATGAACGTAGCCGGGTCCGTCGGCGCCACGCCGTAGAGGAGCGCCTGTAGCCCGCGCGTCGCCGCATAGGCGACCGCCAGGCCGAACGCGGTGCCGGCCAAAGTCAAGGCGAGACCTTGCCGCAAGATCAGCGCCAGCACGGCGCGGCGGTCGGCGCCCAGAGCCATGCGGATGCCGATCTCCCGCGTCCGTTGCGTCACGTCGTAGGCCGTCACTCCGTACACTCCGACCGCCGCGAGCACCAGCGCGATGGCGGCGAAAACGGCCAGCAGCGTAGCGCTGTAGCGGGTGCGCGCGGTGGCCGCCGCCGCCCGCTCCGCCATCGTCTTCACGTCATAGACCGGCAGCGAGCGGTCGATGGAGACGACGGCCCGCCGCACCGCGCCGACGATCGCTTGGGGATCGCCCGCCGTGCGGACGTACAGCATTGCCGAGCGCCGCGAGGTCTGGTGATACGAGATGAACACGTCGGGCTTGGGCGGCTCCTCGGCACTGACGAAACGCATGTCGCCTACGATCCCCACGACCTCGGCGCCGTCCTGGAAGCCGCCCTGAGTCACGCCGACCCGCTTGCCGAGCGGATCCTCGCCGGGCCAGAGCCGCCGCGCCGCCGTCTCGTTGATGAGCACGACTTTCGGTGTCCCTTGGCGGTCCGCCGGCGTAAAATCGCGGCCGCGGAGCAGAGGGACCCGCAAGCTGTCGAGATATCCCGGCGTGATGAAGTTAACGCCCACCGAGGGTCCCTGCCCCTCCGGCACCGGCGGCCGATCGAGAAACGTGATCGTGCTCTCGTTACAGCCGCCGGCGAGGGGCGGGCAGTTGCCCAGCGCCGCCGAGGTCACGCCGGGGATCTCCCGCACGCGCGTGAGCAGCTCGCTGAAGAAGGGACCCGAGGACTCGGGCGTGTAGGCTTCTTCCGGCAGGCTCACCCGCACCGTCAAGACGTGCCGGGGATCGAAACCGACATTCGTGCCGAGCAGGGTGGCCAGACTCTTGATCGTCAGCCCCGCCGCGATCAGCAGCACGAGGGTAAGCGCGATCTCCAGTGAAACCAGAACGCCTCGTCCGGCGAGCGGCCGGATCCGCCGATTGCGCTCGGCGTCCTCTCCGCCTCTCAGCGCATCCGAAACCGCCACCCGCGAAGCGCGCACCGCCGGCACGAGCCCGAAGAGCACGGCGGTCGCCGCAGCCACCAGGAGGGTGAAGGCGAGGGCCGTGCCGTCGATGCGGATCGAGGAGAGGACGAGGGACGAGAGCCCTTCGAGCGGCCGGCCGAGAGAGGTCATCGTCGCCGCGGGATCGATCGCCGACAGCGCGCGCACGCAAAACCAGGCGAGCAGCATACCCGCGAGGCCGCCCGCGACGGCGAGCATGAGGCTCTCCGTCAGGAGCTGCCGGACGAGCCGGCCCCGGCTGGCGCCGATGGCCAGCCGGACCGCCATCTCGCCTCGGCGCGCCTCGGCGCGCGCGAGTTGCAGGTTCGCCAGGTTCACGCAGGCGATCAGCAAGACCAACGCGACGGCGACAAAGAGCACGAGCGCCGCCCGCCGGATGGCCGGATCGACGCGTTCTTCCGCCAGCGGCCGCGCCGACGCTCCCCAGCCGCGCTCCGTCGCCTCGGGCGACGGATGGGCTTCTTCTATCCGCCGCCCCAGCGCGGCGACTTCGCTCGCCGCGCGCTGCGGGGTGACTTCCGGCGCCAGCCGGCCGACGAGATCGAACTCGTGCGAGAAGGCCCCCGACAGGAGATCCGCGGCGCGGGCCGTCACCGGCACCCAGAAGTCGGCGCTCCCCGTCAATCCCTTGAATCCCGGCGGGGCCACGCCCACGATGGAGTAGGGCTTGCCGTCGAGGCTCGCCAGGGTGCCCACTGCCTGCGGATCGGCGCCGAATTGGCGCGTCCAGAGGGAATACCCGAGCACGACGACCGTGCGGGTACCCGGCTGCGTGTCTTCCTCGGGAACGAAGGTGCGCCCCACCGCCGGCATGATGCCCAACGTCTGGAAGTACGTCGCTCCTACCGCTTCGCCGGTCAGCCGTTCCGGCAGCTCGCGGCCGGTGAGGGTCATCTCGGTTTGCTGATACAGGGCGAGATTGGCGAAGGACCGCTGCGCCGCACGGAAGGTTTCGAACTTCGGGTAGGACCACACCAACTCCGCCCGCCCCACCTGTTCCTGCAGGCTCTTGGGAAGCACGAGATGGATGGCCATCAGCCGGTCCGGGCTGGCGAAAGGCAGCGGCCGCAGCAGCGTCGCATGGACGATGCTGAACATCGCCGTGTTGGCTCCGATGGTGATCGCCAGCGTCAGCAGGGCGACGGCGGTGAATCCCGGACGCGCCATGAGGTCGCGCACTGAAAGGCGGATGTCGCGCAGCAATGTCTCCACAGTCCCTCCTCGTCCTAGGTGGGCCTCTCTCCCTTAGACGTGACATGGCGAAAACGGTTTGCCGGCCGGCCGTTGCCGAGGGGCGCGGCGGCGGCTCGGGCCTTGGGCGCATCCATGCGTTCAGGAGTATACTATCCTCTACTAACTCTGCGGGGCCCGTGGTCTTCCACGGCGGGTTAGCGGGTAGGGGCAGGAGAGGAGCACGAGGAAGACGTGAACGCCTTCCAACTGCTGCGGATTGGGTGATATCCGAAAGGAAGTGCTATGGCAGGTAGCCATTCTCTCGACTGTGTAACGATCGGATACTACGAACCCCGCTTCGAGGACTACGAGAGAATGATTCGACGTCTTGGCGAAGAATCTGCGGCGTATCGCGACCTCAAGTTCAGCTTCGTCCATGCCGGTGGCCGCAAGATGAACTACGCCGAGTTGCTGAGCCATGCCTTTCGGCAGGCGGCCGGCCAGGACGCCGGTGTCGAGGATGAGTTCAAGTCGGGTGATATCCCCAACCTGGCGGCCGTTTACCTGACCAGCTTCTTGCGCCGGCGCGGTTTCCGCGCGAAGTACATCAACCTCTTCCTCTACGAGCAGGACAAGCTCAGGGAATATCTTGCCGAGAAGCCGCTCTGCGTTGCGATTACCACTACCTTTTACGGCTTGAACTTCCCGGTAACGGAGATCGTTCGTGTCATCCGGCAGTACGACCGTGAGGTCAAGATCGTCGTCGGAGGTCCGCTCGTCGCCAACCATCACCGGCGCTTTCCTCCGGCCGAGCTGCTCTTGGCGCTCGACGACATGGGGGCGGATGCTTACGTGATCGAAGGGCAGGGAGAGCTCACCTTGTCGCATGTCGTGCAATGCCTGCGCGACGGCGGCGACCTGTCTGCCGTTCCCAACCTTGTCTATCGGGCCGCCGATGGCAAGCTCACGATGACCAGGAGCGAGCCCGAGAACAATTCGCTCGATGAGGACTACCTCGACTGGCGTTTCTTCGCCGACGAGGATCTGGGCGCGACATTACAGACCCGCACGGCACGTAGCTGTGCCTTTTCCTGCTCGTTCTGCGCCTATCCGACGCGGGCGGGCAAGCTGACGCTGGCGAGGCTCGACACGATCGAGAAGGAGCTCGACGCCATGCGCGAAGTCGGCGGCGTGCGCAACACGGTATTCATCGACGACACCTTCAATGTCCCTCTGCCCCGCTTCAAAGAAATCTGCCGGCTGATGATCCGCAAGCGCTACGGCTTCAATTGGTTCTCCTACTTCCGCTGCAGTAACTCGGACGAGGAGGCTATCGACCTGATGGCCGAAAGCGGTTGTCGCGGCGTGTTTCTCGGTATCGAGTCGGGATCGAACACCATCCTCAAGAACATGGATAAACACGCCGCCGTACCCCAATACATGGAAGGTATTCGCCTGCTGCGCCAACGCGGGATTCTGACCTTCGGGTCCTTCATCACCGGCTTCCCTGGAGAGACCGAGGAGACCGTCCGGGAAACCGTCGACTTCATCAAAGAAACGAAGCTCGACTACTACCGTTCGCAGATTTGGTATTGCGAGCCGGGGACGCCGATCTTCTTCCGCAAGGAGCAGTACGGCATCGACGGTGAAGGGTTCAGTTGGACGCACGACACGATGGATAGCCTCGAGGCCATGGATCGGATCGACCGCCTCTTCCTCGAGATCGGAGATTCACACTGGCTGCCGCAGTGGTCGTTCGATTTTTGGATCATCCCCTACCTGATGGGCAAAGGCATGACGCAACAGCGCTTTGGTGACTTCATGACGCATGCCAACCGGTTGCTCAGTCTGGAGATCGCGTCAGTGCCGGAGGTGGAGAAGCGACGTTTGAGCGACGCGAGCGAGCGTGGCATGGTGGAAGCGCTGCGCGGCTGGCAGCCTCAATGACCTTTGGCTTGGCACAGCAGCACAATCCGCAAGGTTCTTCGGAGGCGTTGTGTGCGGCGGAGGCTATACGCAATTTCCTTTCGCGCGAGGATTCGCATGTCCGTAAGGCACCTGCTTTCCGTTTCTGATCTGGAGTCCGGGTCGCTTCTGTCCTTGGTGGAGACCGCCATCGCTATCGCCGAAGGACGTTGGCGGGATCGCCGGCCCTTGGCCGCCCGCGTCGTCGGTATCTATTTCCGCAAGACCTCCACCCGCACCCGGACGTCCTTCACCGTCGGCGCGATGCAGCTCGGGGCCCAGGTCATCGCCTACGGCCCCAACGACCTGCAGATCGCGACCGGCGAAACCATCCCGGATACCGCCCGCGTATTGGCCAACTATCTCGACGCGCTCGTCATCCGCACCAATGATTCGATCGACGAGATGCGCCAACTCGCCGACCAGGACCGGATGGCGATCGTCAACGCGATGAGCAAGAACGAGCACCCGACCCAAGCGCTGGCCGACCTCACCACTCTGCGGGAGCGTTTCGGCCGGCTTTCCGGACTCCACCTGCTCTATCTCGGGGAGGGGAACAACTCGGCGTCCGCGATCGCCTTGGCTGTCGCGCGGATTCCCGGCATGCGGCTGACCCTGGTCACCCCCGAGGGATACGGACTTCCAGCCCGCTTCATGGAGGAGATCCGGGGTACGGCCGCGGACCATGGGGCAGAGGTCGAACAGCATCACGACCTCCATCGCCTGCCGCTGGAAGTGGACGCGGTCTACACCACCCGCTGGCTCACCATGGGCGTCCAGAAGGCTGAGACCGATTGGATCGACAAGTTCCGACCCTATACAGTCAGCCGGAAGATCATGGCCGAGGTCTCGAAGCGGGACGGTTCGACGGTCTTCCTTCACGACCTGCCCGCCATGCGCGGCTACGAGGTGGTTGACGAGGTTCTCGATGGGCCGCAGAGCATCGCCTTCCGTCAGGCGTACCACAAGATGACAAGCGCCATGGCCGTTCTCGAATGGTGCCTGAATCCTCAGTCCCGGCAATAGAAGACGTCGCGACGTGGGTGAAAACGGTTTGCCGGCCAGGCGTTTCCGATGGGAGCCGCGCCACCTGCCACCTATCTAGGGTGTGCCTGCGGGTAGGAACGAGGCGATGGCGGTGCCCCGGCCCGCGGCGTATGCCGCATCGAGCACCAGCTTGCCGACCGCCATGTCCAGGATGCCCAGGCCGAAAGGGCTGAATACGGCGACCGAGCCGTCGCCGCGCCGCGCCGGCTTCTCCCCCTTGAGGATGTCGGCCAGGGTGCAACGGATGAAGCCGCGGCCGTGGGTGATCTGCTCCGCTAGATGCACCGAGGTCTGCTCCCGGCAGACGTGATCCACGTCATCCACGACGTTGTCGCAGGCCAGGATCGCTTCGGGAGCGAGGTCGCGCAAGGAGATGTGCAGAACGGTCGCCTGCGGGGGGCAGATCGACAGATCGTGCACGTGGGGACGAACGGCCGTGGTGGCGAAGGAGACGAGAGGACACGCGGCGAGCACCTCTTCCGTGCTCGCCGCGATGCGGGTCTCGACGTTCTCCAGCGTCCCGCCGAGCGCCGAGCTGAAACGGCCGGCGCGCGCCGCGTCGAGGTCGTAGAGCAGGAAGCTCCCGGCCCCGGTCGCGACGTTGAGGTACTTTGCGACCTCGAGGTTGATCAACCCGGTGCCGATCAACCCGACCCTGTCCGCGGTCTGTTCAGCCAGGAGGGCACGGGCCGCCAGGGCCGCGCTTGCGGCGGTGCGGTGGGCGCTGATCAGAGACCCTTCCAGGATCGCTGCGGGCCGGCCGGACCGCCGGTCGTTGAGGATGAGCACCGCCGACGCGCGGGCTATGCCGTGCCGGACGTTCGTCGGAAAAGAGGAGATCCACTTGACCCCGGCGATCTCGAACCCATCCCCAAGGTAGGCCGGCAGGGCGATCATGCGGTCGACCTCGTTGCCGGGAAAGCGCAGGAACGTCGAATGAGGCAGTGAGCTCTTGCCGTCGTGATGGGCCACGTAGGCGCTCCTCACGGCCTCGATGACCTCGGCCTCTCGGTGAGCAAGCAGGGCCGCGACGTCTTCCCCGTTGAGGATCAGTACGCTGTCGTCGCCCACGGCATTCTTCTCCTCATGTCCTCATGCCAGAGATGCCCGAATGTTCACGAGGCGGCACCGAAGGCGGTTAGAAGGCGTCCTTCTTCTCGAGCTGCTCGAAGAGCTGTTGCACGCTCTGGTCGGAGAAGTCGCCGCCCATGCGCTCGATGAACTCGAACATCATTCCCGAGCCCTTCTCGCGCTTGGAGAAGATCTGCCGCAGGCCCGGGCTGTTGATGACGGTGGTGTCGAATTCAAGGCCTGCCGCCTCGAGCTCTACGGTCATCTCAGGAAGGTTCTGGACGCCGAGAGCCAGGTGCTGGACGCCGGGGCCGAAATGCTCGACGAAGCGGGAGACCTGCGATTCCGGTGCGGTTCCCTGAAGGAGCACCACCGTCACAGGGCCCGCCTTGAGGACCGCCGAGATCATGGCGGTCTGCTTGCCCTCGGTGCGGCGGCGCTCCTTGAGCTCGAACCCTAGCACTTCAGTATAGAACTTGATCGACTCTTCGAGATCCTGGACGGCGATGGCGACATGGTCGATGGACGTTACGTACTTGGCGAGCATCTGCATCGGCTTGGCCGTGATTTTGGTTTCGCTGCTCATCGAAGGCTCCTCTCTAACGCGAAAATTTCACCCTCACAAGCCTGCGAGGCTCGCTGCCTATTACAGGTGCTCCAGCCCCACTCCCCCGGGACTTCTCGGTGGTCGAGAAGGCGTCAACGGCCGTGCCGCGAGGCGGGAGACTCCGCTGTCTTCGGTGGGACTTCCCGGCACCTAGGGTGTGGCTGCTCAACCGCGAGGTCCTGGCCCTGCTTGAGACGCACTACGGCCGCGCCTGATATGCTCTCCGGCGCGTGCGAGCTGGGATGAGCACCGAAAACGCAGGCGTGGCGGTGGTGAGCGGCGGCGGCTCGGGCCTGGGGCGGGAGATCGCCCTGGAGCTGGCGCGGCGCGGCTATGCGCTGGCGCTCCTCGGCCGCCGGCAGGCGCCGCTGGAGGAGACGCTGGAGCTCGCCGGACCCTCTGCGCGCGCGAGCGCCATCATCCTCCCCTGCGACGTGCGCGACGCCCTGGCCCTGGAGCGGAGCGCCGAGGAGATCCGCGCGCGCTGGGGCGCCCCCGACGTGGTGGTGCCGGCCGCGGGCGTGGCCGCGATCGCGCCGGTGGAGGAGACGTCTCCCGATGATTTCGACGCCATCCTCGAGACCAATCTCACCGGCGTCTTCCTGCTCATCCGCGCCCTGCTGCCGGCAATGAAGGCGCGCGGCCGCGGGTGGATCATTCCTCTCCTCTCCGCCGCCGCCACCAGGGGCTTTCCCGGCTGGTCGGCCTATTGCGCCAGCAAGTGGGGCCTGCGCGGCCTCGTCGCCGCGCTGCGCGAGGAGCTGCAGGGTACGGGGGTGCGCATCGCGGCGCTCTATCCCGGAGCCACCGACACGCCGATCTGGGACCGTCTCCCCGGCGAGTGGAACCGCGCCGCGATGGTGCCGCCTCACGAGGTGGCGCGCGCCCTGGGCTACGTGCTCGACGCCGATCCGTCGACGCTGGTGGAGGAGATCCATCTCGGGCCGGCGGGAGGGGCGCTGTGACCTGGCCGCTGCTGCTCACGCCGTTCGTGCCGCTGCTGGCGCTCGTCCCCGGCGGGAAATGGGCGCTGCCGCTCGTCGCGCCGCTGACGCTCTGGTTCGCCTTCCGCGAGCGCGTGAAGGAGGGCGACTCCTACCGCGCCTGGATCCTCGGCATCGCCTGGGCCTTCCTCCTGAGCCTGGGCGTGATCGTGCTCGTCCTCTGGCTGCCGGAGGCGGCGCGGGCGGGGATCCTCCACGGCGAGCCCTACCGCCAGGAGATGTTCGGCTGGATCGCCACCGGGGCCGGCCCCGAGAACGAGCCGGCGGCCTTCATCCCCCCGCACCTCCTGCACCTGGGCGTTTTCCTCGTGCTGACCTATGCGAGCGGCGGCTACCTGGGGCTGAGCCTGGGAGCCTTCCTGGTGGCCTACATGAGCTACTTCGTCGGCAGCTATGCCGCCGCCAGCGGCCATCCTTTTCTGGGCTCGATGGCGGCCTGGGTGCCCTGGTCGGTGCTGCGGGTCTGCGCCTTCGTGCTCCTCGGCGCGCTGTTCTCGCGGCCGCTGCTGGTACGGCGATGGTGGCCGTTCGGCCGCCGGGAGTACCGGTTGATGGCGCTCGCCTTCTCGGGGATCGTCGCGGATATCGTGATCAAGGCGCTCTGCGCGCCGGCGTATGGATTGTTTTTGCGGCAGATGGCGCGCAGCGCTGTCGGTCCCTAGTCCACCCGCCGGATCGCCTTGATGTTGTCCCCCGTGAACGTGCCGCCGGTGCACTGACCGGAGCTGGTGGCGATGCCGAGGGTCTCCCAGCCGGGCGGAGTGGCCTGATCCGCGCAGACCACCATCGCCGAGCCGACGGCCTTGTCGGTGTACGTCTCGAGCACCCAGCCGTCGCCGCCGCAGGTGGCCGGCGACGAGAGGACGTCGACCTTGATCCAGCCGGGGGAGATGGCGGCCGGCGGGCAGACGACGAGCCGCGAGCCGACCTGGGCCGGGGCGCGGCCGGACAGGCCTGGAACCAGGACCGAAATCAGGAATATCGAGCGGACGAGGTTGCGTTTCATGGTGTCCTCCAAAGGCTGCGTCCTCCGAACGCTCCCTCCAGGGCCTGAAAGGTGCAAATGTCCGGCCAGTTTCTCTATACTCCAGCCGCCCCGGAAAGCATCGCCTTGAGTGAAATCCGTGAAACCAGAGGGTCCGCGAGCGCCGCCGGAAGGCGGTTCGGCATCGTCGCCTCGCGCTACAACTCGGCGGTGGGCGATTTGCTGGTCGAGGGCGCCGTGGATTGCCTGCGGCGGCACGGGGTGGGGCCGGAGAACATCCACCTGGTGTCGGTGCCCGGCGCCTGGGAGATCCCGCAGGCGCTGGAGGAAGTGGCCGCGGCCGGCGGCGTGGACGGGCTGGTGGCGATCGGCGTCGTCATCCGGGGCGAGACGCCGCACTTCGACTACATCTGCGCCGAGGCGAGCCGCGGCATCGCGAGCGTGGCCGAGCGGCACCGCGTACCCGTAGGCTTCGGCCTGCTGACCTGCGAGACCTTCGAGCAGGCGCGGGAGCGCGCCGGCGGCAGCGCGGGCAACAAGGGCTGGGAGGCGGCGCTCGCGGCGCTGGAGATGGCGGATCTCTTCGCGCGCCTGCGCCCCTAGCGACAGGCCCCCGCCCCGGCTATGATTGCGCGCCAAGGCGCGGCCGTTCCCGGTTGCGGGAGCGGCCCTTGTTTTCAGTGAAGTCCTTCGACTGGGGTCTTTGAGGCGAGGTCCATGACAGCGGGAAAGCGGCGCACGGCGCGGGAGATGGCGGTCCAGATGCTCTATCAGAGCGACCTCGGAGGCAGCCCGCTGCCGCACATCTTCAACACTTTCGATCTCTCGGAGTACCTGGCCAGGGAGGCGTCGGCGGAGAGGCGGAAGACGGCCGAGGAGCGGGAGGAATTCACCCGGCGCCGGCAGCGCGTGGTGGAGGCGTTCGAGTACGCCCAGGACCTCGTCCGCGGCACGCTCGACAACCGCGAGAGGATCGACGAGCTGATCCGCAGCCAGGCCGACAACTGGCGGCTGGAGCGCATGCCGGCGGTGGACCGCAACATCCTGCGCCTCGCCATCTACGAGATGCTCCACGAGCAGGAGACGCCGAAGCTCGTGGTGCTCGACGAAGCGATCGAGCTGGCGAAGAAGTTCGGCTCCGAGCAGTCCGGGCGCTTCGTCAACGGCCTGCTGGACGGCCTGCTGAAGCAGCACACCTTCCCGGGCAGCCTGACTTGAGCGGAAAGAGAGCAGAGGGATGAGCAACGGATACGACCACAAGGCGGTCGAGGCCAAGTGGCAGGATCGCTGGGAGCGGCAGCGGACGGCCGAGGTGGACCTCCGGCACGCCCGCGGCAAGTACTACATGCTGATGATGTTTCCCTATCCGTCGGGAGACCGCCTCCACGTCGGCCACGGGCGCAACTACATCCTCGGCGACGCGCTCTTCCGCTTCCTGCGCATGAACGGCAAGCGCGCCCTCAACCCCATGGGCTGGGACGCCTTCGGCCTGCCGGCGGAGAACGCCGCCATCCAGCGCGGCGTCCATCCGCGCGACTGGACGCTCGCCAACATCAAGGTGATGAAGGAGCAGTTCCGGCGCTGGGGCATCCTCTACGACTGGTCGAAGGAGATCGCCTCCTGCTTCCCCGAGTACTACCGCTGGAACCAGTGGCTGTTCCTGCGCATGCTGGAGAAGGGGCTCGCCTACAAGAAGATGGCGCCGGTCAACTGGTGCCCGAGCTGCCGCACGGTGCTCGCCAACGAGCAGGTGGTCGAGGGCGCCTGCGAGCGCTGCGGCACGCCGGTGGTGCAGCGCGACCTGGAGCAGTGGTTCTTCCGCATCACCGACTACGCCGACCGCCTGCTCGCCGGCCTCGACGATCTGGAGGGCTGGCCCGAGAAGGTCAAGGTGATGCAGCGCAATTGGATCGGTCGCTCGGAGGGCGCCGAGATCCGTTTCAAGATCCCGGCCCTGAAGGAGACGGTGACGGTGTTCACCACCCGGCCGGACACGGTGCACGGCGCCACCTTCATGGTGCTGGCCCCCGAGCATCCGCTCGCGGCGCGGTTGATCGCGGGCCATCCGCAGAAGGCGGAGATCGAGGCCTGGATCGACAAGGTGCGCAACACGCCGCGCATCCAGCGCTCGGCCGAGGAGACGCCCAAGGAGGGGCGCGACACCGGCGCGGCGGCCGTCAATCCGGCGACCGGCGAGGAGATCCCCATCTGGCTCGCCAACTACGTGCTCCCCGAGTACGGCACCGGCGCCGTCATGGCGGTGCCGGCCCACGACGTGCGCGATCTCGCCTTCGCCCGCCAGGAGGGATTGCCCGTGCGGCTGGTGTATCACCTGGAGGACCGCGACGTCGATGCCGCCACGATGACGGAGGCGATCCTGCACCAGGGCGTCATCCGCAACGCGCCGCCCTTCGACGGTCTGCGGGATTCTCCCGAGACCATCCAGCGCTTCATCGACTGGCTGCAGGAGAAGGGCTGGGGCCAGGGCAAGGTCACCTACCGCCTGCGCGACTGGCTGATCTCGCGCCAGCGCTACTGGGGGACGCCGATCCCCGTCGTCTACTGCGACAAGCACGGCATCGTGCCGGTGCCGGACGGCCAGCTCCCCGTCGAGCTGCCGTACAACGTCGAGTTCACCGGCCGCGAGGGCAACCCGCTGTCGCGCTCGAAGGAGTTCGTGGAGACGAAGTGCCCGAAGTGCGGTGCCGCCGCCCGGCGGGAGACCGACACCATGGACACCTTCGTCGACAGCTCCTGGTACTACCTGCGCTACCTCTCGCCGCGCGACGCCAACCGCATGTTCGATCCGGAGGTGGCGAACCGCTGGATGGCGGTGGACCAGTACATCGGCGGCATCGAGCACGCCATCCTGCACCTGCTCTACGCGCGCTTCATCTGCAGGGTATTGCACGACTTCGGCATGGCGGAGGTGGAGGAGCCGTTCCAGAACCTGTTCAACCAGGGGATGATCACCCGCTGGTCGGACAAATCGGGGCGGGTGGAGAAGATGTCGAAATCGCGCGGCAACACGGTGTCGCCCGACGAGCTGATCGAGGAGATGGGGGCCGACACGGAGCGGGTCTACACCCTCTTCATCGGTCCGCCCGAGAAGGAGGCCGAGTGGAGCGACGAGGCGGTCACCGGCGCCCACCGCTTCCTGCAGCGGGTCTGGCGGCTGCTCGAGCGGCTGCCCGAGGCGCCGCCGACGGCGCCGGCGGACGCCGGGCTGGAGCGCGACCGCCACGCCACCATCCAGCGGGTGACGCACAGCATGCAGCGTTTCTCCTTCAACACCGCCGTGGCGGCGCTGATGGAGCTGTCGAACAGCCTCTACCGGGCGGTGGAGGAGAAGACGGCCTCGCGGCTGCGCTGCGAGGAGACCTATGACACACTGCTCCAGCTCCTGCATCCCATGGCTCCCCACGTCACGGAAGAGCTGTGGGAGCGGCGCGGCTATACGGAGAGCCTGCTGGAGACTTCGTGGCCGGAGCACGACGAGAACAAGCTCCGCCGCGAGCGCATCCACCTGGTGGTGCAGGTGGACGGCAAGCTGCGCGACCGCGTGGAGGTGGACGCCGCGGCGGACGAGAAGGAGGTGCGCGCCGCCGTGCTCGCCAGCCCCAAGGTGAAGGAGCACCTGGCGGGCCGCGACGTGGCCAAGGCCGTGCTGGTGCCCGGCCGGCTGATCAACCTGGTGACGAGGAAGTCCGCATGAGACGAAGAATCCTGCTCTACGGGTCCCTGGCGGCCCTGCTTTTCTCCCTCGCCGCCCTCGCCGGCTGCGGCTACGCGCTCGTCGGGCGCGGCGCCAACATTCCGGAGGACGTGCGCTCGGTCTACCTGCAGCCGTTGGCGAACCGCACCCAGCGCTCGCAGGTGGAGCAGGCGCTCACCCGCGCCATCGCCACCGAGCTGGTGACCCGCCAGCGCTTCGCGGTGGTGAGCAGCGAGACCGAGGCCAACGCCGAGATCCAGGGCGCCGTCACCGGTTTCGGCGTCACTCCCGTCACCTTCGACGCCGAGGGCCGGGCCACCGAGTACGAGATCTCGATCACCGCCCAGATCACCTTCAAGCGCGTGGGCGCCGAGGGGAAGGTGCTGTGGAAGAGCGACCGCTACACCTTCCGCGAGAACTATCCGGTGAACGCGTCCGCCACCGATTACCTCGATCTCGAGGACCAGACGATCGAGACCGCCTCGAAGCGCTTCGCCGAGACGCTGGTGACGAATTTGCTGGAGGGGTTCTAGCCCTACTTGAGCCCGGCGACCGCCTTGGCGAGGCGGGACTTGGTGCGCGAGGCGGTGTTGGCGTGGATGACCTTCTTCTGGGCCGTCTTGTCGACGATCCCCAGGGTCTCCGGCAGCAGCTCGCCCGCCTTGGCCGCGTCGCCGCTCGCCACCGCCTGGCGGAGGCTCTTGACGGCGGTGCGCAGGCGCGAGCGCTGCGCCCGGTTCTGCTCCCGCTGCTTGACGTTCTGACGGTGCCGCTTCTCAGCCGACTTGGTATTCGCCATAACTCCTTCGTAGCTCCTTGGATGTCTCTCTAAAAATACGAAATCGCACCGAAGTGCGACGGGGCTTTATAGCATCCGGGCCTAGCCGGCGTCAACTCCGAGCTCGCGCAGCCGCTGCCGCGCCAGGTTCGCCTCGTCGCTCGACGGGAACTGGCGGATGACGTGCTGGAGCTGCACCACTCCCTGGGGGCGCTCGCCGAGCTCGAGGTAGGCGTAGCCCTTCTTGAGCAGCGCGCCGGGCACCTTGTCGCTGCGCGGATAGCGGCTGAGCACGGCGTCGAACTGCTCGATGGCCTGGCGGAAGCGCCGCTGGCGGTAGTAGGACTCGCCGATCCAGTAGGTGGCGTTGTCCGCGAGGTCGGTGTTGGGGAAGTTGGCCAGGTATTCCTGGAACGAGCGCACGGCGAGGTCGTAGTTGCCCTTGAGGTAGTCGTTGTAGGCCGCGTCGTAGAGGCTCTTGGGGTCGGCGCCGGCGCCGGGGGACGGCGGCTGCGGCGCCGGCGGCGGGACGGAGCCCTCGGGAGCGGGCGCCGGGGCCTCCGCCTGGCTGCGGAAGGCCTTCAGCTCCTGGTTGGTGGCGGCGATCTGCTGCGAGAGCTGGGCGAGGCGGTAGTTGGTGTCCTCCAGCTTCGCCTGCAGGGCCTCGATCTGGCTGGAGAGGTCCTGCAGCTTCACCTGCATGTCGGCCTCGGTCTTGAGCAGCGACTGCATCTGGCGGCCGACGTTCGACTCCAGGTCGGCCACCTCCTGCTTGCTGGGCGCCAGCTTCTGCATCTGCAGCATCTGGCGCTGGATGTCCGAGAGCTGCGCCTGCAGGGCCTGGATGTCCGAGGTCGAGACGCACCCCGCGGCGGCGAGCGCCGCCGCGAGGCAAACGACGGGGTAGAGGTGGCGCAGCTTCATCTCAGCCGACGTTGGACCTGCCGGTGATCACCATGTGGGCGCGGCGGTTCTGCGACCAGCAGCTCTCCTCGTTCTGCGTGCAGACGGGGCGCTCCTCGCCGTAGGAGAGCGTGCGCACCCGGCCGCCGGCGACGCCCAGCGAGCTCAGATAGTCCTTGACGGCGTTGGCCCGGCGCTCGCCCAGGGCGAGGTTGTACTCGTTGGTGCCGCGCTCGTCGGCGTGACCCTCGATGGTCATCGAGAACTCCGGCCGGCTCTTCAGCAGGTCGGCGTTGCGCGACAGCTTGTCCCGGGTGTCGTCGGTCAGCGTGCTCTCGTCGTAGTCGAAGTAGACGTCCGGGCTGAAGCCGCGCCGCACCAGCTCGTCCATCACCACCTGCATGTCCTGGGAGGAGAGGGGATCTTCCGTCTGATCCGCCACCACCGGCGCCGCCGGCTGCTCGACCTCTTCCGGCTGGGTGGTGGGAGCCGCCGGCGCCGGCACGGTCGTGGTCTCGACGTTGAGGTCCGCGGGCGGCGTGGCCGGCTTCTTCTTCGGGCAGCCGTAGAGGAACGTCAACAGCGCCGGCACCGCGATCCATATCATCCATTTTCGGTTCATCGTAGTCTCCTCGCTTCAAGGCTCGTCGATACGGCTATTCACCTACCTCATGCCACTGTATCAAACCGCGGCGGATCGCCGCAACCTCTTTTCCCGGTTCGGGTTGCGCGGAGCCGCCGTTTGCGTCTAGCGCTCCGCCACGGCCCGCGACCAGTCGGCGAGGTCGTTGTTGCCCTCGCGGGTGAGCTGCCGTTCGCCGCCGCCCTCCAGGTCGATGACGTAGATCTGCTTGCTGCCGCTGCGCCGCGAGGTGTAGGCGATCTTGCGGCCGTCGGGCGAGAAGGTCGGCGATTCGTTCTCGCCGGGCCCGGAGGTCAGCACCTGGGTCTCCAGCGTCCCCACGTTGGTCACCGCGATCTGGAAGGCGCCGTCCCGCCGGCTGGTGTAGGCGACGAGGACGCCGTCCGGGCTCCACGCCGCGCCGTCGTTGTAGGTGCCGTCGAAGGTCAGCCGGCGCTGGTCGGCGCCTTCGGCGTCCATCAGGTAGAGGTGCGGATTGCCGGCGCGGCTGGAGGTGAAGGCGATCTGGCCGCCTTTCGGGCTCCACGCCGGATTGGTGTCGATGGCGTTCGAGTTGGTCAAGCGCCTCAAGCCCCCGCCGCCGATGTCGGCGGTGAAGATCTCGACATTGCCGTCGAGCGAGCGGGCGAAGGCGATGCGGCGGCCGTCCGGCGAGAAGCTCGGGCTGGTGTTGAGCGAGCCCGAGTCGACGATCGGGCGCTTCATGCCGCTCGTCAGGTCGGCGAAGAAGATGCCCGGCGGACCCTTGAAGAACGAGGTGTAGGCGAGCGCGCCGCCGTTCGGGCTCCAAGCCGGCGACATCGAGGTGGAGCGGTGGCCGGTGATGCGGCGCTGGTTCTCGCCGTCGTAGTCCATGACCCAGATCTCTTTGTTGCCGCTGCGGTCCGAGGTGAAGGCGAGGCTGGACATGGCGATCCCCGGACGGCCGATGAGGAAGCGGATGACCTCGTCGGCGAAGGTGTGGGCCATGCGGCGGCTGACGTCGAAGGGACCGCGGTAGCGCTTGGCGAGCACCGCTTGGCCGCTGCCCAGGTCGAGCACCCGGCCCTCGAAGACCATGCGGTCCCCCTCGGCGCGCAGGTCGCCGAGCAGCAGCACCTCGTTGCCGGTGGAGCGGTAGGCCGCGAGGTCCTGCTGCACGTCGCCGGTGAGCGCGAGACCCGAGAGGGCCTCCGGCCCCTGGATGTCGAAGTAGCCGGAGAGCTCGAGGTCGCGGCGCACCGTCGCTTCCAGTTCCCGGCCGGCGCCGCCCGCCGCGCCCGTCATCTGGCCCGCGCCGCGGAACGCCGGGATCGCGAGCTTCATCTTGCGCGCCTGGCCGCCGTGGGGCAGCACGATCGTCACGCTGGTCGGCTGCTGCGCCCCCGGCGGCGGTGGGGCCGGAGGCGGCTGCTGGGCGGCGAGCACCAGGGAGAGCAGGAACAGGCTCGACAGGATGAGCAGGGCGGCGGGTCTCGGTCTCATGTCACCTCGATGCATTGGAATTTACTGGACGATCAGGTTGACGCCCAGGGAGTCGTGGCGGTACGCCCGCGGCAGAGGAGGAAAAGGGGCGGCGTTCTGCACCGCGCGCAGCGCCGCCAGGTCGAACGAATTGTAACCGGAGGATTCCGCCACCTCGAGGTCGGTGATGTCGCCGTCGCGCTCGATGCGGAAGGAGATGACCGCCTTCACCTCGTCCCCCAGGGGGGGCCGCAGCCACTTGGCGTCGATCGCGGAGAGGATCTGGTCGATGTAATAGCCGAAGCGGAAATCCGGGTTGTCCAGGCCGCCGACCTTGGGGCCGAAGGCGGAGGTGCCGGCGGGGCTGGCGTCGGGCGCGCCGCGGCGCCCCGCCTCGTCCCCCGGCTTGGCCTGCGGGCCCGCGGTGCCGGCGGCCTCGGCGCCGGTGGAGCGCTCGGCCGGCGGCTTCGTCTCGGGCTTCCGCTTCTCCGGTTTCTCCGGCGGCAGCACCGGCGCTTCCTCCGGCGGCTTCACCGCCGGTTCCTCGGGCTCTTCCGGTGCGGGCTTCACCGGCTCGGGCTCCGGCGGCGCCGGCTTCTCGGCCCGCGGGCGGCTCGCCGGCCGGCGCACTCCCAGCGCCTGGGCGGGGATGATCTGCACCGGCACGAACGCCAGCGGCGGTGGCGGCGGGGTGAGCCGGGGCAGCAGCAGGATGAGGGCGACGGCGCCGGCGTGGAGGAGGGCGGCGGCGGCCAGGCTCACCGCCTCGGACCGGCGGCCGGCGCGGCGCGCCCGCCGGTGCAGGATCTGATCGACCGCCGCCGAGCTCACGTGGCGCGCCGCCTCCCGCGGTCCGTCACCATGCCGACGTGCACGATGCCGCCCTGCTGCAGGACGTCGAGCACCTCGATCACCTTGCCGTAGGGGACTTCCCGGTCTCCCTTGAGGAACACCGTGTCGTCTCCCCGCGACTCGATCTGCGACTTGATGCGCGCCACCAGCTCGTCGGTCTCCACCGCCGACTCGCGCAGGTAGAGGCGGCCGTTGCGGTCGATGGATACCACCAGCGGATCCTGCACGCGCAGCGGCAGGTTGGGCGCGTCCGCCTTCGGCAGCGCCACTTCGACGCCCTGGTGCAGCATCGGCGCGGCGATCATGAAGATGATGAGCAGCACCAGCATCACGTCCACCAGGGGAGTGACGTTGATGTCCGCCAGGACCGGATCTTCATCGCCGCCGCCGTTGCCGAGACTGAAGGCCATCCTTCCCCCTTGTCTTGAGACGGTCCGCGGTCAGGTGAAGTTCCGCTCCGCCAGGTTGAGGAACTCGAGGGTGAAGTCTTCCATCTGCAGGCGCAGCCGGCGGGCGTGCTGGGAGAAGTAGTTGTAGGCGATGAGCGCCGGGATGGCCGCCGCGAGGCCCGCCGCGGTGTTGATGAGCGCCTCGGCGATGCCCGGTGCCACGGCCACGATCGACGTCGAGCCCTGGAGGCCGATGTCGTTGAACGCCTGCATGATGCCCCAGACGGTGCCGAAGAGGCCGATGAACGGCGTCGCCGCGGCGGTGGTGGCGAGGAAGCCGAGCCAGCGCGTCACTCCCAGCAGCTCGACGTTGGCCGCCCGGGCGAGGGTGCGCTGGAGGGCCGGCAGCGAGGTGATGCGGTAGGCGCGCTTTTCGCCGGCACGCTCCGGGTCGGGAGCGTTCTTGATCTGGCCGTCGATCTCGGCGTACCCGGCCTGGAAGATCCCCACCAGCGGCGAGGCGCCGAGCTTGCCGGCCACGGCGTTGACCTCGCTGAAGCGCTGGCTGCGGTGAAAGGCCTCGAGGAAACGCGCGCTGTGCCGGCCGGCGCGCCGGAACTGCACCATCTTGCCGAGGATGACGGACCAGGAGCCCACGGAGAAGACAACCAGCACGGCAAGGACGAACTTCCCCATCGGCCCGCCGCGCAGAAAGAAATCGAACGCGCTCGGTCCTCGGGTACCGCCGAGCTGCAGAAGGATCATGGTCATCGTCAACATGCGCGCTCCCCTGTCATACGTCTCCAGCGGGGCCAACGTACCATGGCCCCGCTGCCTCAGCAAAGCTTGTGCCGAGAGTCGTTTCGCCTTATTTGGATCGATTCGGATCGGCGGAAACCAGGGCCAGCTCCGCCTCGGGAGGCTCGTCGATGGCCGGCGGCAGGACGACCCGATGGCGGCTCAGGAAGTCCTCCAGATAGCGGGTGACGACCGCCACGGCTTCGTCGACCGTATCCACCCAGAAGGCCACGTTCAGGTCGGTTGGCGAGGCGAGGCCCCGCTCGACGATCTCGCGTTCGATCCAGGACCGCAGGCCGCGCCACATGGGGCCGACGAAGATGAGCGGCCTGTCCTTCAGCATTCCCACCTGGAGGAGTTGGAAGACCATCATGGCCTCCAGAGTGGTGCCGAGGCCGCCGTCCATGACGATACAGGCGTGCGACAGCCGGATGAACTGGTGGAGCCGCGAGAAGAACGTCGAGTGCTGGGCCACCTCGTCGAGGAACGGATTGGGCTGCTCCTCCATGGGCAGGAGGATGGTGAGGCCGAAGGAGCGCGTTTTGTAGTGATAGGCGCCGGCCCGGGCTCCCTCGTTGGCGGCCCGCATCAGGCCCGGACCGCCGCCGGTGACGATGTCGCAGCCCATGAAAGAGAGCTGCCGGGCCAGCTCCTTGACCCGGGCGTAGGAGCCGTTCTCGGTCTCGATGCGGCTGGAGCCGAAGATGGCGACGCGGAAGTACCGCTTCTCGATCGGCGCCCGGCGGTCGAGCCAGGAGATCAGGCGATACAGCGAGAGGATCGTGCGGTCGAACCACCGCAGCACGTAGGTGCGGCGCTTGCGACGCCAGCGCTGGAGGCGGGTCTCGCCGGGCGAAGCGGCAGGGGCGGGGAGGAAGAAACGGCGGGACGGCATAGAGTTCAGATCGACGATCGGACACAGAGGCTAGATTTTGTCGCCTCCCATCTCCGGAGTCAGAGGATTCCGCTTTAGCCACGCGGAGACAAGCCATGTATAGTCGGTAAAAGTCAACTGCCCGGCTGAAAGCCCCAAGGCACGGCAGGTCGAAGGCATCTCGCTGCGGAACACCTCATATCGGTTGGCGATCAGCTCGCCTCCTGGCAGGCTGATCGAGGGAAGCGAGTTGCGAAGCCAATTACGCACGATCGTGATCGCCGTCCTGGGATTCTCCTCGTGAGCGCGAATGTCCTGCCCGGCGATGTCAGAGATGAACTTTTGGTATCGATAGCTTTCGCGGTCCAGGATGAGACAGACCTTTTCGCGCTGCTCGCCGTCACCGTACCGCTTGGCTCCGAGAAACAGTCCGAGTTCGAGAGGCATGTTGAATCTGGGGAGGTGATTTGAGCCGTCGAGTTCCGTCTTCGAGATGTCGTGGATGCCGAACTTGCATCCTGAGATGACGTTGAGGATTTTCTCTATCCTGATCTCGCTTCCGTCATCGATCTCTAATGCGCAACGCGGCCGGAACCCGCAGTCAGATACAGCGAAGATGATCGCTTCGAAGAGATTGTTGTATTGAACGTCGAAGGGACAGTTGATGAAAACCTGCCGGACGTAGGCAGAGTCCATAGGGCGAGCCGGCCGATTTCGGATGGATCCGAAACTCTGTCAACAATCCTCGTCCGAGCTGTCCTTGCGAGGAGGCACACGTGACGGGGGGTGATCGGTGACTTTCTCCCAGACTGCGGGCTCGCGGCCAGCGATGACGGCCTTGACTGCCGCGTCGAATTCCTCCGGCGTCCGGGATCCCCTCTTCAGCGGGAAAAGGATCTGACGTTCAGCCACATCGCCCATGCCCGAAGATTAGGCCGCTATAGGCAAGGAGTCAAGATGTCTGTTCCACTCAGGAGCCTTCGTCCGATTCACGAACTGGCGACGAGGTAGGCGTCACTCGAAGTCCGGCGGCAGGATCTCGTGACCAGCTTCTCTTCTCCTCCGGAAGGCTGCCTCTGCCGCTGCCCGAAACTCCTCAGGGGTCCTGGAACCCTGTTTGATCGGAGAGAGAATAACCCGCTTGCGGGGTCTTCTAGAGGTGGATTTTTGGCCAACTGCTTTCGCGCCCGCCAGCTGCTCTCTTTCCGCCGCGACCTCTTCGACAGCAGCCCGGATAGCCTCCAGATTGGGAGACCGCACAGCCGGAGGCAGGAGCACCCGCTTCTTCATGCAAGCAGTGTAGCGCCAGGCCCCGGGACCAGTCAAAATGGCACCCTCCTTTCTCCCGGCTACCCGTGATAGTCTCGCTCCCGATCCGCCACGGCACCTGTAGGGCCATGGCGAAGCGTGCCTGGCCGTACCCAACCCTGGAGCGAGCATGAACGGGCGAGTCCTCATCACCGGGGCCGCGGGCGCCTTGGGGCGCAGCGTGGTGGCGCGCTTCCTGGACGCCGGAGACCGCGTGCTCGCCGTGGACGCCGACGAGGAGGCGCTCGCCGCGCTGACTCCTCTCGCGCCCTCGGATACGCTGTCGGTGCGGCGGGTGGATCTGGCGGACACCGCGGAGGTGGCGAGGCTGTTCGACGACGCGGAGGCCGCCTCGGGCGTGCCGCGGGCCGTCGTCCACCTGGTGGGCGGCTTCCGCTGGGCGCGCTTCGCCGACTGCTCGGACGCCGACTGGAACTACCTCGTGAAGCTCAACCTGGAGACCACCTTCCGCATCTTCCGCGAGTGCGCCCGCCGCTTCGAGCGCGCCGGCGGCGGCGCGGCCGTGGCGGTCTCCGCGCCGGCGGCGCTGCTGGGAGAGGCCGGAGTCGGCGGCTATGCCGCGGCCAAGGCCGGCGTGCTGCGCATGGTCGAGTCGCTGGCGCGCGAGATGGCGCCGTTCGGCGGCCGGGCCAATGCCGTCCTTCCCGGCACCATGGACACTCCGGCGAACCGGGCGGCGATGCCCGACGCCGATCCGGCGAAATGGGCGAAGACCGAGGACATCGCGAGCGTCATCCACTTCCTGACCACGCCCGCCGCGGCGGCCGTCAACGGCGCCGCGGTGCGGGTGCCGGGGCCCACCCTATGAACCAGCCATTGGACTGCCACGTCTATTACGATTCGACGCGCCACGCCGAGCCGCCCGCCGGCTGCGGCCACCGCGTTGATCTCGCCGCGCAGCCGCAGGCCGCGAGCCGGCTCGCCGGGCTTGGCATCTCGCCGGAATCGGACCTGCCGGCTCTCCTGCTCACCGAGCCGGACGGCAGCGTCCGCATCGCCGGCGTGCGTCTGAGCCCGGAAGAGGCGTCGGGGCTGGCGGCGGGCCTCGGCATCCAGACGCGGGACCTGGTCGTCTACAGCTCCGCCTGGTGCCCGGACTGCCGGCGCACCAAGCACGTGCTGGAGAACGCCGCGGCGCCCTTCGCCGAGGTGGACATCGACCGCGACGCCGGCGCCGAGGCCATGGTGCTGCAGCGCAGCGGCGGCCGGCGCGTCGTGCCCACCCTGCGCTTCGGCGAACGCGTGTGGGCGTTCAACCCGCCGGCGCCGCTGCTGCGCCGGCTGCTCGGCGGCGGCCGCCGCGCCGCCAAGGCGGTGTAGCCGGAGGCGAGGAGATCCCTGCATGAAGATCGCCGTCTGCATCAAGCAGGTCCCCAACACCGAAGCGCGGCTGCGCGTCAGCCGCGACGGCCGGTGGCTGGACGAGGAGGACCTGCCGTTCATCATCAACGAGAGCGACGAATACGCGCTGGAGGAGGGTCTGCGCATCGCCGAGAAGACGGGCGGCGAGGTGGTGGTCTTCAGCCTCGGGCCGGAGCGCGTCAAGGAAGCCTTGCGCAAGGCCCTGGCGGTGGGCGCCGCTCGTGCCGTGCATCTGTCCGATCCAGCGTTCCGCGGCGGCGATGCCCTGGCGACCGGCCGCGCGCTGGCCGCGGCGCTGGGGCGTGACAACTTCGATCTCGTGCTCACCGGCTCGCAATCGGACGACGTGGGCTACGGCGGCACCGGCTCGGTCATCGCCGGCCATCTCGGCTGGCCGCACGTCTGGCTGGTGATGGGCGTCGAGCTGGAGGAGGGGAACGGCACGGCCAAGGTGACGCGCGAGATGGAGAGCGGCGTCAACGAGGTGTCGCGCGTCCGCCTGCCGGCGGTGCTGGAGATCCAGGCCGGCCTCAACCATCCGCGCTACGCCTCGCTCAAGGGCATCATGGCGGCGAAGAAGAAGGAGATCGCGGCCGTCACGCCGGCCGACCTCGTCCTCGACGCCGCGCAGGTGGGGGAGGCGGGCTCGCGGCTGGAGATCGTCTCCGTCCACTTCCCGCAGTCGGGCCGCGGCGCCCAGATCCTGGAAGGGGACGCCAAGACCGCGGCGGCGGCGCTGGTCGGCAAGCTGCAGAAGGAAGCGAGGGTGCTCTGATGGCGACGCGCGTCTGGGTGGTGCTGCAACACCGCGAGGGCCAGCTCCCCCGCATCTCCTGGGAGGCGGCGGCCGCGGCGCAGAAGCTGGCGGCGAGCCTCGGCGGCAAGGCCGAGGCCGTGCTGCTCGGCTCCGGCGTCGGGCTCGCCGCGGCGGACGTGGCGAAGCTCGATCTCGCCGCCGTTCACGTGGCGGACCACGACGCGCTGCGCGCCTACACGCCGGGGGCTTTCATCGGCGCGCTGGCGCCCGCGATCCGGAGCGCGGCTCCCGGCTTCGTCGTCTTTCCCCATACCTATCAGACGGTGGATTTCATGGCTCGCCTGGCGCAGACGGTCGGCGCCGGCCTGCTGCCGGAGGTGACCGGCTTCGAAGCCGCGGACGGTCTCGTCTGGACGCGTCCGGTGATGGCCGGCAAGCTGCAGTCGAAGGTGCGGCTCAAGGGCGAGGGGACGGTGCTGGTCTCCGTGCAGTCCGGTGCCTTTCCGGCGGACAGCGTGGTGCGCGGCGAGGCCGAGGTGAAACCGCTCGACGTGGACCTCTCGGCCGTGCAGCCGGACCGTGAGATTCTCGGCTACGAGGAGGTGGGCGGCGACACGGTGGATCTGACCAAGGCGGACGTCATCGTGGCGGTGGGCCGCGGCGTCGGCGGGGCGGAGAAGATGGGCGTCGTCGAGGAGCTGGCCCGCGCTCTCGGCGCCGAGATCGGCGCCAGCCGGCCGGTGATCGACAACGGCTGGCTGCCGCGTGACCGCCAGATCGGCTCCTCGGGCCAGACCGTGGCGCCCAAGCTCTACATCGCCGCCGGCATCTCCGGCGCCATCCAGCACCTCGTCGGCATGAAAGGCTCGTCGGTGATCGTGGCGATCAACAAGGACCCCGGCGCGCCGATCTTCAACGTCGCCGACTACGGCATCGTCGGCGATCTCCACGAGGTGCTGCCGGCGCTCACCGAAGCCGTCCGCGCGGCGAAGGGGTGAGACCCTAGTTGACCCCCTGGGTCGTCCTCAAGTTCGGCGGCACCAGCGTCTCCACGCCGGAGCGCTGGTCGACCATCGCCGGGCTCGTCGAGCGGCGGCTCGGCGAAGGATTGCGGCCGCTCGTCGTCTGCTCAGCCCTCTCCGGCGTTTCCGATCGACTGAAGGAGCTGCTCGGTCTGGCTGTCGCGGGACGGCACGAGGAGGGGCTCGCGGCGATCCGGACGCGGCACCTGGAGCTGGGGGCGGCTCTGGGCCTCGACGCCGCGGCGCTGCTGCGGGACGATTTCGAGGAGCTCTCCCGGCTGACCCTCGCGGCGTCGCTGCTGCGCGAGGCCGGCCCGGCCCTCGTAGCGCGGGTGATGGCCTTCGGCGAGCTGATGTCCACCCGCCTCGGCGCCGCGTACCTGTCCTCACGAGGGATCGGGACCGCATGGCTCGACGCCCGCACCGCGCTCGAAGCCCGCGAGGACCCGCTCGGCGGCCCGCGCGCCTATCTCGCCGCCACCTGCGGCTTCGAGCGTGACGAGGAGCTGAGCCGGCGGCTGGACGGGATCTCTGAAGCAACGGTGATCACGCAGGGCTTCATCGCCCGCAATCGAGAAGGGCAGACGGTCCTCCTCGGCCGCGGCGGCTCGGATACTTCGGCCGCCTACTTCGCCGCCCGGCTGGGCGCCGCGCGGTGCGAGATCTGGACCGACGTGCCCGGCCTGTTCACGGCCAATCCGGCGCTGATCCCCTCCGCCCGCCTGCTGCGCGCCCTGACCTACGAGGAGGCGCAGGAGATCGCCACCATGGGCGCCAAGGTGCTCCACCCGCGCGCCATCCCGCCGCTGCGCGCCCACGGCATCCCGCTCCACGTCCTCTCGACCGATCGTCCCGACGTGCCGGGGACGGTGATCTCGGCCGCCGGCCCGGTGACCGGACCGCAGGTCAAAGCCATCTCTTCGCGCCACGGCCTGGCGCTGATCTCGATGGAGACGGTCGGCATGTGGCAGGAAGTCGGCTTCCTCGCCCGCGCCTTTGCCGTCTTCGCGCGCTACGGCCTCTCCGTGGACTCGGTCTCCACCTCGGAGACGAACGTCACCGTCTCGCTCGATCCGCAGGCCAACGCCCTGGAGCCCGCGGTGATCTCCAGCCTGCTGCGCGATCTCGCGGAGCTCTGCGAGCCAGGCATCGTCGCGCCGGCGTCCTCGCTGTCGCTCGTCGGCCGGGGCATCCGCGCCATCCTCCACGAGCTGGGGCCGGTGCTCGAAGCCTTCGAGGAGATGACGGTCCATCTCGTCACCCAGGCGGCGAGCGATCTCAACCTCACCTTCGTCGTGGACGAGGACCAGAGCGAGCGCCTGGTGCGGCAGCTCCACGGACTGCTGTTCGGCCAGAAAGGGGAGAGCGAGCTCTTCGGTCCCACCTGGAGCGAGCTGTTCGGCGAGCCGCCGGACGAAGCCGCCGTCTTCCATCGCGAGTGGTGGCGCTGGCGGCGGAGCGAGCTGCTGGAGGTCGCCGCGGCCCGCGGAGCGGTCTACGTCTACGACGCCGAGACTCTGCGCTCCACCGCGGCGGCGTTGCGCTCGCTCGACGCGGTGGACCGCGTCTTCTACTCGCTCAAGGCCAACTGCCAGACGGACGTGCTGCGGGTCTTCCACGGCGCCGGATTGGGTTTCGAGTGCGTCTCGGCGGCCGAGCTGGAGCACGTGCGGGCCCTCTTCCCCGATCTCGACGGCGCCCGCCTGCTCTTCACCCCCAACTTCGCGCCGCGCGAGGAGTATTGCCGCGGCTTCGAGCTGGGCGCGCGGGTGACGATCGACAATCTCCACCCGTTGCGCGAGTGGCCGGAGGTCTTCCGCGATCGCGAGGTCTTCCTGCGGCTCGATCCGGGGCGGGGGAGGGGCCACCACGCCCACGTCCGCACGGCCGGAGCGCAGTCGAAGTTCGGCCTGGCGCCGGAGCAGATCGACGATCTCCTGCCGCTGCTCGCCGCCTGCGGCGCGCGGGTGGTGGGCCTGCATTCCCACATCGGCAGCGGCATCCGCACGCCGGAGGCCTGGAGCGAGGTGGCGCTCTTCCTGGCCGAGGCCGCGGAGCGGTTCCCGGACGTGCGGGTGCTCGATCTCGGCGGCGGGCTCGGCGTGCCGGAGCGGCCGGGCCAGATGCCGTTGGACCTCGCCGCTCTGGGCGAGCTGCTGCGGCGCTTCAAGACGGCCAACCCGCGCTTCGAGCTGTGGCTGGAGCCCGGCCGGTTCCTCGTCGCGCGGGCGGGGGTGCTGCTGGCGCGGGTGACGCAGGTGAAGCGCAAGGGCGAGGTGCTCTACGTGGGCCTCGAGACCGGCATGAACTCGCTGATCCGGCCGCCGCTCTACGGCGCCTATCATCCGATCGTCAACCTCACGCGGCTCGACGAACCCCCCGCCTGGACGGCCCATATCGTCGGCCCCATCTGCGAGACGGGGGACATCCTCGGCCGTTCGCGCCGCCTGCCGCCCACCGCGGAAGGGGACGTCCTGCTGATCGCCAACGCCGGCGCCTACGGCCGCGTCATGAGCTCGCGCTACAACCTGCGCGAGCCGGCGGGGGAGCTGTTGCTGGAGTAATCCCGTCCTCTTCGTCCATGTCCGTCCGTGTTGGTCCGTGCCCGTCCGTGTTCTTCCTCCTGAAACCCGCCCGGCCCATTCCCCGTAGTCCTCTCCGAGGAGGTCCGCCATGAACGACGACATCACGCTCACCGGCGCCGTAATTCACTTCTTCACGGCACCGCTGCGGCTGCGCACCTATACCAACCTGCTGTACCTGCTGCTGGCCATGCCGATGGGGATCCTCTACTTCGTTTTCCTCACGGTGGGGCTCACCACGGGATTCGGGCTGACCATCGTCTGGATCGGCATCCCCATCCTGGCGCTGGTCTTCGCCGGGAGCTGGGGCCTCGCCGCCTTCGAGCGCCAGCTCGCCATCCACGCGTTGGGCGCCGACGTGCCGCCCATGCTGCCGCCTCCGGGCAGCCAGCCGGTGACGGGTTTCCTGAAGCAGGTCGGGGCTTTCCTCTCCAATCCGGTGACCTGGAAGGGCATGGCCTTCCTGCTGTTGAAGTTCCCCCTGGGCATCGTGAGCTTCATCGCCGTGGTGACGATGCTGGCGACGTCGGCCGGCCTCATGCTCGCCCCGATCGCCTGGTACTTCGGGGATTTCAGCAGCGACATCTACATCGACATGTGGCTCGTGGACTCTCCGGCCGGCGCGTGGGCGGTAGGCCTCCTTGGGGTGTTCTCCCTGCTCGTCTCCCTCAACCTGCTGAACGGGCTGGCCCTCGTCTGGCGCTGGACGGCGACGTTCCTGCTCGGCAGCGAGCGTTTCGCTCCCGCCGCGCCGATGCCGCCGATGACTCCGACATTGCCCGCGCCGGCGGCGGCCTGAGCTTAAGACAAGGCCAGCAGCGGGCGCAGGTCCACGCCCTCCCACAAGCGCTCGCGCATGGTCCGCGATTCGGCCAGGCCGCGGGCGCCGAGCGGCGTCACGGCGAAGAGGCGCCGCGACGCCGCGCCGGTACCCGAGCGGATGGAGGCGACGAGCCCCTTCGCCTCCAGCCGGTCGAGCGTCGCATAGACGGCGCCGATCGCCACGTCGCGGCCGGTGACGCGCTCGAGCTCGCGGCGCACGTTCATCCCATAGGCCTCCTCGCCGGTGCGGAGCACCGCGAGCATCACCTGCTCCTCGAAGGTGCCGAGCGGGGCGTTGTCGTTCATCGCCGACCTCCTGATTCTCACTGCTCGCGCAACACCCGCGCCGGATCCACGCGGCTGGCGCGCCAGGCGGGCACGAAGGCCGCGAGCATGCCCACCGCCAGCAGGGCCAGGGTCGCGGCCAGGAGCGCGACGGGATCTGCCGCGCCCACGCCGTAGAGCAGCGCCGCCAGCGAGCGCGCCAGCGCCAACGAGGCGGCGATGCCCATCACGATGCCGGCGCCGACGAGCGCCGTGCCGTGGCCCACCACCTGCCGCAGGACGCGCGCCGGCGCGAGGCCCAGCGCCACGCGGATGCTGTAGTCGCGCTTGCGGCGGCTGACGTGGTGGGAGATCACTCCGTAGACCCCGATGGCGCCGAGCACCAGCGCGAGCCCGGTGAGCAGCGTCAGCAGGGTCATGATCTGCCGCGCCGGTCCCACCGCCTGGTCGAAGACGCGCTCCATCGTCGTCGCCTCCTGCACGGCGATGCCGGGCGCCACGCGTTGCGCCGTTCTGCGCGCCGCCTCCAGCACCGCCGCGGCGGCCGCCGGCCGTTGCGTGCGCAACACCAGCGCCTGCCGCTCGGGCGCGTAGGCGATCTGGTCGGCGAGCATGTAGCGCGCCGGCGCCGGCCCGTCGGTGAGGTTCGCCTCGGCGACGTCTGCCACCACGCCGACGATGCGCTCCCAACTGTCGAACCCCGTATTCAGCCGCCTGCCGATCGGGTCCGCGCCCGGGAAGTACTTCTTCGCCAGCGCTTCGTTGATCACCACCACGTGCTCGCTGTTCGCCTGATCGGCGCCGGTGAAGCCGCGCCCCCGGCGCACCGCGATGCCGAGCGTCCGGAAGTAGTCGCGGGAGACGAGGCGGAAGAAGGTGGTGGAGTTGGGGAGGTCCGGCCGTCCCTCGACGGTGATGCCCCAACTGTCGCCGTTGCCGCGCAACGGCAGCTTGGTGGTGAGCGCCGCGGCGCTCACGCCGGGGAGGTGCTCCATCTCGTCCAGCAGGGTGCGCAGGGTCTGCTGCCGCTCGGGCGTCTTCATCGCCTCGCCGGCGACGAGGTCGAGCACCGCCACGCCGCGGGTCTCCAGCCCCGGATCGATGGCGTACAGGTTGACGACGCTGCGGATGAGCAAAGCGGCGCCGGCGGTGAGGAGCACCGCCAGGGCGACTTCCGCCACGACGAGCCCGCTCTCGACGCGGCCGCCGGCGGCCGCCGTCCGCAGCCGCGTGAGGGCGTCCCGCAGGTCGCCGCGCCAGAGCGAGCTCGCCGGGATCAGCGCGATGGCCACCGCGGCGAGCAGCGAGAGCCCGATGGCGGCGCCGAACAACGTCCAGTCGAGCACCGCGCGCTCCGCCCAGGCTCCCAGCGGCAGCGCCCCGGCCAGCAGCCGGAACCCGGCCGTGGCGAGCAGCGCGCCGACGCCGCCGGCGAGGAGGCCGAGCACCAGCGTCTCGACGAGGAGCTGCCGCGTGATCCGCCGGCGGTCGGCGCCCAGCGCGAAGCGCACCGCCAGCTCGCCGGTGCGGCGGTTCACCTGCGTGAGCATCAGCGCGGCGACGTTGGCGCAGGCGATGAGCAGGATGACCGCCATGGCGGCGAGCGTCGAGAGCAGCGCCGGCCGCAGCGAGCCGAGGAGGTACTCGCGGATCGGGGTGAGCGAGGCGTTCTTCGTCTTGTCCCACTGGGCGGGGTAGTCGAACCGCTCGTCGAGCGCGGCGGTGATGCGGGCAAGATCGGCGGCCATGCCATCCATGCGCTTCCCCGGCGCGAGACGTCCGATCATCGCGTAGTTGCCGCTGCGGTTCTCGGGATCGAGCGGCTCGGGGAGCCAGACCCGCACGCCGGGATCGGGAAACCAGAAGCCGCGCGGCATCACGCCGACCACCGTCCGCGGAATGCCGTCGAGGCGGATGCG
The DNA here is from genome assembly GCA_046765915.1 of Acidobacteriota bacterium. Lineage (GTDB taxonomy): Bacteria > Acidobacteriota > Thermoanaerobaculia > Multivoradales > UBA5704 > DATARR01. The sequence goes on along the minus strand of JBKPTH010000078.1, from coordinate 108,671 downwards.
CCGGCCGAGGATGGAGGCGTCGCCGCCCATCTCCTGCCACAGCCCGTGGCTGAGCACGGCGATCGGCTCGCCGCCCTCCCGGTCCTCGCCGGGCTGGAAGCCGCGGCCGAGCGCCGGACGCACGCCGAGCACGTCGAACAGCTCGGCGGAGGCGGAGATGCCGGAGACCAACCGCGCCGGCCCCTCGCTCGACTCCAGCGTCACCCCGTTCATCGTGTACGCGGCCACACGGCTGAAGCCGGGATAGTCCGGCCGCAGGTAGAGGTGCTCCGCCTCCGACCAATCGAATTGGTTCCAGAAGACGGCCACCTCCGACTCGCGCGTGTAGGGGAGCGGCTCGAGCAGCAGGCCGCGCACGATGCTGAAGATGGCGGCGGTGCCGCCCACGCCGAGCGCCAGGGTCAGCACGGCGAGAAGCGTGTAGGTGGGACGCGAGCGCAGGCGCCGCACCGCGTACCGCAGGTCCATGATCCAACTCTCCATGAGGGATCCTCCCGGAAGGAATCGGTTCGCCGCCGGCTCGAAGCCGGTCCAGCCGCGCCACCAGCTCCGCCGCAGCAGCGCCGGGCCGGAGCCCAGCACCTGCCGCCACAGCCAGAGAGCGGCGGCCGTCCGCCCGTGCGCCGCCCGCCGCCGTCCGTGCTCCTCGCGCAGGTCGCCGAGCACCTCCTCCCGCTCCGCGATGGGAAGCAGGGCCCGCAGCAGGCGGAGCGGGGGAGACTCGGCGGCGGCGCGGTGGGGGGCGGGCGGCATGGTCGTCAGGTTCTCTTCGGCGGAGCGGCTCTACAATGTAGAATGATACGCACAACGACCGCGATAGTTTCAGCGGCTCCGGGGCCGCGATAGCATTGGGCCGACCCGGGACTCGCCTCTCCATGAAAGCACCCACCCTCGACGAGCTCGTGCTGCTGCCCGAGCCGCTGGCATTGCAGCGCCACTTCGACGCCAAGAACTATCGTGCCTTCCGGTTTCTGCTGATCCTGGTACCGCTCCTCTGCATCGCCGGGATCGCGGAGTCGGCGGAGCGCCACAGTCCTTATGGGGTGGTCTACATCGCCGACATCCTGCTCAGCGCCGTCCTGTTCTTCCTCCGCGGCCGTGGCGTTTTCACCAGGAACTTCCGTCAGATCCTCCTGGTCTACCTCTTCTTGCAGATCCTGGTGCTGAAGTTCGCCACGGCGCCGCTCGGCGAAGGAGAGATGGGCCCCTTTTTCCCCGTGGTGTTCCTCCTGCTGGTTTTCCGGCTGCGCCTGGCGGAGCACGTCATGCTGTTCGTCTCGTACTGGGCCGCGGCGATCTTCCCCCTGTCCTGGCTGGGAATACAGCAGCGGCAGACGGCGCCGCCGGACCAGGGCGGGGTCATCGGCATTTCGATCGTGACCCTGGTCTGCCTGATAGCCGCCGCGGGATTCACCCAGCTCACCCGGCGGCGGTTTCTCGTCATGTGGCGGCGCGAGCACTCGCGGCACCGCGAGCGCCTGCGGATGCGCGAGGAGATCGATTACGCGCGCAAGATCCAGCTCAGCATGCTGCCGCAGGGCGCGCCCGAGGTGGACTGGCTCGATTTCGCGGCCGCCTCGCTGCCGGCGACGGAGGTGGGCGGCGACTATTACGAGTTCTTCCCATCCGGCGATTCGCGGATGGTCCTCGTCATCGGCGACGTGGCCGGACACGGCCTGGCGAGCGGCCTGCTGCTCTCCGGCGTGCGGAGCTGCCTGTACCTGCTGGAGGAGGACCTGACGTCGCCCCTGCGCGTCATGGAGCGGCTGAACCACATGGTGCGGCGGACGACGGACAAGCGGACCTATGTGACGTTGCTCTGCGCCGTTCTCGACCGCGGGGAGAATGCGCTGACGGTGGTGAGCGCCGGCCATCCGCCCGTCCTGCACTACGATCCGCGCTCACGGAGCTTCGACGAGGTGGGCGAGGGAGCGCCGCCCCTCGGCACGTTCCTGGAATCCGAGTACAAGGTGGTACGGCGTCCGCTGATGTCGGGGGATCTGCTGGTCTTCTACACCGACGGCCTCGTCGAGGCGCGCAACGCCGGCGGCCAGGATTACGGGGACGCGCGCCTCCAGCGGGCCGTGGCCCGCGCCGCCGACAGCCGCACCGCCCGCCAGGTGCGCGACGCCATCCTCGGCGACCTCTCCAATTTCAAGGGCGATCAGGAACAGGCGGACGATCTGACGGTGGTGGTGGTGCGGCTGCGGTAGATCAGGTCAGCGTATTACTTGGATTCCGAATCGATCCGCGACAGCTTGGATGAGGTCTGTCCCTATCGCTTCAGTCGCACCGGACGGAAAGCCGGACGGTGAACCGGTCGGTCCGAACAGCGCGATTCCCGTCAGACGTTGAGCCGGATCATGGCGTAGGAAATAGCAGATCCCATCGAATCCCGCGCGCGCGAAAGCCGCGGCCCAATCCTGAGTCTTGGCATAGTCAGGACTGGAATGAATTTCGGCGGTGATACCCCAGGCGCGTGCGTGTTCCGCAGTACAGTCCGCGATGGAGAGCGTGCGAGGGAGCTCGATCCGCGTCAGACGCCGGAGCTGGATGTCCGTCATCGATACTGCTGTGGAGAGGTTCTTGAAAACTTCCAGAAAGCAACCTTCAGGCTGTTCAGCGAAGTAGCACGTCCCGAGGTCTCCCGGCGGACGTAGATCGAAGCGGCTGGACGCCTTTTGCGAAAACCACCATGGCCTGTGCTGATGGAAATGGATGCGAAAGAGCCGAGAGCCGCGAGCGAGGAGGCGGCGAGGAAATAGCCGGAGATCGGCCGGTGGAGAGGATAGGGGGCTCAGGGCAGTTTACCAGGCGAGTGGGGCTGCGGCGCGCCTCGCGGCTTCGAACAGCAGCTCCGAATCCCGCCTGGATCGGAGCCAAGCGGCTGGGGTCTCTCCCTCCAGCAGGTCTTGTGGACTGACGAACCAGGAGGCAATGGTGTAGCGAGTTACCACTACGCCTGAGAAGATTTCGATAACTCCAGCGACCTCGGGATAGAGGGAGCCGCTCGCGTCGAACTGAAAGGCTGGATAGAGGTCATGGCCTTCCGAAGAACAGAGCTCCAGGAGCTGTCCGGACGCCGAGAGATCGCGAACCTTGCCTCGATTCTTCAACCCGAGGAGCTCTCGTACTTTTTCAGCGTCCAGGAGCAGGCCAAGAACCTCCCTCCAGCGCTTCATCCCAGAGGGGCTTGGCCGATATTCAGCGACTTCTGACGAGGCTGCCGAGCCAAGCCTGCCCTCAGACTCTCTCGCCTCTGCGGAGCGGGGGGCGGACCAGCGCGGGGATTCATCCGAGGTTGCCATAGCAGTGCTATCTTACTCCACCCTGTCCCGCGGAGGCTCGATGCCGAAATCTCGCCCAATCCTATCTCTCTCCTGCCACTGCCTGGCTTGGCTGCTATGTACGCCCAGCCTGATCTTGGCGCAGCCTGAGCCCAGGACACAGGAGCCCTCCCCCCCTGCCGTCGTCGTCCACGACGAGCCCATTCTGCCCGGCGAGCCGGGCGGGCCGGAGCCGTGGCTGCCGGACCGGCCCGAGCCGGGGAGCGTCGAGCAGATCCGCGAATACACGACGGCGCCCGAGTACCTTCCCGAGTCCGTCTCCTACGTGCCGGATTCCGCCACGGTGCCCTCGCCGACGAAGGTCCTGGGCCACCTCGCCGGCGCGCCGGACGAGCTGTCGCGGGTGGCGGACGTCCATGGCTACTTCCGCCGCCTCGACGAGGCGAGCGACCGGGTGCAGACCCAGGTCATCGGCACCAGCGAGGAAGGCCGGGAGATGCTCCTCGCCTTCGTCTCCGATCCCGAGAACCTCGCCGATCTCGAACACTGGCAGGACATCACCGCCCGGCTCGCCGATCCCCGCCGCACCTCGCGCGAGGAGGCGCGGCGGCTGGCCGGCGAAGGGAAGGTCCTCTACTGGGTGACCGGCGGCCTGCACTCGGGCGAGACCGGCAGCCCCGAGATGCTGATGGAGCTGGCCTATCGCCTCGCGGTGTCGGAGAAGCCGGAGATCCAGGCCATCCGCCGCAACGCCGTCGTGCTCATCACGCCCATCACCGAGCCGGACGGCCGCGACCGCGTCGTGGACTGGTACTACCGTCACGTGCGCGGCCGCAAGATGGACTACGAGGAGCTGCGCGAGATCATCGGCCCGCCTTACTGGGGCCACTACGTCTTCCACGACAACAACCGCGACGGCATGCAGGTCACCCAGGCGCTCAGCCGCGCCATCCACGAGACCTACTACGCCTTCCATCCGCAGGTGATGCACGACCTGCACGAGTCGGTGCCGCTGCTCTACATCATGACCGGCTACGGCCCCTACAACCGCGCCATCGATCCGGTGACGATCAGCGAGTGGACGCAATTCGGCTTTCACGAAGCGGGAGCGCTCGCCGCGCAGGGCCTGCCGGGCGTCTGGACGTTCGGCTTCTTCGACGGCTGGTGGCCCGGCTATCTCAACTCGGTGGCCAACACCCATCACTCGGTGGGCCGCTTCTACGAGACCTTCGGCAACAGCTCGGCCGGCACCTACGACCGCGATCTCTCTCGCTCGCGCTTCGTCGGCAAGCCGGTTACCGACGTGCAATGGTATCGCCCATGGCCGCCGGCGAAGAAGCTCCGCTGGTCGCTGCGCAACAACACGAACTACATGGAGGCGGGCGTGCTCGCCGCCCTGGAGTACGCGGCCGCCCACCGCCAGGAGCTGCTGGAGAGCTTCTGGAGCAAAGGCGAGCGGTCCTTGGTGAGGGGCCGGTCCGAAGCTCCCTACGCCTGGGCGTTCTCACCGGAGCAGCGCGATCCGGCCCGCCTCGCGTACCTGATCCATCAGCTCCGCCAGCAGCGCATCGAGGTCCACCGCTTGACCGCGGAAACCCGGCTCGGCAGCAAGACCTGGCCGGCCGGAACCTACGTGGTGCGCATGGACCAGCCGTACCGCGACCTCGCCGTCGATCTCCTGGAGGAGCAGAAGTTTCCGGCCGACGAGCCGAACCCGCCCTATGACGACGTGGCCTGGACCTGGCCGCTGCTCTACGGCGTGACCGGCGAGCCGGTGGCGGACAAGAAGATCCTCGACGCCGCCATGGAGCCGGTGGCGGCGGACGTGGCCGCGGAGGGTCGGATCGAAGGCGAGGGAGACGTCTTCCTGCTGCGCGACACCGGGCAGACGGCGCTGCTCGAAGCGCGGGTGCTGCTGGGCACGAACCAGGTGGACGCGGCGGAGGCGGCGTTCACGGCCGGCGGCGTTTCCTACCCGCCGGGGAGCTGGATCGTGCAGGCGCCGCGCGAGGCGGTGGAGGAGGCGGCGCGCCGCACGGGGCTCTCCTTCGCGGCGGCGGCCTCCCTCCCCGACGTGCACCGGCACCTGGTGGACCTGCCGCGCCTCGCCGTGCTCCACAACTGGATCGACACCCAGGACGCCGGCTGGGTGCGCTACACCTTCGACCGCGGCAAGATCCCCTACACGCTCATCAACGACGACGATCTGAAACGCGGCGGCCTCGCCGAGCGTTTCGACGTCATCCTCTTCCCGCAGACCGGCGGCAGCCTGACCGACCTCGTGCACGGCTTCGATCCCAAGTTCAGCCCGCTCGCCTACACCCGCACGCCGGAGTTCCCCAGCCAGGGCGTGCCCGACGCCTCGGAGGACATCACCGGCGGCATGGGCTTCGAAGGGCTGCTCAACCTGCAGCGGTTCCTCCAGGCCGGCGGCGTGCTCATCGCGCTGGGCAACGCCGGCACGCTGCCGGTCGAGGGCGGCCTGGTGCGCGGCGCCTTCACCGATTCCGGGAGCGGCCTGAACAGCCCGGGCTCGGAGCTGCGCGCCAAGGTGATGCGGCCGCAGCACCCCATCGTCTACGGCTACGAGGAGCTCACCAGCGTCTTCCGCGGCAACGGCCCGCTCTTCGACGTGCCGCGCTACGAACGCGCGCGGGTGGTGCTGCAGTTCGGCACCAAGGAAGAGGAGAAGGACGAGAAGGACGGCAAGGACGCCAAGGACAAGGCGGAGATCGAAGAGGAGGATCTCGACTCCGGCGCCGCGCCCGCGGCCCCTGCCGCGGCCAAACCCCCGGCGGCGAAGAAGGAAGACGACCGGCTGGTGCTCTCGGGCTTCCTCAAGGGCGAGGACGCGATCAACGGCAAGCCGGCCATCCTCGACCTGCCGGCGGGCCGCGGCCGCGTGATCCTCTTCGCCTTCAATCCGCTCCACCGTTATCTCAATCTCTCGGATTTCCGCTTCGTCTACAACGCCCTGCTCAATTGGAACGACCTGCCGCAGTGACGGAACCCGCGGAGACCCTGGAGCCGAGCAGCCCGGCCACGCCGCCGCCCGCACGCGGCGGCGCGGCGAAAGTCTTCGCCGGCATCCTGCTCAGCCGCCTGATGGGATTCGTACGCGAGGGCGCCTTCGCGCGCTATTTCGGCGTCGGGCCGCACCAGGACGCGCTCACCGCCGTCATGCGCGTTCCCAACGTGCTGCAGAACCTGCTCGGCGAGGGCGTGCTCTCCGCCTCCTTCATCCCCATCTACAGCGGTCTGCTGGAGGAGGGGCGCGAGGAAGAGGCCGGCCGCTTCGCCGGCGCCATTTTCGGTCTCATGCTGGCGGCGGCGGCCGGCTTCGCTCTGCTGGGAATCCTTCTCGCCGAGCCGATCGTCATGCTGCTGGCGTGGGGCTACCGGGCGGATGCCGCGAAAGTGGCGGCGGGCACGCTGGCGGTGGACCGCTTCGCGCTCACCGTCACCGGCGTGCGCATCCTCTTTCCCATGGCGGGCTTTCTGGTGCTGTCGGTGTGGGCGCTGGCGGTCCTCAACAGCCACCGCCGCTTTTTCCTTCCTTACGTCGCGCCGGTGCTGTGGAACTCGGCGATGATCGCCGCCCTGGTCTTCGCCGCGCGGCAGCTCACGGCGGGTGTCGAGGGCGCGGCGGCGCAGATCCACCTCTTCTACGCCGCCTGCTGGGGCGGCTTTCTCGGCGGCCTGCTGCAGTTCCTGGTGCAGCTTCCCGGCGTCGTGCGCGTCCTCAAGGGCTTCCATCTGTCGTTCTCGGTCCGCGTGCCCGGCGTGCGCCAGGCGCTCGCCGCCTGGTGGCCGGCGGTGGCGGGCCGGGGCGTGGTGCAACTGGCCGGCTACATCGACCTGTTCCTCGCCTCCTACCTCGCTCCCGGAGCGCCGTCGGCGGACCGCTTCGCGCAGATGTTCTACCTGCTGCCGATCAGTCTCTTCGGCCTGTCGGTGGCGGCCTCGGAGCTGCCGGAGATGTCGCGCCTGCGCGGCGAGGGAGCCGCGCCCGCGCTGCTGGCGCGCGTGCGGCGGGCGTTGCGCTACGTGGCTTTCCTCAACGTGCCGACGGTGATCGGTTATCTCGCCTTCGGCCTCCTCGTCGTCGGCCTCTTCCGCCGCGGCAAATTCGATCTGGCGCAGAACTGGCTCGTCTACCTCGTGCTCTGCGGTTATACGACGGGCATCCTCGCCACCACGACCTCGCGGCTGCTGCAGAACACCTTCTACGCCCTCGGCGACACGCGCTCGCCGGCGCGCATCGCGGCGATGCGGGTGGGAACCTCGGCGCTGGTGGCCGTGCCGTTGATGCTCTGGCTGGATCGTTACCCCCTCTCGACGATCGCCGGACCGCTGCCCGGACGCACGCTCTATCTCGGCTCCGTCGGCCTCGCGCTCGCCTCCGGCTTCGGCGCCTGGATGGAGCTCGCCCAGCTCCGGCGCGCCCTGCGCCGCAAGCTCCCCGATTTCGGGCTGCCGTGGCGCGACGACCTGCGCATGCTCCTCGTCGCCGCCGCGGCGGCCCTTCCCGGAGCGTTCGTCTGGTGGCTGCTGCCGCCCCTCCACCCCATGATCGAGGCGGCCCTGGTGTTGGGCACCTACGGCGCCGGATACCTGTTGCTGGCGCGTCTGGCGGGCATCGAGGAGGTGGAGGCGTTCGTGGGCGGATTGAAGAGAAGGCTGAGCAGGCGGTAGCGCTCCCGGAATGGTCCAAATTTTGCACTCCCCAGATCCCTCTAGAGCCTTCCTTTTGCGAACGTAGGCCCTGCCGCGCCGGCATCACGGCGGTAATACCCTGCAGGGCAGCGGCCCGGACGTTCGCGAGGAAGACTCCATGGAGTCTCTTTTTTCCAATCGGGCTCCCGGATTTACACAGGGCTCCGCCTTGGTCCGGGCGTCCCAGGCGAGCACGAGGCCGTACATGTCGAATTCCCGGGAGGGTGCAGGGGAGCGCGCCGTGAAGTCTCTGGCCGGCACCGCGGCACTGGCGGGCGCCTACTTCGCCGCCGGCCGGCTGGGCCTCCTGCTGCCGATCGGCCACAATCACGTCACCCTGCTCTGGGCGCCGACGGGGATCGCGCTCGCCGCGGTCCTCCTCTTCGGCTGGCGCGCCGCGCCGGGGATCGCGCTCGGCGCCTTCCTGGTGAATTTCACCATTGGCGGCCCCCCGGCCGGGGCGGCCGGCATCGCGCTGGGAAACACCCTGGAGGCGCTCCTCGGCGCGTGGCTCCTCCGGCGCTTCGGTTTCCACCCCGCCCTCGACCGGGTGCGGGACGTCTTCCTGCTCCTCGCCTTCGGCGCCGTGGCCAGCCCGCTCGCCAGCGCCGCCATCGGCGTGGCCAGCCTCGCCGCCTCGGGCCAGATCCCGGCCGAGCGCGAGGCCCTGAACCTGGCCAGTTATTGGTGGCTCGGCGACGCCATGGGAGCCCTGCTGGTGACCCCCGTGCTGCTGACCTGGGCCGGGCTGCCGCGCCCGTGGCGATGGCGCCGGGAGAGGCTCCTCGAAGCCGCTCTCATCACGGCCGGTTTCCTGGTGGTCAGCGACCTGACGCTCGGCACCTGGATCAGGAATCCGGTCCTGCACCCGCCGCTCGCCTTCACCCTCTTCCCCTTCCTCGTCTGGGCCGCCATCCGCTTCGGCCCCCGCGGCGCCGCCACGGCGACCCTGCTGGCGGCGGGGATCAGCGTCTGGGCGACGCTCGAGGGGCGGGCTCCCTTCGCCCGCGGCACGCTCGAAGAGCGCCTGATGTTCCACCACACCTACATGGCCCTGGCGGCGGTGACCTCCCTGCTGCTCGCCGCCGTGTTCGCCGAGTCCCTGGCCGCCAACGAGGCCAAGGACCGCTTTCTCGCCAGCCTCAGCCACGAGCTGCGCACGCCGCTGACGCCGGTGCTGGCGGTGGTCTCGGCCCTGGAGGGGGACGCGCGGGTGCACCCGGACCTGCGGCGGCCGCTGGACGTGGTCCGCCGCAACGTCGAGCTAGAGGCGCGGCTGATCGACGATCTGCTCGACCTGACGCGCATCGTCCGCGGCAAGCTGGAGCTGCACCCCGAGGTCACCGACGCGCGCGTCGTCGTCGAGCACACCATCGAGATCTGTTGCGGCGGCGAGGCCGTCGGCCCGCCGTGGGTGGTGACGGACCTCGCGGCCGAAGACCACCGCATCTGGGCCGATCCCTCGCGCCTGACCCAGGTGCTGTGGAACCTCCTCAACAACGCGGTGAAATTCACTCCCGCCGACGGCACGATCACCGTGCGCTCGCGCCGCGAGGACGGCCGTCTCCTGATGCAGGTCTCCGACACCGGGATCGGCATCGAGCCCCAGGTGCTGCCGCACGTCTTCGGCGCCTTCGAGCAGGGGCGCGCGCGCAGCCCGCGGGGCGGCGGCGGGCTGGGCCTCGGGCTCGCCATCAGCAAGGCGATCGTCGAGCTGCACGGCGGCAGGTTGACGGCGGAGAGCCGCGGCCGCGGACAGGGCTCGACGTTCACCGTCGCGCTGCCCGCCTCGCTGCCCAAGGTGGACCACGACACCGGCGTGATCGAGGTGGCGGGGGAGCCCATCGCGCCGCCGCCGCCCGCCGCTCCGCTCCACATCCTCCTCGTCGAGGACCACGCCGACACCGCCGAAGCCATGGCCGAGCTGCTCTCCCTGCTGGGCTACCGGGTGACCACGGCGGGCAATCTGCAGGAGGCCCGCGCCGCGGCGGGAGCCGGGAAATTCGACCTGCTGCTCAGCGATCTCGGCCTCCCCGACGGCAGCGGCCTCGACCTCATGCGCGAGCTCGCCCGCCGCAACGGCGACAGCCTCCCCGGCATCGCCCTCTCCGGCTACGGCATGGAAGAGGACGTGCGCCAGAGCCTCGAAGCCGGCTTCCGCAAGCACCTCACCAAACCGGTCACCCTGCAGTCGCTGGAGGCGGCGATCCGGGAGGTGGTGGGGTAGGCGCCGATCTCACCCTGACCCCTTCCAGACAGAGAAGATCGGAGCGGCGTGCCCTCCGAAGCCCTCACCTCCCCGGCCCTCCTCTCCCACAGGGAGAGGAGGGAGAAAGAGACCGGGCATACCCTTGCCTCATCACCGTAGTGCCTGTATGGTTGCGGCCGCCTAAATTCGCCGGAATCCGCAGGAGCGCCTTTGCGTCCAGCCTTATCCGTGTCGCCCACGCCCGGCTCGCCCACGCCGTTCGACGGCCAGGCGCCGGAGTTCGACCGCCGCGTCGGCCTGCCGGAGGAGGATTGCCGCGCCATCGCACGGACCGCGATCGAGCTGGCCGGCACGCGTCCCGGCGATACGCTGCTCGAGATCGGCGCCGGCACGGGGATGATCGGGCGGTGGTTCCTGAATCATCCGGTACGTTACGTCGGGATGGATCTCTCGCGCGGCATGCTGGAGGTGTTCCGCCATCGTCCCGGCATCGCCCGCGCCGGGCTGGTGCAGGCGGACGGCGCGCGGCCCTGGCCCGTGCCGGACGGATCGATCCACCTCGTCTTCAGCTCGCGGGCGATCCACCTGCTGCCGCTGGAGCACGTGATGGGCGAGCTGTGGCGGGTGGCCTCGCCGCAAGGCGCGGCGTGCGTGCTGGGCTGGGTCGAGCGTCAGCCGGAGAGCGTCAAGGCGCGCCTCTCGCGCGAGATGCAGCGGCGGGTGCGGGAGCGCGGCTTTCCGGTGCGCGCGGCCGGCGGCCGGCGCGTCCTCGACGCCTGCCGCGAGCGCGGCGCCGCGGAGCTGCCGGAGACCGTGGTGGCGCGCTGGCCCGTGCGGCACGTGCCGCGCCAGGCGATCGAGAACTGGCGTTCCAAGCCGGGCCTGGGCGGTACCGTCCTGCCACCCGGCGTGCAGGAGGAGATCCTGCGCGAGCTCGAGGCCTGGGCGGCGGAGACGTTCGGCGACCTCGACGCCGGCTGGAAATCGGAGGAGGCGTATGTGCTGGAAGGGGTGACATGGACAACCTGTTGACCGACCTGGGCCAGGCGCTGGTGGAGGGCTCCCTGAGCGACGAGGATCTCCTCGCGCGCACCAGCGGGCCGTCGCTGATCCAGATCCTGCCCGACGCCAACGTCATCAAGATCGGCGGCCAGAGCTTCATCGATCGCGGCCGGGCGGCGGTCTTTCCGCTCATCGAGGAGATCGCGGCCAACCTCGGCCGCCACGAGATGATCCTCGGCACCGGCGCCGGCACACGGGCGCGCCACGCCTACAGCGTCGGCCTCGACCTCGGCATGCCCACCGGCGTGCTCTCCGTGCTCGGCACCTTCGTCAGCATGCAGAACGCCCGCATGCTGAACTACCTGCTCGCCAAACACGGCATCCCGTTCATCGAGCCGGCCCAGTTCGCCCAGCTCCCGCTCTATCTCGCCGAGCGCGGCGCCGTCATCTTCTTCGGCATGCCGCCCTACATCTACTGGCACCAGAACCCGGCCGTCGGCCGCATCCCGCCGCACCGCACGGACACCGGCAGCTACCTGGTGAGCGAGGTGCTGGGAGCGCGCTCGATGATCTACGTCAAGGACGTGGACGGCCTCTACACCGCCGATCCCAAGAAGGACCCCGGCGCCCGCTTCATCCCGCGCATCACCGTCGCCGAGCTCAAGGAGCTGGACCTGCACGACGTCGTCGTCGAGCGCGCGGTGCTCGATCTGATGGCGAACGCGCAGCACCGCCGCTCGATCCAGGTCATCAATGGCCTGGTGCCGGGCAACCTCACCCGCGCCCTCGAAGGCGAGCCGGTGGGAACGATCATTTCCATTGATTGAAGGGGAGCTCGCCGCGTGACCGTACCCGAGTTCATTTCCCGGACCGATCCGGAGACCGACTCCAGGCCGCGGCACCACGTGCGCTCGCGGCTGATGCGCGAGAGCCTGCTCGATCGCCAGGTGGAGCGCTCGACCGAGGGGCCGGTGCACCGCATGCTCCCCGAGGCGCACGTGCTGAAGATCGGCGGCCGCTCCATCCTCGACGCCGGCCGCGACGTCGTCTACCCGGTGGTGGAGGCGCTGGCCGGGTGCCTCGAAAAGTGGAAGTTGATCCTCGGCACCGGCGGCGGCGTGCGCACCCGCCACGTGTTCTCGATCGGCATCGATCTCGGGCTGCCCACCGGCGTGCTGGCGCAGCTCGCCGCCGCCGACGCGCTGGCCAACGCCCACATCCTCGGCACGCTGCTCGCGCCGCACGGCGTCGTCGCCATTCCGCCGGAGATCTTCGGCCACCTGCTGCCGCTCTTCCTCCACAGCGCGCCGGGCGTGGTGTTCAGCGGCGTGCCGCCGTACTCGCTGTGGGAGCACCCGCCGGGCCTCGGACGCATCCCGCCCCACCGCACGGACGCCGGTGCCTTCCTCCTCGCCGAGTGCTTCGGCTGCCGCAGCCTCACCCTGGTCAAGGACGTGGACGGTCTCTACGACGCCGATCCCAAGCGCGAGCCCGCGGCCCGCTTCATCCCGGAGATCGGCGCCGCCGAGCTGCGTCGGCTTGATCTCGCGACGCTTCCCTTCGAGCCGGTCCTGCTCGACCTGCTGCAGAACGCCCGCCTGCTCGACCGCTTTCAGATCGTCAACGGCCTCCGCCCCGAGCGCATCGCGGCGGCGCTGCAAGGCGAGCGCGTGGGGACGGTGGTGCATCGGGACGCGCCTTGACGCCCCGCGGTCCCTATGGTAGTAGTTGCGCACCAAAGCTGATTGAAAGCGGTTCTTTGATTTGAGCGGCCGCGCCATCGTGCGCGGCCGCGATGAGGAGGCTGAGGAAATGTCGCGAAACGAGTTATTTTCCTGGAAAAGCGCGCTGTATCTCTTCCTCGCGGCGGCGATGTCCGCCGCGCCCGCCTTGGCGCAGAGCACGATCACCTGTCCGTCCACCGTGCCCACCGGCGAGGAGCTGCGCGAGCCGCCGGAGCTGCGGCCGGACGCCAACCACGTGCTCAGCACGATCTTCAACGTCGAGCTCAAGCCGCAGTGCGTGCCCACCCAGGACACGGCGGGCAACTGGTCGTACCAGGTGATGTCGCTGCGCACCTACGTCTTCAAGGATCCGCAGACGGGCAAGGACACCTACGGCTATCCCGGACCTACGTTCCGCATCCGCAAACAGGAAGAGCTGGTGCCGGGCGCCAGGGACAAGGGGACGACGCCGGGCGACCGCCTGAAGGTGCTCCTCGTCAACGGCCTGTCGCCGGACACCACGCCGCACGGCAAATGCGACGACGCGTGCGCGGGCACCGGCACGGACTGCTCCACGATCAAGCTCCCTACCGGCCTCGCGTGCGCCGCCGCGGCGGCCGCGGGCAAGCTCGTCAACGGCTGCTGCTGCCTGGTCAACCAGAGCCAGAGCTATCCCGAGTGCTTCCACGGCGACAACACCACCAACCTCCATTTCCACGGCACGCACGTCTCGCCGCAGTCGCCGCAGGACTTCGTGCTTCTGGAGCTGCGGCCCGCCCTGCCGGCCGGCACCCAGCCGCCGGCGGACGATCATCCGATGGACCCGCGCGGCACCGTGGCCTACGGCCACTTCCAGTACGACGTCGATCCGCCGCCGCCGACGCAGTCCGAGGGCACGCACTGGTACCATCCGCACAAGCACGGCTCGGTGTCCCTGCAGGTGGCCAACGGCATGCCCGGCGCGCTGATCATCGAGGGCAAGTTCGATGACTGGCTGCGCGGCTACTACGGCGGCAAGCTGGTGGAGAAGCTCCTCGTTCTGCAGCAGGTCTCGCAGACGGTCAACCTCTACGGCAACGTCATCGCGCCGCCCTATCTCGTCAACGGTCAGGTCAGCCCGGCCGTGCACATGGCGCCCGGAGAGGTCCAGCGCTGGCGGTTCGTCAACGCCACCATGCAGGTGGCGGCGCAGGTCTCGCTCAACTTCCCGGACAACGTGACGGTCAAGCAGATCGCCATGGACGGCGTGCGCTTCTCGCCGGAGAACTACGCCACGCAGCCGCTCTTCGAGCCCCGCGATCCCAGCCAGTTCACCATCTCGCCCGGCAACCGCGCCGACTTCCTCATCCAGGCTCCTACGGCGCCCGGCACGTACCGGGTGACGCATCACCTCGCCGGCAAGAGCCAGGTCAACGAGGCCAAGCTGGAGAAGATCCGCCAGCGCGATGCGGGCCTGCTCAAGCTGGAGGCGGCGCGGCTCGGCGCCACCAAGGCGGTGGGCGAGAGCTCCGAGCCCACCCTCGTCACGCTCGTGGTCGAGGCCCCGCAAGCGAACGCGCCGAAGAAAGCCCTGGCGACCGGCTTCCCGCCGGATGCCAAATGGCCGCCGATGCCCTGGTATCTGCAGGACGTGCCGGCCAAGACCGACGACAACTTCGGCCTGGACTTCCAGATGACCGCCGGCCCGGGCGATCCGACGACGCAGTTCAAGATCAACGGCCTCCAGTACAATCCCAACTGCTCCAACATCACGACGCGGCTCGGCACCACGGACACCTGGACCGTGCAGAACAGCAGCCCGCTGGCGCACCCGTTCCACATCCACATCAACCCGTTCCAGCTCTTCGAGCAGGGCTCCATCGTAGACGGCAAGCCGGTGCCGTTCGTCAAGTACGCCAGCCCGCCCTGGCAGGACACCATCGCCCTGCCGGTGCAGGGCAGCTCCTGGGACGTCAACGCCGGGCCGATCTGGAACGAGGACGACGCGAAGGTCAAGTGCCCCAAGACCTGTACGGACGCTCACGGCGGCACCTGGAACGGCAACTGGACGACCACCATCCCCAACAAGATGTCCGTCTGCGGCTGCAAGTACAGCGGCAACGGCTACGTCCTCTTCCGCCACCGCTACCTGGAGTTCACCGGCGAATACGTGCTGCACTGCCACTTCCTGGGCCATGAGGACCGCGGCATGATGTTCAACGTGCAGACGGTCTGCAAGGACGATCCGACTAAGTGGGGCAAGGCGACGCCGTACGGCCAGCCCGAGTGCGTGCCGGGCAACCTGCTGCCGGCGGCGCCGAGCTGTCCGCCGGCCGCGCCGGCCGCGGGCTCCGCGGGAGAGCATCAGGGGGGCCATTCGATTGATTAGAATCGGCCCCAGGTGACATCGGACGCCGGCGCCCCATCCTCGTCGCTGCGCGGGGTCTCGAAGGAGTACCCGGCGGCGAGGGTGCGGGCGCTCGCGGACGTCGATCTCGATCTGCCGGCCGGCGCTCTCACCGTCCTCCTCGGCGCCAACGGCGCCGGCAAGACCACCCTGCTGCGCATCCTCGCCGGCCTGCTGGCGCCGAGCGCGGGAAACGTGGAAGTCCTCGGCGTTCCGCGGCCCGCCGATTCCCCGCGCCGCCGCGAGCTGCGCCGCCGCGTCACCTACATCTCCCAGGAGCCGGCCCTCGATCCGGAGATGACCGGCGGCGAGATCCTCTCCCTGCTGGCCGCGCTGTACGGCGTGGCGCGGCGGGACCGGTCGCGCAGGACGGCCGAGCTCGCGGACGCCTTCGGCCTTCAAGGTCACCTCGGGCGGCCGGTGCGGATCTGGTCGGGAGGCTTGAAGCGCCGCCTCCATCTCGCCGCCGGCATGATCCACGATCCCGAGCTGCTGCTGCTCGACGAGCCCACCGCGGGGCTCGATCCCGAGGGCAACGACTTCCTGTGGGCCGAGCTCGCGCGCCGGGCCGGGTCCGGCCGCGCCGTGGCGGTGGTGACGCACGATCTCGCGGCGGCGGAGCGTCACGCCGGCCGCGTCGCCATCCTGGAGCAGGGGAGGATCGTGGCGATGGGGGAGCCGCGGGCGCTGATGAGCGAGCAGGGCGCCGCGAATCTGGCGGATCTGTATCGGCGCGCGACCGGACGGGAGCCGGCCGTCCTTGCCCCACGAGGTAAGGGTCGGTGAATTTATTGGAAGCGATCGCGGCCATGGCGCGGCGCACCTGGACGGTCACCTGGCGTCGGCCGGTGGTGCTCACCTTCTCGCTCGGCCAGCCGCTCGTCTGGATGCTCTTCTTCGGCTTCCTCTTCCACCGCTTTCCGCTCGCCGGCCTGCCCGCCGGCACCTCCTATCTCGACTTCCTGGCGCCGGGCGTCTCTGCCATGACCGTGCTCTTCGGCGCCTCGCAGGCCGGGATCGGCTGGATCCGCGACCTGCAGACCGGCTTCCTGCCGCGCCTGCTGAACACGCCGGCGAGCCCGGCCGCCATCCTCGCCGGCAAGCTCCTCGCGGACGTCGTCCGTCTCCTCCTGCAGGCGGCGGCCGTGCTGGTCCTCGCGGCTCTCCTGGGAGCGGACGTGCGTTTCGCGCCGGTGCCGCTCGCCGCGGGCGTTCTCTGCCTGGCCCTCTTCGCCGCCGCGTTCTCCTGCCTCTCGTGCGCGGTGGCGCTGCGGGCGCGGGCGCAGGAGTCGATGGCCACCTTCGTCCACCTGGTGAACATGCCGCTCCTCTTCACCAGCACGGCCCTGGTGCCGCACCGCGAGATGCCCGGCTGGTTGGCCGCCGCGGCGCTCGTCAATCCTCTCTCGCTGACCGTGGATGCCTGGCGGGGCGCTCTGCTGCTCGGACAGACACCCTCGCCGCTGACCGTGGCCCTGCTGGCGCTGCTCGCCGCCGCCCTCTTCCTCCTGGCGCTGGGAGGGATGAGAGCGGCGGCGTCGCTGTACTGAACGCGACCTCACCCCAACCCCTCTCCTGAAGGAGAGGGGCTTCAAGGTCGTTTTCCCCTTCTCCTTTAGGAGAAGGGGCCAGGGGATGAGGTCGCGCGGGCAGGGCGGTGAGGTTGAGCCGCCTACTTCTTATCCTGGAAGGTGATGACCGCCGAAGTCTCCTCGCCGGAGGCCGAGACCATCACGTTCGCCGTCCGCTTCTGATCCTCGCTGGTGGCCGTGACCGAGCCGCCGGAAGTCTTGTCATTGGCGGAGTAGGTGCTCTTCTCCACTTTGAGGCCGGCGTTCTTGAGCTGCGCCTCGTAATAGCTCAGTACCTGATCGACGGAGTCTTTCGTGGTGACCGTGAACGCGGCCGAGCGGCCCTCGGCGTTGGTGGTGTCGAAGGTCCCTTGCACGGTTCCGCCCGGATAGGAGGGCAGCCACGAGGGGAGGGTCTGCGCCGAGCCGGCGCCGAAGGTGGCCGTCTCCCCCTTGTCGTTCTTGAAGGTCCAGCGGCCCTCCTTGGCATCCTCGGCGCTGAGGGTCGTCACCTCGCCGGTCTTCTTGTTCTTGATGGTCAGCGTGCCGGTCTTTTCGTCGGAGCTGACCAGCTCCAGTTCGGGATTCATCTGCACGACCAGCTTGGCGGCGTTGAACGTGGGGTTCTCCGCGAACTGGTCGATCTTCTTCTTGGCGAACCAGCCGAGAGCGCCGAGCACGAGAAAGCCGATGAGGATGATCCCGCCGCAGCCGATGAGGATCCAGCCGAGAGGGCCGAGCCCCTTCTTGACCGGCGGCTGCGTCGGCGCGCCCGGAGGAGGAGGTGGAGCAGGTTGAGCCGGATAGGTCATGACGTTTCCTTTCGTGGCCTCTTGGAGGAGATTGGAGGGGAGGAAGATACCATGAGCGGTTGACTGGCTATGAACCTCACGTGGAGAATGTAAACATGCCCACGGACCAGGAGCTCCGGCACCATGTGTACACCGCGACCGTCGAGTTCGGCCGGCCGCCACGCTCGGACGAGGTCGCGGCCGCGCTCGGCATTCCTCGGGCGGAGGTGCTGGAGGGCTTCCAGCGGCTGCGGTCTCGCCGCTTGCTCTACCTGGCGCCCGACACGGGTGAGATCGTCATGGCGCCCCCATTCTCAGCGGCGCCCACGGCTTTTCTGGTCACCACGGAACGGCGGTCCTACTTCGCCAACTGCGTGTGGGATGCCTACGGCATTGCCGCGGCGCTCCACAGCGATGCGGACATCCAGGCGAGTTGTGGATGCTGCGGCGAGCCGATGACCCTCGCGGTCGAAGGCGATCGGCCGGTCGCGGCCCCTGGCGTCGCTCACTTCGCCGTGCCGGCGGCCAACTGGTGGGATGACCTTACCTATACCTGAAGCACCATGCTCCTCTTCCGGTCGGAAGAGCACGTCGACCGCTGGTGCGCCGCGCGAAACCTCCCCAAACGGCCCCTCGTCACGCTCGATCAGCTCTGGCGTTTGGCCGTCGCCTGGTACTCCAACCGCTTGACTCCCGAGGCGCGACATCCAATGGGCGCCGAGATCCGCGAGATCTTCGACGGCCTCGGTCTCACCGATCCCTTCTGGCACACCTGAGTCAGCCCGGAATCGTACCGGAGCTGAGCATTCCACAAGGTCCTCCGTGCGCAGCCGGTGAGCAGGCGGCCTCGGGCGGGAAAACTCGGACGGACGGTCCTCATCGTGGCGAGAAGGCTGCCATGAGCGGGAAACCCTTAATTGACAAACACTTGCGGTTCTTCGGCGAGGCGGAGGGAGGACGGCTGCCGCGCGACGGCTGAGCGAAGTCATCCTTGACATGACCGCAGTCATCCTCAACCTGACGGGTGGTCATGTTCAGGATGACCGCTGTCAGGTCAAGGATGACTCAAGTTTTCTTCAAGCTGACAGGCGTCATCCTGAGGATGACAGCGGTCATCCTGAGGCGGTAGTGGGGCTTTAGTGTGTAGCTGCGCCCGGCCCGTTCCATCCGTCTCAGACCTCCCGTAACCTCCCCCTCAGAGAGGGGGAGAGCGCATCTCCCCGCCTTCTAGCAAGCGGCCCGGACGGGGCGCGGAAACGCCCCGCCGGACCTGATCCCGCACAGGAGGCAACCCCATGCGAGACTGCCACGAGTCTACCGCAGCACCCGCCCCGTCTCCGATCCCGCCCCCGCCGTCTGCCGTCCCTCCCGCAGTAGATCCCGACGCCTGGGAGGACTTCGCCGTCTTCCGGGAATCCTTCCTCATGTACTTCACCGCGCCCGGTCTCAACACGGCCCTGCGCGGCGCAGCGGAGAGCTTCTTTACGCTCCTCCTGGAACACTCCGGGGCGGAGGGTTGGCCGCCGTGGGAGGAGTCCAGCACCAGAACCGAGTTGCGCGCCGCCGTCGCCGACCTCCGGCACTCGGTCGGCTTCCTCGCGTCCATCGGCAAGGAGCGCAAGGTTTCCTCCCTCTCGCCGGCAGATCACAAGCTGTCCAAGTACGCCAGCGACACCGCCCGCACCCTGAATCAGATCGCCAACGGAATCGAGCGCAAGCTGGCGAAGGCGGCGGCGGTATGAGCGGCGGGCGCGGGATGCCGCCGGTCTACACTCAGAGCGTCACCATCACCCTCTGCGCCTTCCCGCCCCAAGCGGACAAGTGGAGAGCCGCCGCCGCAGTCTACGGCTACAGCGTCGAGGGATGGCTGACGGTCGTGGCCGATAAGGCGGCGCGAGAGGTGGCGAGAAACCGGGGCAAGGCGAGGCCGCTCCACTGGCGGCGGGATTACTTTGTCGTCTCCATCATGGATCGGAGCGTGCGGCCGGAGGAGCGCGCAGACTGGCGAGTACAGGGCGAGATCTCCGGCTACTTCGGGATCTTCCGGGGGAACGGCGACGGACCCGGCGAGCCCGGCTGCTGCCGTCACAGCCTCGTTCACCTACCCTCCCGCCGCATCGTCGACACGCTGCCACTGCGCAAGGCGGCGAAGGTGCTCGCTTCCGAGCCGGCGGTCCTCAAGTGCAACTGGCGAGAAACGGACCCGGCGAAAGTGATCCAAGGCACTCCCGGTCAGGAGAAGGCCAAGGAACTCCTCCAGAACTTCGACATGCTCACGCGGGGCGTGAACGGATGAAGGTCGCAACGTTCACCGTCCACGCCACGGCGCAGCAGTCCGCCCGGTGGAAGCAGGCGGCAGAGGGAGAGGGATTTCCGAGCGTGGGAGGATGGCTTGCGGGCGTGGCGGATGCCTACCTGAAGATCCGCGCCCGCGCCGGCTTGCCCGTCCCTCTCGCGTGGCGCAAGGGCCTTTTCCGCGTCGAGCTGGAGAGCGGGGAGACGACCGTCAGAGGCCACGTCTCCCCGCCCTTCGGCACCTTTGCCGGGACTCCGGCAGAGCTGGCGCGCTATCCAGGCCGGAAGCGGTTCACGCTCGTCTACGTGCCGTCCAGGCGCGTCCTCGCCACTCTCGCATCCTTCGCCCACTGCAAGGCGCTGGCGTCAGAGCTGGCGCGCCTCTGGTATCGCGGCGAAGGCTCCGAACCGTCCGGGACTCCTCCCGTCTCTCTCCTGTAGAATCGAGCCGTAAGGCGCGGCTAGGTTTGGCCGCCGAAAGCCGGGCGCCCCGTAGCCCGGCCCGCCGCGCCGCCTTTCTTTTTTCTCTACGGGATCGCACCTGATGGGGGTGCTGTGCCAGTGTTCAATATCTCAGACGGACAGGGAAACTTGCTCCCAAT
Source organism: Acidobacteriota bacterium (assembly GCA_046765915.1). Classification (GTDB taxonomy): domain Bacteria; phylum Acidobacteriota; class Thermoanaerobaculia; order Multivoradales; family UBA5704; genus DATARR01. The sequence continues at coordinate 88,088 of JBKPTH010000078.1, read as the reverse complement.
GGCAAGTATTGATGTGCTCAGGAGGATGTATTTTCCTCATGGCGGTAAAGAGCACGACCAGTTCACCGCGTGGACATTTATAGGGGCTTTGGCCGATCTGCCCGAAGATGCCTATATGGCCCCCCTCCCCAAAGAGGTTCTCGAAACGATTATCCGAGCACCTTCCTACGAAACAGTGACGGTCGAAAAGAAGGGGGCGCGGCAAGAAAGCGGCTCTGCGGCTGGCTCTATCCTTGGTTCGTTCTCCAGTGCAAACATAACCACCCCAAATACAAGCCGAGCCTCAATAAAGCCTGGGATGTTTTGTCGGCAGCATGGTCAAGAACTGAAAGAGCTTCAAGCGTTTCCTCTCTGAAAAGGAGCTGGAGGGGGTTTAAGACCGTGGCGCATCTGTGGGCCGCCTTCGACTTGTTCTCGTCTGCACGGCTTCCAGAGGGTGAGGGGGGCGCGGGGCTCACCTATGCCCATCTCCTTACTTCTAGGAAGGAAGGGAACCTTTTCCTGACCTTTCTGACCATGGCGGACTCGCTAGGGAGACAGGCGACAGAGATCGTGCCGCACGGCCAGAACAAGCCGCTCGTTTCGGTTCCTGAGCTATGGATGCCGCCCGGTGACCTACTAAAGAGATCCCCTACGAAAGGAGTAGAGGTCATTCCGACCGCCCTTCCACCGGAAACGCTAGAGATCCTGAAGGCTCGGCGCGCTCCGTCCCGATACACCCCGTCTAGCCGGCGCCGCTAGCGCCACTAGGTTCATGGGCTTTGGACTAGGTTCACGGGCCGTGAACCTAGTCCACGGTTCACTGACCTAGTCCAAGTAGCGGTGCCTGAATTGCGGGCCGATTTAAACTCCCTGAAAATCAAATCGCCAACGGGGGCACCGTTGGCGATTCGGTCAACCCAGGCGTAGGCCGCCGGGGGTGACACGCAGGCGGTAGCTTACTCTCAGCCGGCGGCCCGCGTCCAGCCCTGGAAAGGGGGTTCGGACATGCGGCTCTACCTCTCTACCCGTCTCCGCCGTCCTCTCGGGCCGTTCCGCTGGTGGCGGGGCTTGCTATTCCTCTGCCTGCCGCGACGCCTCATAAAGGCGCGCTTTTTCGGCCTAGAATTCTGGCCTAAACGCTTTATTTTTCTGAGACTTACGGGTATAATCGCGGCAATGGAAAACGCCTAAAACCAAACGCCCCGGAGGTCGCTGGTAACGACCGCCGGGGCTACGATCCGCCAGCCGAAGCCGTACGGGCCGCTCAACCCCATTATACGGCACGGCTGGCACAGGGAGCCAGCCATGCAGTGCGAAGCCTGCCAGACCCCGGCCAAGCGGTTCGGGAGAGATCGGGACGGGAATCAGCGCTATCAGTGCCGGACGTGCCGCAAGCTCTACTACGACCGGCCGGCGCGCCCCCTTGGAAACCTCCGGTTGCCGCTAGACCGGGCGCTGCTCTGCCTTCACATGCTGGTTGAAGGGAACGCCGTGCGCGCCATCGAACGGATGACGGGAACGGAGAAGAAGACCGTCCTCCGCCTGCTAGTCCAGGTCGGGGAAGGGTGCGAGCGGATGCTGGCGGAGACGGTGAAGGCGGTCCCCGTCAAGGACGTGCAGGCGGATGAGCTGTGGACGTACATCCGCTGCAAGCAGGGTACGCGGGAACGGAAGGGAATCACGGACGCAGACGCCGGGGACGCCTACTGCTACGTCGGAATCGAGCGGCACTCCAAGCTGGTCCTCGCGTGGCACCTGGGGCGGCGGAACACCTGGGACGCGCACGACTTCATACAGAAGTTGAGCCAGGCGACGGCGGGAGATTTCCAGCTTTCAACGGACGGCTTCAACGGATACCCGAACGCGGTTGAGTACGCCTTCGGCGGGCGGGTGAGCTACGGCCAAGTCATCAAGTCCTACGGGAACGAGGGAACGGAAGAGGCGCGACGGACCTATGCACCGTCGCGCCTGATATCGACGGAGAAAGTCGCGGTGTGCGGGGAGCCGGAAGAGGACCGGGCCTGCACGTCGCACGTCGAGCGCGGCAACTGGACGCTGCGCGGCCACCTCCGCAGGTTCACCCGCTTATCGAACGGCTTCAGCCGGAAGAAAGCCAACTTGCGGGCAGCGCTGGCGCTCTACTTCGCGTATTACAACTTCGTGCGGTTCCACAAGAGCATCCGCATGACGCCGGCCATGGCGGCTGGAATCGCCCGGCAGCCGTGGAGCTTGGAGGATCTTCTAAAGGCGGCGCAGAGAACGGCCGCCTAGACTATCTGACGCTCGATTCTCTCTATGCCTATCTCTTCCTCGGAGTGCCCGGCCAGAGTCACCGCCAGCATGGCGGGGGGCCGGAGCTTTGGTTCCTTGAATTCGATGTAGGCGGTTTGCCCCTGGACGTTACCCCAGACAGAAGGCAAGCGGCGACTGTCCATGTTTCGTAAGTCTGCAAAGAACGTGGCCCATACCTCTTGAGGCTCCCGCGAGCAAGAGATCTTCAGGTTAAGCGGCTGCGGTAGCTGCTGTCCTCCCGATTCGTGCGGGGTGACGTTCACAAGAGTCAGCGACCGGCCCTTTACGATGTCCTCTGCGACGATTCGCCAGGCGAGCCCATCGCTCGTAAACTTGACGGCGGCGGGTGCGGCTATCCGGCGCGCTGCGCTTCGCCGGATCAGTGCGACCCGCAGAAAGCACAGCACAGCACCAACCGCAAAGACCACCAACAGGACCAGAGAAACCTGCGCTCAGGAGAGAGGGCCGCGCCGATGCCAACTGCGGCAGTGAGCAAGGTCATTGCCGTCCCCGTCCACGAAGCCACCAACCCTTCGGCATGTTCGTCCATCGCACCTCCCCGCAGGCGCGCCCGCTGGCTCGGGACGCGGCTGCCGGGAACGGGCGCCCGGCTTTCGGCGGCCAACCTAGCCGCGTCGCACCGGATTCTACAGGAGCCGGGGAGGGGGGATCGGGGCGCCTTGGGGGCGGGAAACGGCGGGCCGGGGCGGGGCAGCTACACGGGGCGACCCCACTACCGGGGGGAATGCCTTAGCGGCCGAGGGGGCGGTCTCCGTTCGCCAGGGGGAAGACTCCGCTCGCCAGGGTAGTGCCCTAGTTTGAAATCCGCCCCCCTACCCTGGAGGGTCCGCATGGGCTAGCGTGGGTTCGATGCGGCGGAATGAACTGTCGCAAGCGGCCCCGGCCCGAGGGACTAGCTCGGGACCGGAGCCTGACCCGGACAGGAGCCGAGACCCATGCCCGAGCTAAGCCCGAAGTGTACCGCAGCGCCCGCCCCGCCCCCGATGCCGCCCGGCATCCCCACGATCCCGCCGGAGGTGGACCGGCGCGAACCCGTCCCGCCCGTCTTCCAGCCGACCGCCTGGGAGGACTACCCGATCTTCCGCGAGACGTTCCTGATCTACGTCTCCGAGCCGGAGATGAATGCCGCCCTCCGCACGGTGGGGAACTACTTCTTCGGCATGCTCCTCCAGTGCTGTGACGACTGGCCGGAATGGCCGGAGTCAAGCACCCGGACCCAACTGCGCGCCGCCGTCGCGGACCTGCGGCACCTGACCGGCTTTCTCGCCAGCGTTGGGCAGGCGCGCCGGTCAGTCACCCTCTCCCCCGGCGACGTGCAGCTCGCCCGGTGCGCCTCGGAGATCGCCCGCGTCCTCTACCGGATCGCCAACGGCATCGACCGCAAGCTGGCGAAGGAAGGGGCGAAGGCGCTGAAGTCGGAGAGGGTGCAATGAAGACCTTCTCCTACACCGTCCACGCCTCCGAGGAGCAGCGGGAGAAGTGGGAGGCCGCCGCCGTCGCCCACGGGCGCATGTCCGTTGGTGCCTTCCTCGCGCAGGCGACGGACACCTACCTCGAAAAGATGGCGCAGTCCGGCAGGCGGCTCCCCCTCGCATGGTCGGAAGGCAGGTTCCGGGCGCGGGTCTACGACCTGCACGTCTACCCGAACGAATGGCACGAAGTCGAGGTCAAGGGCGTCATCTCGGGGCGGTTCGGGATCTTCCCCGGCACCATGTACGGAGAAGGAACCCGCGACCACTCCCACTGTCTGACGCACATCCCGACCCGCCGCATCATCGCCTGCCTCACCCACCAGCGCGCCTGCAAGGCGTTCGCTGCCGAGTTGGTCTACCTGTGGATCAATTGGGATGAGGAGGACCCGGAGAAGGTCGTGCAAGGCGCTCCCGACCAGCCCAAGGCGCAGGAGCTTTTCCAGAAATACAAGTACCGCGAAGATAGGTAAAAATGCCCTGGCGGCACCTCCCCGGGGGTGCCGCCGTGCTACTCTTAGGTCATGCCGCACGATCCCGCCAGCCGCCCGAAGCGCTCCCGCAACCCCGCGGCCCGTGAGGCGTTCTCCGAACTGATAGGGGAGTCCCCCCGACAGGTCCCGCACCCCCCGGACGGCAGCCCCGCAAACAGCGCGAAGCGCAAGGCCGAGCCGAACCGCGAACGGCCCCGGCGCGACACGAGACGGGCGCCCCCCTCTAACGGGGTAGAGTGCTAGACTCCTGCCCCGTGGACACCGAGACCGAGCCGCGCCTCGCATTCATCGAATGGCTGGACGCCTACTGTTTGACGGGGTGGCGGGAGGTCAAAGATATCGACAGCGAACCGCTGACTTGCCGGACCGTCGGGTGGATCGTAAAAGAAAACGAGGATTGCCTGGTGGTCGCGCCGCACCTGTCCTCGGAAGATCACGCGGAAGCCCCGCTCCAAGGAAACGGCGTCCTCACCATCCCGGCTCGCAGTATTCTGCGAACTGTGACCCTTCAGCTTCCGGCGACCGCGTGAGCCGTCTTTCTACTTCCCCTTACCCTTCTTAGGCCGGGCACCGCCAAGCGCTGCGGCAGCAACTGCCTTCACATTCTTGGGCGTCTTTGGGTTGCTCAGCAGAATCGACGCCTTCCTTGCAACCTTCTTCGAGGTGACGGGATTCTTCGCCATGGTCTTTTGTCTCCTTACCGCCCATCATAGCAGAGTCGGTGGGGCATCCAAAAACCGACCTCCCACCACCTCTCCGGCGCCTCGTTTCTTTTATCCGATATTTTGACCTAACCTATAGATTTTTCTTACACTTAGCCGTATAATTCCAGGGTGTCAAACGTCCTCAGCACGGCCAAGCGGGCGGCCATCGTCGCGGCCCTTTGCGAGGGGACTTCCGCCCGCGCAACGTCCCGGCTGGCGGGCGTCTCCTACGACACCGTTGCGAAGCTCTCCCTTGAACTCGGGGAAGCCTGCATCGCCTACATGGGTGAGCACCTGCGGAACCTCCAGTGCCGCCGGCTGGAGGTAGACGAGATCTGGACGTTCTGCCGCTGCAAGGCGAAGAACGTGCCGCAGGACAAGGCGGGGACGCTCGGCTTCGGGGACCTGTGGGCCTTCACCGCCATCGACCCGGTGTCGAAGCTGATCCCGACGTTTCGGATCGGCCACCGGGACGCGGAGCACGCGACGGCCTTCATGAAGGATGTAGCCTCGCGGCTCGCGCACCGCGTCACGCTGGTGACGGACGGGCACAACATGTACCTGGAGGCGGTAGAGAACGCCTTCGGCGGCGAGATCGACTTTGCGCAGTTGGTGAAGGAATTCAAGCCCGGCCCGCCGCAGTCGGAAGGCCACGACCACCGCTACAGCCCGCAGCCGTGCGTCCGCCAGATGAAGACGGTCATCTGCGGCAACCCGGACAAGGCGAACGTCAGCACCTCGCTTGTGGAGCGGAGCAACTTGACGGTGCGCATGCAGATGCGCCGTTACACCCGGCTCACGAACGGCTTCTCCAAGCGGCTGCGGAACCATGTCGCAGCGTTTCACGTTCCACTACAACTACGTCCGCATCCATCGGGCGCTGCGCGTCACTCCCTGCATGAAAGCGGGGGTGACGGCGCACCTGTGGAGCGTCGAGGAAATGGTCGCGCTCCTGCCGGACAAGGCGAAGGGCAGAAAGCGCGGCCCGTACAAACCGCGTGCCAAGATCGCCGCGTGAAATTTCAAACTAGGGCACTACCCTCGCCAGGGGGAGGTCTGCGCCGGCGAGGGGCAAGTCTGCGCTTGCAAGGGGGACGGCTCCGTTCGCGAGAGCGAGGCCCGTGCTCGCGAGGGGTCGCTTCGTAACTACCCCACCGCCCGCGTAGTGCCCCCGCACCAGCTCGCAGGCGCGGCGGACGTCCTCCCGCGGCTCGGCGATGCGGCCGAAGAGGGTTTTGTAGGTGAGGCCCAGGGTTTCGAGATCCTACTCCTGGAGCAGCTTGACCAGCTCGTCCAAGGCCCGCTGCGAGGCGCCGGGATGGAGGTTCACCTTTTGCGCTCCCGGGGCTTCCGCCCTGGGTTCGTCAAATGCTGCCCCCTTCGGGGCGCCGCCCCTGGCGGGGCTCCTATGCCGCCCTCCGGGCTCAGGATGAAGGCCTGCGGAAGGTGAGGCGCGAGACACCTGCGTGTTGAAGCGAGGTTTGAGGTTACCGCCGCTCCTAATCCCGAAGACGTCTGTCAACGAAATCTCGCCCTGGCGGTGCTTCTGGGAGGTAGGCCTCCCTCACTCTCCCGTGCGCCGCAGAGGTACGCCCGTTGCCGCGGCTTCGCGGAGCTTGGGGTCGGGCTTCAGGCCGAAGCCGTCGGCCATCCGCGGGAAGTAGTTGAAGATGCTGATCAGATGCGCCACCTCGAGCAGGCCCTGGTCGTCGAAGCCCAGATCGCGCAGCGGCTGCCAGTCCGCGGCCGTCATCTCTGTGGGCGTCAGGGTCAGCTTTTCGGCGACCGCGCAGAGGGCGCGCTGGCGCGGCGTCAAGTGGCCCAGATCGCGCCAGCGGCGTTGTTTCACCGCCTCGACCAGGGCCGGATCGTTGTTCTCGACACGCAGAAACTCTGCGTGAGATTCCGTTCAGTATTCGCAGTCCTGCGCCGCCGAGGCGACGGCGGCCACCATCTCCCGCTCGTCGCGGCTCAGCGCCCCCGGCGCGAACATGACTTCGGCGAAGAAGCCGCGCATCGCCCGGCCGAGCCGCTCGTGCGCGGAGAGCAGGCGCGACATGCCGCCGATGAACCCGAAGTCATACGGAGACTTCATCCCGGGCTTCGTCTCCGCCCGCATCTCCTCGTCGGTGGGCAGCGCGATGAAGGGCTGTTGCTCGTCAGACATGGAATTCTCCTTCTTCCGTCGGCGGCCGGGCCTCGTCTCGCGAGAGGCCTGCGTCGAAGGTCGTATTCTACCGCCCTCGGGTGGCCTCAACTCGTTCCTCTACAGGCTCGGCTTCTCCCGATGGACCTTTTCCTTGACCGTCTCGAGCTTCCGCCGCCGCCTGGAAGAATCTTCCTCCTGCACCGCTTCGACGACCTCCTCCAGCAGCTCGAACAACCTCCGCACGTCTCCTTCGAGTCGCGCCATATTGGTTCTCCCCGTGGCCTGAACGGTACCCGGGACAGAACGGTGAAGGAAGTCCCATCGGCGAGGAATGGTGGCCTCGCCCGGGAAGTCAGGATCCGCTGTGGAATATTGAGACGCCTAGCCGACGGCTTACGGACTGGCCTGGTCCGCGGTTCCTGAACCTCTCGTCTCCCGCACCCGCCGCCCCTGGTCCCGTTCGGGTTTACCGCTGAGCTCTTGCCGGAGCCGGCGAGATTCCTCGAGAACCTTCGCCAGGGATTCCAGCAACCCGGTTGGTGGCTTTACAACCATACTGCGCCTCCGGGCCGACACCATAGCAAGGGCCATGCCGCGTCCGGCGATGGCGGAGGGCTGAAAACACCTTCAGGGATTCACTTGGTGGATTTCGTCGCGACTTCGGGTTCCAAGGTCAGCTCCCAGGAGCTGGCGCGCATGGCTTCCCGGAGACGTTCCCGCAGCTTCCGGGATTCCTCCAGGGTCTGGTCCAGGGAGAGAAGGCAGTCTGGCGGCGCGTCAAGGTTCGGTGGTTTGTCCAAAGGAACTCCTCAAATCGATGTTTATCTATGCAAAACGCGTGCCGTTAACGCCCTGAAAATTAAGGATTTAGCCCGGCAGCCCCTTCGGGTAGTCGTCCCCCTATCCCGCGGCGCCCGGCCGTCCAACCCGGCGGGCGGTTGCGCCGGCGGCGTGGCCGCCGCAGGCTTGGAAGAACTCTCATTGCCGGCGGGAGGCTCGCATGGCCCAAGCGGCTCCGGACAGGGATCGCCTTTCCGTCCTCGAACAGAGCGTGGACGATCTGGCGCGGACGGTGGCGACGCTGGAGCGGCGCCTCGCCTCGCTGGAGCAGGGCGGAGCGGCGGCGCACGTCCCGCCGGCCGGAGTGCCGCTCGCGCCGGTGACCGACGCCGCCGAGGAGGCCCCGCCGCCGGTTTCGGACGTCACCCGCCTCCTGGGCCTGACGGGACGCACGCTGATCGTCTTCGGCGGCGCCTACCTGCTGCGGGCTCTCACCGCGGCCGGCTACCTGCCGCAGGAGGCCGGCGTCCTCCTCGCCTTCCTCTACGCCCTCCTCTGGCTCTTCCTGGCGGACCGCGCCGGCGGCAAGAGCGCCGCCACGAGCGCGAATTTCCATGGCGCCACGGCGGTCCTCATCGGCCTGCCGCTGCTCTGGGAGACGACGGCCCGTTTCCATTACCTCGCGCCGCCGGCGGCGGGCCTGGCCGTGGCGCTGTTCGTGGCGGCGGCCCTCGCCGTGGCCTGGCGACGCAGCCTGCACGGCCTCGCCTGGATCGTCGGCCTCGTCGCTCCGGCGACGGCGCTGGCCCTGCTCGCCGCCACGCACGTGCCGGCGCCCTTCGGCTGCGATCTCGTCCTTCTGGGCATCGGCGGCCTCGGCCTCTACTACGCCCGCGGCTGGCGGGCGGTCGGCTGGTGGATGGCGCTGATGGGGCCTCTCGGCGGCCTGCTGGTGGCCTTCGGCGCGCTCGCCCAGCGGAAGGACCAGGCCGCGGCGTTGGCGATCCTCCTCCTGCTCGGCCTCGCCTATCTCGCCGTCGTCGGGCAGCGAACGCTGGTGCGCGGAGACGAGGTCGGGGCCTTCGAAGCCGCCCAGAGCCTTCTCGCGGCCGGCTTCGGCTATGGCGGAGCGGCGCTCGTGGCGCGGGCGTTGGGCGCCGGAGCGGCGGCGCTCGCCGGAGCCCTCGGGCTGTTGCTGGCCGCGGCCGCCTACTGGATCGCCTTCCGCGTCGTGGCGCGCGAAGAGCGGCGGAAGCTGCTGCTCTACAGCGTCCTGGCTCTCGCCTTCACCCTCGCCGGCAGCGGCCTGGCGCTGCCGGCGCGGCCGGTGGCGCTCGCCTGGTCCCTGCTGGCGGCGCTCACGGCATGGCTGGCGGTCCGCCTCGTCCGCGTCACGCTCGCCCTGCACGCCACCTTCTATGCGCTGGCCGCGGCCGCCGCTTCCGGGCTGCTGACGACGGCGCTCTACGCCTTCGCCACGCCCGCCGCCTATGCCTGGCCGCGGTTGACGCCGCCGGCCCTCCTGGCGCTGCTGGCGGCGGCGGTGGTCTGCGCCCTGCCGGTGCCCCATCCGGCGCCTTTCTGGAAGCCGTACGAGGGACTGACCCGCGTCCTCCGCATCGCGGTCCTGCTGTGGGGCGCGGCCGGAGCGGCGCTCTACTTCGCCGCGCCGGCATTGGCCGGCGTCCCCGGAAAAGGCTGCGACGCGGGCGTCCTGGCCACGGTGCGCACGGCGGTGCTCACCGCCGTGGCGCTGCTGCTGGGCTGGGCCTCCCGCCGGCCGGGCTTCCGCGAGGCTGCCTGGCTCGTCTATCCCACGCTCGGTCTGGCGGTGCTCAAGCTGGCGGTGGAGGACTTCCCGCGCGGCCGGCCGGTGACGCTGTTCCTGGCGCTGGCGCTGTGCGGGGTGGCGTTTTTGGTTGCTCCGCGGCTGGCGCGGGGGGCGGGCGACAGCGAGACAGCGGGGGCGGAGTAGATCGGGCGCGCCTGCCCTGCGAAACCTCACCCCCTGGCCCCCTCTCCAGACAAGCTGGAGAGGGGGGAAGATAATGTAGAGACGCCTTGCGGGCGTCTCCGAATCGGCGGACACCGGCCGTTTTCCGATTCCGGGCCGCGGCGGTACATCTGGGGGTTCGGGGTTCGGACGTCGGCGCGGCCGGTAACCGCCCTACGTTATTCAGGCGTCCGCGCCGCCCCTGGAGACGCCCGCAGGACGTCTCTACATTTGGTTTTCATGGATTCGGAGTGATCGCGCCTTACGCCGGGAGCCCCCGGATCTTCAGCGCCAGCCCGATGAGCACCAGCACGATCAGCGCCAGCGAGACCCCGAGACCCTTGCGGCGGTAGGCGATCTCGTCGAGCGCCTGCTGACCGGCGGCGAGGGCGGCGCGCGCATGGGCGATCCCTTCCCGCTGCTTCTTGACGAAGGCGCTTCCGGGCTGGCTGGAGAAGCCGTGCACCAGGACCTCGAGCTCGATCTGATCGTCGACGGCGCCGTCGATCTCCGGCAGCGCCTTGCGGGTCTCGACGCCGCCGCGCCGCGCCTGGAGGAGGATGCGTTCCGCGCGGGCGGTGAGCGCGGTGAGCTCCCGCATGCGGGCGAGCATCGCCTGGCCGGTGCGCAGGCCGACGGGCGCGCTCGCCAGCGCGGGGCTCGGGGAGTGACAGTCGGCGCAGCGCACCACGGCGGCGCGGGCCGGCTTGCCCGTCGCCGGATCCACGTAGGTGAAGCGCACCTTGCCGATGCGGAACTTGGTGAACAGCCGCTCGAACTCGGGCCGCAGCGTGCGGCCCCCGGCCGGCGCGGCGTCCTCCGCCAGGTTGTGATTGGGCAGCGCCAGCGCCTGGTCGACGAGCCAGTCGAAGCGCTCGTCGCCGCGCAGGTTCTGTCGCGCGGCCGCCGCCAGCAGGGTGGCCTTCATCCGCTGATAGTTCCGCTGCTTCGCCGCGGGCTCGGGGACGGCTTTCGCCAGCGGGCCCGAGCCTTCGTGGCAGAAGGCGCAGGGGATCTCCGGCAGGCCGGAGAGCATGGCCACCGTGGGCCGCACCACCGCGTGGTTGGTGTGGCAGGTCGTGCACTCGGTGAAGCCGTGCACCGTCGTGACGGCGGCCTGCGGCTCCGGCGGCTCGTGGCAGGCGGCGCAGCTCCCTCCCTCCGCCGTGGCCAGCAGGTCGTTGTGGCTCTGGAATCCCTGCTGCTTGGGGCTCGCCCGGAAGAGGTCGGCCTCGCGCCCGTGGCACTGGCCGCAGACGAAGGCCACGGAGCCGACGCCGGGCGGTGTCGCGCCATGATTGCCGTGGCAGTCGTTGCAGGTGGGCGCCGAGAGGTCCTCCCGCTCGAGCAGCGCCTTGGCGTGCACGCTCTGCCGCCACAGCGCGTATTGATCGATCGGCAGCGGCCGCCCGTCCGCCAGCTTGTAGCCGGCCATGTGCTTGGCGTCGGCGTGGCAGGAGCGGCAGGTCTCGGCGACGCGCTTGGGATGGACCGGCGAGCGCGGATCGCCGACGCGCAGGATGCCGTGCACCTGGTGGCAGTCGACGCAGGTGGCCACCTTGAGGTCGCCGCGCGCCAGCGCCTGGCCGTGATGGCTCGTCGCGTACTCGCGCTCCTGGTCCACCCGCATGTCGGGCCGGAACCGCTTCATGTAGGCGGGATCGGAGTGGCAGCGGCCGCAGAAGGCCGGGATGTCCCGGCGCGCCGGCGCGCCGCGGTACGGATTGGGCGCGAAGGCCGGGTCCATGGCGGAGGGATCTTCCGCCAGCGCCGGATCGGGATTGCCGCCGTGGCAGTCCTGGCAGGAGAGGCCGACCTCGGCGTGCACGTCGCTGCGGAAGGCGGCGACGACGCGCGCCGCGGCGCCCTCGAACAGGGAGGCGTCGGCGTGGCAGGTGATGCAGGAGGTGCGCGCCGGCGCCGCCGCCATGGCGGGCGCGGCGAGGATGACGACGGCGGCGGTGGCGAGCCAGCCGGTTTTCATGACATCCCTCCTCCCGTCCGCCGGGTGCCGAGGCTGAGGACCGCCACCAGGGCGCCGGTGGCCAGCACGACGTAGACCGGCAGCAGCGAGCGGTAACCCCAGGCGGTGAAGCCCACGATGTAGGCCAGCGCGGCGGCGCCGGCGGCGGTGAACAGCGGGCTGCGGCCGGTGCGGATCACGCCGCGGTCGAGGAACGGCACGAGGAGGAGCAGCACGCCGGCGGCGCCGAACAGGAGGATGGGGATCGACTCGTATTCGAGGCCCGCGATCTCGCCGCCGGGCACCAGCTTCAGGGTCTGGAACATGAACATGAAGTACCACTCGGGCCGGATGTTCTGGTAGGCCGGCGCGAACGGGTCCGCCTTCTCGCCGAGCTCCCACGGGAAGAGGGCGGCCAGCGCCGCGAGCACGCCGAGCGCCAGCGTCCAGCCGAACAGCTCGCGCAGGGCGAAGTGGGGGAAGAACTTCATCGGGCGGCTCGGCCGGTCCTCGCGCTCGACGGCCGGCGGCACGCTCATGCCGTGGAGCTGGACGAGCAGCAGGTGCACGCCGAGCAGCAGGACGGTGAGCGCCGGCAGGATCGCCACGTGCCAGCCGTAGAAGCGCGACAGCGTGCCGCCGGTGACCCGCTCGCCGCCGCGCAGGAAGCGCAGCAGCCAGCCGCCGATCAGCGGCACCGCGCCGGCGATGTCCGTCCCCACCTTGGTGGCGAAGAAGGCGAGCTGGTTCCAGGGCAGCAGGTAGCCGGAGAAGCCGAAAGCCATGGCCAGCAGGAGCAGGACGCAGCCGCTGATCCAGGTGAGCTCGCGCGGCCGCCGGTAGGCCTTGAGGAAGAAGACCGTCGCCAGGTGGGCGAAGGCGAAGAACACCATCAGGTTGGCCGACCAGGAGTGGATCGAGCGCACCAGCCAGCCGAAGGGCACCCGGGTCATCATGAACTCGACGGACTCGAAGGCCTCTTCGGCCGAGGGCCGGTAGTAGAGCATCAGCAGGATGCCGGTCATCACCTGCACGCAGAAGAAGAACAGCGTCATGCCGCCGAAGTAGTAGAGCGGCATGTAGCGGTGGACGGGCACGGTCTTGTGGGCGGCGAAGCCTCTCGCCGTCGAGAGGAAGAGGCGTTCGTCGAGCCAGCGGTTGAGCTTCGCGCGCGCGCCGTTCATGGCTAGGCCTTCTGCACGACGATCGTCTCGGGCTGGCCGCCGCCCTTGGCGACGAGGTGGACGCGGTAGGCGGTGAGCGGCCGCGGCGGCGGGCCGGCGACGTTGCGGCCGGTGAGGTCGTATTGGCCGTTGTGGCAGTTGCACCAGATGCGCTGCTGTCCCTTGTGGTACTCGACGATGCAGTCGAGGTGGGTGCAGGTGGCGGAGAAGGCCCGGTAGTCCGTCTCCGAGGCGCGCACGACGATCACCGGCTCGGCGCCGAAGCGGACGATCTTGAAGCCTTTGTCGACCAGCTCCGGGTCGCTGATCAGCCCGGCCTCGACTTCGGCGGTGGTGGATTCGGGGATCACCGGCGGGCTGATGAAGCGGAGCACCGGGTAGAGCACGGAGACGAGGAAGGCGCCCGCCGCCGTGCCCAGGAACCAGGTGAGGAACCTCCGCCGCTCGGGTACGAGCGTCTCTTCGACCATGTGGCGCCTCCCGTCTACGGGCCTGAAGCTGCCGTCATGCTCTGCGATCTCCCCGCGGCGCGCCATGCCTCGAAGGGTGGATCGCACCTACCCGATCGGGCGGCTCCGGCCCGCGGCAAAAGAGAAGGCCGCCCGGGGCGGGCGGCCTGAGGAGCAAGGATCCCCGGGGGGCGCGGGGACTCAGAACTTCAGGCTCAGATCGAAGCCGAAGATGTTGCCGGTGTAGTCGCCGACGTCCGCGTTGAGGAGCAGCGCGCCCGGCAGGTAGTTCTGCAGGCCCTGGAGGATGAAGCTGTCGATGGTGTAGTCCTCGTAGCGGTAGAAGAGGCCGGCCGTGGCGTTCGGGGTGATCTGGTAATTCAACCGTCCCAGGACGCTCAGCAGCTCGATGTCCTCGTAGTTGGCGATGTCGAGCAGCGGATGCACCGGCGTCAGCGGCGCGCCGCCCGGGAAGGCGGTGAAGTCCGCGTCGCCGTCCGACTTCGACCAGTTGCCGGTCACCTCGTACGACCAGGTCGGACCGAGCTTGCCGTTGAGGCCGAGGCCCCAGGTGTCGGTGACCTCGTTGAACTTGATCGACCAGTCGTCGAGCGGGTTGGTGGACGGCGTGGCGCCCGACTGCCGCGCCTTCTGCCGCACGTCGCGGTCGGAGCGCTGGCCGAAGAGGAAGAAGTTCAGGCTCTCGCCGGGCGCGTACGAGATCTCGGCGTTATAGGAGAGGACGTCGTCCTTCTGCAGGCCGAAGAGGCTCTTGTCGTAGTCCTCGTTGCGGCTGTTGACGCCGAAGGTGACGTTCCAGGCCTCGCCGGCCGTCCACTGGGCCAGCACGTTGAAGGCGTCGTACTGGCGCTCCGCCTCGTCGAACTTGCGCAGGGCCGGCAGGTTGGTGGGGTCCTCGGGCTCGCCGAAGGTGGCGTTGGAGGCCTCCACGTGGTACGGCCCGATGGAGCGGTCGCCGTGCTCGTAGCTGGAATGCAGGCTGAACGGCTCGAAGGGATGGGTGTCGAAGCTCAACTTGACGATGTCCTCGTCGGTCGAGTCCACCTCGCGCCCCTCGCGGTCCCAGCTCTCGCGGTCGTAGAGCAGCGCCAGGCGGCTGGAGCGCACGAGGTCCCAGCCGATCTCGGCGCCGTAGTTCTGCTTGGTGTAGGAGAACGGGAAGGCGACGCGGGGAATAGGCTCCCACACCGCGTGGAACCGCACGTAGCCCGGGAACTCGATCTCCTCCGAGGTGTTGTCGTAGTCGTAGTAGCGGTAGTGGAAGGTCAGGCCCCAGTTGGCGCCGAAAGTGGTGCCGAGCAGCGTGCTGAGCTGGGTGACGTCCACCTTGCGGTCGGCCGAGCGCGCCGGCAGGTTCGCCGGATCGGTCGGGTTGAAGGTCGAGCCGTTGAAGTTGATGCCGACGATCGACGAGTTGAGGGTGTAGGGCAGCAGCGGATCGTCCTGCTTCATCTGGTTGTACGAGGCGCTGCCGTTGGCGAACCAGTTGCCCCACTTGGAGCGGCCGGACAGGAAGACCAGGTTGGCCTTGTTGTCCGGCGCCAGGTCGGCGAAGCCGAGGGCGGAGCCGCCGATCGAGCCGGAGCCCGGCGAGCTGTAGGCGCTGGGATCCGTGGTGCTGGTGAGGTGGAACGGGTTGTCCCAGAACAGCGTGCTGATGTTGTTGGTGAAGTCCGAGTAGCGGTAGCCGAAGCGCAGGCCGGCGTTGCCGGCGCTCCATTCGCCGGCGAGCTCGGCGCCGGTGGTGTCGTAGTCGATCGGCTCCGGCAGCTCGGTGACGTTGTTGAAGCCGAAGCTGGCGCCGTAGGGCCGCGTGCCGGCGCGGTTCTCGTGCGTGTACTCGAGGCCCCAGGCGAGCCGGCCCATCTTGCCGAGGTCCACCCGGGCCAGCGTGCGGTCGCGCTCGAGCCCCACGTCCACCCGCTGCTCGGTGGCGAGATACGGCGACACCAGCCCGTTGAGGAAGTCGAACGTGATGCCGGCGCGGTTGGTGTTGAACTGGTTGGTGACGGCGGTCTGCAGCGCGCCCTGGATGGGGTTGGCGATCTCGTAGGTGCCCGGCCCCGTGCGGGTGAACAGCATGCGCCCGCCGTTGCCGAAGCGGTGCGGGATCTTGTTGTAGTCGAACAGCACCTCGTAGCGCCCGAGCACGCCGTACTCGAAGGTGTAGCGGGCGTCGTCGCGGCGGACGTTGACGGCGTCGAGGTCGAGATAGCGGTCACCGCCGCCGTCGCCCAGCAGCCGGAAGCTCATCAGGAAGCCGCTGGAGAGGTCGCGGTACTCCTGGAACTTCGCGGAGCGGGTGTCGACGTCGGTGTCCATGGCGCCGATCACCAGCGGATCGACGACGAAGGAGAAGGTCTTGGCCTGCTCCTGTTGGGCTGGGGGGTCAGTCTGAGCCTCCTGCTTCTCCTGGGCGGCGGCGGCGCCGGCGCCGGCGAGCAGGAGCAGTCCGGCCGCGAGGGCCGGTAGCATGCCTTTGAAGCCGTTGGTGCGCATGGGCGTTCCTCCTAATGGCCCAGGTACGGGCTCGACGGATGGTTGCTGCCGTGGATGGCCGCATGGCAGTCCAGGCAGGCGCGGTTGAAGACGCGGTTGCTGCCGCGCGCCGGATCGTCGAGCGTCGGGGCGCGGAAGCCGTCGTAGAGCGTGCCGGGGTGCCGGGTGTTGGAGTGGCACTGCTGGCACAGGTACGGCACCGAGGTCTTCTGCAGCTTGAGGTGGTTCGAGCCGTGCGGTGTATGGCAGTTGAGGCAGCTCTCGCGCACCGGCGCGTGCTCCCACAGGAAGGGGCCGCGCTTCTCGGTGTGGCAGGAGTAGCACTGGTCGTTCACCGAGGCGGCCTTGATCATCTTCGGCGTCGTGCTGCCGTGGGGGTTGTGGCAGTCGGTGCAGGTGATCTTGCCCTCACGGATGGGATGGTGGGAGTTCTTCCACATCTCCGCGCGCACGGTCTTGTGGCAGGAGAGGCAGGCCTCGGCCGTGGTCGCCGTCTTGAGCTGTGCCTGCGGCGAATGGAAGGAGTGGATGCTGTGGCAGCTCAGGCAGGAGAGGCCGCGGCGCTCGTGCACGCCGCCGTGCCAGAAGAACTGGTTGCCGCCCTTGTGGCAGCTCTGGCAGACGGCGGACTGCTGCTCGGCGCTCCAGCTCGTGATCTTGAGGCGCAGGGCCTCGTTGTCCGGATCCTCGGCGTGCGCGCTCCCGGGGCCGTGACAGGTCTCGCAGCCCTGGGCCGAGAGGCGCGCGAAAGCGCCGCTGCCGTGCGGCGTCTTCGCCAGGTCGTCGGCTTGATCGGAGTGACAGGTAGCACAGACTTCGCTCCCCACATAGGTCGCATTGCCGGCGGCCGGCGGGGGCGGCGGGGGTTGTGGCGCTGCCGCTGCCGGCGCCGCGAGAACCAACAGCACGGCCGCGGCGAGGAGCGGAAGCGTAAGGTGAGTTGACCTCATTGGATCTCCTCCTCCGGTTTCGCGGTGCTGCCGCCGTTTGCGGCAGCCGTTCGAGAGCCGGTTACTGAAACCGGGGAAAGTTTCGCTTGTCCCGGCAAAGGCCCGAAACAGCCGGCTGGATAGTCCAGTGATTTAGAAGGGTGGGGTTTTCCCTACCCGTTGGGGTAGGTCCCGGCCGCTTTCCCGCCCTGGCAACGGGCTGGCGGCCGGCGGCGAAAAACCGCCCTTCGGGACGTGGAAAGCCTCTCCCCTTCCCGGCTTACAATCTCCACCAGCGACAACCGGCTTTAGCGCGACAAGGAGAAGCCACAAGGAGACGCCATGAAACGCACGATCGGATTCACCCTGTCTGTCCTCGTTGCCATATTCCTGCTCGCCGTCCTCTACTCCGGACCGGCCGCCGGCCAGGCGGGCAAGCTCGACGGCAAGGCCATCTTCCTCGCCCAGAAGTGCAACGTCTGCCATTCCGTACCGACGGCGGGCATCGAGCGGACCATGAAGTCGGAGAAGATGGCCGGACCCGACATGGTCAACATCAAGACGGACGCCGCCACCCTGACCAAATACCTGCGCAAGCAGGCCGACCTCAAGGGCAAGAAGCACGGCAAGGCCTTCACCGGCAGCGACGAGGAGCTCGGCGCGCTGGTCGCCTGGATCCAGGCGCAGAAGAAGTAGACTCGCCGCCAATGTGAACGCAAAGGAGAAGCCATGAAGCGAACGATCGGTTTCACCCTGTCCATCCTCCTCGCCGTCGTCCTGCTCGCCGCCCTCTATTCCGGCCCCGCCGCCGGCCAGGCGGCCAAGCTCGACGGCAAGGCGGTCTTCCTGGCCCAGAAGTGCAACATGTGCCATAACGTGCCGACGCAGGGGATCGTGAGGACGATGAAGTCGGAGAAGATGGCCGGGCCTGACATCGTCAACGTCAAGGAGGACGCCGCCTTCCTGAACAAATGGCTGCGCAAGCAGGTCGACCTGCACGGCAAGAAGCACGGCAAGGCCTTCACCGGCAGCGACGAGGAGCTCGGCGCGCTGATCGCCTGGATCCAGGCGCAGAAGAAGTAGGTTGCGAGGGGAGAGCAAACCGGAGCGGCGTGCCCTTCGAAACCTCACCCCCTGGCCCCCTCTCCAGCAAGCTGGAGAGGGGGAACGCCTGCGACGGTTTTGCCTTCTTCCCCCTCTCCAGCTTGCTGGAGAGGGGGCCAGGGGGTGAGGTTTCGAAGGGCACGCCGCCAAATCCGCGGACTGCCCGTGGAATTCGAGCGGTATCGGCACCTAACGAAGCCGGATTGAGACCAGGGAGGGTCTGCCGTCGTGAAAGGTTTCTTCATCGCCCTGACGCGCAATGCGGTCAGTCTGATCGGCGCCGCGATCGTCACCGCCACCGCCATCCTGATCGTCACGCTCTTCACGCTCGAGACCTTCGGCCTGCGGGGCAGCCCGTACATGGGCATCCTCGCCTACCTGATCCTGCCGGGCCTGTTCATCCTCGGCCTGCTGCTGATCCCCATCGGCATCGCGTGGCAGCGCCGCCGCGACCGCCGGGCCCGGGCGCGCGGCGAGGCGCCGTCGGCGTTCCCGGTGCTCGACTTCAACGAGCCGCGGATCCGCACCCGCGCCCTGGTGTTCTTCGCCCTCACGGCCGTCAACATCGTCATCCTCGCCACCGCGACCTACAAGGGCGTCGAGACGATGGAGTCCACCGCGTTCTGCGGCCAGGCCTGCCATAGCGTGATGGCGCCCGAGGACACGGCGCACCAGCGCTCGGCGCACGCCAGCGTGCAGTGCGTGGACTGCCACATCGGGCCGGGCGCCGGCTGGTTCGTCAAGTCCAAGCTCTCCGGCACCTGGCAGGTCATCGCCGTGACCTTCGATCTCTATCCGCGGCCGATCCCGACGCCGGTGCACAACCTGCGCCCGGCGCGCGAGACCTGCGAGCAGTGCCACTGGCCGTCGAAGTTCGTCGGCGACCGGGTGAAGGTGATCCCCAGCTACGCCGACGACCAGACGAACACCGAGCAGAAATCGGTGCTGCTCATGCGGGTGGGCGGCAAGCAGGGGAGCGCCTCGCACGGCATCCACTGGCACGTCGATCCCGGCGTCGCCATCCGTTTCCTCTCGGACGACAAGCGGGAGACGATCTACGAGGTCGAGCTGAGGACGGCGCAGGGCGAGGTCCGGCGCTACAAGACCGGCGACGCCAAGGCGCCGGCGGGCGCGGTCTGGCGCACCATGGACTGCGTCGACTGCCACAACCGGCCGAGCCATACCTTCCGGCTGCCGGCGGAGGAGGTCGACCAGGCGCTGGCCGACGGCCGCATTCCGCGCGACCTGCCGTACCTCCGCCGCGAGGCGGTGCGGCTGCTCAAGGCGGACTACAGGTCCCAGGACGCGGCCTCGCGGGGGATCTCCCAGGGGCTGCAGACGTTCTATGCGAAGCAATATCCCGCGGTGGCGGCGTCGCGGGCGGCGGCCGTCCGCAACACGGCCGCGACCCTCGCCGGCCTCTACCGCGCCAACGTCTTTCCGTCGATGAAAGTCGGTTGGGGGACGTACCCCAACCACATCGGACACGAGAGCTCGCCCGGCTGCTTCCGCTGCCATGACGACGCGCATCAGACCGCGGACGGCCGGGCGATTTCGCAGGACTGCTCGCTCTGCCACGGCCTGCTCGCCGTGCAGGAGAAGGATCCGGAGATCCTCCGCAGCCTGCAGCAGTGAACTTCAGATGCGCGGGAGGGTACGCACGTGCGGCCCATCTTCCATCGCGTTTTCCCGCGCAGCGCCGGTCTCTGGCCCCTCGCGACAGCCTGCCTTCTGGGGCTGGCGTGGGCCGGTTCGCCCGCAGGGGCCCAGCAGCCCGCCTGCGCTGACTGCCACGACGTCGATCCGGCAGCCTTCGAAAAGACGGTGCACGGCGCTCTCGCCTGCACCGATTGCCATGCGGGAGCCGTCAAGGAGGAGCACGACGCCGCCAGCACGCGGGCCGACTGCGCCATCTGTCACCAGGAAGCCGTCGAAGCGCTCGCCTCGTCGGTGCACGGCAAGCCCGTCTTCACCCAGATCTCGGGGAAACCCGCCTGTCAGACCTGCCATGGTCCCGTGCACAAGCTGATGGCGCGGGACGATCCGGGATCGGCCATCAATCCGCACCGCCTCGCCCAGACGTGCGCCCAGTGCCACGCCTCGCAGGAGATCGCCAGGCGCACCGGCCTGCACCTGATCCAGCCGCTGGCGGCCTACCGCGCCAGCGTCCACGCCCGCGGCATCGCCGCGGGCAAGCACGCCGCCGACTGCAGCTCGTGCCACGGCAGCCACGACATCCTGCCGGCGAACGACCCGCGGTCGAAGGTCAACCATCAGAAGGTGCCGGAGACCTGCGGCACCTGCCACGGCGACATCGCCAAGGCGTTCGCCGGCTCCGTCCACGGCCAGGCGGCGGCCCGCGGCGTGCGCGAGGCGCCGGTCTGCACGGATTGCCACGGCGAGCACCGCATCCTCTCGCCCCGGGAGGCCGGCTCGCCGGTGTTCGCCACCAACCTGCCGAAGATGACCTGCGGCCGCTGCCATGGCGACGTGCGCGTCACCGAGAAATTCGGCCTCGCGGCCAACGCCGTCTCCGCCTTCGAGGACAGCTACCACGGCCTCGCCGGCCGCGCCGGCAACCGCACCGTCGCCAACTGCTCCTCCTGCCACGGCGTGCACGACATCCTGCCGTCCGCCGATCCGCGCTCGCACGTCAACAAGGCCAACCTGGCGAAGACCTGCGGTACCTGCCACCCGCAGGCCGGCAAACGCTTCGCCATCGGTCCGGTCCACGTCCTGTCCCAGAAGCGGCAGGAGGCCGTGGTCTACTGGGTGCGGCTGATCTACATCTGGCTCATCTGGGCCGTCATCGGCGGCATGGTGCTGCACAACCTGCTCGACCTGCGCCGCAAGATGCTGATGCCGATGGTGCGGCCGGTGATCCCGGCCGCCGAGCGCCCGGTGCGCATGTCCGCCGGCTTCCGCGTCGCGCACGCGGTGCTGATGGTGAGCTTCATCGTGCTCGCCTACACCGGCTTCTCGTTGAAGTGGCCGGAGGGCTGGTGGGCGCGTCCGATGGTGGCCTGGGAGGAGAGCCTGGGCCTGCGCGGCCTGATCCATCGCTTCGCGGCGGTGGCCATGCTGGCGGCGTTCGCCTTCCACTTCGTCCACGTCGCCGTGAGCCGCAAGGCCCGCGCCTGCATCTTCGCCATGCTGCCCGGCAAGGCCGACGTGAAGGAGCTGTGGGAGCGCCTGATGTGGTACTTCGGCAGGCGTCAGGAGATGCCGCGCTCGCCGGCCGTCGGCTACCCCGAGAAGGCGGAGTATCTGGCGCTGATGTGGGGCACCGCCGTGATGGCCGTCACCGGGTTCCTGCTCTGGTTCGAGAACTTCACCTTGCGGAACTTCCCGAAGTGGGTCGCCGACCTCTCGACGGTGGTCCACTTCTACGAGGCGATCCTGGCCACGCTGGCCATCCTCGTGTGGCACTTCTACTTCGTGATCTTCGATCCGCTCGTCTATCCGATGGATACGGCGTGGCTCAACGGCCGCGAGGCCGCGGGCCGCATGCTCGAGCGGTCGGAGTCGGAGGTGGCGGTGCCGCCGCGGAAGGCTGAGCCGAGCGAGGACGAAGACGCGAGCGGGCTCGAGCCGGCGGAGACCTGAGATCACTGCAGGGGCGCAGCCTGCTGCGCCCCTGCGATCAGGAAACCGTGCTTGCGGAAGACGGCGAGCGCCGCCGGGGACTCCAGGTAGGCCAGGAGCTTGCGGGCGGCCTCCTGTTGCTTCGACGCGGCGATGACCGCGGCCGGGTAGGAGATCTTCGGCCCCTCCGCCTGCGGCACCTCGTAGGCGATGCGGACCTTCTTCGAGATGCCGGCGTCGGTCTTGTAGACGATGCCGGCCTCGACGTTGCCCGATTCCACCGCCGCCAGCGCCGCGCGCACGCTCTCGGTGGGGATCACCTTGTCGATGACGGCGCTCCACAGCTTCCGCGATTTCAGGTATTCCTTGGCATAGATGCCCGCCGGCACGCTCTGCGGCTCGGCGAGGGCGAGGGCCCGCACCTTCGCGCTCGCGAGGTCCTTGGGCGAGGCGATCTTCAACGTCGAGTCCGCCGGCACCACGATGACCAGCGTGTTGGAGAGGAGGCTCTTGCGCGTTCCCGCGAGCAGCAGGCCCCGCTTCTCGAGCTGGTCCATCCTGATCTCGTCGGCGGAGATGAAGAGGTCCGCCGGCGCGCCTTCCTGGATCTGCCGCGCCAGCGCGTTCGAGGCGGCGAGATTGAGCAGCACCTTGTCGCCGCTCGTTTTCTCGTAGGCGCCGGCGATCTCTTCCAGCGCGTCGGTGAGGCTCACGGCGGCGAAGACGAGGATCTCGCCGCCAAGGGCCGCGCGGGCTCCGGTCATCGCGACCATGGCGATGAGGAGGAGGATCTTGAGAGGGCTGCGCATGATGGATCTCCTCGCTTAGAAGATCACCTGCAGGCGGGCGATGATCTTGTCCTGGGTGTCGAACGGCGCCGGCGCGTCGGTGCGCAGGTAGTCGAGCATCAGCTTCAGGTCGTGGCCCTTCAGGTAATAGTTGGCGCCGAGGGTCGCGGTGTCCGTGTCGTCGCCGTCCCGCAGGTCGTTGGGATCGAAGGTCTCGTACTTGAGGACGATCTGCAGCCGCTTGGGGATCACGAAGACAGAACCCTGGCCGTACCAGCCGTCGGCGTCGAAGCGGCGGCTCGGCAGACCTGAGTCCGGCTCGAAGCGCACCCGCAGGTACTCCGCCCAGATCTCGACGGGACCCGCCACGAGCTGCGTGTCGAGCCCGCTGCCGGTGCGCTTTCCGGAGAAGATGCCGTCGCGGTCGGGAGTGGTCGGGGTCGAGTCGAGTCCCAGGTCCGCCAGCGGGACGTTGGCGTCCTGCGACGAGAAGGCGTCGCCGCCCACCGACCAGGTGGCCGGCTGGCCGCCGAGCTTGCCCTGCCAGGGGACGCCGGCGAGGCGGCCGGCGAGGAAGAAGCGGTCGTCGTCGTTGAAGTTGTTGTTGACGCTGTTGCCGTTGAAGGCGCCGGCGGCGTAGCTCAGCCGTTTCTCCAGCAGATCGCCGCCGATCTGGGCGCCGAGCTGCCGGCTGGCCGTGAGCCGGTCGTTGACGAGGGTGCGCTCGATGGTGATCAGGCGCGGATCGCCGTAGAGCTGCTCGAAGCCGAACGGCGTCTTGAACTGGCCGGCGCGCACGTTGGCGGCGGGGTAGCGGTTCCAGTTGATGTAGCCGTCCGTCATCTGCGCCCGCAGCGCCGAGGCGTTGGAGAGGCTGCCGGCGAGGTCCAGCTCCAGGCGGAAATCGAATTCTTCGAGGAATTTGCCGGTGGCGTTGAGGCGGGCGCGCCGCAGGTAGAAGCGGTCGTTGTCGTTGGTGAACCGGCTGTCGCCCCGGTCGCCGACGTCCATCTGCACCTGCAGCAGGCCGCCGATGGCGAGCGTCGGCTCGCGGCCCGCCGGCTTGGTGGTCCCGAGGCCTTGCGCCGTGAGGAACACGGGGTTGCAGACGCAGATGGCAAACAGGACGGGCACGATCCGGCGCATCGCCTCTCCTCTCCGCGGACGTGGTACAGTAGTCGCCGTCTTAAGCATACTTGTGTTCTTTTGACATCGGCCGCCAAGGGTCTTTCCGGAGCAGGTCGTTCAACTTTCATCTGGAGGGATGCTCATGGTATACCCAAAGTTGCGCTGCACGGCCACGGTTACACTTCTGTTGCTCGCCGCCAGCCTGGCGACGACCGGCTGTCGAGGCCGGAGCCCTCAGCCGGGCGCCGGTTCGCCGGCTGCGGTCGCTCCCACCTATGGCTGCACGGCGGACGGCGGTAGGCTTCAGATCCAGCGCCCGTCCCAGCCCGGCGGAGCCCCCATCGTCTGCCCCTCGTTTCCGAATACCAACCCTACGGCCCAGCCGCAATGGGACTTTTTCGCCTGGAACAGCTTCATGGCCGCCAACTGGCCGGCGCTCGATCCGGCCACCTACAACAATCAGCGGGGATTCCCCGACCTCAGCAAGAATTTTGTCACCGCCAATCCCGGCGACCTGCTCGTGTGGGAGACCTTCCGGGAGAAGCGCGAGCTCTTCCAGCCGTATTTCGACGCCGCCACGGGGAAGTACTCCGAAAACAATTCGGTGCCCCCCACTCCCTGGAACCCGCCGCCGGGGACCCCGGTCTTCAACTACGGGCCGCTCGATCCGAGCACCAACCAGCCGTACAACTTTCCCGTTTGCGCGAGCAGCAAGGAACATCCCGGCCCCTCCACGAGGCGTTTGCCGCAGCTCAACAAGCTCGGCATCGACGGCGCCTCCGATCCCGACAGTCTCGACGAGACGGTCGAAGTGGGCTCGGAAGCGCTGGAGTCGCCGAGCGATCTCTGCCGGGGATACACCACCAACCCGTGCGGCACCACCGGGCCGCCGGACTGCTCCTGCGTCCAGGGCCTGGAGGTCGGGCCTCGCGTGTGGAAGGGGAGCCCGGCGAAGCCGCAGCCGCAGCCGGTCTACTACGAAGTGAAGATCGATTACGACTACTACAACTACGTGCTGAGCAATACGGACTGGCAAGACCAGACCGCGGCGACGAATGCCCTGGCAGGAAATCTCACGCTGCCTTTCCGGACCAGCGCGGCGGCTGGACCGCCGACTTCTCCGACCGGTCCGGCGGTGACCGGCTACGACGCCCAGGGTTGCATCGACAACGTCTACAGCAAAGTCACCTCGAGCTCCAGCTTGACGCCTTGCCAGGCCGGCTCGATCCAGATCAAGACGGCCTGGATCCCGCTCATCAACGGCGAGGATCCGACGAAGTTCCACACGGCGGCGGCAGCCACCTTCCAGACCCAACCCAACCCCAAACATCCAAAGCTCATGGAGACCTGCATCGCCTATGACTCCTCGGTCCTTTACGGGCTCGTCGGCATGCACATCATCCAGCGCATCCACCAGGGCTCCGGCACGGGAAACGCGAAGCCGCAGGGCGGAACCTACATCTTCGCTACCTGGGAGCACGTCGACAACGACAAGGCCGGCTTCACCTACGCGAATTATCTGCCGCACCAGACGGTCCAAGCGGTAGCGAAAAAGAATCACTTCAAACCGCCGATCCCGCCGGTCGGCTTCTATCCCATGCCGAAAAATGCGCTGCCGGTGACGCGCAAGTTCCCGATCCTTCCCGGCACGGTCGACGTCAATACCGCCGTCCACGACGCCATCCGGAAGATCAATCCCAACTCCGTGTGGCTCAACTACCAGCTCATCGGTGTCCAGTTTCAGCCGATCAATCTGCCGACCGAGCAGCGCCCGACGCTGCCCCCCGAGGACCCCACGAATATCGGCCAGGACGCCTACCTGGCGAACACGGTGGTCGAGACCAACGACGGGCTGCAGCTCTTCCGGGGCTTGCCGCCGAGCGTCCCTTACAGCGGGATTTCCGCCAAGTACCAGACGGATCCGCCGATTCTCTTCGGCAACAGCAGCCAGACGGCATATGACCGCGATACGCCCAACCTCGTGTTTCCGAACGCTCGGGGAGATATCCAGGGAAACATCATGGGCGGCTGCATGGGCTGCCATGGCGTGGCGCAGGTGAAGGGCTTCTCCTTCAGCTTCATCCTCCTGGAGGGACAGGCGGGAGCGGACGTGGACACGGAAGAGGACTTCAACGTGGCGCCGCTGACGCCCACGGACTTTACTCCTCCTCCGATTCCCCCTCCGCGGCGGCGCACGCGGCCGGGGCCCTGAGCCCGAGCGCCGTTGCGGACGGAAGCGCAAGCCGGTTGATGACCCGGTCACTCCACCGCCAGCGCGATCTGGTTGGCGAAGGCTTCCAGGAGGTGGAGCTGCTCGGGGGAGACCAGCCATTGCGGGTCCGCCGGATGGACGCCGAGCACACCGACGTTGCCGCGCGAGGTGCGCAGGGGCATGTACAGCCCCTTGGCCGCCGGCAGCGTGTCGGTGGTCTTGCCGGCCATGCGGCCATGGTCGTAGACCCACTGCGCCACGGCCTGCTCGCGGGGATCGAAGAGGAAGGTCACGCTCTCTCCCGCCCGTTCGGTGACGCGGCCGCTCTCGTCCGGCATCAGCAGCAGGACCTGGCTGAGGAACACCGAGCTGATGTGACGCGCGGCCGCCTGCAGGATCTCGTCGAGATCGCGGGCCGCGGCGAGATCGCGGCTCATGGCGTAGAGCGCCGCCGTGCGGGCCTCCCGCTCCCGCGCGGCTTCGGCCTGCTGGCGGAGGCGCACGGTCATGGTGGAGATCACAAGCGCGGTGACGAGCATCACCGCGAAGGTCAGCAGGTACTCGACGTCGGTGACGGCGAAGGTGAGGAAGGGCTCGACGAAGAAGAAGTCGAAGGCCGCGACGCTGAGCACCGAGGCGAGGATCGCGGGGCCCCGCCCGTAACGGGACGACACCCAGACCACGCCGAGCAGGAAGAGCATCACCAGGTTGGCTTCCTCGAGCTGGGGATGGATCAGCGCCGAGAGACCGGTGGCGAGGGCCGTCACCAGCACGGCGGCGACATAGCCGCGGAGGTCGCCGCCCGGCCGGCCTCGCCGTTCCGGCACCGGCCAGCCTTCCTCGACGTCTCCCGAGATGACGTAGATGTCGATCCCGCCGCTGCCGCGCACCAGATCGTCGCGCACGGAGCCGAAGACGACGTCCTTCCAGCGCGAGTGGAGGGGCTTGCCGACGACGATCTTCGAGACGTTGCGGCGGCGGGCGTAGCGCAGGATCTCCTCGGCCGGCCGGTAGCCGCTCAGGGTGACGGTCTGGGCTCCCAGGCGCTCGGCCAGGCGCAGGGTCTGCCAGACGCGGTCCTTCTCTTTCTGCGGCAGCCGCAGCTCCGCCGGGGTCTCGACGTAGACGACCACCCACTCGGCGCGCAACTGCTCGGCCAGCCGCCGCGAGGCCCGCACGAGCTGCGCGGCGTTGGGTCCGGAGCTCACCGCCACCAGCAGGCGCTCGGCGATGGGCCAGGTCTCGGCCACGCCGTGCAGCTCGCGGTAGCGCTGCATCTGCGCGTCCACCCGCTCGGCCGTCTTGCGCAGGGCCAGCTCACGCAAGGCGATGAGATTGCCCGGCCGGAAGAAGCTCTCCCGCGCCCGCTCGGCCTGCTCGGTCACGTAGACCTTGCCTTCCTGCAGCCGCTTGAGCAGCTCCTCCGGCGGCAGGTCCACCAGCTCCACCTGGTCCGCCCGCTCGAGGATCGAGTCCGGCACGGTCTCGCGCACGGCGACGCCGGTGATCTTGCCGACGAGATCGTTGAGGCTCTCGAGGTGCTGGACGTTGACGGTGGTGTAGACGTCGAGGCCCGCGGCGAGCAGCTCTTCGACGTCCTGCCAGCGCTTGGCGTGGCGCAAGCCGGGCGCGTTCGTATGGGCCAGCTCGTCGACGAGGATCACCGCCGGGTTTCGGGCCTTGGCGGCGTCGAGATCGAATTCTTTGAGGGTGATGCCGCGATGCTCGACAAGGCACGGCGGCAGGCGTTCGAGGCCGTCGAGCAGCGCCTCGGTCTCCTTGCGGCCGTGGGTCTCCGCCCAGCCCACCACCACGTCCACGCCGCGGCCTTTCAGCTCGCGGGCCGCCTCCAGCATGGCGTAGGTTTTCCCCACGCCGGCCGTGGCGCCGAAGAAGACCTTGAGCTTGCCGCGGCGCTCCCTCTCCTCCTCGGCCTGGGCCAGGGCGAGGAGCGTGTCTGGGTCGGGACGGTTCTCCATGAATTCCGATCCCTACGACCTCGTGAATCGAGCCTGTCGCCGCGCCGCCGGGCCCCTCACCTCCCCAACCCCTCCTCTCCCACCGCACTCCCGGCCCCCGGGAGAGGAGGGGCTTTCAAAAGCAAAATCAAAGCAGTCTCCCTCCTCTCCCCGGGCGGGTGGGCGTGAGGTGGGAGAGGAGGGCCGGGGAGGTGAGGGGCCTGACGGCGCGGCCAACCTTCGAACCACCTTGATGGATGGGAGCGGCGTACAGTCGATCCAGATCCAAATTCAACCGCAGCACGTTCACCCGCGGCTCGCCGAGGAAACCGAAGGTGCGGCCCTCCGTATGCTCTTCGACGAGGCGGCGGACGGCGGCGGGATCGAGGTGCCGCGCCGCAGCCACCCTCTCGACCTGGTATAGCGCCGCGGCGGGGCTGATGTGCGGATCGAGTCCGCTCGCCGAAGCCGTCACCAGATCGACCGGGACCGGTCCCTTCCCCGGATGCGCCTTTTGAATCCGCTCGGCGTCCGCTTTCACGCGATCGAGGAGCACAGGATTGGTCGGGCCCAGGTTCGAGCCCGACGAGGCCCCGGCGTTGTAAGGGAACGGCCCGGTGGCTGAAGGCCGGCTCCAGAAATAGGTCGGACCGGCGAACGGCTGCCCGATCAGCTCCGAGCCCACGGCCTTGCCGTTTCGCTCGATCACGCTGCCGTTCGCCTCATGGGGGAACACGAGCTGCGCGATGCCGGTCACCAGCAGAGGATAGAGCAGACCCGTCAGCAAGGTCAGCATGACAAAGATCCGTAGCGCAGTCACCAGTTGTCTCATCATGTCCTTTTCGTCCTTGTTATCCTTGCTGTCCTTTCAAACCACGCCCAGTCCCTGAAGAATCAGATCGATCGCCTTGATACCGATAAAAGGGGCAATCACACCGCCCAGGCCGTAGATCAGCAGGTTGTCGCGCAACAGGCGCTCCGCCGAGTGCCGGCGGAACTTGACGCCGCGCAGTGCCAGCGGGATGAGCGCGATGATGATGAGGGCGTTGAAGATGACGGCCGAGAGGATGGCGCTCTGCGGGCTCGCCAGCCGCATGAGGTTGAGCTCGTTCAGCACCGGGTAGGTAGTTGCGAAGGCCGCCGGGATGATGGCGAAGTACTTGGCGACGTCGTTGGCGATGGAAAAGGTGGCCAGCGTGCCGCGGGTGATGAGGAGCTGCTTGCCGATCTCCACCGTCTCGAGGAGCTTCGTGGGATTCGAGTCGAGGTCCACCAGGTTCGCCGCCTCCTTGGCGGCCTGGGTGCCGGAGTTCATCGCCACCGCCACGTCGGCCTGCGCCAGCGCCGGAGCGTCGTTGGTGCCGTCGCCGGTCATCGCCACCAGCCGGCCGCCCGCCTGGTAGTCGCGGATCAGCTTCAGCTTGGTCTCGGGCGTCGCCTGGGCCAGGAAGTCGTCCACTCCCGCCTCGGCGGCGATGGCCGCCGCGGTGAGCGGGTTGTCGCCGGTGATCATCACCGTCTTGATGCCCATGGCGCGCAGCTCGCCGAAGCGCTCGCGGATGCCGCCCTTGACGATGTCCTTGAGATGGAGGACGCCGAGCACCCGCGTCCCCTCGGCGACGACGAGCGGCGTGCCGCCGGATTTGGCGATCGTCTCGACCTTGTTGCGCACGTCGCCGGGGAAGGCGCCACCCTGCGAGCCGACGAACGCCTCGACGGCATCGGCGGCGCCCTTGCGGATCTGGCGCCCGTTCAAATCCACTCCGCTCATGCGCGTCTGCGCGGAAAACGGCACGAAATGGGCGCCGAGGGCATGGATGTCGCGCTCGCGGATCTGATAACGCTCCTTGGCGAGCACCACGATGCTGCGCCCTTCGGGAGTCTCGTCGGCGAGCGAGGAGAGCTGCGCCGCGTCGGCCAGCTCGCTCTCCCGGACCCCGTCGGCCGGCAGGAATTCGGTGGCCTGCCGGTTGCCGAGGGTGATGGTGCCGGTCTTGTCGAGCAGCAGCACGTCCACGTCGCCGGCCGCTTCCACGGCGCGGCCGGACATGGCGATGACGTTGGCCTGGATCATGCGGTCCATGCCGGCGATGCCGATGGCCGAGAGCAGGCCGCCGATCGTCGTCGGGATCAGGCAGACGAGGAGCGCCGTCAGGACCGTGACGGTGACCGGCGTGCCGTGCCCCGCCGAGGTGACGCTGTAGATGGAGAAGGGCAGTAGCGTCACGGTCGCGATGAGAAAGATCAGCGTGAGCGCCGCGAGCAGGATCGAGAGCGCGATCTCGTTCGGCGTTTTCTGGCGCTTCGCTCCTTCGACGAGAGAGATCATGCGGTCGAGAAAGGTCTCGCCGGGGTTCGCCGTGATGCGCACGATGAGCCAGTCCGAGAGCACCTGCGTGCCGCCGGTGACCGAGCTGCGGTCGCCGCCGCTCTCGCGGATCACCGGCGCGCTCTCGCCGGTGACGGCGGCCTCGTTGACCGAAGCGGCGCCCTCGATCACCTCGCCGTCGCCCGGGATCATGTCGCCGGCCTCGACGAGGACCACGTCCCCCTTTCTCAGCTCCGACGAGGCGACCTCGCTGCGGGCGGCGTCGAAGCGGGGCTCGCGGAGCTTCTTCGCCGTCGTGGTGCGCCGCGTCTGGCGCAGCGCCGCGGCCTGCGCCTTGCCCCGCCCCTCCGCCATGGCTTCGGCGAAGTTGGCGAAGAGCACGGTGAACCACAGCCAGAGAGCCACCGCAAGAATGAAGCCCGCCGGCGCTTCACCCTTGCCGACCAGCGCCTGGATGAAGAGTCCCGTGGTGAGGAAGCTCCCGACGTAGACCACGAACATGACGGGATTGCGCACCATCCGCCGCGGATGGAGCTTGCGGAACGAATCCTTGACCGCCTCGCGGACGATCCTGGGATCGAAAAGTGACGTCTTGCGCCTGGACATGGATGAAATCCTTTTCTTAGCCGGCGGCCAGCATCTGCAGGTGCTCGACGATCGGGCCGAGCGCCAGCGCCGGGAAGAAGGTCAGCGCCCCCACCAGCACGATGACGCCGATCAGGAAGACGACGAACAGCGGCGTGTGCGTGGGTAGCGTTCCGGGCCCCGGCGGCACCAGCTTCTTCCTCGCCAGCGAGCCGGCGATCGCCAGGGCCGGGATGGCCAGCCAGAAGCGGCCGAACCCCATGGCCAGCCCGCCCGTGGTGTTGTAGAACGGGGTGTTGGCGCCCAGGCCCGCGAAGGCGCTGCCGTTGTTGTTGCCCTGCGAGCTGAAGGCGTAGAGCACCTCGGAGAAGCCGTGCGCGCCGGGATTGAAGATCGTCGCCAGCCCCGGCTTCACGACGACGCCGATGGCGGTGAAGATGAGCACCACGAACGGCATGATGAGGATGTAGAGCGACGCCATCTTCATCTCGTAGGCCTCGACCTTCTTGCCAAGGTACTCCGGCGTGCGGCCGACCATGAGGCCGGCGATGAAGACGGTGACGAGGACGAAGACGAGCATGCCGTAGAGCCCCGAGCCGACGCCGCCGAAGATCACCTCGCTGAACTGGATGAGGAAGAGCGGCACGAACCCGCCGAGCGGCGTGTAGGAGTCGTGCATGGAATTGACCGAGCCGTTCGAGGCCGCCGTCGTCGCCGACGCCCAGAGGGCGGAGCTCGCGATGCCGTAGCGCACCTCCTTGCCTTCCATGTTGCCGCCGGACTGCAGCGCGCTCGCCTGTTGGTCGACCCCGAGCCGGTCGAAGGCCGGATTGCCGCTCTGCTCGGCGCCGTAGCACAGTGCCAGCAGCGGCAGTAGGATCAGCGTCATGGCGGCGAGCAGAGCCCAGCCTTGCCGGGTATCGCCCACCATGCGGCCGAAGGTGTAGCAGAGCGCGGCCGGGATCAGCAGGATCGACAATGCCTGGAGGAAGTTGGAAAACGGCGTCGGATTCTCGTAGGGGTGGGCGGAGTTGACGTTGAAGAAGCCGCCGCCATTGGTGCCGAGCTGCTTGATGGCGATCTGCGAAGCGGCCGGCCCGAGGGCCAATGTCTGCTCGGCGCCCTTCGCGGCTTCGACGAGTGGCACCGTTTTATATTCGGAGAACGTCTGCACCACGCCCTGCGATACCAGGACGAGCGCCAGAACCAGCGATAAGGGCAACAGGATATAAAGAGTGGTGCGGGTGAGGTCGACCCAGAAGTTGCCAATCGTCTTCGCGTTGCGCCGCGCGAGGCCGCGAATGAAGGCCGCCAGGATCGCCATGCCCGCCGCCGCCGAGACGAAGTTCTGCACCGTCAGCCCTAGCATCTGCGTCATGTAGCTCATCGTCGTCTCGCCGCCGTAGCCCTGCCAGTTGGTGTTGGTGACGAAGCTCGTGGCGGTGTTGAACGAGGAGTCCGGCGTCACGGCGCCGAGCGACTGCGGGTTCCAGGGCAGGAATCCCTGCAGGCGCTGCAGCGCGTAGAGGAAGACGAATCCCACGGCGCTGAATAGCAGCATGGAGACGGCATAGATCTTCCAGTCCATCTCCTCCTCCGGCCGTACGCCGGTCAGCCGGTAAATCAGCCGCTCGAGGCCGAAGGGCTTGCCTTCATAGATCCGCGCCATGTACGAGCCGAGCGGCTTGGCCAGCGCCAGCAGGACGGCGAAGTAAAAAACGATCTGTAGCATCAGAAACGCTCCGGCTTCAGGAGGGCCGCGAACAGGTAGACGGTGAGCAGCGCCGTCACCACGAGGCCGAGGACGTAGATCCCATTCATTCTTTTTCCTCCAGCGAAGCGCAGGCGCGTATGAGCCACCGCGACGCCGCGAAGAAACCGAGTCCCAGCGCTAGATAGACGATGTCCATGAAAGAAACCCGAAAACCTTTCTGAAGGTTTCAGAGATTCGGCGCGGAGATCACTCCGCCGCCGCCGGCAGGGTGAACCAGACGGTCGTGCCCCGGCCCTCCTCGCTCTCGACGTGGATCTCGCCGCCGTGCGCCTGCACGATCTCTTTGGCGATGGCGAGGCCGAGTCCCACGCCTCCCAGGTCCTGGCTGCCGGGCACCTGGTAGAAGGGCTCGAAGATCCGCTCGAGGTGCGCGGGCGGAATGCCGGCGCCCGTGTCGCTGACGGCGAAGCGGACGCGGCCGTCCCACGGCGCGGCGGTCACGCTCACCGCGCCGCCGGCCGGCGTGTGGGGACGCGCGTTGCGCAGCAGCGAAGAGAGCACCAACCCGACGCGTTCGCGGTCGGCGAGGACGCGTGGCGCCTCGGGATCCGCTTCCGCCTGCAGCTTGACCTGCTCTCCCTGATAGCCCGGCGACGCCTCGCGCACCGCGGCCTGGACCAGATCACTTGGCGGCACCGGCTCCACGTGGAGCTGCCTTCGGCGCTCCTCCAGCCGCGACATCGCCTGCAGATTGGTGGCGATCTCGGCCAGGCGTTGCCCGTCGGCGCGGACGCCGGCGAGGCGCTGTTTCTGATGCGCCGTGAGCGGTCCGAGCTTCTCCGCCTCCAGAGGCTCCAGGGCCGATTGCAGGGAACCGACGGCCTTCTCCAGATCGTGCGCCGCGTTGGCCAGCAGGCTGGCGTGGACCTCGCGTCCGCGCACCCGGTCCGTCACGTCTTCCAGGGCCACGACCACGCCTTCGGGACGCCCGTTGCGCAGCACGACGGCCCGCGGCAGGAAGAGGCGCTCGCGGCCTTCGTGGGAGAGCCGCACCGCCTGCTCGGCTCCTCCCTGGGGCAGCCGTCCCATCTCGGCGCGCTCCAGCAGGGGGAGGAGCCACTCCTTGTGCTGCTCCGGAAGAGGCTCGCCCGGCCACAGGCCCAGCAGCGTGGAAGCGGCCTGGTTGGCGAGCTCCACTTCCCGCTGCGGCGAGACGACCGCAACCGCTGCCGGCAGATTGTCGATGGCGGACTGCGAGATGCGCCGGGCGCGGAGGAGGCGGGCTTGATCGGTCTCGCGCAAATCCCGCAAGCCGCCGGCCATCGAGTTGAACGCCGCCGCGAGCTGGCCCAGCTCGTCCTGCGAGGTGACCGGGACGGTGACGTCCAGCCTGCCGCTCTCGATCTCGCCCGCCGCATGGGTCAGCCGCTCCAGCGGCCCCAGGATGGCGCGTGAGAGGAAGAGGATGCACAGGCCCGCGACGGCGGTGCCGGCGAGAAGCAGGAGGGCCATGTCGCGGCTGGCGTCCTTGGCCAGCGCGCGGGCCCGGTCGTTCGCCGCCACCATGTTCTGCTGATTCATTTGCAGGATCTCGTCGGCGGTCTCCTTGATCTGCCGGAACGTCGGGTAGAGCTGCCGGAAATAGATCGTGCGTCTCTCGCCGGCAGGGATTTCCGCCGTCAGGACGCGCTGCAACACCGGCCTGTAGGCGGCATAGAGGTGCCGCAGGCGTTCGGCCCGTGCGCCTTCGCCGGGCAGGGTGATGTTGCCGAGCTCCGTCTTCAGGGCCGACTCGAACCGCGGCAGGTGCGCCGCGGCGAGCGCGCGGCCCTGCTGCGCCTCGCCGGCCAGGGCGAAGAGAGCGCCGCTGTCCGTCCGCTCGAGGGCTTCCTTCATCCGCTCGCAGGCGATGACGCTCCTGTAGTTCTCGCGCAGGATGACGTCGATCGAGCCGCCGAGCTCGTCGAGCAGCGAGATGCTCTCGACGCCCACCGCCACCAGGATGGCGAGCAGCACGACGAAGCCCAAGGTGAGCTTGGTGCGCAGTCCGAGGCCCTGGGAGCGCGTCACGTCGGTTTCGTCTCTCATGGAACCGAATGTCGCCGCGAACGGGCAAAGAAGTCCGCAGGGAGATCGAAAGATTTTCTAAAGATTTTCCTGCGGGGCCGGAAATCGATTGACGCCCGGGCGCCGCAACGTGAGGATTGAACGTGTGGAGATGACTGAGAAGGAGCCGGACCAGCAACTGAAGGAAGACAGCCTCACCAACCGGGTTCGGCGGGCCATCCTCGGGGCGCCGCGCGACGTTGCCGACACCTCCCACCTGCACAAGATGTCGCTCATCGCCTTCCTGGCCTGGGTGGGCCTGGGGGCGGACGGGCTCTCGTCCTCGGCGTACGGGCCGGAGGAGGCGTTCCGGGCGCTGGGAGAGCACACCTACCTCGCGGGAGGCCTGGCGCTCGCCACGGCGCTCACCGTCCTCATCATCTCCACCTCCTATACCCGTATCATCGAGCAGTTCCCCACCGGCGGCGGCGGCTACGTGGTGGCCTCCCACCTGCTCGGCCCGAACGTCGGCGTCGTTTCCGGCTGCGCGCTGGTGGTGGACTACGTCCTCACCATCACCGTCTCCATCGCCAGCGGCGGCAACGCCATCTTCAGCTTCCTGCCTGCCGACGCGGCGGACTGGAAGCTGCCGGCGGAGTTCGCCGTCATCGTCCTGCTGATCGCCCTGAACCTGCGGGGGGTCAAGGAGTCGGTGCAGGTGCTGCTGCCGGTCTTCCTGGTCTTCCTCGGCACTCACGCGCTGCTGATCGGCTGGGCGGTGCTCAGCCACGCCAACGACATCCCGCAGGTCTCCCATCGGCTGCACCAGGGCTTCTCCTCGGGGCTCACCACCCTGGGTCTCGGCGGCATGGCGCTGCTGCTGGTGCGCGCCTACGCTCTCGGCGGCGGCACCTACACGGGCATCGAGGCGGTGTCCAACGGTCTGCAGATCATGCGCGAGCCGCGGGTGGCCACCGGCAAGCGCACCATGCTCTACATGGCGGTCTCGCTGGCGCTGACGGCGGGCGGCATCCTCATCGGTTACCTGCTGCTCAACGTGGAGCACGTGTCCGGCAAGACGATGAACGCCGTGCTCTCGGAGAGGGTCTTCGGGAGCTGGCACCTGGCGAGCCTGCCCGCGGGCTATTGGCTGGTCCTCGTCACCCTGATCTCGGAAGGGCTGCTGCTCGTCGTGGCGGCGCAAGCGGGCTTCATCGACGGCCCGCGGGTGATGGCGAACATGGCGGTGGATTCCTATCTGCCGCACCGCTTCGCCTCCCTCTCCGAGCAGCTCACCATGCAGAACGGCGTGGTGCTGATGGGCCTCGCGGCGCTGGCCATGCTCGCCTACACCCGCGGCAACATCCAGACGCTGGTCTACATGTACTCGATCAACGTGTTCCTCACCTTCTCGCTCTCGCAACTCGCCATGACGCGCTTCTGGAAGCGGCGCCGCGAGGCCCGGGACCGGCGGCGGAACCTCGTCATTCACGTCGTGGCGCTGGTGCTCTGCGCGGCCATCCTGGTGATCACGGTGATCGAGCGCTTCACCCACGGCGGCTGGGTGACGGTCCTCCTGACCGCGCTGTTCGTGCTGCTCTGCTACGGCATCCACCGCCACTACCGCAAATCGGCGGAGGGCCTGCGGCAGCTCGACGACATCCTCACCACGCTGCCGCAGGCCGGCGAGGCCACGCCCAGGAGCCTCGATCCCAAGCTGCCCACGGCCGTGCTGCTGGTGAGCTCGTACAGCGGCTTCGGCATCCACACCCTGCTGTCGATCCTGCGGTTCTTTCCCGGCCTCTACAAGCAGTTCATCTTCGTCTCGGTGGCCGTCGTCGATTCCGGCTCGTTCAAAGGCAAGGAGGAGATCGAGGATCTGCAGCGTCAGACCGAGCAGGATCTCGGCCGCTATGTCGAGGTGGCGCAACGGATGGGCTTCGCCGCCGACCGCGTATGGAGCGTCGGCATCGAAGTCGTGTCCGAAGCCGCGGCGCTCTGCCAGCAGCTCGCCAAGCTCTACCCCCGGGCGACGTTCTTCACCGGCAAGCTGGTCTTCCAGCGCGAGCGTTTCTTCTACGGCCTGCTGCACAACGAGACGTCGAAGATCATCCAGCGCCGCCTGCAATGGGTGGGCGTGCCGATGGTGGTGCTGCCGATAAGGGCGAAGGTGTAGGGGAGCCCGAAAGGACCCAAAGGATTCCAAGGATTGCAAGGACAGATGTCCGTTCGGAGGAGCCTTCTTGTCCTTGTTATCTTTGTCATCCTTTTTGTCCTTTTCCGCCTGGCGCTATTCCCCCTCCAACTCCGCCAGAAACCGATACCCCACCCAAGGCTCGGTCCCGATATACCGCGGATTCGCCGGATCAGGCTCCAGCTTGCGGCGCAGCGAGCCGACGTGCACGCGGACGGTGTCGTTGGTGGTGGCGGGCGCGCCTTTCCAGACCGTGTCGATGATCTGGCGCAGGGTCACGGGACGACCGGCATGGCCGGCCAGCAGCTCGAGGATGGCGAGCTCGGTCGGCGTGAGATGGACCTCCTGGCCGTCGCGGATCACCATGCGCCGGCCGCGGTCGATCTCGAGGCCGGGAAAGCGGAGCACCTCCGGCGCCGTGCCGCCGCCGCCGCGCCGCAACTGCGTCCGCACGCGGGCGAGGAGCTCGCGGAGGGAGAATGGCTTGGTCACGTAGTCGTCCGCCCCGAGGTCGAGGGCGCGCACCTTGTCCTCCTCCTCGCCGCGGACGGAGAGGACGAGCACCGGCGTCGCGTCCACCCGGCGCACGGCGGCGAGGAGAGCGAAGCCGTCCGCGCGCGGCATGGCGAGATCGGTGATCACGAGATCCGGACGCCGCTCCTCGAAGACGGCCTTGCCTTCCGATCCGTCGGCCGCGGAGATCGCGTCATAGCCGGCGAGGGCCAGCTCCCGGCTCAGCGCCTGGCGGATGGATGGATCGTCGTCGACGACCAGGATCAACGGGGTCCCCCGGCTCATGCGGCGACCTCCTCCCGCTCGGGCGCGGCCGGCAGGTCCAGCCGCGCGATGGTGCCTCCTCCCGGACGGTCGAGCAGCGCCAGCGTGCCGCCGTTGGCCTCGGCGAAGCTGGCGGCGATGCGCAGCCCCAGTCCCCCGGACGCGCTGTCTCCCGTTCCCCGCTCCGTGCGCCGCAGATCGCGCGGGCTTTCGAGCAGCCGCCGGATTCCGGCCGGCACGCCCGGACCGCGGTCCCGCACCTCGACGCGGAGGCGTCCGGGGATCTCCGTGCCGGCCGAGGCGGCGAGCTCCAGCGGCTGGTCCGAGGCCGTGAACCGCGCCGCGTTCTCCAGCAGGTTGACGACGATCTCCAGCGCCAGCGAGGGATCGACCCAGAGGTCGGGGCAGCGCGGCTCCACCTGGATCCTGACCGGCCGGCCGGCGAGGATCAGCGCCAGCGCCTCCTGCGCGGCGCGGAAGAGCTGCGACGGCGGAAGCTCCTCGGGATGCGGCCGCGCCAGTCCGGCTTCGAGGCGGGCCAGGGCCAGCAGGTTGTCGATGCGGCGGGCGAGGCGTGCCTGCTCCAGCGACAGGGCGCGCAGGCTGGCCGCGGCCTCGGGCCGGTCGGCGAGCTGCCAGTCGAGGCTCTCGATCTCCAGCCGCATGGCGGTGAGCGGCGTGCGCAGGTCGTGCGAGACGGCCCGCAGCAGCGAGGTCTTGAGCTCGTCGCTCTCGCGCATGGCCGCCACGTGAGCCGCCTCGGCGAGGAGCCGCTCGCGCTCTTCGTAGAGGGTCTCCACCTCGTGCCGCCGCCGCTGCGCTTCCTCCGCTTCCCGGCGGGCGGTGGCCACCAGGCGGCTGGCGACCGCGGCGGCGGCGAGAAACGAGAACAGCGCGACCCAGTTGGCGGGATCGGAGATCGTCAGCGTGCCGTGGGGTGGAAAGAAGAAGAAGTTGAAGCACAGCGTGGCCGCCAGCGAGGCGACGGCGCCCACGGCCCAGCCTCCCCAGGTGGCGAGCGCCAGCACGGCCAGCAGATAGAGAAACCCCGCCGTCGTGGCGTTCGCTCCGCTGGCCCTCCCCCCTATGGTGACCAGGGCCACGGCGACGGGGATGGCGAGCCAGGCGAGGGCGTGCGCGCGCTGGGCAGGCCGGGTCATGATCGGGCATCCGGAGGATGCAGCAGCCGCAGCACGCCGAGCAGGCTCTGCGGCTCGTGGGGCGTGCTCCGCCAGCGGCGGCTGCCCCGGATCAGCTCCGGTGCCGCGTCCGTACCGGCCACCAGCATGCCGGCGGCGCCTGCCGGGCCCGCGGTCTCCAGCTTCTGGACGACGGCGCGCACGGCCTCGCCGTTTTCGGCGCCGCGCAGCCAGACGAGGATCCCGGCGCAGTAGGGGATGGCGGCCTGGATCTGCGGCTGCGTCGTGCGGTTGAGCACCTGCACGTGCAGCGTGATCTCGCCCCGCCGGCTGGCGAAGGCAACGCTGCCGGCCTGGCGCGGCTCGGCCTGCTCGGCGAGCCGGCGCAGTGCCTCGTTCTGGCGGAAGCCCGGCGCCTCGGTCAGCAGGCGGCGCAGGGCCGGCCAGACCTGCGGCTCGACGAGCACGAGGTAGGGAAGGGCGGCGCCGGTGAAGCCTCCCTGTCGGGCCGCCTCGACGAGGTCCTCCACCGCCAGGTCGAGGAGGAGAGAGGTCGAGATCTCGCGCGTGTTCTGCAGCTCCGCCTCCGTCTCCGCCGGCCGCGGCGCGACCGCTCCGCGCTCCACCAGCAGAGCCACGGCCAGGCGGGTGGAGAGGGGAGCCTCCGCCTCGTCGGCGATGAGATCGAACAGCCGTGTTCCCGGTTTCGCGAGCAGGCGGTCGAAGACACGCCGCAAGGGCAGAGCGCGGAAGTCCTCGTCCACCTCCGGCAGGTCCGGAGCCAGCGCCTGCAGAGCCTGGCCGGTGGCCGGCAGGAGATGGCGGCGCGTGGCAAGCTCATCCTTGAGCCACGCCGCGTCCATCAACAGCTTCTGGAGGCGCAGCCCTGGGGATGGCACCTGGGGCGGCGCCGCCTCCGGCAGCCACGGATCGAAGCGGAAGCCGCCTTCCTCCAGCGACAGCAGGGCCAGCAGCGCTTCACGGCCGCGGAGCCCACGCCAGCGGGCCTCCACCGCCTCGCCGTCGCGCATTTCGAGCGTGCCCGCGCCCGCCGGGCCGTTCACCCGCAGGACGCCGCTCTTGCGCGCCTGCCCGAGGTATTGCAGCAGCGCCCAGAGGGGATGGTTCTCCAGGTCCCCCTGCAGCACCTGCTGGGCGGCCGTACGGGCGGCGAGCAGCCGGTCGAGCCGCAGTAGCAGCTCCTCCAGATCGCAGGGACGGGCGAGGTAGTCGTCCACGCCGGCGCGCAAGGCGGCGATGCGGTCCGCCGGCTCGTTGCGGTCCGAAAGCATGAGGATGGGGACGGTCCGCGTCGCGGGTTCCGCGCGCAGGACGGCCACGACGTCCAGCCCCACGTTCGGCGACTCGCTGAGCACCGCCAGGTCCACGGGCTGGTCCCGGGCGGCGGCGATGACGCGCACGCTGTCCGTCAGCCGCTGCACCTCGTGGCCGGCCACGTGCAGCCGGTCGGCGAGCACGGCCGCGAACACGGAATCGGGCTCGATCAGCAGGACTTTGGCCACGGTGGGGTCATTCTATGTGCAGTAAGATCGGTAGATCATGGAACCGCCGCTCGCCGTCTGGGAGAGCTTCTACGTCATCGTCGGCTCGTCGGCCGCCGCGCTGACGGGCCTGCAGTTCGTGGTGATCGTCCTGGCCGCCGAGAGCCATTCGCTGGGCGATACCCCGGCGGTGCAGGCGTTCGGTACTCCGACGATCGTGCATTTCTGCGCCGTTCTGCTCATCTCGGCGATCCTGAGCGCACCGTGGCACGGGCTCCTGCTCCCCGCGCTCAGTCTCGGCGCCTGCGGAGTGGCGGGAGTCGTCTATGCGGTGATCACTGCCAGGCGTGCCCGGGCGCAGACTACCTATGTGCCGGTCTTCGAGGACTGGGTCTGGCACACCGCGCTGCCGTTCATCGCATACGTGTCCCTTCCGATAGCGGCGACGGTGCTCCGGCGGTATCCCCGGCCGTCATTGTTCGCCGTCGGCGCCACCGCGATCCTCCTGCTCTTCATCGGCATCCACAACGCCTGGGATGCGGTGACCTACATCGCGCTCACCCGGCGGCAGAGTCGGGAGGAGGCAAGGGACCAGTCTTCTGGATCGGTAGGAGTTCAGAAGTGACGCGAGGGTTCTGTCTAGCGATCTCCATCCTGTTTTTCGCCGCCGCCCCTCCGCAGGCGCCTTCCAAGGACGAGCTCCTCTGGCATCACCGCAATCTGGGCAAGGCGTTCTACGAGAATCCCACCACCCAGTACCGCGCGGTCGAGGAGCTCAAGGCCGCGCTGGATCTCGCGCCCGACTCGGCCCGCGAGCGGCTGAACTACGGGCTCGCCCTGCTGCGCGCGGGCAAGAACGACGAGGGCATCGCCGAGCTGGAGAAGGTGCAGAAGCAGGATCCGTCGATCCCTCACACCTGGTTCAACCTCGGCATCGCCTACAAGCGCGCGGCGGACTACGACCGCGCCACCGCCCAGTTCGAGAAGATGGTGGCGCTGGTGCCCGATGAGCCGGTCTCTCACTACCAGTTGGGAACGCTCTACAAGCTCGCCGGCAAGCAGGACCTCGCCATCCGCGAGCTCGAGGCCGCCGAGCGGCTGGCGCCCAACCTCGCCGGTCCGCACTTCCAGCTCTTCAACGCCTACCGCGCCGCCGGCCGCGCCGAGGACTCCAAGCGCGAGCTGGCGGCCTTCCAGGAGGTGCGCAAGCTGCAGGAGGGCGCCGCCGTGCCCGAGGACCTGGAGTGGAGCTGGTACGCCGAGATCTACGACGCGCCGGAGCCGAAGGGTCCCGCGCCCGCCGCCGCGCCGCCGAAGTGGGAGGGCCGCGATCTCGCCTCCGGCCTCGACGTCGCCACCTCCCTCGCCGTTCTCGACGCGGACGGCGACGGCCAGCCGGACCTCCTCGCCACCTCCGCGGCCGGCGCTCTGCTCTTCAAACGCGGCGCGGAGCGCGTGGAAGCGAGCGGCCTCGCGGAGGTGATGGGGATCACCGCCGCCGTTCCCGGAGACTTCGACAACGACGGCCTGGCGGACCTCTGCCTCGTGGCCGGCGGCGCCGCGTCGCTCTGGCGCAACGCCGGCGGGCGCTTCGAGAAGCTGCCCGCGACGCTTCCCGCCGGCGGCTTCCGCACCGCCGTCTGGCTCGACTTCGATCACGACTACGACCTCGACCTGCTCCTGCTGGGAGACGGCGCGGCGCTGGTGCGCAACGAAGGCACAGGCGGCTTCCACGACGAAACCAAGCGCTTCCCCTTCGTGGCCGGCAAGGCGCTTGCCGCGGCGGGGCTGCACGTCGTCTCCAACACGCAGGGGATGGACCTCGCCGTCTCCTATGCGGACCGTCCCGGCGTGATCTATCGCGACCGGCTGGGCGGCACCTACGAGGCGGTGACCGTCGACGCGCTCCCGGCCGGAGCCTCGCCGCTGCTGGCGCTCGACGCCAATGGCGACGGCTGGACGGATCTCGCGGCCGGCGCGAGCCTGCTCGTCAACGGCGAGGGGAAGAAGTGGACGGTGGAGAAGGCCAAGGTACCGCCGCCGTTCGTCCTCATGGATACGGACAACGGCGGCACGGCCTCCCTGATCGGCGCGCCGGCAGACTGCGCCGCGTCCGTTCTGGCGGACGCCGATTTCGACGGCGACGGCCGGGTGGATCTCGCGGCGGTGGGGAAGGACGGCGCGCTCAAGCTCCTCCGCAACGCCACGCCGACCGAGAACCGCTGGCTCGCCGTGCGGCTCGAAGGCGTCAAGAACCTGAAGCTCGCGCCGTTCGCCGAGGTCGAGGTCAAGGCGGGTACGGTCTACCAGATGAAGAGCTACCGGGGGACGCCGCTCGTCTTCGGTCTCGGCGGCCGCGCCGAGGCGGACACGGTGCGCATCACCTGGCCCAACGGGCTCATCCAGAACGAGACCCAGCAGCCGGCCGGCAAGCTCGCTACGTACAAGGAGGCGCCGCGCCTCTCCGGCTCCTGCCCGATGATCTTCACCTGGAACGGCGAGCGCTTCGAGTTCATCACCGACGTGCTGGGCGTGGCGCCGCTCGGCGCCTCGGCGGGAGACGGACAGTATTTCCCGGTGGATCACGACGAGTACGTGCGCATCCCCGGCGAATCGCTCGCCGCGGTGGACGGCGGCTACGACCTGCGCATCACCGAGGAGCTGCGCGAGGTGGCCTACCTCGACCAGGTGCGGCTGATCGCCGTCGATCATCCGAAGTCCGTCGAGATCTTCACCAACGACAAGTTCCAGGATCCGCCGTACCCCGAGCTGCGGCTCTACGGGGTGGAGCGGCGGCTGCGGCCGCTGGCGGCGCGCGACTCCGAGGGACACGACGTGCTCGAGCGTCTGCTCGCCCTCGACCGACGCTATCCGGACGCCTTCCCCCGCACCTCCTCCGGCGTGGCCGGGATGCACCACCTGGACCTCGACTTCGGGAGTGCGGCGCCGGACGGCCGCGCCCTGCTCGTCCTCTCCGGCTGGGTGGACTGGGCGGACGGCAGCACCTTCCTCGGCGCCGCGCAGGAAGGCGGCCTGGTGATGCCGCGGCTGCAGGTGAAGGACGCCGCCGGACGTTGGGTGACGGTGATCGAGAACATGGGCATCCCGGCGGGCAAGCCGAAGTCGATCGTCGTCGATCTATCAGACAAGTTCCTCTCCGCCTCGCGCCAGGTGCGCATCGAGACCAACCTCTGCGTCTATTGGGACGAGATCTATCTCGCCGCGGACGCCGGGGAGCCGCCGGTGCAGCGGACGGAGATGGCGCCGCGGCGGGCCGAGCTGCGCTTCCGCGGCTTCTCGCGGCCGGTGATCCATCCCGAGCGCAAGCAGCCGGAGAGCTTCGACTATCAGACCTGGATGCCGCTCTCGATGTGGAACCCGACCCCCGGGCTCTACACCCGCTACGGCGGCGTCGAGCCGCTGCTCGCGGAGGTGGACGACCGCCTGGTGATCATGGGCTCCGGCGACGAGATCCGCCTGCGCTTCGACGCGCGCGCCCTGCCGCCGCTG
The DNA here is from genome assembly GCA_046765915.1 of Acidobacteriota bacterium. Classification (GTDB taxonomy): domain Bacteria; phylum Acidobacteriota; class Thermoanaerobaculia; order Multivoradales; family UBA5704; genus DATARR01. Next base: position 44,588 of record JBKPTH010000078.1, on the reverse strand, counting down.
CCCGACGGCTGGCGGCGGGACTTCCTGCTCAAGGTGGACGGCTGGGCCAAGGACGCCGACGCCAACACCGCCTTCTCGCAGACCGTCGAGCCGCTGCCGTTCCACGGCATGAGCCAGTACCCCTATGCGAGCGGCGAGCATTTCCCCGATGACGCGGCGCACAGGAAATACCGCGAGGAGTACAACGTGCGACCGGCGTTGCGGTTGATCCGGCCGCTGCACCCCTGACCCCCGCCCGCCCTGGACGGCCACGCAGGGCCGCCCCTACAGGTCGTCTGGAGATAATTTCACCCTCGTACCCATAACGCACCGGACCCACAACGACCGCAGAACGATCTGTAGGGGCGGCCCTGCGTGGCCGCCCTGGACGAGGGCCCGTCCCGCTTTCCCCACCCCCCGCACTGTATTAGGAGACCCAGGGGAGGTAGCGCCGTGGCTTTCAGAACCATTACCTATGACGAGATCCGCGAGCTGGTGCGGCTGGAAGACGTCATCGCGCCGGTGCGCGAGGCGTTCAAGAGCTACTCGCTGGGCCGGGCCAATATCCCGCCCGTTCAGCACTTGGAGATGCCGGAGCGCCAGCACGGCGCCTTGCACATCAAGACCGGCCACGTCGAGCCGTTCGACTTCTGCCTGGTGAAGGTCGCCTCCACGTTCCCCGAAAACACGCGGCGCGTGCCGCCGAGCCCGTCGATCAACGGCGTCATCATGGTCTTCAGCGCCGTGGACGGCGAGCCGCTGGCGGTGCTGGAGGACCGCGCCTGGATCACCCAGGCGCGCACCGCCGGGGCCGGCGCGGTGGCCGCCGAGCTGCTCGCCCGGCCGGGCGCCGCGACGCTGGGCATCCTCGGTTCGGGAACGCAGGCGCGCCTGCAGGCGCGGGCCATCCTCCACGTCCTGCCGGGCCTCCGCAGGCTCGTGGCGTGGGGCCGGACATCGGATAACACGAAGCGCTTCGCGGCGGAGATGCGCTCCTCCCATCCCCACCTCCAGGTCGATGCCGTAGAGAATCCCGAGGACGCGGTGCGGGTCGCGGACGTCGTGGTGACGGCCACCTACGCCAACGAGCCCATCGTGCGCGGCGAGTGGCTCGGCGAAGGCGCGTTGGTCATCGCCATGGGAGCGGACTCGCCGTACAAGCGCGAGATCGATGCGGAATGTTTGCTGCGCGCCGACAAGGTGTACGTCGACAGCCGATCGCAGAACGAGATCCTCGCCGAGGTCGGCCACGGCCTCCGCGAGGGACTGTTCGATCGCAGCCGCATCGACGGCGAGATCGGCGACGTGCTGAGCGCCGCCGTGGCGGGCCGCACCGCGGACCGCGAGCGCATCGTCTGCAAGCTGACGGGCGTCGCCGTGCAGGAGATCTTCGTCTGCGATTACGTGCTGCGCAGCCTCGGCATCGCCGGCCGCGGCCGCGAGGTGGCCGAGGTGTACGCGGCGGCGGAGGCGTAGGCCGGGCTCAGAACGTATCGCTCGTCGACACCAGCCACTGCACGCGCTCGACGGAGCTCCTGGCGTCCAGGGGGAAGGCGACGTCGAGGTGCAGCACGCCGCCGCGCGAGGAGCGGCTGGAGCCGAAGCGCAGGCCGAGGCCGGCGTCCTTCAAGATCCGCCGCTCCTGATTGGCGAAGAGGGGATCCCGGTCGCCGTTCGACGGCGGCACCACGAACCAGGCCTGGCCGGCGTCGAAGAACACCGCGGCGCCGGCGTGCGCCACGTGGAACAGCTCGCGGTCGCTGAAGAACCGCTGCTCCAGGGTGAGCAGGACGCGGCGGTCTCCGGCCTGGTAACGCAAGGGATAGCCGCGCAGGCCGCTGTCGCCGCCGAGGAGGAGCTGATCCTCGCCGTCCAGGCGGTGGGCGAGATCGGCGCCGAGCGAGGCGTAGAGGAGCTGGTTGCCGAAATCGCGCAGGTACCAGCGCACGCGGCCGCCGGCCACCAGGTCCTCGGCCTCGCCCTCCGCCCAGCGGGTGGAGCCGCCGAGCTGCGCCAGCAGGAGCTGGCGCCGGCCGGGCCGCCAGCCGGCGGAGGCCGCGGTCTGCACGATCCAGCGCTCGCCGTCGCCCCCGAACGCCGGGGACGAGAGGCCGACCAGCAACTGGAGGTGGCGGCCGAGGTTGAGGTCCTCGGAGCGCTGGATGCGGTCGAGATCGCGCTCCACGATGAAGCGGTCCTGCACCGACTCGATGCTCACCCAGGGATAGGCGAGGGTGCGGTCCTGCGGCACCGCCAGCCGGTCCTTGGGGAACTTCGAGGACAGCGTGAACGTGTCCTCCGACAGGGTGAAGCCGAACCGCAGCCGCCGCGCCGCGCCGTTGACCAGGCCGCGGGAGAGCCCGCCGTAGACCTCCGCGAAGTCGTGCCGGTGCTCGAAGCCCACGATCGCCTTGCCGGCCGTGAAGAGCTGCTCCAGTCGATCGTCGCGGAAGGCGCGCACGCCGGCCGCCCAGCGCGAGGAGAGGGAGTAGAACGGCCGCTCCAGCTCGAACCGCTCGCGCCCGCCGTCGCTGTTGTCGGCGTGGGAGAGGGTGAGCCGGACGCGGCTCCCCAGCAGGTTGGGATCGCGGTAGCGCACGAGGTTCGAGGTGCGGTCCACCGTGCCGATGCGCGAGATGGAGACCTCCTTGCCGGTGCCCAGGAAGTTGGTGTCCTCCACCCAGAGGCTGGTGTTGTTGGTGCCGCCCGAGCGGCTGAAGCTGGCGCCTCCCTCGAGCGTCCACACGTCGCGCGTCGTCACCTCGACGTCCACCTTGCCGTCCTCGCGCAGCACCGGCCGGATGTCCACGTCGTAGAGATAGTCGTTCTGCCGCAGCAGGCGCGCCGACTCGGCGATCAGCTCCGGGGAGAACACGTCGCCCGGGCGGAACAGGAGCTGGCGCTCGATCACCCCGGTCCGGGTGGAGCGGTGCACCTGGTTGGCGAGGTGGAAGAGCCGGCCGTTCTCCCCCCGCTTCTCGGGATCGAAGAGGTCCTGCGCGACGACGCGGACCTCGCCGATGACGCTCCCCGGAGGGATCGCCGGGGCGCCCTGGACCTCGGGATCGGCGGCGAGCACGGACGTGCGCGACGCCCGCAGCCAGGCGCCGAGATTGGGAGACGGCTGCGCCATCGCCGGGACGGCGACGAAAGCTCCGAGAATCCCCGCGGCCGCCGTCAGCCGGCGGGCGCGGTCGAGGACTGGCGGGCGGCGGACGCCGCGGCTCGATTCCATGCTGAGGGACTCCATAGACGGCCGTCAGTATGTGCTGGGATCATACTCCGAAGAGGTGCCGGTGCGCACCCCCCTCGGCCGGCACTTTTCGCGCCTCGTATCTTGCGGCTAGCATGAGATACCCCCGACGGAGGACTGAATGAAGGCACCCATCAACGACATCGAGATGTACTACGAGCTTCGCGGCGAGGGCGAACCTCTGCTCCTGCTGCACGGCGGCGGGGGAGTGGGCGCCAACTGGGAGCTGATCTTCAAGGTCCCTCCGTCAGACTATCAGCTTGTGACACCGGATCTGCGCGGCCACGGGAGATCGACCAATCCCTCGGAGGAATTCACCTTCCGGCAGGCGGCTCGCGACGTCCTCGCGCTGCTGGACCGCTTGGGGATCGAACGCTTCAAAGCGATCGGCATGAGCCTTGGCGCCAAGACGCTCCTCCACGTGGCCACGCAGCAGCCGGGCCGGGTCGAGGCCATGGTGCTGGTCAGCGCGACGCCCTACTTTCCGGAACAGGCGCGAGCCGCCATGCGCCAGGTGACGCCGGAGAACCGCAGCGAGGCGGAGTGGCGGCAGATGCGAGCCTGGCATCGACATGGAGACGAGCAGATCCGTAAGATCTGGCGGCAGGTCCACGCCTTCGCGGAGAGCTACGGCGACATGAATTTCACTCCGCCGTACCTCGCGACCATCACGGCGCGCACCTTGATCGTGCACGGCGACCGGGACCCGCTCTATCCCGTCCACCTGGCGATGGAGATGTTCGCCGCGATCCCCCGCTCGTATCTGTGGACGATTCCGAACGGCGGGCACGGCCCCATCTTCGGCGACATGGCCGAACGCTTCGTCGAGACGGCGTTGGCCTTCCTGCGCGGCGACTGGGAAAGCCGACAGGCGGTTTAATGTTCTTCGATGCCCTTCGGATAGCGGTCCGCTACGAGGTTTAGCCTGACGCCGTGCTCGAGGAGCGCTTTGACGCCGGCAAGCACCAAAGAGAATCCTTGCGTCGAGCCCGTCACCTGTTGCACCAGCTCGTCTCCATTGCCGGTGAAGCCGGATTCCGTGATGCTGACGAAGGTGGTGCCGTCCTCCTGCGGCGCGAACGTCCATTCCACGGTGGTGGGCCCCTTGTATCCCTGCCACTCGATGACGATGCGCCGGTCCGGCTCGACAGCCTTCGCGGTCACCGGGATCGAGATGCCGTACATCTCCCACTCCCATTGCACCTGCTTGCCGGCTTCGAGCCTGCCGCTGCCCTTGGTGAACCAGAACTTCGTAGTGACCTCGGGATTGGCGAACGCCTCGAACACCTCGGCGGCGGGCCTGCGGATGAGCATGGCGGTCTTCATGACCGGTGCTTGCGTGAGCTGGAGATTGTCCATACCAATCGTCACTTGGGCGCCGCCGGCGGGAGAGGTGTCCTGGAGTACATGCCTATTGGATGGCCGGCTGGATCGGCGACCAGGGCGATGGCTCCGATGCCGTCCGGCAGGTTGAAGGGGAACCCGGGCACGACGGTCCCCCCAAGCTCCTTCGCCTTCTTGCAGCTCGCCTGGATGTCGGTCACCTGCACGTAGACCACTCCGTTGAACGGGCTGATCTTGCCCTCGGCAACCCGTATCGTCCCGATCGACGTGCCGCGCGAGACGATCTCCGCCGCCTGATCCGTTCCCTGCACCGGGGTGAATTCCCAATCGAAGAGCTTGCCGTAGAACGCCTTGGATTGCGCCAGGTCGGACGTGGTGATGTCGAACCACGCGACGCGGCCGGGTCCGACGTCCGCCGGGAGCGGCTTGGGGGGATCCGCCGCCCGGAGCTGTCCGGTCAGGAGGGCCAGGGCCACGGTCATCGCCAGAATCGCGGTTCGCATCGGTGTTCTCCTCACAGTCCATCAACGCGCGAGAGGTGGTGCGTCAACTATACTTGAAGGCGCGAGGAGAGGCGGTTCTCGGACAGCATCCTTTCACCGTGATCAGTCCTCCAGGAAGTCCTCGGCGAAGCGGAGGAAGGTCTCGGCGTCGGCGAAGTTCGAAGCCAGGCCGAGCGAGACGCGGACGGCGCCCGTGCCTTCGTGATGGACGCAGTGGCGGAACTCCTCGTAGGTCAAGCCGTCGCTGGAGCCCTGGAAGCAGGAAACCAGCTCCTCGCGGGTGAGGCCGAGGGCGAGCTCGCCAGCGCCGGGATTGCAGAAGCAGCCCGTGCGCAGCGAGATCCGCCGCTGGTTGGCGAGGTCTTCCACCGTGCGGTGGTCGATGAGCTGGCCTAGCGCGTCGCGGAAGTTGAAGGCGAGCGTGCCGCCCCGCATCAGCAGAGTCTTCGGACCGTAAAGCGCCAGCAGGGGAACGCCGTTGCCGTGGCGCAGGGCCTGGAGCCGGCCGAGCAGCCAGCCGGTCAGGCAGCGCACCCGCTGATGGATCGTCTCGATGCCGAGCGCGTCGAGATGATCGAGCCCCATCGCCACCGCGGGTAGGGCGAGGTAGTTCGGCGTGCCGTCCTCGAAAGCGACGGCGCCCGGGGCCGGCGTATAACGGTCCGCCTGCACCGAGGCCACGGCGATGGTGCCGCCGGCGAACCAGGGACGGTGCAGCTTCGCCAGAGCCGCCTTGCGGGCGATCAGCGCGCCGGCGCCGGTGGGGTAGCCGAACATCTTGTAGAACGACAGCGCCACGAAGTCGGGATGCCAGCGCGACAGGTCCAGCCGGTTGGTGGGCACGAAAGCCGCGGCGTCGAGCAGCGCGTCCCATCCCTTCCCCTGCGCCCGCTCGATCCAGGCCAGCGGATGCTGGACGCCGGAGAAGTTGGACTGCGCGGGATAGGCGAAGAGGTTGTGGCCGTCCGGCCGTGCGCGGTCGAGGAAGCGGTCGAGGACCGCCTCGTCCACTCGCATCTCGGGCGGCGTGACGGGAACGTAGGTGGTGCGCGCGCCGCGCGCCCGGTCGAACTCGCGGATGCCGTTGACCGAGTTGTGGTTGTCGAAGGTGAGCAGGAGCTCGTCACCGGCGGCGAAGGGATAGGACTCTCCCACCAGCTTGAGCGCGTGGCTGGCGTTGGCGGTGAAAACGACCTCGTACTCCTCGGGCGAGGCCTGAAAGAACTCGAGCACGCGCCCGCGGCAGTCCTCCACCTGCCGGGTGGTGGCCATGGACGTTGGATTCGACGAGTGTGGATTGCCGAACACTCCCGCGAGGAGCAGCTCGGCGTGGCGGCGCACCTGCGAGTCGCCGTAGAGCCCGCCGCCGGTGTAGTCGAGGTAGACGTGCCCCTGCCGGTCGAGGCGCTGCAGCTCGCCGGCGCGGAATTCGTCGAGCGCGCTGGTCGCCGCGTACTCCGGATACTCGGACAGGAACCGCGCCTCGCCGGCCGGGCTGAGGCCGGCCCGGCTCCGCCGCTCGAGGGCACGGGTTTCCCAGGCAACCGCCATGGTTGCGACGATGGCAGGCTCGCCTCGGCTCCTGCCAGACCCCCAAGGGTGGTTGCTCCCCGTTTTTCTGGGTGGGGGCAGGCTTGGGCGAAGTCTCTCGTGAGAAAGCGAGAGTCACCTGCCGCGCGACCTGCGGGTAAAGTGACGTGCTAAGGAGGTCACGGCGCGTGCCCCGTGGGTGCTGTGGCGTGCTAAGCAGGTCACGTGAGAATCCCTGGGGTCCTGCGGCGTGACCCTCGGGGCACCAGCCGCGACCCGCGGGTCGCGTGACGTGCTGAGAAGGTCGCGCCCCATAACTCACAGGTCCTGTGGCGTGCTGAGCAGGTCACGCGAGAAACACCTGGCTCATGAGGCGTGCCCCGCAGGTCTTCCGCCGCAAGTCGCAGGTCACGCGAGGGAATAAGGAGGTCTTGGCCTGCGACCATGAGGTCCCGTGGCGTGCTCCGGAGGTCCGGTGCAAGCGAGCTGATGTCATCCGCCGCGCCTCAAAGGTCACGCGGCGCATCGCCCGGGTTCTCCCAGAAATCCTCAAGGTCGCGACCAGCGGACGCTCGATCCTCTGCGCAGCCGCAGCTCGGGCGAGTAGGTGACCCAGCCGGCGGGTGACTCGTACTCGATCCGCAGCGGGAGCGCATCGGCCCGCAGCCTGAAGCCGGCGTCGCGCGGCATCTCGAAGGCTTCGGCGCCGTCGCGGAGGACGAAGCGATACGTGCCTTCGCGATAGGGACCGAGCTCCCAGAAGAGTCCTTCGCGGGTGAAGCGGAAGGTGGCGCTCAACGGGGCCTCACCGTGAATCGAGGAGCAGTGCCGCGCCCGCAAGGCCGGGACTCGCCGCGTGAGGTTTACGACTCGGCGTGTCTCGTCGTCGTACCCCCAGACGCGCCCGAGCCGTCCGCGATGGAGGCAGAGGTACAGGTCGTCCTGGAACCAGCTTCCACCGGGCGGACGGCGATAGACCGCCTGTTTCATCCATGCGAGCTCGGCGAGCGAAGCCGCCAGCGTGAGCGGTTGGCGCAGGACTTCGCCCTTCTTCATCGCGAGGAGGAAGCGGTTCTCGGCGCTCATCCGCTCGGCGCGGGCGAAGCGGCGTTCCCAGTCCTGCCGGTTCAGCCAGAGGCCCGAGACGCAGGCGACGATCGCCAGCCCGATCGCGATCTTGCGTCGTCCCGGACGTTCGCCGGCGGCCCATCTCGCGCCGCCGGCGGCGAAGGCCACGGCCACGACGATCCAGGCGGGAACCGCGTAGCGTGGCTCCATGAGCGTCGAGACCGGCAGGACCGGCAACGCGGCCAGGAGCAGCGCGAATCCGGTCAGCGCAGCCCCGCGGCCCGGCGGCAGTAGAAGAGACAGGAGGCCGGCGGCGAGAGCGGCACCGAAGAGGACCGCGGCCGCCGAGAGACGCCCGCCGGCGATCTCCGCCGCGATCTTGGCCGGCAGGTCCAGGGCCAAGCGCGGCAGACCGGAGGGCGTGACGACGAACCCATATCCGCGGAGAGGATTGCCGAGCACCGCGACGCGAAGTCCCAGGTAGAGGACGAGGGCCACGGCGTGCGGCAGCGCCAGCCGGGCTCGCTCGGCGAGGCGCAGGGCACGGCCGCGGGGAGGATCTGGCAGGAGGGGAAGCATCCCGGCGAGCGGCACCGCGATCTCCTTCGCCATGCAGGCCGCGAAGTAGAGGGCCGCCGAGAGAGAGGACCAACGCCAGGCCGCCGCGCCGGGAGCGCGACGCAGCGCTACGCCCCAGGCCGCGACGGCGAGGCAGCCGAGGAGGATGGCTTCGACGTAGTGGCGGACGAAGAGGAGTGGCGCCAGCGAGGCGGCGACCGGTCCGACGAGGAAGATCCACGCTCCCGCCGCCGCCCACAGGCGCGGCAGCCAGAGCCGCAGGACGCCGTAGAGCGCCGCCGGGCAGAGAGAGAAAGCCAGGAGCTGGTGGATGTAGAAGGGATGAGGATCGATTCCGAACAGCCGGCGGTCGAGATCCAGCGAGAAGAAGAGCAGGGGAGTGAGGAGCCTGGACGGGAACTCGCGGAATCCCGCGGCGTCGTAGAAGTACCAGAATGGACGATGGGTGAGCAGGTAGTGCAGGTGGTGGAAGTCGTCGTGCGTCCACCAGAGCCGCAAGACGGAGCCGTAGAGCAGCCACGCCGCGCCGGCGAAGGCGAGCGGAATCGCCGCTTCGGCGGCGGCGCGGCGGCTCAGAACGAGTCCCGCGTCGACACCAGCCATTGAAGGCGCTTGACGTCGCGGCTGCCGTCCAGCGGGTAGGCGAGATCGAGATGGACCATCGTGCCGCGGGCGGAGGAGCGGCTGGAGCCGATGCGCAGGCCGAGGCCGATGTCGCGCAGCAGCTCGCGATTGGCGGCGATCTTGCCGTCGCCGTCCTCGAACCAGGCCGAGCCGGCATCGAAGAAGACCGCCGCGCCGAGATGGGCGAGGTGGAAGAATTCGCGGCCGCTGAAGAACCGCTGCTCGACGGTGAACAGCACGCGATGATCGCCCTGCAGAAAGCGCAGGGGGTAGCCGCGCAGGCCGGTGTCGCCGCCCAGCAGGAGCTGATTCTCGGCGTCCAGCGCGTGCGCCACGTCCGCCTGCAAATTCACATAGAAGATGTTGTCGCCGAAGTCGCGCAGGTAGTAGCGGAGGCTGCCGCTCATCAGCAGGTTTTCGGCCACGTCGCGGTTCAGCCGCGAGCCGCCCTGGATGGAGGCCAGCACGAGCTGGCGCGGATGCGGCTTCCAGCCGAGCGAGGCGCCGGTCTCGGCGATCAGCAGGTTGGCGTCGCCGCCGAAGGCCGGGGAGGACCAGCCGAGGCGCAGGTGGTACTCCCGTCCGAGGTTCACGTCCTCGGTGCGCTCGAGGCGGTCGAGGTCGCGAGCGGTGAAGTATCCATCCTGCACGTGCTCATAGCTGATCCACGGGTAGGCCAGGACGCGGTCCGCCGGCAGGATCGCGGGCGGGTCGAAACCCTGGGCGGCGGAGAAGCGGTCGCGCTCATAGGTGAAGCCGGCGCGCCAGCGATGCGTCGAACGGTTGGCGAGGCCGGGGGAGAGGCCCGCGTAGATCTCGAAGAGGTCCTCCTGGTGCTGGAATCGGTCGAAGATGTGTCCGCGATCGTAGAGCGGGTCCACCCTGTCGTCCACGTTGGCGGACACCCCGAGCGCCCAGCGCGTGTCGAGCGAGTAGAACGGCCGTTCCAGCACCAGCCGCTCGGTAGAGCCGTCGCTGTTGGCGGAGTAGGCGGCCTCCAGGCGGCCGTGGGTGCCGAAGAGGTTCGGATCCCAGTAACGGAGAAGGTTGCTCGTGCGGTCCACCGAGCTTTGATGCCAAGCTTCGAGGGTCTTTCCCAGCCCCAGGAAATTGATGTCCTCGACGTTGAAGTGAACGGTGTTGGTGCCGCCCGAGCGGCGGAATCCGACGCCGCCCTGGAGGGTCCAGACGTCGCGGGTGACCACCTCCACGTCGACCTGGCCGTCGCCCGCCGGTACCGGTCGGATCTTCGCGTCATAGAGGTAGGGATTTTTGCGCAGGATGCGCTCGGACTCGGCGGCTTCCTCGGCGGAGTAATCGTCGCCGGGCCTGAGGAGCACCTGGCGCTCGATGACCTCCGGCCGCGTGACGATGTGGAAGCGATCGGCGAAGCGGAAGAGGAGCTTGTCCTCGCCGGGCTTCTCCGGATCGAAGATGTTCTCGGTGACGACGCGGATCCGCCGCACCTTGGCCGGCTTGTCGGCGGTTTCCGGAGCCGGTTTATCTTCCGGGCCGGCCGCGGGAGGAGCCGGCTGCTGGGCTCGCGCCGGCGGCGCGGAGAGCATCGCGAGAACGAGGAGGAGGTAGGGGGGAAACCGGAGGTTACGACGACCGCTTGAGGAGAACATGAAAACACTCCTGGCGCCCTGCCGAGACTTCTGAACGCAGCGTATGTTAACTCCGCTGGAGCATGGAAAACACCACACCGTCGGGTAGGTGGGCCGGCGTTACGTCTCCAGCCCCTGCGTGAGGTCCCGCATGCGCGGCGCGAGGCGCTTGATCTCTTCGAGGTGGGCCGCCGAGAGCTGCTGCAGCGTCCGCTCTCCCTGAGCGGTCAGCCGCAGGCGGACGACCCGGCGGTCTCCGGCGTCCTCCTGGCGCTCGACCAGCCCCACCTTGACCGCCCGGTCCACGAGGCCTACCGCGCTGTGATGCCGCAGCATGAGGTAGCCGGCGACGTCGCCGATGGTCGGCCCGCGATCGCCGTCGTGGCCGCGCACGGCGAGCAGGAGCTGGTGCTGGGCCGGCGTCAGCCCGGCCTTCTCCGCCTGCTCCTCGCTCCAATGCAGGAAGCGGCGCAGCCCGGTGCGGAACTGCAGAAGCCGCCGGTATTCGGCGTCTTCCAGATCGCGGTCCATGGCTTCAGTGTAGCGCAGGGATACGGCGTGCTACGATAGATCGCGTCGCGATATAGCGGCACCCCTTGCCCATGGGACGAATGAACATCGACGTAACCGACGTAACCTCACATCCGCAGTCGCATCGAGACGAGCTGGCGGACTTCAGCACCGACCGCCGGGTCCTGGTGCTCTCCGGCCTGGCGGTGGGCATCGGCGTGGCCGCGGCGCTGGTGGCCTACGCGCTGGTCTGGCTGATCGCGGTCATCACCAATCTCGCCTACTACCAGCGCTTCTCCTCGCATTTCGTATCGCCGGCCGGCAACCATCTGGGCGGCTGGGCGGTGCTGGTGCCGGTGATCGGCGGCCTGCTGATCGGCCTGATGGCGCGCTACGGCTCCGAGAAGATCCGCGGCCACGGCATCCCCGAGGCCTTGGAGGCCATCCTCATCGGCCGCAGCCGCGTCGAGCCCAAGGTCGCCGTGCTCAAGCCGGTTTCCTCGGCGCTCTCCATCGGCACCGGCGGCCCGTTCGGCGCCGAAGGGCCGATCATCATGACCGGCGGCGCCGTGGGCTCGCTGATCGCCCAGCTCTTCCATCTCTCCTCGGCGGAGCGCAAGACGCTGCTCGTCGCCGGCGCGGCGGCCGGCATGGCCGCCATCTTCGCCACGCCGATGGCGGCGGTGCTGCTGGCCGTCGAGCTGCTGCTCTTCGAGTGGAAGCCGCGCAGCTTCATCCCGGTGGCGGTGGCCTCGGTGGTGGCGGCGGTGGTGCGGGTGCCGCTGCTCGGCGCAGGTCCCATCTTTCCCGTCCCCGGTCACGCCGTCCTGGGGGCCGAGACGCTCGGCTTCGCCGTCGTCGTGGGACTGTTGGCGGGCCTGGCGTCGGGGCTGCTGACCGCCCTCGTCTACCTCTGCGAGGACCTCTTCGCCAGGCTGCCGGTGCACTGGATGTGGTGGCCGATTCTCGGCGGCCTGGCGGTGGGTCTCGGCGGCCTGCTCGATCCGCGCGTGCTGGGGGTGGGCTACGACACCATTCAGGATCTGCTCGCCGGGCATCTTGCCGGCGGCTCGGCTGCGTCGCTGCTCTGCCTCAAGGCTCTGGTCTGGTCGGTGGCCCTGGGGTCGGGCACCTCGGGCGGCGTGCTCGCGCCGCTGCTCATCATGGGCGGCGGCCTGGGGGCGTTGGAGTCGGGTCTGATCCCGATCGGCGATGCCGGGCTGTGGGCCATGGTCAGCATGTCGGCGATGATGGGCGGCACGATGCGCTCGCCGCTGACGGCGATCCTCTTCACCGTCGAGCTTACACACGACTGGAACGTGCTGCCCGCCTTGCTGGTGGGCGCGGTCGTGGCGCACGGCGTGACCGTCCTGCTGCTGCGCCGCTCGATCCTCACCGAGAAGCTGGCCCGGCGCGGCCATCACCTGGTGCGCGAGTACAGCGTGGATCCGTTCGACGTGCACCGCATCGGCGAGGTGATGGATCGCGGCGTGGTGACCATCCCGGCGACGATGACGGTGGCCGAATTGTCCGCCCGCATCGCCGCCGGCGATCCGGCCCTTACCGGCCGCCAGGGCGTCCCCATCGTCGACGAACGAGGCGAGCTGGCGGGGATCATCACCCGCAGCGACTTGATGCGGGCGATGGAGGGCGAGCAAGGACGCGACGCGAGCGTGCTGGACGCCGGCACGCGGGAGCTGATCGTCGCCTATCCCGACGAGCTGCTGCGCGACGCCGTGGCGCGCATGCTGGCGCACGACATCGGCCGCCTGCCGATCGTCGATCGGAACGACCGCCGCCGCCTGCTCGGATATCTCGGCCGCGCCGGCATCATGCGGGCGCGGGTGCGGCTGTTCCAGGAGGAGAACCTGAGGGAGCGGGGACCTCAGCCCAAAGCGTCTCCTAACAGAGCGTAGGGGCGGGGCTTGTCCCCGCCCTCTTCGCGATGCGCTCGGCCCATCCTGGGCGGGGACAAGCCCCGCCCCTACGAGTTTTCATTCCGCGGCCAGGCCTGCTGCTGCGCGAGCGTGGCTTCCCAATGCGCCCTGAGCTCGGCCAGCGAGTCGCCGCCGAGCTTCTCCAGCAGGGCGTCCGCCAGCACCAGCGCCACCATGGCTTCGGCGATGACGCCGGCGGCGGGGAGGGCGGTCACGTCGCTGCGCTCATATTGCGAGGCGTGGGGCTCCAGCGTGTCGAGATCGACGCTGGGCAAGCCCTTGCGCAGGGTGGAGATGGGCTTCTTGTAGGCGGTGATGACGAGGTCCTCGCCGTTGGTGACGCCGCCTTCGAGGCCGCCGGCGCGGTTGGTGGGACGGCTCCAGCGGCCGTCCGCAGTGCGCTCGATGGCGTCGTGGGCGGCGCTGCCGAAGCCGCGGCAGGCCGCGAGAGCGGCGCCGATCTCCACCGCCTTGACCGCCGGCACGGAGAGCACCGCCTGGGCGAGGCGGCCGTCCAGCTTCTCGTTCCACTGCACGTGCGAGCCGAGCCCGGCGGGCACGTTGTGGGCGATCACCGTCACCGCGCCGCCCAGCGTGTCCCCCTCCTCCTTGGCCTGCTCGACCAGGCGCACCATCTCCGGCTCCAGCGAGCGGTCGATGGCGCGCAGGGGAGAGGTCTCGTCCACCTGCAGGAGGTCCTCCCAGGCGGGCGCGGGCTTATCGGCGCCTACCGGTCCCAGGAACCGCACGCCGCTGCGGATCTCGACTCCGAATTCGGCGAGGAGCATGCGGGCGAAGGCGGCGGCCGCCACGCGGGCCGTCGTCTCGCGGGCGGAGGCGCGCTCGAGCACGTCGCGCAGATCCTTCCGCTGATATTTGAGCCCGCCGGCGAGATCGGCGTGCCCCGGCCGCGGCGCCTTGAGGCGGCGGTTCTCGGCCAGCCGGGGATCGATCCGCTCGGGGCCCATGACGCCTTCCCAGTTTTCGTAGTCGCGGTTGGCGATCCAGAGGACGATGGGGGAGCCCAGGGTCTCGCCGCCGCGCACGCCGCCGCGGATCTCGGCCGTGTCCTTCTCGATCTGCATCCGCCGCCCGCGGCCGAAGCCATGCTGGCGGCGGGCGAGGTCGCTGGCGAGGAGATCGAAATCCACGCGCAGCCCGGCGGGCATACCGGTGAGGATGGCGGTGAGCCCGGGGCCGTGGCTCTCGCCGCCGGTGGTCAGGTGAAGCCGGCGCATGGCTAGGCAGGATATCAGGAGCGGCTGAGCGTCCGCGTAAGACGCCGACTTCGCTCAACCTTCAAATCGACTCCTCCACCCAGCCCTGACCTTCGAGCCAGCGCACCGGCTTGCCGGCATTCATGTCGACCAGTCCCTCGTCATCCGGAGGAAGGCTCGCCCCCCAGTCGGCCAAGCCCGTCTCAGCCAGCTCGGCGGCCTCTGGATGGGAATTCTTGAGAGAGCGCAACAGCCCCTCCCGGCGACGGCGGCCGAACTCGTGCTCTACCGCTTCCGCGATGAAGCGGCTGCGGTTTCGCTCGTAGCGATCGATGTTCTCGATCAACTTGATGGGCAGGGTCACAGTCACGTGTTCGGTCGTCGCCATGGAATCTTCAGCATGATTTACCATATGATCATACCATTACGCCAGCCTAAAATCCGTGTTGGCGGCGGGCGAGGAGCCGATCGAGTCAAGGTGAGCAAATCGGAGACCAGCGAGGAGGTGACGCTGTTCGCTGCCGCCGCATTCCCGGCGGCAGCGACTGGCACCTTCATGGACGAATTCCGCGTCGGCCGGACTTCCTCGCGGAGAGTGGAGGCGCGGCCGATTTTACAGCTCGTGCAAGTAGTACCTTCGCCCATCTGACTTGATTTCATAGCGAGTTTTTGGTTCAACTGAGATAGTGCCCAGCCCGCGGCCAAAAGTAAGATAGCATTGGCCCTCCACTATGGCGTCATCCTCTTGGATGGTGGTGCAATCGGCTTCCACCATATCGCCGGGGCGTACTGAGTGAGGGCTAAGGTGTCTGAGATCTCTCCCAATCCAGAAACTGATTGGGACTCTAAACGGGTTCTTCACTGCGATGCACGTAGAGGCAAGGCTGTCTACCTCGCCGGGAGGTCCGTAGGTGGGCTCCTGGGCATAGGATATGCTCCCAATCATCAGCAAGCTGAAGGCGACTGCGGATTTCATGATTTGGCTAGTGCGTGGGTTCATTTTCCGTCTCCTTTCGTTTATGGGTTATCTGCTGATCAATTCGGCCCAATAGGTAGCCTGCTATGGTGCCGAAAAGGCCTAAGGCGGGGGATATCTGGTCGCTGGAATAGCCGGCCGTTATCAAGAACATGGTTCCTACGATGATGAGCGTGACCGTGTAGGTACGAGAGATGATTTCCGTTCTTTCCTTTACCACGCCTCGGAGGAGCAGGTACTGAATGACGACGATGACGACTCCGAACGCGAGGATGAGAAGAGACAGCTGAAATTCGCGGCTTGTCATGAGGTTGGTCAGCGCTCTTTTGTCTTCGGCGGACGCGATGGGCGGCCTGCCGAGAGATGGATCGGATGATGCATCGAGCTCTGTTGCCGGGCTTTGTGCGAAAGCATCCGCAGGAGTCAAGGAGCTCAGGAAGAGGGTGGAGACGACAATAGGTAGAACGGTGAGAACGGTGTGAAGTTTTCTCAATGTGAGCCTCCTTTCACCCTGCCATCGCAAACCGCTGCCAAGAGGAGACATCGCGGGCCATGATGTGAAGCGATCCGGAAGAGATGAACGGGGGCGTACGAGGAAGCCCCCGTTGTTGACTGCACCGATGCTGCGGTTCTCAGTAATCGATCGTCCCTGTGGCTGTATAGCTCAACGTGCCGTCCGGATTCGGCACGGCCAAGAAGTCACCGTAACCCGAAGCGCCGGCGAAGCGCCCGGTACCCCCGACGAAGTGGTAGGTTGCAGTCGCCACCAGCGACGCGTCGACCGTCCCTGTGAGCAGGACATCCAATTGATCGCCGTTGGCGGCGGTGAAATGCGCGATCGCCGTGGCCGCGAAAGGCGGACCACTACTGCCGTCGAAGAAGATCGGGCCCTCATTGACCCATTCGCCGAGGTGGGTCGCCGTGCCGTTGCCCACCATGACGGCGCCCTCGGGGGCAAAAGGATTGCCGATAACCGCGGTCGTTCCTTGCAGTTTGAATGGGCGCTCCTGAGCCATCACTTCTCCGGTGAACGTCACGGTCGCCATCAGAATCATGAGGCCTGCTAAAAGTCTTTTCATCGCTTCCTCCTTGCACTGCGGTCATTTGAGTTGGGCCGGGCCACGCAGCCCGCCACCAACCCACCATCGCAAACCCGTGCCGAAAGGAGACATCGGAAGCGAGCAGCGGGCAAAACGCGACGAGCCGCCTTGCGGCGGCTCGGGAAAGACGACGGGTCGGGGAATCGGGAAGGAGTGCGTACCAGGCCGCCATTATCGGCGCAGGGCTCCCTACCCGCCCTCGGTGTGTATGCAGTTGGTGAGGTAGTCGCTGGTGATGGTCCAGTCCGCCCTGCCGCTGCAGAAGTCCACCTTTTGGATTTCACACTCGCAGCCGTGCTCGTCGACGAGCTTCACGTCATAAATGTCACAGTAGATGCCTCGCAGGAGGTAGGTCGTACCCGTGGGCATCACGTTGTCGGCGAGCCAATCCGAGCCCCAGTCGTCCGTATCCACCGGGGACAGGAAGATCTTGTCGATCGTCCAGTCGGAATTGTTCGTGATCTTGAGGCTGTTCTTCTGCGCCTGGGCGGGCACAGCGATCAGCAGGGCGGCCGCGCAGACAGCTCCGGCCAGGGTCGCGATGGATTTCTTGATCTTCATTGGAACTTCTCCTTTCGGGAGTGAGGAACTGCATCATCCTCGGTTGTCGGTCGTGTCCTTCACCCCTACCATCGCAAACCGGCGCCGACAGGAGACATCGGCGGCGAAAGTCTTTCCCCGAGCCGCCTTGCGGCGGCTCGGGGAGCAACGACGAGTTGGAAATCGGAGAACGAAAGAACTCTTAGGCGGGATGGGTCGGCTGGAGCCTACTGGCTGCCGTCGTCGTGGATACTCGGCTCGTCCCAGATCGGTTCGCTGTTTGACTCGCCCTCTGCTACGGCGACCGCCAGCCGATAGAACCACCGCTGAACGCTCAGATCGAGGGTCAGGTCCGTAACGGTCCCACTAGTGGGATAGGAGTTTGCTGGGACGGGAGTAATACCCTCTGGAGGCGTTTGCCAGGGCTCCGCTGGTGGAACGGCGCCTAGCTCATCCCCGGAGATCTGGAACCCTGCGAGCTTGATCGTGGTGCCCGGGTCGTTTTTGATACGAAACTGGACGCGCCTCCCAATAATGGCCGGATAAATGCTTCCGTCGGGGTAGACCTGCCAGCCTCGGGTGGAGTTGGAGCAGGCGTACGAGAAGTGGCCTGAGACTTGATCGAATCGCACGTCGACGACGCAGTTCGGCTGGGAATCGGACATGGGCTTTCTCCTTTTGTCAGGGAGGCCGGAGGAGCCTCCAGAGATTTGATCGGGTCCTTCCGATCTATCGCAAAGCGGGGGAGAAGCAGGACATCAGCGCTCAGGATTTATCGCTCCCGAGCCGCCTCCGCGCTCTGGCATAGCCTGGAGAGTCCGGGCTCTGAGTAGTCCTGAACCTTCAGCTTCTCTTCCGCAGGCCGTGCCTCGGCGACGCGGCCGAGGCAGCGCAGCGCCACGGCCCAAGGGGCCAGTACGCGGCCGTCGCGGCTGCCGCGGGCCAAGGGCGCAATCGCCTTCTCGGCACGCTCGAAATCGGTTTTGGCGGCGGCGGGGGAGTCTTCGAGACTTCCGAGCAGCAAGTAGCTCTGGCTGAGCCAGCGGTGCACGTCGCGATCGGTGGGCCGTGACGCGGCCAGCTCTTCGAGGATCTCCACGGCGCTCTGGAGGTCGCCGCGGACCGGCGCACCACGGGCTACCTGCAGAAGGGCGAGATGGTAAAGGCCGATCGCCTTGGTACGGCGCCAGTCATGAGGCGTTTCATGGGTGAGAAGATCGTCGATGATCCGGCGCTCGGCCCCCAGCGACGCTTCCGCCTTTGCCAGGTCGCCTCTGGCGTAGGCGGTCCGGCCGAGATTGAGGTAACTCCAGGCCAGTTTGTATCGCCACGATGTGTTGGCCGGGTCGTGCGCCACGAGAGGGGTGTAAATGGCGCGCGCCTGTTCGAAGTGCTCGGCCGCCGCCGCCCAATCTCCCAGCAGGGAGAGGTGGATTCCCAGGCGGCTTTGACAGGTGCCGAAGAAATCCCGCATCCGGAAATTCGGCGGCTCCGCCGCCAGCAGGGACTTGCGGAGGTCGAATTCCGCCTGTAGGTGCTCGCCCGCCTCGCGCAAACGGCCCAGGTCCTGTAAGACCACGCCGACCGTGTTGTGGGCCGCCGCCAGCTCGGACCGATCGTCACGGTTCGCCGGCTCGGCCGCAACCAGGTCCCTGTTGATCGCGAGTTTGGCGCGGAACTGCGCCAGGGCCCCTTCGAGACGGCCCTCGGCCTGGAGCAGAGAGCCGAGGTTGCTGTGCGCGTGGGAAAGCTCCCGCCGCCACTCGAGCTTGGCGGGTTCTTTCTCCATCAGCCGCCGGGAGACATCGAGATAGGCCGTGAAAGGCTTCCGGGCCGCGGCGAGATCGCCCTGCTTCCAGTGGATGAAGCCGACCCAGTACTCGCTCTGGCCGAGCGCGAAGAGCCGTTCGCCGTTCTCCGGCTGAAGCTCGGCCAGCCGCCGGGCGAGGACCAGAGATTGCTCCATGGGCGCCGTGGCGCCGGCCAGGTTGCCTTGCTGGATGCGCACGTCGCCGATCTGGTGGAGCATCTGCGATCGGCGCAGGAGCTCGGCCTCGCTGAGCTCTTCGGCCGGCACCGCCGCGAAGTACTTCGTCGCCGCGTCGCCGGCGGAGTCGAGGACGTCGAGCCGGCCCAGGGATTCCAGCTTCTTGTACAGGTCCACCACCATGAAGTTGATCAGCTCCTCGGCCTGGCCCTGCCGCTGCTCGGCGCGCTTCCGAGCCGCGTCGGCGCGCAGCGCGAAGACCGCCACTGCCACCGAGGCGACGAGAAGGATCACCGCCGCCGCCGCCGCCATGCCGGCGAGGAGCTTGTTGCGCAGCACGAAACGGGTCAGGCGGTAGGCGAGGCTGGCGGCGTAGGCTTCAACGACCTCGCCGTCGAGATAGCGCTGGAGGTCCGCGGCCACCGCCCGCGCCGAAGCGTAGCGACGGCCGGGATCGCGAGCCGTGCAGCGCAGGATGATCGCTTCGAGCTCCACCGGCAGGGTCAGCAGGCGCTGGCGCGGCGGCGGCAGATCCTCATGGAGGGCCTGGCGCAGGACGGCGACCGTGTCTTGGCCCGTGAAGGGCAATTCGCCGGTGAACAGACGGTACATGGTGATGCCCAGGCTGTAGACGTCCGAGCGGCGATCGACCGCGCCTGGCGAGCCGCTCAGCCGTTCCGGCGCGATGTAGTGCGGCGAGCCGGCAACCGCGACAGATGCGGGCGAGTCCGCATCCCCGAGCTCGGTGGCGAGACCGAAATCGGTGACCAGGGCCTTCAGCTCGCCGTCGGGCGTCTGATCGACGAGGACGTTCGAGGGCTTGACGTCGCGGTGCAGCAGGCCTTCGCGATGCGCGGCGTGGAGCCCCTCGGCGGCTTGGACGAGGAGCCGCACCTTGGCCTCGAGAGAGAGATTGGCGCCTGCTTCGGCCAGGGTGCCGCCGGCGACGTAGCGCATGGCGATGAAGGGCTGCCCGCCGAGCTCGCCGCTGTCGTAGATCTCCAGTACGTGATCGTGCTGCACTCGCGCCTGGGCGCGCGCTTCGTTCAGGAACAGGCGCAGGACCGCCGGATCCTCGTGAGTGAGGAGCTTGAGCGCCACGGACCGGCCGAGCTGGCGGTCGAAAGCCAGCATGACGCGCCCCATGCCGCCCTCTCCCAGGCATTTCCCGAGCTCGTAGCGCTCGCCGGCCGGCAGAGCCGCGCCCGTCGCCGGCTCTTCGGGCTCGGTCGCGTCGCCGGCAAGGCGGGCGGCAGCAGGGGTGGCGAGAAACGAGTCGGCGAGGCTCTCGGCGGTGGCGACGCGGCGGCGGGCTTCGGCGGCCAGGGCGAAATCGGCGGCGGCGAGCTCGCTCAAGTAGGTCTCGCGCTCGGCGCCGTCGAGGCCGGCGGCCGTCAACACCGCTTCGCCCAGGCGCAGCTCGGTGCTCGAAGCCGCCGGCTCGCTCACGCCGTGAGCCCCAGCTCTCCGTGAAGCCAGATCCGTACGGCTTTCCAGTCACGCACCACGGTGCGCGGCGTGACTTCGAGGACTTCCGCCGTCTCCTCGACCGTCAGCCCGGCGAAGTAGCGCAGCTCGACGAGCTGCTCGTGACGCGGCTGGATCTTTGCCAGCTTCGTCAGGGCCTGATGGATCGCCAGGACCTCTTCGGGGCGGTGGACCATCGGATCGGCGACCTCCGGCAGAGCCTCATCGAAAGCCAGCGTTTCTCCCTCGCCCCGCTTGAGAGACAGTTGACGGCGCGCTTCGTCGGCGAGCACGAAGCGCATGGCGCGGGCGGCGACGGCGAAGAAGTGGCGGCGGTCGTTCCAGTCCACCTCGGTGCCGAGCAGCCGGAGATAGGCCTTGTGGACCAGGCTCGTGGCCTGATGCCGGGCTCCGCGTCCCTGGCGGCGCAGAACGCCGCGAGCGAGGCCCTTCAGCTCGCCGTAGAGGAGTTGCCAAAGCTTGTCTTGGGCTTCGCCGTTACCGCTCTTCCAGGCGTGGAGGAGACGGGTGATTTCGTCGGGATGCGTGTTGCTCTGCATTCGGCGGCTGGGCAGCGGACAGCCAGGAGCCTTCTGTCCGGGTGATCAAAGATGTGGGAGGCGAAGACGTGCTCAAGGTAAGCACACATCGCTCTGCAGAGCAACTGGCTTATAGGAATAGCGCTATTGTGCGCGCGCGAAGTCGATGAACCCGCGCTCGACGTTGGTGCCGACCAGCCGCACGCGCAGTCGGTCCCCGACGTCGAGGCCCTGGAAGCCATGCTCCAGGCGTCCTTCCACGATGGGATGGCGGCAGGTGCGCACCCAGGTGCCTTTGTCCGAGGCGCCGGTGACGACGGCATCGAAGGTCTCGCCGACCCGGCGCTCGAGCAGGAGGGCCGCCGCGGACTTGCGCACCTGGCGCTCCACCTTCTCGGCGGCGTCCTCCTGGACGGTGCAGTGGCGGGCGATCTCCTCCAGCTCGGCCATCGAGTAGGAGGCCTGCCGGCCGTCGAAGGCGGCTTTGAGCAGGCGATGGGTGATGAGGTCGGGATAGCGGCGGTTGGGCGCCGTCGCGTGGGTGTAGTCGCGCGCCGCGAGGCCGAAGTGGCCGGGCGGATCGCCGCCCGGCGGATCCACCGCGTACTCGCCGGAGCCGAGCAGCTTGACGACGGAGAGCGACAGCTCGGGGAAGTCCTCCGGATCGGCGGCGCGGCGGCGCTCCAGGAACTCTTGGAGGGCGCGGGAATCCGGCTCGGCTGGAAGGCTGTCGCCGGCCGCCGCCGCCAGCTCGACGATGCGGGGCCAGCGCTTGGGAACCCGCACCACCCGGCGCAGCGAAGGCAGGCCGTGCGCGTCCAGGTAGCGCGCCGTGGCGCCGTTGGCGGCGATCATGAAGTCCTCGATCAGGTCGCGGGCGCGGTTCTTCCGCACTTCGCGCAGCTCGGTCACCACGCCGTCCACGACGATCGGCTTCATCTCGCGGGTCTCGAATTCCAGGGCGCCTTGCTCGTGCCGCAATCGACGCAGCCGGGATGCGGCCTGGTCCTGCAGGCGCACCTGCTCGTCGGTACCCGCCACCTCGGCCATGCGCGGCGGCATCGGGCCGTTGCCGTCCAGCCACGCCGCCACGCTCTCGTAGGCGAGCTTGGCGCGGTTGCGCACCTGAGCCCGGTAGAGGTCCGCGGCGGCGAGAGAGCCGTCGGCGGCGACCGACATGTCGATGACGAGGGCCAGCCGGTCCTCGCCGTCGTTGAGCGAGGTCAGGCCGGTGGACAGCCGCTCCGGGAGCATGGGGAAGGTGCGGGCGGCGGTGTAGACGGAGACGGTGTTGGTGCGCGCGTGAGCGTCGATCGCCGAGCCGGGCCGCACCAGGGCGTCCACGTCGGCGATGGCGATGAGGATGCGAATCGCGTCGCCGGCGAGCGCCTCGGCCACCTCGAGCTGGTCGAGGTCGCGGGTGTCGTCGTTGTCGATGGAGGACCACAGCAGGTTGCGGAGGTCGCGGACGGCGCCACCGCCATGGGAGTCGGGGCTGAGCTCCTTCGCCTCGGCCAGCGCAGCCGGCGGGAAGTCGGGTTCCAAACCGTGGTCCCGCATGGCCCGGCGGGCGATGGCTTCGAGGTCGTGGTGGCGGTGGGGGGCGGACATGGGGGAGGAGGAAATCAGGGCCTCCCTTTCTCCGCGGAGGAGTTTCGTAGGGGCGGGGCTTGTCCCCGCCCTGAAACGTTGCGGGCGGGGACAAGCCCCGCCCCTACGAAAACATCTTGGCGTTCGACTGATCAGCCCGCGTACTTGGGCAGGGAACCGGCCGCCTTGGAGGCGTAGGAGAATAGGAAGGTGCCGCCCTTGATGGCGTCGATCACCTCCGGGGCGACGCTCTGGGAGAGCGCCGGGCAACCCCAGCTCCGGCCGAGCCGGCCCTGGCTGCGCGCCTGCTCCGGGCTGACGTACCAGGCGCCGTGCATGACGATGTGGCGGTCCTCGGCGAGGTCGTTGAGCCCCTTGTCGAGACCCTTGAGGACGAGCGAATAGCCGTTGCCGCCCTGGTAGGTGCCGGCGGTCAGGAACAGGCCAAGGCTGGTCTGCCGGCTGTTCATCTCGTTGGAGAACTGCGTGGCGTAGTTGGCGCCGCTGCCGGAGCCGTGAGCCACCAGCTCGTGGTAGAGCACCTTGCCGCGCTCGAGGTCCAGCACCCACAGCCGGGGCTCGGTCGAGGGCAGGGAATAATCGATGACGGTGAGCAGGTCGTCCCGCCCGGAGATGCCGTGGGCGCGGGCGCTGGAGACCGCCTGGAGCGCCAGGGTGAAGACATGCGGCGAGAGGCCCGGCACGCCATGGGCGAAGGCTGTCGTCGCCGCGGCAGGCCGCGCGATCGGCGCCTCAGGTGCCGAGGGCGTCTCGACGGGAATCGCTGCCGGCGAGGTGAAGACGGCCTTCACCGGCTCGGCGCCGGCCGGGGGTACACCGGGAATACTGAGGAGGGGGCTGACAACGGCTGCGGCCAGGAGAGCGGCGGGGAGATAGAGTTTCTTGGGCGTCATGCGAAATAGGTCCTCCCTGATGTCGTACGTGCCTTCGCAGGGCGCGTCGGATTCAACCCGTTTTTCCGATCCACTTCTACAACCCTCGCCAAGCGGCCTAAATTTCAGGGAATCGAAGGTATTTTATTGTAGATCTTACCGGCCCGGATGGCAACCCCCTTTTGCTCCAAAATCGGGTCGGTTTATTCCCGCCCCCCTCCGGCGAGCCTCTGGAACGGCTCGCGGAGCACCTCCGGGATGCGGCAGGGGCGCCCCGTGGCGCGCTCGATCCAGACGTGCTCGGTGACGCCGGTCACCAGCTTCGCCTCGCCGTTGCGCACGTCGTAGGCGAAGCGCAAGCCGCGGCTCGCCAGCCGCTCGCACCAGCAGGAGAGGCGCACCACGTCGCCGTAGCGCGCGGGCCGGTGGTAGCGCACCTCGACGCCGGTGACCATGAGCAGGTAGCCCAGCCGCTCGATGTCGGCGTAGTGGAAGCCGGTGAGAGCGCACAGGCGGGTGCGGGCGAGCTCGAACCAGACCACGTAGTTGGCGTGGTGGACGACTCCCATCTGGTCCGTCTCGGCGTAGCGCACCTCGACGTCCATCTCGGCGCGCTGCGGCTGGAAGGGGTGCTCGGGCATGGACGTTTTTTGTCAGCCGCGGATGTGGCGGGCGACGGTCCACAGGATCTTATAGCCGGCGCGCAACGTGCCGGAGATGGTGCCGGTGATCTTGGAGACGCCGACGCGGTGGCGGTAGGAGACGGGCACCTCGGTGCAGCGCAGCCCGCGGCGCACGGCCTTGACCTGCATCTCGGCCGTCCAGCCGAAGTCGGGATCCGACATCTCCAGGCTTTCCAGGGATTCCCAGCGGACGGCGCGGAAGGGGCCGAGGTCGGTAAAGCGATAGCCATAGAGGAGTCGGATCATCAGACAGGCCAACAGGTTGCCGGCCCGGGCCTGCGGCAGCAGGGCTCCCCGCTCGCGCCGCCCGAGGATGCGCGAGCCGATCACCAGGTCCGCTTCGCCGGCGAGGATGGGCGCGACGAGCGCGGGCAGCTCTTCGGGGTGGTCCGAGTAGTCGGCGTCGATGAAGACCACGATGTCAGGCGGACCGTTGCGCCGCAGGTGGTCGAGACCGGCGAGGCAGGCGCTGCCATAGCCGCGGCGGGAGGCGATCACCACCTCCGCGCCGCCTTCGCGGGCCACGCGGGCGGTGCCGTCGGCCGAGCCGTTGTCCGCCACCACGACGCGCCGCACCGGCGGCCGCGGCAGTCCGGCGAGCACCAGCGGCAGCGACGCCTCTTCGTTGAGCGCCGGGATGACGACGTCGATGCTCGGCTGAACGCCTTTGGACACCGGCGGATTTTATGCCATGCTCTCTCGCCCGGCCGGGGAGACCGGGGCTCCGTCGCGAGAGGATCCAAGCCCATGCCGCTTCACTCCTACCAGGGGCGGTGGCCGTCCCTGGGTGAGCGCGTTTTTCTGGCGCCCGGCGCGCACGTGGCGGGTGACGTGACGCTCGGGGACGACGTGTCGTTCTGGTTCCACACCGTGGCCCGCGGCGACGTTAACTTCATCCGCATCGGCGCCCGCACGAACGTCCAGGACGGTACAGTGCTGCACGTCGCCCACGCCCATCCGCTGGTGATCGGCGAGGGCGTGGTCATCGGCCATCAGGCCGTCGTGCACGGCTGCACGATCGAGGACGGCGCTTTGATCGGCATCGGTTCGCGGGTGCTGGATGGAGCGGTGGTGGAGCGCGGCGCGCAGATCGGCGCCGGCGCCGTGGTGACGCCGGGGCACCGGATCGCCGCCGGGCATCTCGCGTTGGGCATTCCGGCGCGGGTGGTGCGGCCGCTGACGGCGGAGGAAACGCTGCGCATCGCGGACACCGTGGAGCGCTACGCGGCGTTGAAAGAGCAATATCGCGCGATGCTGGGCTCCGGCATCGAGCGGACGGAAAGCATGGCAAGGGAGACGGCATGAAGCGTCGGGGCGCGGGAACGATCGGGACCGAAGACGTGGGGAACCGGGTGAAGCTGCAGGCCTGGGTGCAGCGCCGCCGCGACCACGGCGGCCTCGTCTTCCTCGATCTGCGCGACCGCAGCGGCGTCGTGCAGGTGGTGCTGCATCCCGACGAGCGGCCGGAGGCCGCGCAGGCGCTCGCCGCCGTGCGCGGCGAGTGGGTCGTCGAGGTGGAGGGGGAGGTGTTGCGGCGTGGGCCGGAGCACGTCAACCGCGACCTGCCGACGGGCGAGGTGGAGGTGGTGGCGGACCGCGCCGCCGTGCTCTCTCGCTCCGAGCCGCCGCCTTTCGCGCTCGACGGCAAGGGCGACGCCGCCGAGGAGATACGGCTGCATTACCGTTACCTCGACCTGCGCCGGCCCGAGCTGCAGAAGAACTTCATGCTGCGCGACAAGGTGGCGCTCGCGGTGCGCAACTTCTTCCACGAGCGCGGCTTCGTCGACGTCGAGACGCCGGTGCTGACGAAGTCCACTCCCGAGGGAGCGCGCGACTATCTCGTGCCTTCGCGCGTGCATCGCGGCAGCTTCTATGCCCTGCCGCAGTCGCCGCAGCTCTTCAAGCAGATCCTCATGGTGGCCGGCTTCGAGCGCTACATCCAGATCGCCCGCTGCTTTCGCGACGAGGACCTGCGGGCGGACCGCCAGCCCGAGTTCACGCAGATCGACGTCGAGATGTCCTTTCCCACCGAGGAGGACGTCTTCGAGCTGATCGAGAGCCTCTTCGCGCGCGTCTTCCCGCTCGCCGGCATTTCTCCGCCAGCCGTCTACCCGCGCATGACCTATGCCGAGGCCATGGCCCGCTACGGCAGCGACAAGCCGGACCTGCGCTTCGGCCTGCCGATCGTGGATCTCTCGGAGCGCCTGGGCGCGAGCGGCTTCCGCGGCTTCAAGGAGACGGTCGCGGCGGGCGGCGTGGTGCGCGGCTTCGCCGTTCCCGGCGCGGCCGGAGCCAGCCGCAAGGAGGTGGACGGCTGGGCGGAGATCGCGCGCCGCGCCGGTGCGGCCGGCGTGCTGACGCTGCGCCGCCAGGGCGGCGAGATCGCCTTCCAGGTGAAGAACGCCTTGACCGAGGCGGAGCTCCAGGTCGCCGCCGAGGCGCTCGGCCTGGAGGAGGGGAGCCTGGCGCTGCTCGTGGCCGCTCCCGCGCAGACCGCCGCCGTGGCCCTGGGGACCCTGCGGCTCGAGCTGGCGCGAACCTACAAGCTCATCCCCGAAGGCCGGCACGCCTTCCTCTGGGTCACCGAGTTCCCGCTGCTCGAGTGGGGCGAGGAGGAGGGCCGCTGGTTCGCCATGCACCACCCCTTCACCAGTCCCGATCCGCGGGACCTCGGCAAGCTGGAGAGCGATCCCGGCGCCGTCCGCGCCCGCGCCTACGACATGGTGATGGACGGCCTCGAGCTCGGCGGCGGCTCCATCCGCATTCACGATCCGGAGCTGCAGAGCCGGACGTTTAAGCTCCTCGGCATCGCTCCCGAGGAGGCGCAGGCCCGCTTCGGTTTCTTCCTGGAAGCGCTGCGCTACGGCGCGCCGCCCCACGGCGGCATCGCCCTCGGTCTCGACCGCATCGTGATGCTGATGGCCGGGGCGAGCTCGCTGCGCGACGTCATCGCCTTCCCCAAGACCGCCTCGGCGACGGACATGATGACGGAAGCCCCTTCCGAGGTGGACGCGAAGCAGTTGCGGGATCTGGGAATCGCGGTGGTGAAGGAGGCCGGGAGAGCCTCGTAGCAAGTGGTATCATCGGCGTATGAAGACCGGCGCCGCCCGCAGGCTCGACGAGCAGAACCCGACTCCCGAGACGTTCATCGAGGAGATCCGGAGAATCATGAACTCGGGAACCTTGCGCGGCGCGCGCGAGGTTGCCGAGCAGGGGCTCGCCCTCTTCCCTGACCATCCCAAGCTTCAGCACCTTCATCATTGGCTTAGGCCGTTTGAGGTTCGGGTGAGCTCCTATTGGAAGACCCCGGATCCACGTCCTAACTACGAGTGGCTCAAGAAGAACGCTCAAGAGTATCGCGGCAAGTGGGTAGGTCTCCACAACGGCGAGCTTGTCGCAGCCGCTGACACTCTAGAAGAGGTCCTGCAGGCCTTTGGGGATAGAGACCCGCGGGGTAGTCTCGTCCACCATATCCTTTGACCGGAGCTCCTCTGCTTCTGCGAGGCGATCAGACCCCGTTTGCCACGGGAAGCTCTGGCTATGTCGATGCCGACCCGGAGTTCCCTGGCTCAGATGCCCGGATCGTGATCCGTGTTGCCATCCATCAGTTCCCCAGACCGGTACTTGCGATCGTGGATACGGCGGCACCGTGGTGTATTTTTCAGCCTGAAGTCGGCTTCCACCTTCAAAGGACCTTCATCCCGGCCGAGGAAAGCGTGGTGTTGAGCACACGTTTCGGCAGGTTTGGTGGAAGGCTCTACCGAGGACTTATTACACTGCCTGTTGACGAAGGAGAACCCCTCGACGTAGACGCCACGGTTTTCATCAGTCCGGACTGGCGAGGCCCTAACTTCCTCGGCTACGAAGGCCTGCTCCAGCGCATCCGCTTCGCCGTCGATCCCGAGAGCAACCTGTTCTACTTCGGCAGAATCTGAGCCCGTGCCTTCCAAGATCACTCCCCTTCGGTTGCATCATCCTGACGGCGTCACTCCCATCATCGTCGGCGAGGGTGCGTTGTCATCCGTCCTGCCTGAGCTGGAGGATTGGCTCGCGAGGCGGACGGCTTTCGTCGTCACCACGCCGCGCGTGCTGGCGCTCCACGGCGAGCGGCTCGAGATCCTCTGCCAGGCTGCGTCGCGGTGGGTGATCTTGGAGGTCGAGGATGGAGAGGCGGCGAAGAACGTGGCGGCGGCGGAGCGGCTGTGGAACGCGATGCTCTCGGCCGGCGGCAAGCGCGACAGCCGCGTCGTCGCCTTCGGCGGCGGCAGTGTGGGGGACCTCGCCGGTTTTGTCGCGGGATGCTTCCTGCGCGGGACCGAGCTCGTACAGATCCCCACCACCCTGCTGGCGCAGGTGGATGCCGCGATCGGCGGCAAGACGGGCGTGGACCTTCCCGGCGGGAAGAACACCGTCGGCCTGTTCCACCATCCCCGGATGGTGGTCTGCGACACGTCGCTCCTGCCCACCCTGCCGCGGGAGGAGCTGCGCTCGGGCCTGGTCGAGGTGATCAAGATGGCGGCGCTGCTCGATCCGCAGCTCTTCGCGCGCGTCGAGCAACAGCTCGATTCCTTGCTGCAAGGCGATCCGGCGGTGCTCGGGCCGG
The DNA here is from genome assembly GCA_046765915.1 of Acidobacteriota bacterium. Taxonomy (GTDB): domain Bacteria; phylum Acidobacteriota; class Thermoanaerobaculia; order Multivoradales; family UBA5704; genus DATARR01. The sequence continues at coordinate 16,059 of JBKPTH010000078.1, read as the reverse complement.
TGGTCGCCGCGGCCGCGGCGACCAAGATCGCCGTGGTGGAGCGTGATCCGACCGAGCAGGGAGACCGCCGCCTGCTCAACTTCGGTCATACCCTGGGGCACGCCATCGAAGCGGCCTGCGCCTACGCTGGGCTGCGCCATGGCGAGGCGGTGGGGTACGGCATCCTCTTCGCCCTCCGGCTGGCGGGCCGGCGGGGCCTTTCCCCCGACGTCGCGGAGCGCATCCGCGCCTTGCTCCGGCGCCTCGCCCTGCCGCCGCTTCCCGCGCTCGATCCCGCGGCGCTGATGGCCGGCATGGCGCGCGACAAGAAGGCCCGCGAGTCCGGTCTCGTCTGGGTGCTTCCCCGCGCGCTGGGGGAGGGCTGGATGACCGGCGGCATTCCCGACGGCGAGGTCGCGGCCGAGCTGCGCGAGTTTCTCGCCGATCCGCTGGCGGCTCCTCCGTAAGGGGCGACCACAGGGGGCCGGAACAGGCTATAATCAACTCCCGATTCCTCTCAGCCGGATCGACATGCCCACTCGCCGAAGCCTCCTCCGCCGCCTCAAGCTGCGGACCGTTCTCGTCGTAGCGCTGCTGCTCTCGGGCATCATTCCCCTTGGCATCAGCAGCGTCCGGCTGATCATGCAGAGCTACAAGGTGCTGCGCAACACCGAGCGCGACAACCTCACGGGCGAGGCGAAATCGCTGTCGCAGGAGATCGATTCCTACCTCGTCGCGGCCCGCCGCCAGCTCGAGCAGCTCGGCGAGGGGATCCTCGTCGCTCCCGGCCCGCAGGTGCCGGCGGCGCGCCTGTCCGAGCCCTGGGTGGCCAGGCGGCTCGAGAGCTTCCAGCGCGGCAACCCGGACGTCATGGCCCTGCGGGTGCTCGATCCCGAAGGCGCCGGCCTGGGGCCCGGCTTGAGCCGCGAGGCGGAGATCGCGATGAACACGGCCTTCGAGGCGGCGCGGGACCGCAAGGCTCCCGCCTACCGTCTCCTGGCCGCGGGGCTGCAGGCGGTCCTCGCCGTGCCCGTGCCGGCGGGCGCCAGGGAGCCCGAGCTGATCGTCGAGGCGCAGCTCCGGTTCCCGACGTTGCAGAAGGTGTCGCAGAACGTCGCCCACCAGGGAGTCGACGTCTTCCTGATCAACAACCGGGGAAAGGTCCTGTGGTCGACCGGCGGCGCGACGCTTGGAGCGCAGGCCCTCCAATCGCTCATCGAGCGCCCGCTGACGCAGACCTCCGAGTTCGAGCTGGGCAAGCGCAAGCTCTTCGTCCAGGTGATCGCGATTCCGGAGACCGGCTGGTTGCTGGTCATGCAGAAGCCGGTCTCGCAAGCCTTCGCCGACGTCGACCGCATGATCTTCAACGCCGGCTTCTCGACGCTCCTGCTGATCGTGCTGTCGCTCTTCTTCTCCTATCTCGCGGCGCGCTGGGTGAGCCGGCCCATCCAGCGTCTGGCCGAGACGACGCACGAGATCGCCGCCGGCAAGTTCGGCGGCAGCGTGGAGATGCAGGGGCTGACCTTCGAGCTGGCGGACCTGGCGGAGGACTTCAACCGCATGAGCGGCCACGTCGCCGGCTACGTCCAGCAGCTCCGCCAGGCGGCGTCGGCCAACCGCGACCTGTTCATCGGCTTGCTGCGCGCCCTCGTGGCGGCTGTCGACGCCAAGGACCCCTATACCCGCGGCCACTCCGAGCGGGTGGCGGCGTTCAGCCGCACCATCGGCCGCTACCTGCAGCTCCCGGAGGAGGTGCAGCACAAGATCTGGATCGGCGCGCTGCTCCACGACGTGGGCAAGATCGGCGTCGAAGACCGCATCCTGCGCAAGGACGGCGTGCTCGCACCCGAGGAATACGAGCAGATGAAGATGCACACCGTCATCGGCGCCGAGATCATGGCGCCGATCGAGCAGTTGAAGGAGATGATCCCCGCCATCCGCTGGCATCACGAGGCGTGGAACGGCCGCGGCTACCCGGACGGTCTCAAGGGAGAGCAGATCCCGCTCTTCGCCCGTATCGTAGCGGTGGCCGACACGTTCGACGCCATCACCACCAACCGTCCGTACCAGCAGGCCTACAGCCTGAAGTTCGCGGTGGAGACGATCACCCGCCTCACCGGCAGCCGCTTCGACGCCAAGGTCGTCACCGCTTTCCTCCGCGCCTTCGAGGCGGGTGAGATCCGCACCGGCGTCGCGTCGCGTCCCTCCCGCGTCGAGAGCACCCTGGTGGAGGCGCGGGCCGCGGCAGGCCAGCGCTGAGGAGCCGCTTTTCCGGCATGGTGTACCAGTACGTCCTCGCCAACCTGCTGGCCAACAACGATCACGCCCTGGGCGCCCTCTTCCTCGACGGCACCGGCGAGACGGTGGACCTCGCCTGCGGCAGCGGCTTCAATCCTTACGAGCTGCGGATCATCGGCGCCTATCTGGGCATCTACCTGCGGCAGCTCGAGAAGGTCCTCGCCAACAACGACCTCGGCGAGCCGCGGATGATCCACATCGAGAAGACGTCGCTGCACATCTACGTCGTTCCCCTGCCCGACGGCTACCACGTGGCGCTCGTCCAGCGCCATCCGGCCCTCGTCGCTCACGCCCGCGAGACCCTGAACGCCGCCGTCGAGCAGCTCACGCGCGAGCTGTTCCACGAGTGACCGGCTATCATCGACCTGCCATGGCCGACGACACCAAGAACCCCGACCTCCTGGAGCTGGCGCCGGAGACCCGCCTTCCCGAGGATGAGGAAGAACAGCGCGGTTTCTGGAAGAAGCTGCAGCGCGGTCTCTTCATGACCCACACCGAGCTCATCGAGAAAGTCTCCGACGCGATGAGCGGCAAGGTGACGCTCGACGACCACACGGTCGAATACCTGGAGGAGATCCTCATCGGCGCCGATCTCGGCGTGGAGACCTCGCTGGAGCTGGTCGAGCGCGTCAAGAAGAACGCTCTCAAGGAGCAGACGACGAGCGCCGCCAGGCTGCGCAAGCTGCTTTCGGACGAGGTGGCGGACGTGCTCGCCGAGATGCCGCGCCCGCGATCCTTCGGGCGGGGCCCCATGCTGACGCTCGTGGTGGGCGTCAACGGCGTCGGCAAGACGACCTCCATCGCCAAGCTGGTCCGCCGGTACCAGCAGCAGGGCGAGCGGGTGATGCTCGCCGCCGGCGATACCTTCCGCGCCGCCGCCATCGAGCAGCTCGCGCTGTGGGGAGAGCGGCTGGGCGTCGAGGTCATCCGGCAGGCCCAGGGGGCGGATCCGGGAGCCGTGGTCTACGACGCCATTCACGCCGCCCAGGCCCGCCGAGTGGACCAGCTCATCGTCGATACCGCGGGCCGCCTCCACACCAAGGACCACCTGATGGCGGAGCTGGGCAAGGTGCGGCGGGTCATCGACCGCGAGGCCGCCGACTGGCAGAAGCGCACGATCCTGGTGCTCGACGCCACGACGGGGCAGAACGCCCTGGCCCAGGCCCGCACCTTCAGCCAGGTGGTGCCGATCGACGGCGTCCTGCTCGCCAAGATCGACGGCACCGCCAAAGGCGGCATGGTGGTCGCCATCGCCCGCGAGCTGAAGCTGCCCGTGCTCTATCTCGGCGTGGGAGAGAAGGCCGACGATCTGGTGGATTTCCGGCCTCGGGAGTTCGCCGCTGCCCTCGTCGGCTGACTACCTGCGGCGGGCCCTCCGCCTCGCCGCCCGCGGGCGCTACCGCACCTCGCCCAACCCCATGGTCGGCGCCCTCGTGGTGCGCGACGGCGAGGTGGTGGGAAGCGGCTGGCACCGGCAGGCCGGCGGTCCCCACGCCGAGGTCGAGGCCCTGCGCCAAGCCGGAGACCGCGCCCGCGGCGCCACCCTCTACGTCACTCTCGAGCCCTGCAGCCACTTCGGCCGCACGCCGCCCTGCGTCGACGCGGTGCTGGCGGCGGAAATCGCGCGCGTGGTGGCCTGCCACCGCGACCCCAATCCGCGCGTCTCGGGGCGCGGTTTCGCGGCGCTGCGCGAAGCGGGCGTCGAGGTCGAGATAGGTATCCTCGCGGAGGAAGCGATCCAGCTCAATTTGCGCTTCCTGATCCCCATGGTCCTCGGCCGCCCGGAGGTGACGCTCAAGTGGGCGATGAGCCTGGACGGACGGATCGCCACCGCGACAGGAGAGAGCCGCTGGATCTCCTCCCCGCCGGCGCGCCGCTGGGCGCTCGCGCTGCGCGAGGAGCACGACGCCATCCTCGTCGGCAGCGGCACCGTGCTCGCGGACGATCCACGCCTCGACCGCCGGCTGCGTCTGGCTGTTGGACCCAACGTAAGGGTGGTGATGGACCGGCGGCTGCGGACTCCTCCCGAGGCTCAACTGTTTACCGTGGAAGGACCGGTGTGGATCTACACGGAGGCGAACAACAGCGAATGTAAGGAGGCTCTGACGACGCGCGGTGCCGAAGTGATCTCCCTCCCTATCGTGGAACCGAAGAGCGTCCTCGCCGACCTTCACCGGCGCGGTATCCAGAGCGTCCTCGTCGAAGGAGGATCCGAGGCACTGGCGAGCTTCGTCGCCAGCGGCTGCTACGATCGCGTCATGGTAGATTGCGCGCCGTTGCTCATCGGGGGAAAAGGCGCTCCAGGACCCTTGGGCGGTGAGGGAATTGCGGCCCTGGATGCGGCGCCGCGGCTGGAGAAGTTCGAAGCGGCGCGGCGCGGCGGCGACCTTCTCCTCGTCGGTTACCGACAGGGATGTCTAGAGAATCTGCTCGAAGTTCTCAGCGTTGACGTCCCCTCGTGATCAAGCGGCGTTCAGGGGTTTAATCCGCTCGACCTCCGTCTTGATGGCCTGAGCCGCTTTCCAAAGGTCCACTGCGCGTTGCGCGTTGAGCCAGAATTCGGGCGTGTTGCCGAACAGCCGCGAGAGTCGGAGGGCTATCTCTGGGCTCACCGCCCGCCGCTCCCGAAGCACCTCGTTGATCGTCTGGCGGGATACTCCCAAGGCTGTTGCGAGACTGGATACCGTGAGCCCATAATCCGGCAAGAAGTCCTCCCGCAGCATCTCCCCAGGGTGCGTAGGCCGCACCTTTCTTTCCTTGTTGTTCGGAATGCCCATGTTGCACCTCGCCTCAGTGATAATCCGTGATTTCAACTTCGTATGCGTCTCCGTCGACGAACCGAAAGCAGATGCGCCATTGGTCGTTGATAGAGATCGAGTACTGTCCTTTCCGGTCCCGTTCGAGCGCGTGAAGCCGGTTGCTGGGTGGGACCTTCAAGTCGTCCAGACCCGTCGCCAAATCGATGTATTCCAGCTTTAACGTCGCTCGTCGTGCGATCTCTGGAGGAAAACGTCTCGACCTGCCCGTCACGTATAGCTCCTGCGTATGCCTGTCCGCGAAGGTTCTGATCACGTATATCGATTGTAATGTGTCACGTGACGCTTGTCAAACCGATGAAGTAGTAAGATCCGCCCGTGTTTACCGGCCTCGTCATCGAGCGCGGACGCCTGATCGCCGATCCCGTACCTTCGGGCCACGGCGGCGTCCGCCTGGAGATCGGCCTCAGCCCCGCGCTGGCGGCGCGGCTGGCGATCGGCGACAGCCTGGCCGTTGCGGGCGTCTGCTTGACGATCACGGACAAAGACACGGACGGGGTAGCCGACACGGACCGTATTGCGGTCGAGCTCTCTCCTGAAACTCTCTCGCGCACGACTCTGGGTGAGCTGCGCCGCGGCGATGCCGTGAATCTCGAGCCCGCGCTGCGCATGGGCGATCCCCTCGGTGGCCATTGGGTGCAGGGGCACGTGGACGGCACCGCGCAGGTCGTGGACCGGCGGGACCTCACCGATCACCGGGAGCTCGCCTTCTCGATCCCTCCGGATCTCGCGCCACTGCTGGTGGAGAAGGGCTCGGTGACGGTGGACGGCGTGAGCCTCACCGTCTCGGCGCTGCTTCCGGACCGCTTCGAGGTGGCCCTCATCCCTCATACCCTCGAAGTCACCACGCTCTCCGGACTGGCGACCGGCGATCGCGTCAATCTCGAGGTGGACGTGCTCGGCAAGTACGTGCATCGCATCCTTGCCGCGCGCGGACTGGTGGCTTCGTGAGCGGCGACGCCGGCGATGCGAAGCCCGCCGCGCAGCTCGCGGAGCCGGGCCGCTTCTGGATTCGCTACGTTCCACGCCGTTGGGAGGAGCCCGAACGCTCGTGGGTGAACCTGGCCGCCGGCAGCCTGGGCGACCGGGGGAGGCGCGCCGCCGGTATTCCTGACCTGTCGGGAGCTCCCGACGACGACGTCCTCTACCTGCCTCCCGTCCCGCCGCGCTCCGTCGCCGCCCGCGACGAGCTGGCCCGCTCGCGTCTGGTGCGCGGCGCCCCGGTGCTGGTCCAGCTCTTTCCAGGCGAGGAGACCGCGGTGCCTCCCGCCTCGGGCGCGGCCTTCGTCTTCGATCTTCTTCACGTCCTGCTGGAGCGCGATCTGGAGGCCTTGCGGCGGCTGCCGTCCGGGGCGACGGCGGTCTGGCCGCTGCTGCCGGGTCTGACCGACGATTCCGGGTTCTGGGAGCTGGGCTGCCGCGATCTCGCCGCCGCCGGGGTGCGCTGCGTTCAGGCGCTGGCCCCCTCTCTGACGCCGACCGACCGCCGGCGTCTGGCCGAGCGATGGGGCGGAGAGGAGGCGTTCGATGCCCTGTTTCACGGTCCGATTCCCGCCGAGCGGGACTTCGCGCGCGCGGCCCATCGCCACGGTCTGGAACCGTTCCTTTCCCGTCCCTTGCCCAGTCCGTCGGTGGGACATTCCGGCAACCGGGGGATCGGCGGCGCGCTGGCCCTCGCCGGAGAGGTGTGGCTGCGGCTCGGACGCCCGGTGGAGCAGGGACAGGCCCTGTATCGCGCCGCGCGCTGGATCGACCGTTCCCCATATGATCTGGAGGCCCTGGCACGGGAGGGCAACCTCGCTGTGCTGCCCCTCGACGCGCTGAGCCGCGAGATCGTCGCCGAGTGCGCCGCGGCGGGGGAGTCCGGGACCCTCGCGGCGCTGCTCGCCGAGTACGTGGCGCCGGGGGAGAATGACGAATCGAGGAGGACCGCCGATGTCCAGACGATCGAGACCTGAGCTGCTTCTCTTCCTTTTGCTCCTCGCCGCCGCGCCCCTGCGCGCCTGGGAGGTGAGCGGCGGCGCGACGCCGGAGCATTTCCAGGCATTCCACCGCCGGTTCAGTACCGACGCCTACTTCTATCCCCGCCATGGCGCCTCGCCGCTCGGGCTGATCGGCTTCGAGGTCTACGCCGACGCCACCTACGACGAGACGTTCGACGACAAGCCGTTCGTGGCTACGGCCATCGACGGCGACTTCACCGGTGGCTTCCTCTCCGTCGCCCGGGTGGGAGCGCGGAAGGGGCTGCCCGGCGGCATCGATCTCGGCCTCTCCTACGGCAAGGCGCTCGGCGGCGACGTCAAGCTGCTCTCGGCCGAGATCCAGTACGCGATCCTGAAAGGCGGCCTCCTCTCGCCGGCGCTCTCCCTCCGCGTGACCGGCACGCGCTCGAGCGGCTCGGACGTCTACGACCTCGACCAGTACGGCGCCGAGCTGCTCTTCTCCAAGGGTTTTACCGTGCTCACTCCGTACGTCGGCGCGGGCATCGTGCGCAGCAAAGGGACTTTGGATTCGACCCTCGGCTCGTCGTTCGAGGACACCGAGACCCGCGGCGTCGTCTACGGCGGCGTCACCCTCAACCTGCTGCTGCCCAAGATCACCTTCGAGATCGAGAAGGCGGAGGACCTGCAGGGCGCCGTCCGCGTCGGGATCGGCTTCTGATGGAGATCATCGACCTCCGCTCCGACACCGTCACCAAGCCCGACGCGGAGATGCGCCGGGCGATGGCCGAGGCCGAGGTGGGGGACGATCTGTTCGGCGAAGACCCGACCGTCCGCCGGCTGGAGGAGGAAGGCGCCGCGGCCATGGGGATGGAGGCCGGTCTCTTCGTCCCCTCGGGGACCATGGGCAACGAGATCGCCTTGCATCTGCTCGGCCGTCCCGGCGGCGAGGTGATCTGCGACGCCGACAGCCACATCGTCTGGTTCGAGGTCAGCGCCATGGCCGCCCTCTCCGGACTGCTGCCGCGCACCATCCCTTCTTCCCGCGGACTCCTCGATGCCGCCGCAGTGGAAGCGGCGCTGGCGCCGGAGCAGGTGTGGCGCAACCGCACCGTGCTGATCGAGGTGGAGAACACCCACAACATGGCGGGCGGCACGATCTACGACCGGCCGCGCCTCGACGCGATCCTCGCCGTGGCCCGCCGCCACGGCCTGCCGGCCTACCTCGACGGCGCCCGTATCTTCAACGCCGCCGTGGCGCTGGGAGTCGAGGCCGCGGCGCTCGCCGCCGGCTTCGACGCGGTGATGTTCTCCCTGTCGAAAGGTCTGGGCGCGCCCATCGGCTCGCTCCTCTGCGGTGGCCGCGATTTCATCCGCGAGGCCCGGCGGGTGCGCAAGATGTTCGGCGGCGCCATGCGCCAGGTGGGAGTCGTGGCCGCCGCCGGTCTCATCGCGCTGCGCAAGGGACCGGCCTGGCTGGCAGAAGACCACGAGAACGCCGCCTGGCTCGCTCAGGCTTTGGCCGAGCTGCCGGGGATCGAGATCGATCCCTCTTCCGCACAGACGAACATCGTGATCTTCCGCGTCACTCGGGGGACGGCCCAATCCCTGGTGGCGCGGCTGAAGGAGTCCGGCGTCCTCGCCGTCGCCATCGCGGCGGACAAGGTGCGCTTCGTCACCCACCGCGACGTCAGCCGGGCGCAGATCGAGCGCGCGATCGAACGGATTCAGGCCGCCCAAGGCGGGCCATGATCCGTCAACGCCGGGGGCGCGGTGCATCGCGCCATGCGATCACAGGCTTGTCGTTGCTGTAGGGCGTGGCGAACTTCGCGGCCACGGCCTTGATGCGCTCGAGCTTGTCCCGCGTGAACTTGTCGCGATGACCGTTCGCGAGGTCCGGATAGAACGACTCGACGCGCCGGGTATGCGCGTTGTTGAGATCCGTCTGGCGGATGAAGACCACATACTGACCCACGGTGACGAGATCGTTGTCGTTGCCTATGAAGATAGTGTCGGCGAGCAATGAGACTTGCTGCTGCGTCGTATCCGAGGGGAAGAAGGAGTTCAGATCCTTGATCGCTTCATCGCCTAGAAAGCGGGGTTGATGCTGGAAGTCGAAGTGCCGATAGAGGTGACGCTCGGCTACGTGTTTGTACTTGGCGAAGATATAGCCGTGAAAGCTCTGGTACGGCTTGAAGCCGATTTCCACGTTGATGTTCGTGATGGGTTGGCCGCGGAACCAGGTGGCGGTGACGATCTCGCGATGCTCCAGCTCCTCCGTGTACATCTCGGTGATCACCTCGGCCGAGTAGCCATTGGCCAGCAGCTCTATGACGAGCTCGCGATGATGGTGGATCCAGGCCCCCATGTCGGCCAGCGTCGCCTGCACCGTTTGGGCGGCGCGATTGTCACGGTTCTTCCGCTGCGCGGGCATCAGCTCGCCGATCTCCGCCAGCTTCGGCAGGTAGAAGCTCGCGTCTTGTCCGCTCTGCCCGATGACATCCTGCATCTCCAGCCACTGCGCGATGTTGAACATATCCACCCACAGCCGCTGGAGCCGGTGGACGCTGGCCCACAGCGAGGCGGTGGCGTTCACCTGCTGGCCGGCCGTCTGCCAGAGGTTGCCGGCGTAGACGACCGGCGCGTAGTGAACGATCTCTTCTTTGTTGTTCTGTAGAGCTCCCATCCAGAATTGCGGCGCTTGGACGGCCGCAACATGGCGCGATGCTCTGTCGAGCCAGGGCGGCACCTGGGCAGGATCACCCAGGATCGTCGCCAGGACGTTCCCACCCATCGTCGCACCGAGATCCTGCCACAACGAGCGGATGCGTTTGTTGTCAAAGCCAGCGCTCTTGAGGGCCAGGATGAGCTGGTTGACCTTGCCGAACGTCCGGCGTTCGGGCGGCAGCGAATCGATCCAATCCTCCACCTTCTTGCGGGCCGTCGCCCCCATGGCGACTTGATTGGCGTGCAGGGTATCGATGATCGGATGAAGCTGGCTCACCTGTATGTTGAGCTTCGTCCGCAGGGCGTTGACCCAGGAGGTCACGTCGCTCACGTCCTGGACGGAGACAGTCGGATACTTGGCGAGCACCACGGTGGTCGCCTTGTACCATTCCTTCAACGTATTGGGTGGCTGAGGTTGATGAAGCTGCTGCAGCCTCGTGGTGAAAGCATTCTCCTTGGGAGTCCACTCCTGCTCTGTCGTCGCCTTCGCGGCTTGGCGCCATTCCGTGATGTGCTGTGGAGGGGGCATCGTAGGCCTACGGCACCCGCGCCACCACGTCGATCTCCACCTGAGCCCCCTTCGGCAGCCCGGCGACCTGGATCGTGGTGCGCGCCGGGCGGTGGTCTCCCACAGCCTCCGCGTAGAGCTGGTTGATCGCGGGGAAGTTCGCGAAGTCGGTCAGGTAGATGCCGGTCCGCACGACGTCGGAGAAGGTGCAGCCGGCGGCGGCGAGCACCGCCTGGAGGTTGGCGAGCACCTGGCGGGCCTCGGCCTCGAAGCCTCCGGCGGCGAGCTCGCCGGTGGCGGGATCGATCCCCGTCTGGCCGGAGACGTAGAGCCAGCCGTCCACCTCGACGGCGTGCGAGTAAGGGCCGAGGGCGCGGGGAGCGTCGTCCGAGTGGTGAAATCTCATCGTTCGCATTCTCCTCGGAGGGCCTCAGGAGGGTGACGGCACGTCGGCCGATCCCTCGTCCAGCACGGCGATGTAGGGCAGGTTGCGGTAGCGCTCGTCGAAGTCGAGGCCATAGCCGACGACGAAGAGCTTGTCGATCTCAAAGCCGCGGTAGTCGATCTTGACCTCCACCTCGCGCGCCGCCGCCTTGTCGAGCAGCGCGCAGAGCTTGACGCTGCGCGCGCCGCGGAAGCGCAGCAGGTCGAGGATGGTGCGCAGCGTCCAGCCGGTGTCGACGATATCCTCGATCAGCAGCACGTCCTTGCCGCGGATCGACAGGTCGATGTCCTTCTTGATGCGCACCTCCCCGGGGCTGATGTTGGCGCCGTAGCTCGCGGTCTGGAAGAAGTCGATGGCGAGCGGCACCGACAGCCGCTTGAGCAGGTCCACCATGAAGAAGACCGAGCCCTTGAGCACGCCGACGCACACCAGCCGGTCGGACCCGGCGTAGTCGCGGTCAACGTCCCGGGCCAGCTCGGCAACCCTGCGTTCCAGGTCCTCCTGGGAGATCAGGATGCGCACGCGCTGTTTTCCTTTCCCGCCTCTTGGCGTAAACTCGTCGAGCTTTTACCGGTAGATCCCATGACGACCGTCCAGGAGCTGAGCGTCCTCCACCGCCGCTACGCCGACACCTCCCATCGGTTCCGTGCCGCTTGGACCTTTCACCAGTTTCTGCAAAGCCTTGCCAAGACGCTGCTGCAACACGTGGAAGACCCGCATTCCACGGAGTTCCAGGACCTCTACAACGGGCTGAAGGAGATCTCGCAGAACCTGAACGCGTCCGAGTCCGAGAAGGTCCGCAACCGCCTGGAAGCGATCGATCGCCGGCTCACGGAGCTCATCGGAGCGCTCGAGAGCGAGGATACCAAAGTCACGCCCGACTTGCTGCGGCAGTTCTTCCGCCGGGTGAAGAATTACGACGAGAAGATCCTCAGCCAGCTCGTCAAGTTCTACCTCTACGTTCAGCGCGACGGAACCTGGCCGGCGGACCGCCTGGACAAGGTCGATTTCCTGCTCGCCCGCGTCTCCGAGGAGGTGGACGAGCGCACCGGCGAGCTGGTGCTGCGCGGCCATGGCCGGCTCAGCGAGATCTTCCAGGGGCTGTGGGGCCAGGTGGGCGCGGCGCCCCCCGGCGACCAGGTCGTCGAGGAGCGCCGGGCCGAGATCGATGCCCTGCGCCACGAGATGAACGACGTGGAGAGCCTCGACCGGTTGAACGACAGCGGCCTCATCCGCCGCCACCGCGCCCTCAAGCACAGCCTGGGCAGCCTGTACTTCCATCCCGAGCTGCTGCTCGCCATCCAGGAGACCAACCTCGTCTTCAAGAGCCGCATCCAGAAGCTCTACCGCCAGGAGGAGCAGCGCATCGTCGCCGAGTACCAGCGCGTCTTCGATCTCGAGCGCGAGGTCCCCCTGGACACGCAGCTCGACCGCGAGCTGGCGGAGTTCCGCGAGGAGATCGAGCGCTTCGAAAAGCAGCTCCAGCGCGAGGAGTTCCGCCTCGGCGACATCGCCCTCATCCGGCAGAAGGTCAAGGAGCTCATGCCTCGCCTGACCGCCGGCCGCTCCTCCACGAGCGAGCAGGGGGCGGCCGTGTCCCGCACCACTACGGGCAGCATCGAGCTCCCGCCGGGCAAGTCGGGCGCGGTGCCCTCCCCGCTGCAGCCCGGAGAGGAGCTGCTGGGCGAGCACTACCGGCGCCTGGTGGACACCCTGCGCGAGGTCAATCCTCCCGATCTCCACGCGGACCGCGTGGTGCTGAAGCCGGAGGTCTTCGCCCTGCGCATCGAGCCGCGCGAGGTCGAGGCCTACCGCCGGCTCACCGGCCACCAGTCCTGTGACCGCGAGCTGGAGCAGTTCCTGCTCGAGTCGGCGGCCCTGCGCATGCGGGTCAACGAGGAGGCGCAGGAGATCGCCAGCCTGCTCGACGAGACCTCCGTCACCGGCGACTCCATCGTCTTCGCGCGGGCCCGTCTCACCTGCCGCCTCGCCGACGCCTTCGTCTGGCGCTTCAACCACGTGCTGCAGGAGCTGATGCTGGAGGGCGGCGTGGACGAATGCCGGCAGATCCAGCTCCTCCGCATGCGCCTGACGCGCGACTACTCCGGTCTCTGGCTCCTGGCCTTCAAGCCGCTCTACAAGCGGCATCCGGTCGGCACCCTCGCTTGATCGACCTCCGCGACGCCGGCGAGGACCCGCGGCTGCTGGAGGGGTTCCTCGGCCTGCCGCAACGCATCTACCGGGGAGATCCGTTCTACGTCCCCACGCCCCGCCGGGAGGTCCTCGCGGCGCTGCGGCGCCCGGAATTCGCCGGCGCCCAGAAAACGCTGGTCGCCCTCTCGGAGGACCACGCGGTGGCCCGCCTCGTGGCCCGGCTCTCTCCGGCGCTGCGGGACGAGCAGGGAGCGCCCTACGGCATGATCGGCTTCTTCGAAGCGCTGGCGTGGTACGACGAGGCCGTGCGCGACCTCTTCGCGGCGGGCATCTCCTGGTTGCGCCAGGCCGGGGCCGCAACCATCGTCGGCCCCATGGACGGTGACACCTGGCATCGCTACCGGCTCAACGTCGGGCCTTTCGACGGGCCGCCCTTCCTGCTGGAGCCCTACAATCCTCCTTACTACGAGCCGTTGTGGACGGCCAACGGCTTCGTGCCGCTCGAACGCTACGTCTCGAAGCGGGTCGAGCCGGCGGCGGTGGTGGCCTATCTCGACGAGAAGCGGCGGGCCTCCGAGGCGGCCGGCTACCGCCTGCGACCGCTCGACCCGAGACGCTTCCGGCAGGAGCTGCGGACGATCTACGAGCTCTCCCGGCGGATCTTCAGCCGCAACTTCCTCTACACCGAGATTCCGGAGGAGGAGTTCTACCGCATCTACGCCGGTGCACGCGGTCTGCTCGACAAGGATCTCGTCTGGTTCGCCCGCTCGCCGGCCGGCGAGGACGTCGGCTTCCTCTTCGCCTACCCGGACCGCTTCCGCGCCGTCGCGGCCATGGAAGGGAAGCGGGACCTCCTCGCCAGGCTGCGCTTCCTCCGCCACCGCAACGACGTGGACGCCGTCGATTTCAAGACCCTCGGCGTGCTGCCCGAGCACCGGCGCTCCGGAGTGGCCGCGGCCCTCTTCCATGAGGGCCATCGCCAGGCGGCGGAGAAGGGCTACCTCTTCGCCAACCACTGCCTGATCCGCGAAGGAAATCCCTCGGGAGATCTGGATGGCGGCGCGGGGCGGGTGATGCGGCGGTATGTGCTGTATGAGTGGAGACCCGGGGAGTGACCGGAGGGTTCCGAGAAGCTCGGAGCGACCTGCCCTCCGAGACCTCACCCCCTGGCCCCCTCTCCAGCGGAGCTGGAGAGGGGGAACGCATGCCGAGGACATTGCCGAATCTGACCGGCAAAACCGGTTCGGTCTCGTCCCCCCTCTCCATCTTCGATGGAGAGGGGGCCAGGGGGTGAGGTCTCGAAGGGTATGCCCTCGCAAAATCACAATGTCCTCTCGGTCCTGAGACAAGTCGCCGCCCGGGTTCCGTCCCGCCCCGCGCTCATCATGGCGGACGGCTCCATCACCTTCGGCGATCTCTGGCGCCGCATCGGTTGCGCCGCCGCGGGCCTGCGCCGGCTGGGGCTTTCACTGGGCGAGCGGGCCGTCGTCATGATTCCGATGTCGATCGATCTCTACGTAGCGATGCTGGCGGTCTTGAAGATAGGTGCCGTGGCCGTCTTCGTCGATCCCTGGATCGGCCGCCGGCAGATCGCCGCCTTCGCGGCGTTTGCCGAGCCGCGCGCCTGGCTCGGCGTGCCGCGAAGCCATCTGCTCCGGCTGCTCGATCGGCGGCTGCGGTCCATTCCCCTCACTGTCACGACTGGACGGCGAATCGGTCCTCTGCCGGCCCATCAAACCCTGACCGAGATGGAAAGGATGGAGCAGAAAGGCGAGGTGCAGCCTGTCGAACAGGACGATCCTGCCCTCATCACCTTCACCAGCGGCTCCTCCGGCGAGCCCAAGGGCGCGAACCGCACGCACCGCTTCCTGCTCGCCCAGCACGCGGCCCTGGCGGCCGAGCTCCCGGCGGCGGAAGGAGACGTGGACATGCCGATGTTCCCCGTCTTCGCCCTCAACAACCTGGCGAGCGGCGTGCCCTCCGTCGTGCCCGACATGGATTTCCGCCGCGTGGACCGCGTGAACGCCGCCCGCGTGCTCGATCAGATGCGTCGCCACGGCGTGACCACCTGCACGGCTTCGCCGCCGTTCTTCGACCGCCTCGCCGCCGAGGTGGCGCGGCGGCCGGCGGCGCGTCCGCGTCTGCGCCGCATTCTCACCGGCGGCGCGCCCGTCTCCGACGCGCAACTCCGCATGTGGCGCCGGATCTTTCCGGATACCGAGATCCTCGTCGTCTACGGCTCCACCGAGGCGGAGCCCGTGGCCCACCTGACCGCCGAGGAGCGCCTGTCCGCCGTGAACGCGGACCGTCCGCGGGTCCCCGGCTTCTGCGCCGGCCGGCCTAGCGAACGCGTGCGCGCGAAGACAGTCCGCATCCATCCCGGTCCCATCGAGCTCGGTTCCGGAGGATGGGCGGACTGGGAGCTGCCGCCCGGAGAGATCGGCGAGCTGGCGGTCTCCGGCGATCACGTCTGCCGCGACTATTACCGCAACCCGCAGGCGGTGCGCGAGAACAAGATCGCGGACGGCACCGCCGTCTGGCACCGCATGGGCGACACCGGCTCGTTCGATGCCCAGGGCCGTTTCTGGCTCGCCGGTCGCGTCCATTCGACGATCCACCGGGGAGGCGAGCTGGTCCATCCGCAGCTCGTCGAGCAGGCCGCCCGGGGCGAGGATCCCCGCGTACGGAGAATCGCCGCCGTGGGGCTCCCCGACGCAGCACTGGGAGAGCGGGTCGTCCTCGTCGTGGAGACGGCGGAGACCGGCTTCGAGGACGAGATCGCTGCCCGCCTCGCCGACGCCGGCCTCGCCGCCGACGAGATCCGCCTCACCGCCGAGCCGCTGCCCGTCGATCCGCGGCACAACAGCAAGATCGATTATGGGCGGCTGCGGGAGAGGCTCCGATTCCACCATCATCGATGATGGGGGATGATCGTCGCGCCGCCGGGCCCCTCACTCCCCCTTCCCCCTCTCTCCCGCCTCACACCCGCCCGCCGGGAGAGAGGGGGTTGGAAAAAGCAAAAGCTAATTTCTTCCTCTGTAGTCTCCCTCCTCGCCCGGGTGGGTGGGCGTGAGGCGGGAGAGGAGGGCCGGGGAGGTGAGGGGCCCGGCGGCGCGTATGACGATGCCTTGATCGACAGCGGCGGGATCGGCGTTAGAGATTCCCCCCCATGCGGCCCGGGGGGGGGGGGGG
>JBKPTH010000077.1:0-21042 GCA_046765915.1 Acidobacteriota bacterium | reverse complement strand
GGGGGCGCGCCCCCCCCCCCCGGGCCCGCGGGCGCCCCCCGGGCCGGGGGGCTCCCCCCCCCACCCACCGCCCCCCCCCGCCCCTACGCTAAACGTACAAGAGGCCCTACTGCCCCGCCGCGCTCCACGGCGGCACGACGGCGTTCATGCGTGCGTAGGCGATGGACTGGCCGAGATGCTCGTGGGCGTGGCTGGCGAGCACCAACATCGCGTCGCGCACGGTGGCGTCGTGGCCGAACATCTTGATCTGGCGGCCGAGGTCCGCCTCGGGCACGGCCTGGATCTCCTGCTTCAGGGAGTCGAACGACTTCTTCAGCGTGTCGATCGTCTTCGCCTTGTCGCCGCCGTCCTTCTCGAGGTTGCGCGGATCGACTCCCGCCGGGACCTTGGCGCCCCAGAAGGTGGGCAGGAAGTAGTTGGCGGCGGAGACGTGGTTGAACACCTCGCCCACCGAGCGCACTCCCTCGCCCGGCCGCCAGGCGTACTTCTCGGCGGGCATGGCTTCGGCGAGAGCGATCAGCTTCTCGCGCGCCTCGTCGATCTGGTACAGGATGGACTCGCGCGTGCCGGCCGGCGCCGCCGGCTTGGCCTCCTGTTTCTGCTCCGCCTTCTCTTCCGTGGGCTTCGTGTCCTGCGCCCGCATCGGCGCCGCCGCCAGGGCGAACGCCAGCGCCAGGATGGCGGTCAAACCGAAGATTTTCCTCATTGCGGTCTCCTTTGAGTGGTGAAAAGCGGACCGGATTCTAACCCGGAAGCGGAGGCGGAATAGAATGTCGGGATCGGGTAGTGGCTCAGTTTCGGCGTCTTGCCCGCGCGACCTCACCCCAACCCCTCTCCTGAAGGAGAGGGGCTTAGCTCGTTTTCATTCCCCTTCTCCTTTAGGAGAAGGGGCCAGGGGATGAGGTCGAGCGGCCAAGGCCGATCGCCAAGTCTCTCGGAGGTACCCGTTTGCGCATCACCCTCATGCTGCTCGGCAGCGTCGCCCTGCTGGCCGTGCTGATCGCGGCGGTCGCCGCCTTGCAGCGGCGGTTCTTCTGGGTGCGGCAGCTCGCCTTCCCGCTCTACGTGGGCGCGGCGGTGGCGGTGCTGAAGGCGTTCACCCTGGTGGCGCCCGGCTACGAGCCGGCGGCGATGTCGCGGGCGCTCAACTGGGGCTGGTTCTTCCTCGGCCTCATCACCGTCTTCCGGCTGCTCGGGCTCTACCTCTTCGACGTCCACCTCGCGGCGCGGCGGGGCATGAGCCTGCCGCCGCTGCTGCCGGCGGTGGCGATGACGCTGGTCTATCTGATCACCGCCTTCGTCACCCTGCGCCTCACCTTCCCCCAGCTCGACGTGGCGCCGCTGATCGCCACCAGCGCCGTCACCTCGCTCGTCCTCGGTCTGGCGCTGCAGCCGATCCTCGGCAACTTCTTCGCCGGCCTGGTGATCAGCATCGAGAAGCCGTTCCGCATCAACGACTGGATCAAGGTCGGCGAGCAGGAGGGCCGCGTCGTCGCCATCACCTGGCGCACCACCCACCTGCGCACGCGCGAGAACGACAACGTCCTCATCCCCAACAGCAAGCTGGCCGACGAGCGGGTGCTCAACTTCTACTACCCGCACCCCGTGCACCTGGAGCGCATCCGCGTCTCGGCGCACTACGACGCTCCGCCGTACCGCGTGCGGCGGGTCCTGCTCGACTGCGCCGCCCGCGTGACGGGGGTGCTCGACAAGCCGTCGCCCGAGGTCTACGTGCTCGCCTTCGAGGAGAGCGCCGTCAGCTACGAGCTGCGGATCTGGGTCGAGGACGTGGTGCAGGCGCCGCGCATCGCCAGCGACGCGCGGTCTCTCATCTGGGAGGAGTTCCGCCGCGAGGGGATCGTCATTCCCTACCCCATCCGGACCCTGGAGATCTCGCGCCCGCGGCGGGGGCGCCTCGCGGCGGGGGAAGCGGCGGAGGGCCCGCGGCCGGCGCGCCTCTACGTGGCCGAAGGGCCGGAGCGCGGAGCCGCCCTGCAGCTCGACGGCGAGCCGGCGACGGTGGGCCGCTCGCGCGGCTGCGCGCTGGCGCTCAGCGAGCCCAACGCCAGCAAGGAGCACCTGCGCCTCGAGTGGGAGGACGGCGCCTGGGTGATGACCGACCTCGGCAGCAGCCACGGCACGCGGGTCAACGGCAAGCCGGCAAACCGCGCGGTGCTGCAGCCGTTCGATCGCATCGCGGTCGGCGATACGGTTATGATCTTCGAGAGCGATGTCCTCCGACCTGCCTGAAACCATCGGCCGCTACCAGGTCCGCGAGCTGCTCGGCAAGGCCGGCGGCTCGGCGGTGTTCAAGGCCACCGATCCGCAAGGCCGGCCGGCCGCGGTCAAGCTCTTTCCCGGCGCGCTCGGCGAGAACGCCGCGTCCCTCGAGCGGTTCCGCCGCGAGCTCGCCGCCGTGGTGCCGGTGAGCCGCCATCCGAACCTGGTGCAGGTCCTGGAGACGGGCGAGGAGGGCGGCCGGCCCTACATGGCCATGGAGCTGGTGGCGGGCACCTCGCTCGACCGCGTGCTCAAACAGCGGCGGGTGACGCTGCCCGAGGCGTTCGCCGTCATGCGCGGCGTGTGCCGTGGCCTCGCCCAGGCCCACCAGCACGGCCTCGTGCACCGCGGGCTGACGCCGCGCAACGTGCTCGTCTCGCCGGATTTCTCGACCGTCAAGGTGGCGGACCTCGGCGCCACCGCCTTCGAGTCGGTGATGCCGAGCCTCACCGCCACCCTGGGCACCGGCGAGATCCGCCTCGGCGCGCTCTACTACCTGGCGCCCGAGATCCTCGAAGGCCGCGCCGCCGTGGACGCGCGGGCGGACCTCTATTCCGCCGGCGTGATCTTCCACGAGATGCTCACCGGCCGCGCGCCGGGGCCGAAGTTCGGCCTGCCGAGCCAGCTCAATCCCGAGCTGCCGCAAGAGGTGGACGCGGCGGCGCTCAAGTGCCTGGCCCGTAAACCGGAAGAGCGCTACGCGTCCGCCGGCGAGCTGCTCGCCGCCGTCGAGCGATTGGAAGAGCTCCTGCGCCTGCGCGTGCTCCATGAGATCCGCGGCATCTCCCAGGCCGGCTCGCGCCTGCTCGGCGGCACGGGCGCGGAGGGCGGCGGGAAGAAGACTTGGCTGTGGGTGGGGATTGGGGTGGCGGTGATTTTGTTGGGGGTGGTGGGGTTTCTCCTCCTGAGGTAAGTTTGGCGCCGATTCCAGCGTCATCGATGATCGAAGCCGCCCCCCACCCAGGGCGGCCACGCAGGGCCGCCCCTACAGGTCGCCCGGAGGTAATTTCATCCTCGTACCATGACGCACCGAACCCACGACGACCACAGAACGATCTGTAGGGGCGGCCCTGCGTGGCCGCCCTGGGCCCCGCCGGCGTAGACAACGTTTTCGATCAAAGAATAATGGGGCAGGGGGTGAGGGTTCGTATCCCCGGCACGTCGAGGACCCGCACCCCCGCCCCCACCGGCTCCTCCACCGCCCACACCAAGGCATTCACCATCTGCCGTAGCTTGACCAGGCCGAGGCGGCGCGCCGTGTCGCGCGTGGGGGGCATCTACGCCGTAAACCCCTCGCCCGGATGAGGGGGATGGATTAAGATGGTACTCACATGATCAATGCCTCGCTTGTGATCTTCACAAGCACTCTGGCGCAGGCGGCCGGGGCCGTCTTCCTGGCCATCGTGCTCCTGGGGTTCTACCGCCTCTACGAGCGGCCGTACCTGCTCGCCTGGACGTGGAGCTGGTGGGCGTTCTGCGTCTCGCTGGTCGGCGGCGCCGTGGCGCTGTACCTGGTGCCGTTCATGCCTCCGGACGCGCCGGCGCGGCTCGCCGTTTCGAGCGTCACCCTCACCGCCGCCTACTGGCAGACCGCCTGGCTGCTCTTCGGCACCTACGAGGTGGTCAAGGAGCGCAGCGTGCGGCGCCGCACGCAACGGATCGTCCTCGCGGCCCTCCTGGCGCTGGCGCTGCTCTCCGTCGGCCTGTCGCTGTACGTCGGTCCGCACAGCCGCTTCGTGGTGCGCATCGGCGTCCGCTCGCTGGTGCTGGGGGTGGCGTTTCTCGTCGCGGCCTTCGGCGTCTGGCGCAGCCGGGTGCATCCCTGGGGACTCGGGCGCCGGCTGGTCGCCAGCGTCTTCCTGCTCTACGGCCTGCACCAGATCCACTACATGGTGGTGACCCTCGTGCAACTGGCCGACGCCAGCGCCGCCGGCTACACCGCCTACCTCGGGCCTTTCGACTTCCTGTTCCAGGTGCTGATCGGCGTCGGCATGGTGATCTGGCTGCTCGAGGACGAGCGGCAGCGGGTGGTCGCCACGTCGCAGCGCATCGAGCACCTGGCCTATCACGACTCGCTCACCGATCTGCCCAACCGCCATCTGCTGCTGCGGTATCTGCGGGAGGCGATCGGCCGCTCCCAGGTGTTGCGCGAGCGCCTGGCGGTGCTCTTCCTCGACCTCGACCGCTTCAAGGTGGTCAACGACTCGCTGGGCAACCGCTACGGCGACGAGCTGCTGAAGTCGTTCGCCGAGCGCATACGGCGCCGCCTGCGCGGCACCGACCTGGTGGCGCGCCTGGCCGCCGACGAGTTCGCCATCGTCCTGCCCGCCGTCGAGGGCGAAGGCGCCATCCTGCGCGTCGCCCAGAAGCTGCTGGAGGCGACCCGGCTCCCCTTCGCGCTGCAGGGACGCGAGATCTACCTCACCGCCAGCATCGGCATCAGCCGCTGCCCGGAGGACTCGACCGAAGGCGAGACGCTGCTCAAGCGCGCCGAGGTCGCCATGTACCGGGCGAAGGCGGCGCGCGGCGACGCGCTGCAGCTCTATGCCCCGGGGATGGAATCCAACAGCCTGGAGCAGCTCTCCCTGGAAGGCGACCTGCGCCAGGCGCTGGCCCATGACCGCGAGCTCGTGCTCTTCTACCAGCCGATCCTCGATTCGCGGCGGCGCTGCATCGAAGGCGTCGAAGCCCTGCTGCGCTGGCATCACCCGGTGCGCGGCCTGATGATGCCGGCGGAGTTCCTCTGGCTGGCGGAGGTCTCGGGCCTCTCCGGCGCGCTCGATCTGTGGGTGCTGCGCACCGCCTGCCGCGAGATCCAGGAGTGGCGCAAGCAGGGCGTGGCGGAGATCCAGCTCGCGGTCAACCTCTCGCCCCGCACCTTCCAGCAGCCCGAGCTGCTGGGGAAGATCCGGCGCGTGCTGGCCGAGACCGGCCTGCCTCCTTCGTCGCTGGTGCTGGAGATCACCGAGACGCTCGCCATGCAGAACGCCGCGGCCACGCTCGCCGTGCTCGGCGGCTTGAAGGAGCTGGGGGTGAAGATCGCCATCGACGATTTCGGCACCGGCTTCTCCTCTCTCTCCTACCTCACCACCTTCCCCATCGACACGCTCAAGGTGGACCGCTCCTTCGTGCATACCCTGGGCATCGGCCGCGGCAGCGAGGAGGTGGCCGCGGCGGTCATCGCGCTCGCCCAGAGCCTGGAGATCGGCGTCATCGCCGAGGGCGTCGAGGAGGGGACGCAGTGGCAATGGCTGGAGGGCCTTGGCTGCGAGCGCTTCCAGGGCCACCTCTTCAGTCCTCCCCTGCCCGCCGCCGAGTGCCGCGAGCTGGTGCTCCAGGGCGGTCTCGGCGAGCACGGCCCGTGGGCGCAGTTCCTGCTGCGGCCGGCGTGAGGGGGCGCTGGGTTTCTTGAAGGCCGGACGGTCCTGCCCTCCGAGACCTCACCCCCTGTCCCCCTCTCCATCGGAGATGGAGAGGGGGAAGAAGAAAAGGCAAGACCCGTTGCAGGCGTTCCCCCCTCTCCAGCTTGCTGGAGAGGGGGCCAGGGGGTGAGGTCTCGCAGGGCAGGACCGTCCGATGTCCAAAGGGCCTCGCCGCCGACCGCCGCTTGGCATAGGATCACCTTCGCCCATGGACTACCGCAATCTCGGCCATAGCGGCCTCAAGGTCTCGCCTCTCTGCCTGGGGGCGATGATGTTCGGCGGTTGGGGCAACCCGGACCACGCGGAGTGCATCCGCATCATCCACCGGGCGATGGAGGCCGGCATCAACTTCATCGATACCGCCAACGGCTACTCCGAAGGCGAGTCGGAGGTGATCGTCGGCAAGGCGCTGGCGGACCGCCGCGAGCAGGCGGTGCTCGCCACCAAGGTGTGGGCGCCGGTCGGCCCCGGCCCCAACCAGCGGGGGCTCTCGCGCAAGGCCATCCAGGAGCAGGTGGAGCACAGCCTGCGCCGGCTCGGCACGGAGGTGATCGACCTCTACCAGATCCACCGTCCGGACCCCACGACGCCCGTCGAGGAGACCCTCTCGACGCTCACCGATCTCGTGCGCCAGGGCAAGGTGCGCTACCTCGGCCTCTCCACCAACCACTACGCCGGCCCGGCGGAGTGGGAGAAGCGCTTCGCGGCCTGGGAGATCGTCGAGACTCTGTGGGTGAGCGAGCGGCGCGGCTTCGAGCGCTTCGTCTCGCTGCAGCCGCCGTACAGCATCCTGCGGCGGGTGATGGAGCTCGAGCACTTCCCGATGACACAGAAATTCGGCCTCGCCAACATCGTCTGGAGCCCGCTCGAAGGCGGCTGGCTCACCGGCAAGTACCGGCGGGAGAGCGGCAATCCGAAGGACAGCAAGCGCTCCGTGACCTGGATCGGCGACCTCGACAATCCCAAGTTCCAGCGCCGCCTGGACATCGTCGAGCAGCTCCTGCCGCTGGCCGAGGCGAAGGGCGTCTCCCCGGCCCGTTTCGCCAATACCTGGGCCCTGCGCCATCCCGCCGTCACCTCGGTGATCCTCGGCCCGCGCACCCTGGAGCAGCTCGAGGACAGCCTCGGCGCCCTCGACGTACGGATCACCGACGAAGAAGCCGCCAAGATCGACGAGCTGGTGCCCCCGGGGACCTCCGCCCTATGACTACGACCTCGACCGCCGCCTACGCTCCCATCCGCATCGCGAAGCGCATCGAAGGCGTCACCTACGCCGTGCGCGACGTCGTGCTCCTCGCCCGCCAGGCCGAGGCCGCCGGCAAGAAGATCCTCGGCTTGAACATCGGCGATCCCTGCCAGTTCGACTTCCGTACGCCGGAGCCCATCGTCGAGGCCATCGTCCGCGCCCTGCGCGACAACAAGACGTCGTACTCCGCCTCCGAGGGGATCCCGGAAGCGCTGGAGGCCATCCGCCGCGACGCCGAGGAGCGCAAGGGCATCCATGCGATCCAGGGGGTGTTCGTCGGCCACGGCGCGTCCGAGCCGATCGAGCTGCTCCTCAACGCCATTCTCGAGCCGGGGGAGGGGGTGCTCCTCCCCAGCCCGGGCTACCCGCTCTACTCCGCCGTGCTCGCCAAGACGAGCGCGCGGGCGGTCTACTACAAGCTCGACGAGTCCAACGCCTGGCAGCCGAACGTCGATCACATCCGCCAGGTGGTGGACTCCGGCACCCGCGCCCTGGTGGTGATCAATCCCAACAATCCCACCGGCTCGGTGGCGGACCGCGCGTGTCTGGAGGCCGTGCTGGAGATCGCGGCGCAGCACCAGCTCGTGGTGCTCTCCGACGAGATCTACGACCGCATGCTGATCGATCCGGAGACCGCGTTCGTCTCCACCGCCGCGCTGCGGGACGACGTGCCGGTGGCCACGTTCGCCGGCCTCTCCAAGGTGTGGCTCGGCCCGGGCCTGCGCATCGGCTGGACCATTCTCTCGGGTCCGCGCGACGTCGTCTCGCCGCTGGTGGACGCCATGGGCCGGTTGGTGCGCGCGCGGGTGAGCCCCAATCATCCCAACCAGTGGGCGATCAAGCCGGCGCTCGAAGGGCCGAACCCGCACATCGCCGAGGTGGCCGCCAAGCTGCGCCGCCGGCGGGACCTCACCGTCGAGCGCTTCAACGCCATCCCCGGCTGGAGCTGCGTGCCGCCGCGCGGCGCCTTCTATGCCTTCCCGCGCTTCTCGCTCGGCGATCTGAAAGACACCGAGCTGGTGCGCGACCTCATCCTCGACTACGGCGTCGTCGTCGTCCACGGCTCGGGCTTCGGCCAGGACGACTACAACCACGTGCGCGTCGTCTTCCTGCCGCAGGAGGAAGTGCTGGAGGAGGCGTACGGGTATATCGCGGAATATTCGCGGGGCAAGATCTAGATGGCGGATCTGAAAGGCAAGACCCTCTTCATCACCGGCGGCAGCCGCGGCATCGGTCTGGCGATCGCGCTGCGTGCCGCCGCCGACGGCGCCAACGTGGCGATCGCCGCCAAGACGGCCGAGCCCCATCCCAAGCTGCCGGGGACCATCCATACGGCGGCCGCGGAGATCGAGGCGGCGGGCGGCAAGGCCCTGCCGCTGCAGGCCGATATCCGCGACGAGGAGCAGATCGCGCGCGCCGTGGCCAGGACGGTGGAGACCTTCGGCGGCATCGACGTGCTGATCAACAACGCCAGCGCCATCAATCTGACCGGTACGCTCGACACGCCGATGAAGCGCTTCGACCTCATGTGGTCGGTCAACGCGCGCGCTACCTTCGCCTGCTCGCAGGCGTGCATCCCGCATCTCAGGAAATCCGCCAACCCGCACATCCTCACCCTCTCGCCGCCGATCAATCTCGATCCGCGGTGGTTCAAGCTGAACACCGCCTACACGATCTCCAAGTACGGTATGAGCCTGTGCGTGATCGGTCTGGCCGCGGAGTTCAAGGACGACGGCATCGCGGTCAACGCGCTGTGGCCGCGCACGGTGATCGCCACCGCCGCGCTCGCCATGCTCGGCGGCCTGACGCCGCCCGAGAACTGCCGCCGGCCCGAGATCGTCGCCGACGCCGCGCACGTCATCCTGACGCACGACAGCCGCTGCTGCACGGGCAACTTCTACATCGACGAGGACGTCCTGCGGGAGGCCGGCGTCACCGACTTCGAGCGTTACGCCGTGCGGCCGGGAGCGCCGCTCCACCCCGACCTCTTCCTCGGCGAGCCTCCTGAGCAGTACCTGCGGCGAGGCGCGGAGACGCGCTAGTGCATGGCGGGGAGCGAGCTTAAGGGTCTGCTATCGAGTATCCTAAGCTATGCCCAGGTTCATCGTTCCCGCGAACGCGACCCTCCACTGCGCACGGTCACTCCTGGAGTCGCAGGCGAACGCGTTCAGAGACAGCTCTACCGAGGCAGCGCTTGAGTTCCATCCCCGCTGGGTACACGTTGAGCCGATCGCTCTTTCGATGATCGCAGCCTGGGGCGCGTGGTGCAGGCGTGAGGGTTACAGGATTCGTCCCGAAAACCTCGGGAAACATACTACGTACGCCGCACGCATGCGAGTCTTCCAACATCTGGGCATCGGTCTTGATCCCGGCGTTACCGAGCACGAAGAGGCGGGCCGCTTTCTCCCGGTTACCCAAGTGCGACGGCAGGAAGACCTTACGGCGGTCATCGCAGACATCTCGGCAATTCTTCACCTGCAGGACGATCCTGAAAGCCTCGCTGCCGTGCAGTACTGCATCAGCGAGTTGTTGCGCAACGCGCTTGAGCACTCCAACTCACCCGACGGCGCATTCGTGTCTGCACACCGCTTTTCCGAAAAGGGTCCGCATCGCGTCACAATCGCGGTAGCCGATTGCGGGCAGGGAATCGCCGCGCACCTTGGTAGGACTCATCCGGATGCTGCGACAGATGATGCCATCGCACTTGGCCTTGCCATGCAGCCTGGGGTCACTGGGACACTACCTGGAATGTATGGCACGCCCGAGAACGCCGGCGCTGGGTTGTTCATTACGAGGTGTATCGCGAAGGGTACGGGCGGTTACTTCCTATTGGCTTCAGGGCGAGCAGCCTACCGCCTGAGGCGATCCCTTTCATCAGATGATATGATTACTTTGTATGCCGATCCGTACGATGACGATAGAGGCGATCGCTGGCACTTCGATTCTGCCTGGCAGGGAACGATCGCCACGGTCGAAATACGCACTGAGACGATTGAGCGTTACGACAACTTCTTTCAATGGATCTTCCAGCAGATCCCAAGCCGCAAGGCTTTGACGCGGAGGATCAAGTTCACATGAGTGTAGAGATCATCTTGGAGTCAGGAGTCAAGGGCTTTGCAGAGAACAAGGATGAGGCCAGAGCCCATCGATTATCGACGATTCTTCCGGCGCTCACGAACGGAAATCGGGTCGTCCTCGATTTCGCGGCGGTCAGATACGCTACGCAATCGTACATCCATGCTTTGATCGGTGAGGCCCTCAAGAAGTTCGGTGAACAAGCGCTTGAGCTTATCGAGTTCCGGAACTGTTCACCTCAGGTACGCAGCGCCATTGAGCTTGTAGTGGACTACTCGCTCGGTGGCTTCGCGGAGAAACGGAGCGCCTGACCTTACCGGCAGTTGATCGTCTGCTTCTTCCCCGCCAGCATGTCCGCGGGGTCCGACTCCGAGAAGCGGATGGTGATCTGGTGCTTCTTGCCGTTCTTCAGCTCGGCGGGGATGGTCCAGGCGAAGCCGTGACGGCCGTCGCCCTTGCCCGTTAGATCCGGCCGCAACCGGTTGGCCGGGATGGTCGCCTTGTAGACGCCGTCGACGAGCACGTCCACGCTGGTGGGCGTGTTGGGGAACATCGGATCCCACGCCCAGCCGCGGGCTTCCGTACAGTTGGCGGTCTCCAGTGTGCCTTGAAACGCGCAGGCGTTGGCGGGACCGCCGAAGGTTGGCGGCAGGACCGCGCCCTCCGCGGCCCAGTAGTAGAGGTACCAGCGGCCGAGCTGCACGTCCGCCACCTCTTCCCAGCTCTTGCCGTCCGAGATCTGCGCCACGACCACCTCGGGCTCGACGACCGTCCGGCTGGCGTTCTTGAGGAAGGCCGCGTCGCGCACGAAGTAACTCCATGGCGCGCCGTTGGGATGGATGGGCGCCTGCCAGACGCGGCCGGTGGGCTTCCAGCTCCGCCCGATCTCGCCGGCTCCTCCCTCGGAGCTCCACTCCACGATGGCGCTGCGCCCGCCAAACTTCGTCGCCAGCAGCAGCATCCTGCCGTCCTTGGTGCGCGCGATATCGGAGATCAGGAACGGCGCCTCGGTGAGCCCCTCGAAGCGGATGCAGGCGTCCGGCTGGGCGCTCACCACGGAGAAATCCGCGGCGACGCGGTGCCGTACGTAGCCGGAGGGACAGGCGGGATAGTTGCCGTCGGCGTGGTAGATGTAGAGGTCGCCGTTGGGATGCTGGGTGAGGACGGGAGCGAAGCCGCTGCCGTCGCCGGGGCAACTGGCGACTTGCCCGCAGGCGGGATCGATCGGCTTCACCCAATTATTGGTGACCTGCGCGGGCGTGGCGCGCGCCACCAGGTCCTGGAGGTCGAGCCGGCTCACGCGGTCGCGGTCCGGCCGATGGAAGGGCAGGAACGCCGTGGTCAGCCCGATCCGCCACTTGCCGCCGTAGAAGAGCGCCGACGGAAAGCCGATCTCGCCTTCCTTGCGGTTCGGCAGGCGCGAGAAGTCGTTGGTGGCCCAGATGCCGCGGAACCGCGGTGAGGCGGCCCGACCCGCCGCCGGGTAGTTCAGCGAGAAGAGGCCCTCCCAGTGCTTGGTGCCGAAACAGCACCGCCCGGTGCCGACCAGGAGGGTGACGTCGCCGTTGGCGAGCTGGATCGGCTCCGGGCCCTGGAGATAGTTCAAAGGGTCCGGCGTGTACTTGGGAGGCACGCAGGTCGGGCGGGTCTTGATGAACCCCGTCGTGCCCGGAACCGGTTGCGCGAAGGCCGCGCGCGGCAGTGCCGCCAACAACATCAACAGCCAGATGTTTGTCTTCATGCTGGCTTAGCATTTTACGCCAGGTGCTGGGGGATTGTCTACCCTACGCTACGGCTTCTTGCTATCGACGATGTCCGCCTTCAGCGGCGCGATCGCCGCGAAGAGATCCTGGCGCTCCTTCTCTCCCACCTTGAACTGGTCGAGCGTGGCGACCAGGTGCTTGACCGCCATGTCCCACTGGGCCTCGGTGATGCCCATGCCCTGGTGGGAGTCCTTCATGCTGCGGCCGGTGTAGAAGCACGGGCCGCCGGCGGCCTGGCAGAGCTGCTCGACGACGAGCTGGCGGATGCGCTGCAACGACTGGGTGCTGTGGCCGACGAAGAAACGCGAGAGCTGCGGATCGCCGGCCATGCGGCCGATGAAGTCGCCGACGACGGCGGAGATCGCATCGTAGCCGCCCAGGCGCTGATAGAGCGTGGCCTGGCCTGCCGCGGCCGGTTGGGCGGCCAGCGGCACGGCGGCTCCGAACGCGCACAGGAGCGCGAGCATCGCGACGAAACGGATTCCTCTCCTCATGACTCCCTCCTTGGTAGGTCCAAGCCTTCTACGCAACCGGGAGGGCTGTCGGATGAGGAGCCGGGCTCACGGCAGCTCGGCGCGCGGCTTGCCGAGCAGGTGATGCTCGAACCAGGAGACCTCGGCGCGCATCTTCGTCCGCTTGTGCGACGGCTTGCTGAAGACGTGGCCTTCGCCCGGAAAGATCAGGTGCTCCGCCAGCACGCCGCACGCCAGGAGGGAGCGGTACAGCTCGTCGCCCTGGCGGGGTGAGTCGCCATCGCGCTCCCCCGAGACGATGAGGGTGGGAGTCTTGATCTTCTCCACGTTGCCGGCCGGCGACTCGCGCCGGTAGAGATCGAAATCCGTCCAGGGAGACTTGCCCTGATAGAACGCCTCCGCCCAGAACGGTCCGCGGGGCGAGGCGAACGCCGCGAGGTCGTCCCACACGCCGGCGCCGGTGGAGACGGCGCGGAACAGGCCTGTGCGGCCGAGCAGGCATTTCGAGAGCCCGCCGCCGCCGCTGTAGCCCATGAGGCCGAGGCGCTCGCGGTCCGCCCAGCCGCGGGCGACGAGGCTCTCGACGCCGCGGATGACGTCTTCCGACGGGCGCGAGCAACGCCGGCCTTCGATGCCCTGTGAGAACGCGTCGCCCCGGCCGGCGCTGCCGCGGTAGTTCGGATTGAGCACCAGGAAGCCCCGCGCCGCGAGGACGGTGGGAAACGAGAGAGAGGAAGCCTGCAGCGAAACCGCCTCGGTGCGCGCCACGCTGAAAGGACCGCCGTGCAGGTCGACGATCAGCGGCAGCCCCTTCTCCCCTTTCCTGCCGGGAGGCCAGTAGAGCACGCCCTCGACGGTGCCGCCCTCACCATCGTCCCACGAGACGGTCTCGATCTCCGGCAGAGGCTGACGGGTGAGCGAGGCGTTGAAGTCGGTCACGGGACGCGCTTGGGCGATGCCGTCCGGACCCTGAGCCACGTAGATCTCGGGAAAATGGCGTGGATCCGTGGCCACGAAGGCGATGACTTTGCCGTCGTTCGAGGCCGAGAGGTTGTAGACCCAGCCGGGGTTGTCGAGGAGCGTCCGCACCGTTCCCGCGCCGGGCTCGACGCGCGAGACGCGCATGTGGGTGGAGACGCTGGCGGTGACGAGCAGCGAACCGTCGGGAAGGGGCACCACCTGCTTGACGTAACCTTCGAGCTCCGGACTGACGCGGGCGAGCCGGCTGTAGCCTTCGAGGCGGTGCAGCCGCGCTTCGGTGTTGGTGTACCTTCCCTTCTCCTCGCCCGGACCGGCGACGAAGAGGGCCTTGCCGGCCCAGGCGAAGCTCTCTTCCCAGATCATGTTGTCGGTGAGCTGCGGGCCCATCGCCTGCGGGCCGAGAGGCAGGAGGAACACCTCGTTGGTCTCCACGGTTCCCACGGTGTCGTAGCCCAGGGCCGCCAGCCACCAGCCGTCCGGCGAGACGGCGAGCGCCACCGGCACGTCGAACGGCAGGGCGAAGACGCGGTCCGCTTGGCCGTCCGCGAGCGCGATCCGGTAGAACGAGGGCTTCGCGGGCGGACCGGCGAGGCGGCGGACGTCGCCGTAAAGATCCCGTCGCCTCTTTTGGGCTTCGGCCGTCTCTTCCGCGGGCTCGCTCGCGACGAAGATCACGCCGGAGCCATCCGGCAGCCAGTCGTAGACATCGATGCCGTTCTCGAAGCGGGCGGGATCGGTGAGCCGCCGCGGCGCCTTCCCGGCGGCGGGCTCCAGCACGAAGAGCTGAGCCGCCTCGCCGTCCGCCGCGGAGAGGAAGGACAGCAGGCGGCCGTCGGGAGACCAGCGGAGACCGCTGAAGGTCCCCGCGTCCGCCAGCCGAACCGGACGGGCGGATGGAGAGAGATCGAGCGTCCAGACGGCGAACGCCTCGCGGTCCTGCTCGAAGTCGTTGACGCGGGTGATGAAGGCGAGGCGGCCGCCGTCCGGCGCGACCTGCACCTCGTCGAACGAGATCTCGCCGAGCGAGGTGTCGACGTCGCCGAGATCGGCCTGCGCGCCAGGCGCGAGGACCAGGAGGAAAACGAAGATCAGGGTGGATCGCAAAGGGAAATCTCCTCAGTTCTTCACGAACGTGCCGCGCTCGGGGTCCTTGCGCACGCCGGGGAACGCCAGCACCCGGCCGTGGGCCGCGCAGTAGACGCCGGGCGGCAGCACGCCGGCGGCGAAGATCGCCTCCGTCAGGTTCTGCAGCGCGTCGGACTGTTTCATCTCGAACGGCCGCATGGCGCCGGTGAGGACGATGGGCACCCGCGGACCGCCGAGGTGCTCATGCAGGTGCTGGCCGGTGAGCGCGAGAGTATCCGTGCCGTGGAGGATGACAATGCCGGCGGTCCGCCCCTCGTCGCAGGCGCCCGAGGCCCGCACCGCCTCCAGGATGCGCGAGCGGTCGGCCTCGGTCATCTCGAGGCTGTCCTTGCTCATCAGCTCGAAGACGCTGACCTCCGTCTCCTCGAGGCGCAGCTCGGAGAGCATCCTCCGCACGATGGACCGCCGGTTCGCCAGCTCGCCGGACTGTTCATCGTAGGTCTTCTCGATGGTGCCGCCGGTGGTGATCAGGGTGATGTTGCGCACGGGGGGGACTTTATCGCTGTGGCGGGCCTTCGGGGAAGGCTTCCACGAGCTTGTCAGGTCGGATATGATGGTCCAGATATTTCTCAAGCGCGGGTGAGTATGAGCACTCAGAAAGAGAACATCTGGGTCATTCTTAGTGGGCTTGGTGGGCTCGCAACGGTCGTGTACGTCCTCTTCACATTCTGGCCGCCACGATCTACCTCGCCCTCATTGAGCGTCGATGCTGCTCAGGGGCAACCCACGAGTCATTCGCAGGCCGTCGAAACTGCAAATACCAGGACAGATACCAACGACGGCAAGGACGGTGGCGGGGCTGAATCGCCTGGACCTGAGCCCGAGCAAGCGCCAGCTCCGAAGACGCCGGTTCTCCGCCCCCCGCGCTCCGAGAGAACCGCCTCAGAGTTGCCGACCGAGTTCACGCTCAGGGACGGCGAGCAGAAGGTCCTCCTTTCCGGGCAGGCCTCGGTGGGCATCCAGTTCAGCCAGATCGGTGAGGAAAGATTCCTCACGCTACGCATAGACTCATCGGAAGGCTCGGAGAACCATGCGATCCTAGGCACGGGAGGAAGGTTCCGTTTCAGGAACGCGGGGGCGGAGTACTACGTTTCCGTTCTACGCCTGGACCAAACGGAAAGGACTGCCGGCTTGCGGGTAGATCGTGTCCTGAACGACTGATAAAGGAGATATGATTATGAGACCTACCTGCAGGTCGCACACTGCGGTCATCCTTACGGGCATCGTTCTGCT
The DNA here is from genome assembly GCA_046765915.1 of Acidobacteriota bacterium. Taxonomy (GTDB): domain Bacteria; phylum Acidobacteriota; class Thermoanaerobaculia; order Multivoradales; family UBA5704; genus DATARR01. Next base: position 5,423 of record JBKPTH010000077.1, on the reverse strand, counting down.
GTCGCCGAGCATGGCCCAGGCACAAAAAATACTGTCCGAAGGAATCAAGGATCTCGCCACACAGATCGCAACCAACGTAGCGAAGGAACAGAAACACAAAATTGCTGTCCTCCCCTTTCGCGAGCTCGATGGCCGCGCGACTGTGCTCGGAACCTATATCTCCGAAGAGTTGGTGACCGACCTTTTCACGATCGGAGGTCTCGACATTGTAGAGCGGTCCATGCTCGACAAACTCCTCGGTGAGGCCAAACTCGGCGAGACTGGAGTCATTGACCCGGAAACGGCCACGAAGGTTGGCAAGATCGCCGGTGTTGATGCGATCGTCACGGGCACCATCACCGATCTACAGTCCTACGTAGCCCTGAACTGCCGTCTGATTGATACTCGGACAGGCCGCATCTTCGGCGCCGCGCAGGCGAAGATTGTCAAGGATGACGACGTGAGAAAAATAATGGGGGCATCCCTCCCCACGGCATCGGTATCGGCCGCCGGTACACGAGGGCAGCCTACTGGATCAGCCACCGGCTCAGAAGGAAAACAGACCCCCGCGAAGCAGCAGAGTCAACAGCAACAGGTGAATGGTTTCCTTTTTGAGCTCCAGGGATGTACTCTTAGCGGCAGTTCCGTAGAGTGTGACCTCTTAATCACCAATAATAAAGAGGATCGCGTGCTAATCGTCTACTCTCGTACTTATGGTGCTGAATCACGCCTTATCGACCCAAATGGTAACGAGTACATAGCTGATAAGGTCCTGCTAGGAAGCTCCAGGAACAGCATTGGCCCACGGTCCACTTTGGCAACAGGAATTCCAACACGGGCTAAGATAATGTTCGAGAATACCTCGCCGGACATCGAAGTAGCTCGACTCGTGGAGATCATTTGTTTGTCCGGTGGTAGTAGCTCCCGCGTTCAGTTCCGCAACGTGCCTCTGGTTAGGCCATAGCCACGAAGTGGCTATTGAAGCAAGGCGAGCGAGTGATCCTCAATCACGACCTCGCACGGCTCCTCTGGTAGACTTTCCTCCCGGGGATTATCATGAAGAAATATTCCGTGCAAGAAGCGCCAGCGAAGCTCGAAGAGATCCTCCAGAAGATCCGTGACGGCGAGAAGGTCGTCCTCACCGAGAACGGAAACGATCTCGCCGAGATCCGGCCAATTCGGCGGAGGGCGAGCACGGGGGATCCGCAGGAGGATGCCTACTGGCAACTCGTGGATGAGGGAATCATCATCCCTGCTGAAGTAAAGCTACCTTCGACTCCGGAGGAGCGTTTGGAGGCCATCTACGCCATCCTTGAAGGTCGGTTTGAGTCGGAAGAAACAGACGTAGCGGCCCGGCACGACGAGCACCAGCCTTGATTTCCGTCGGACTCTAGGGGAGAAATCAGAGACCAGGGAAACCGAGAGCTCGGGCGATCTCTCCCTGCCGGCGATCGTTGGTGACGAATGCGAGACCGCCCGGAACCTTGGAAACCAAAGAAAGGGCGCAGGCAAGATGCCAGAGGTCCGAGCCTTTCAAAGTCCCGACCTCGAGAATCCGATCGAACTCCGGAGTCAGAGGACGGGTTGGATATACCCATCTCAGCCAGGCCAGGAGGTTCTTGATCGTCCCCACTTTCCCTTCTCGGGCCAACGCGGACCGGAGCTCGGCTTCAAGGAGATTGGAGGAGATGAGCTGATCGAAACGGCGTAGGCTTACCATCAACTCCCGGTAAAAAGGCTCACCGAGAGCGATTGCCACGAAACAGGAACTATCGACGTAGGCGACCTTCAATCGCGGGATGCCAGGAACCGAGCCAGAGCTCCGGGTGTCACGGCGACCGGGACGATCTCTCCCTCAGGCTTGATTCCGGGAGAGCTCAAGATCCCTTCCTCTTCCAGCTCCCGGAGCGCATCCTCGACCGGGTCCCCAGTCTTTGCCACCGGCTGAATCGATTGGATCTCGGCGATGTCCTTCCCCTCTTCAGTGAGGACGGCCTTCTCGCCGGTACGGACTTTGTGGAGGATTTCCTCAAGCCTCTCTGACGCTTCGTGTACGGAATACCGGGTCATGATAGTCTCCTGAAGCGAAGTCTATCATTCTTCGCGAATGGTCGCCCTCGGAAACGCCGCCCGCAGCTCCTCCGCCGACACGACCCGCCACCCCCCCACCGCCAGCTCTCCCAACTCCAACCCTCCGAATGAGACCCGCTTCAGGCGCGTCACCTCATGCCCGGCGGCGGCGAGCATACGGCGGATCTCGCGATTCTTGCCTTCGGTCAGCTCGACGATCAGGTGCGTCTCGCGGCGGGAGCGCTTGCGGACGGCGATGCGGCGCGCGGCGAGGCGCTCGCCGGCGTCCTCGATCCCCTCCTCCAGGCGATGCGCGGTCTCGTCGCTCAGCTCGCCTCGCACGGTGACCACGTAGACGCGGGACACCTCGTTGCGCGGATCGGTCACCCAGTCGGCGAAGCGGGTGTCGTTGGTCAGCAGCAGGAGGCCCGAGGTCGCCGCGTCGAGACGGCCGATGGGAACGACGTGAGCGTCCAGATCATCAAGGCAGCCGTAAACAGTGGGACGTCCCTGAGGATCCGAGCGGGTGGTCACCACGCCTCGCGGTTTGTGGAGCAGGATCGTCAGCGGCTCCGCTCTCTGGACCGGCCGGCCGTCGATCTCGATGCGGACGTGCTCGGGAACGACTTCGTGGAGAGGATCAGTCTCGGTGCGGCCATCCACCGCGACGCGTCCGGCGCGGATCAGCTCACGGGCTTCGCCGCGGGAGGCGAGGCCGAGCTTGGAGAGCGCGCGCTCGAGCGGTACGAAGCCGGGCTTGCGGCGCTCTCTGGTGGTCAACCGACGCTTTCCGTTGTGGCTCCGCCGGCGGTGCGCTCCATCACCTTGCGGATGAGATCCTGCAGGGCGTCGTTGCGAAAGGGTTTCTTGACGTAGGCCGCCGCCCCGGCGCGCAGGCCGCGGATGGTGTCCTCTTCCTTGCCTTCGGTGCTGACGATGATGACGGGGATCTGCGCCAGGGCGGCATCCGCCTTGACCTGCGCGAGGAACTCCAGGCCGTTCATCGTGGGCATGTTGATGTCGAGAAAGATGAGATCCACGTCCGGCTCGGCGGCGAGCTTCTGCAAGGCTTCGCGGCCGTCGAGAGCGCAGACGACCGTACTGCCGGGGAGCATCAGCTTGAACATCTTGTGGATGAGGGACGAATCGTCGATCACCAACGCTTTTTTCGGTTGCATGACAAGCCTCCCCTTCAAAGCGATTCGATCTCGACCGCGGCGGCTTGCGGCACGGTCCACAGCCGGCGCAGCCGCGCTCCGATCTCGGCGAGCGGCAGCATCTCGCGCACGGCGCCGATGGCGGCGGCGGCGCGGGGCATGCCGAAGATGGTGGACGTGGCCTCGTCCTGGGCGATGGTGAGAGCGCCTTGCGCGGCGAGCTTCGCCATGCCCTCGGCGCCGTCGTGTCCCATGCCGGTGAGGAGAATGGCCACGGCCCGCACCCCCGCCGCCGCGGCCGAGCCGAAGAGCTCGTCGACGGACGGACGGTGCGGCGTGTCCCTGGGCTCGGAGCTGACGGCGGCCGCCAGCCGCTGGCGGCCGGGGACGATGCGCAGATGGAAGCCGCCGCGGGCGATGTACACGGTGCCCGGCTGCAGCGGCTCGCCGTCGACGGGCTCGCGCACCTCCAGGGGGAGCTGGATGTTCAGCCGCTCGGCGAACGCGCGGGTGAAGCCGGCGGGCATGTGCTGGACGACCAGCACCGGCACCGGCACGTCTCCTCCCAGGTCGCGCAGGATGCGTTCGATGGCCGGCGGGCCTCCCGTCGAGGCGCCGATCAGCACGACTTCGGGGATGCCGCCCTCCTCCGCCGGCGGGCGTTTCGGCGGCGCCGCCGCCGGCGAAGCGGCGCGGCGGGGCGTCGTCACCTCGCGGATCTTGCCCGCCAGCACCTGGCGGAGCGCCTCGAAATCCACCAGCGAGAACTGCTGCTTGTCGACGAAGTCCACGGCGCCGCGGTGCAGGGCCTCGATGGTCTGCGGCGCGCCTTTGCGGGAGTAGGTGGAGAGGATGATCACCGGCACCGGCCGGCGGGCCATGATCTCGTCGAGCGTCGCGAGCCCGCCGATGCCCGGCATCGAGAGGTCCAGGATGACGGCGTCGGGCCGCCAGCGGCCGAGGTTTTCGAGCAGCTCTTCGCCCCGCGCCGCCGAGCCCACGAGCTCGATGCCGGGCTCGCTCGCCAGCATGCGCGCCACGGCCTTGCGCAGGAAGGAGGAATCGTCGGCGATGGCGACCCGGATGCCGCTCATGGCTCCTCCGCCCGGCGGTAGGCGATGGAACGGCTGAGCCGGACGGTCTCGAACCGCGCCGACAGGCCGATGATCGACTCGGCGACGCCCAGGAACAGCAGCCCGCCGGGCCGCAGCACGGCGGCGAAATGCTCGATGGCGCGGCGCAAGGCCGCTTCCGAGAAGTAGATCAGGACGTTGCGGCAGAAGACGGCGTCGTAGAACGCCACGGGAGGAAAGCTGCCGCGATCGAGGATGTTGCCCCAGGCGAAGCGGACGCCGGCGCGGCACGGCGGCTTGAGAGACCAGCGTTCCCGCGCCAGCGGCTGGAAGTACAGCTCGACCTGCTCGGCGTCGAGCGAGCGCAGCGAGGAGCGGCCATACTCGGCGCGGCGCGCCATCTCGATGCGACCGGCGTCGACGTCGAAGGCGTCCACCTCCACCGCGCGGCCAAGGCGGACGGCGTTCCGGCGGCCGACGATGGCCAGCGTGTACGCCTCGTCGCCGGAGGAGCAGCCGGCGCAGAGCAGCCGCAGCGCGCCGCCGCGCCGCGTCTCGCGGGCGGCTTCCTCGTAGAACGCCGCGAGCTGCTGCGCCTCGCGAAAGAAGTAGGTCTCGTTGTTGGTCACCAGCTCGGCGAGCTTCTTCCGTTCGCCGTTCGGATCGCGCTGCAGATGCAGGTAGTAGTCGAGGTAGCGCGGCAGATGCAGGGCCTGCAGCCGGCCGCGCAGGCGCGCCTCGAGCATCGTCCGCTTGTGCTCGGGAAAGGTGATGCCGTACTGCTGCGCGATCAGCTCGTTGAGCAGCAGGTACTCCTCTTGCGACATGCTGCCGGCGGGCTCCATCGTTCAGTCCGCCAGCCGCGAGAGGGCGCGGTGGGCCACCGCCGGAACGGGATCCGCGGCCAGCCGCGCCAGGAGGACGACGTTCTCGGGATGTTCGAAGCGGGCCAGCGCGTCCACGGCCGCCAGCCGCACGTACCAGTCGGGATGCAGGGCGCCCTGGCGCAGCAACGCGCCGTCCTCCGCGCGGGCGCAGGCGGCGAAAGCCCGCCAGGCGATGCGCGCCTCCGGCCCCTCGGCCAGGTCGTGCACGGCGCGGCGCAGCGCCTCGCGCGCCGGCGCGCCGCCGATGCGGCCGAGGC
>JBKPTH010000076.1:0-214549 GCA_046765915.1 Acidobacteriota bacterium | reverse complement strand
GCCCTATGTGGCCGCCCTGTTGTCGACGTCCTCCCTATCCCCCAGGGCGGCCACATAGGGCCGCCCCTACAGATACGTTGCCGCCAGGTCGGCCGTGTGGAGTTGTTCCCACAGGCGTGGAGTCCTGGCGGTGAGGTCGAGCGCGGATCTCGACGCGCTCGCCTGGCCGGCCGAGCGGCTCGGCGAGGCGGTCTCGGCCCTGACGCGGCTGAGCGGTCTCAAACCTGCGAAGCTCGATCTGGCGGAGCCGCGGGAGTCCTCGACCGAGGCGCTCGACCGCTGGATCGGCGCCGCGGCGTCGGCGATGGGCCTCGAAGCCGAGCCGGTCGAAACCACTTACGGCGAAGTCGAGACGTTGGTCCGCCAATCCGCGCCGGCGCTGCTCCGCCTGCCGGGCGGGGCGCCACGGTATCTTCTCCTCCTCGCCGGCGGCTGGCGCGCGGTCCGCCTGCTCGGCCCCGATCTCCAGCCGGTGCGGGTGGACGTGGCGGCGCTGCGCGGCGCGCTCCGCCGCGATCTCGACGCGGAGTTCGGCCCCGAGGTGGACCGCCTGCTCGCCGAGGCGGCGGTGCCTCCGCGCCGGCGGGAGCGCGCCCGAACGGCCATCCTCGCCGAGCGTCTTGCGCAGCGCCGCATCGGCGGCTGCTGGATCTTCGACCTGCCTCCCGGCGGCAGCTTCTGGGCGGCGTTGCGGCGAGCCCGCCTGCGTGGACGCGCCGCCGTCCTCGTCGGCGCGCACATGGTGCAGCACGCCTTGCTGCTCCTCTCCTGGTGGGTGTTGGGCCTGAGCGTGCTGCGCGGACGCCTCGAGCCGGCCTGGATGCTCGCCTGGGCTCTGCTGCTCGTGAGCTTCATTCCGTTCCGCTCCTTGGAGCTGTGGTCCGCGGGCGTGCTCATGGCCCGCGCCGGACGGCTGTTCAAGCGGCGGCTGATGATGGGCGCCCTGCGTACATCGCCCGAGGAGACGCGGCACCTGGGCGCGGGCCAGCTCCTCGGCAGCATCATCAACGCCGAGGCCCTGGAGTTCCTGGCGCTGACCGGCGCTCACATCGGCGCCATTACCCTCGCCGAGATCGTCCTCGCGCTGCCGGTGCTGGTGGCGGGAGCCGGCGGCTGGCCGCACGCGCTGCTGCTCCTCCTCTGGGTCGTCTTCGCCTTCTGGCTCAGCCGGCGCTATTTCGCCCAGCGGCGCCTGTGGACGGCGGCCCGCCTGGAGATGACGCACGACCTCGTCGAGCAGATGGTCGGCCACCGCACGCGCCTGGCGCAGCAGAGCGCCGAGACCTGGCACGAGCGCGAGGACCGCGAGCTGGAGCGCTATCTCGGCCTCTCGGCGGAGCTGGACCGGCGGGCGGCGCAGCTCCGCGTGTTGATCCCGCGCGGCTGGCTGCTGGTGAGCCTGCTCGCCGTCGCCCGGCCATTCATCTCGGGCACCACCTCCGCCGCCAGCCTCGCCGTCTCTCTCGGCGGCGCGCTCTTCGCCTATTGGTCGTTCTGGAAGATGGTCCGCGGGCTCGCCGATCTCGCCGAGGCGGCGGTGGCCTGGGATCAGGTGGCGCCGGTCTTTCAAGCCGCCGCCCGCCGCGAGATCTCGGCGCCCGAGGCGGCACTGCTGGCCCCCGCGCGGCGGGCCGACGGCGGCCGCGTCGTCGTCGAGGCGCACGATCTGGGCTTCCGCTACGGCGAGCGCGCCGAGCCCGCGGTAACCGCGGCCAATCTCACCGTGCGCCAGGGCGAGCGGCTCCTCCTCGAAGGACCTTCGGGCGGCGGCAAGTCGACCTTCGCCTCGCTGCTCGCCGGCCTGCGCGAGCCGCAATCCGGGCTATTGCTCCTCGAAGGCCTCGACCGGCATTCGCTCGGCGCCGAGGGCTGGCATCGCCGGGCCGTGGCGGCGCCGCAGTTCCAGGAGAACCACGTCCTCACCGACACCTTCGCCTTCAACCTGCTGATGGGCCGCGAGTGGCCGCCGCAGCCGGGCGATTTCGAGGCGGCCGAGGCGATCTGCCGCGAGCTCGGGCTCGGCGAGCTGCTCAACCGCATGCCCGCGGGCCTGCTGCAGATGGTGGGGGAGTCCGGCTGGCAGCTCTCGCACGGTGAGAAGAGCCGGCTCTACATCGCCCGCGCGCTGCTGCAGAACGCCGAGCTGGTGATCCTCGACGAGAGCTTCGCCGCCCTCGATCCCGTGAGCCTGCGGCAAGCACTCTCCTGCGTGCTCGAGCGCGCGCCGACGCTGCTGGTGATCGCGCATCCGTAACTCTTCAGGTGTAGGATTCGCGCAACCGATGATCGGCGCTCTCCCCGGAGACTTTGTGGAAAGGAGGTGATACAATGCGCGTCAAAACCAAGCTGAAGGCCGGCGGTACGCCTCTGCCCGCGTAAGCTTTGGTTGATCCTCTGGGAGGGATGAGAGGAGGTGATTTCGATGCGTGTCAAGACCATGGTCAAGGCTGGCGGCGTTCTCATCGGCGACTGATCTCTTCAGGCGAGAGGAATCGTTCGAAAGGAGGTGAATCCGATGCGTGTCAAGTCCACCCTCAAGGCCGGCGGCGTGATCACCGGCGACTGATTTGCGAACACGGCGAACAAGGAGGCTCGATCATGAAAGTCAAGACCCAGGTCAAGGCTGGCGGTATTACCGTATCCGGCGCCGACTGATTCGATTCTTACGAGATCCCCTGCCAACATCTCGCTGCCATCGCGGGAGGCCCCGTCCGGTGCCTCCCCTTTGGTGTTAGGGTCTGCCGAGAGGCTGCCGACGCCGGTGGATCCGGCATAGCATCCCATGCTCATGGATAAGATTAACCTCGCCGAGAAGCTGGCGCTCTTTTCCGACCATTGGGGACCGCGAACCGTGGCGCAGTTCAACGGCCACGACATCATGGTCGTCAAGGTGCAGGGCGAGTTCGTGTGGCACTCCCACGCGGACACTGATGATTTCTTCCTCGTGCTCAAGGGCCGTCTCGTCATCCGGCTGCGGGACCGGGAGGTCGAGCTGGGGCCGGGCGAGCTCTTCGTCGTGCCGCGCGGAGTCGAGCATCAGCCCTTCGCCGCGGAAGAGGTGCATCTTCTCCTCATCGAGCCGACCGGCACGCCGAACACGGGCTCGGCGGAGACGGCGGCGCCGCGACGGGAGATCTGAATGGAGGTTCCAGTCGAGGACTTCCTCTCTGCTGTCCGCGCCGCCTGCATGCGCGCCGACGCGGCGGCGGCGCGAGCGCTGCTCGCGCGGCATCCGGGGCTGGTCGACGAATTCACTCCCGAGGACCGCCGGGTCTTCGCCCAGGCCGCCGACGAAGGCCGCGAGGCGAGCTCGCCGCCGGAGCCGACGGCGAGACCGCGATCAACCGTTGGGGCGGCGCAGTCCTCGAATCGGTAACGCTCAGCATCAGCGGCGGCGCGATCAGTTCTTTGCAGCACCGTATTCGACGTCGAGCCGCCTCGCCGCAATCTCGGCCCCGTCCCGGCCGACGTGCTTGGCGAGCGTCCGCGCCTGGACCACTACGGCCGGATCGCACACCTCTCGAAGCGCGCTGGTCAGAGACTCCTCCGTCATCTTGCTATACGGGGTCGCAGCGCCGGCCCCGAGATCCACGATTCGGCTGGCCCAATAGAACTGGTCGCCGAACATCGGCGTAATGACCTGGGGGACGCCAGCTCGGGCCGCAGCTGCGGTGGTACCAGCGCCGCCGTGATGGACGACTGCCGCCACCCGAGGAAAGAGAACGTCGTGGTTCACATCGCCCACCGCCATCCAGTCGGACCCATCGTCAGTGAGCTCGAGCTCGGCCCACCCTCTCGAGACGATGATCCTGCGGCCCGCGGCACGGGCGGCGGCGATCAGCCGATAAGCCGCATCACCTGCAGCCGGCATGCTGCCGAAGCCGACAAAGATGGGCGGCTTCCCACGTTCGAGAAATGCTTCGAGGTCCGCGGGAAGTGGTGTGGAGTCAGCAAGCACCCACGCGCCCGTCTGGAAGATCTCCCGTCCGGGAGTCGTGGGCACCGGGGCGAGTGCGGCATCGGCCGCGAGCCAGGTATGGTCTGTGAGGACGTAGTTGAACACGTCATCAATCGGGCTCATCCCGAGCCGAGCGCGGTTGCTGTTGATGCGATCGAGCGCGCGCTCGTTCCAGACGCTGGCGGCGCTGCGCCACTGCTCCTCGACGCTCGTGGACCCAGCCATATCGACGGTCTGGCCCGGCGGCGGTGGTGGTGCGAGGTCGGGCGAGGGAAGCGCGACCGGGGCGTAGACAGCCGTCACACAGCCAATGCCTGCGTGCTCGGCGATCGAGGGCGCTGCGTACTGGTGCGCGTTGGCGCCGACGATCACATCACAGCCTTCAGCGGCGGCGCCGATGGTCTCGAACTGGTCCGTGATGAGGTCGGGCATCGATTCGCGCAGCCGACGCAGCTCCTCGGGAGTGAGCTTCGGCATCGCACCGGACTTGCTCGCCGGCATACGCATCTCGACTCCCATAGGCACCGCCTCGAGTCCGAGGCTCCTGGCCCATTCAACGAAATTCGGCGATATGCACAGTCGCACCGCGTGCCCGAGCTTTCGCAGTTCGAGTGCCAACGCGATCGCCGGCTGCACATCGCCCCGTGTTCCAACGGCTGCCAAGAGTGCGCGCAATGGCCCTCCTTGATCACCTTCACAACGGGTCCGCCCAACAGCCTAGTTTACCGTTTATCCGACCTCCACCCATGCCCCTGGAATGCTTATCGTCCAGAAGCCGCATGACCCGCGATCCCTGCGACGTGCCCCGCGGGTCACGGCACCGGCCCGGCGGGTCACGTGGCGTGCTAAGCGGGTGGGCGTTCCCGAGCTTGGTTCCTGAGGCGTGACCCGCGGAGCAGCACCCGCGACCCGTGGGGCACGTGATGTGCTGAGGAGGTCACGGCTCCTGACCCACGGGTCCGACGGCGTGCCAAGCGGGTCTGCCAAGAAGGACTTGGTTCCTGCGCCGCGGGTTTCAGGTCAGCCGCCGCAAACCGCGGGTCACGCGGCGTGCGCGAGAGGTCACGGCCCGTGACCCGGAGGTCTTGTGGCATGCTCCGGAGGGCTCGTGCAAATCCGCTCGTGTCACCAGCCATGCTGCCAGGGTCACGCGGCGCATCAGCCGGGTTACCCTATATGGATCTACCTGACCGAGGCGCATTCCGTTGAGCACGCTAGCGCCTGATACAAGGATTCGAAAAGCCTCGCCGGCCGACGCCGTAGCGATCGCGTCCCTGCTGAAAGCGGCCTTCCTCGAATTCGAGCCCCTCTACACGCCCGGAGGATTCCGCGCCACCACTCCGACGGCGGAGGAGATCCTGCCTCGCTTCGCCGAAGGGCCGATCTGGGTCGCAGAGCAGGATGGCCGCATCGTCGGTACCGTCTCGGTCGTGCCCAAGGGCGAGGGTCTCTACATCCGCAGCATGGCGGTGCATCCCGACGCGAGAGGAAAAGGCGTGGCAGCTCTGCTCCTGGCGACCGTGGAACAGGCCGCGAAGGATCTCGCCTGCTCGCGGATCTTCCTGAGCACGACGCCGTTTCTCGATGCGGCGATCCGCCTCTACGAGCGCGCCGGATTCCGGAGAACGGACGATGAGCCCCGCGATCTGTTCGGTACGCCTTTGATGACGATGGTGAAGGATCGCTGACGCGCGAGCTGTGGGTGAGCCTGAAACCCCATCGGGCTCGGGGCGTATCAGGATGGGACAACGACGGTGAGGTGCGACCATGATGCGACGCGCAAGGTGGCCCGTGGCGGTATTCCTTCCGTTCATTTTCTCCGCGGCTCTCTGCGCCGACGCTGGGACGACCGGCCTGCAGGTTCGCATCGTGACGGACGAGGCGGACGCGGCGCTCGCCATCCTGGAAGAGCGTGTGGCCACCGGCGGCGTCAAACCCGAAAGCTGGGAGCAGCTCTTCAAGAGTGAAGGCTTCGTCCGGCTGAAGAAGCGTCAGGAATCCTTCGGCGCCAAGGACGTGGAGCAGGGTTTCCGGGAGTTTCTCGCCGCCGAAGAGACGCTCGGCCGGCGCGCTGAGCTCCGCTTCGCCGTCGAGAAATGGAAGCGCCTGGACGTCACGGCGGCCGCGCGGCGCGCCGCCGCCTATCTGCCGGGAGAGCTGCGCCTGCGGGCGACGATCTATCCGGTGATCAAGCGTTCCGACAACAGTTTCGTCTTCGAGCTCGCGACGGACCCCGCGATCTTCATGTACGTCGATAACAAGGACGAGCCCGCGAAGCTGGAGAACACCCTGGCCCATGAGCTGCACCACGTGGGCATCGCGGGCTGTCCAGAGCCCCCGGGCGTCGACAAGCTGCCCGCTATACATCGGAGGGTGATCAAGGAACTGGGTGCCTTCGGCGAGGGGCTGGCCGTGCTGGCCGCGGCCGGGAGTCCGGACATCCATCCGCACGCCACCAGTGGACCGGAAGCCTGGCTCGTCTGGGAGCGCGACGTCGCGCGCTTCAACACCGATCTCCCTCGCATCGAAGCCTTCTTCCGCGACGTGCTGGCCGGCCGGGTCTCGGGAGACGAGGAGAACAAGAGGCTCTTCGGGTTCATCAACGCCGGCGACGTCCCCCAGGGAGCCTTCTACACCGTCGGCTGGAAGATGGCGGCGATGATCGAGCGGGCGCGGGGGAGAGAGGCGCTCGTCAAGCTGATCTGCGATCCGCGCGCCTTGCTGGCCGCCTACAACGAGGTGGCGGCGGCCCATCCGCGGAGCGACGGCGCAGGTCTGGCCCTGTGGAGCCCGGATTTCCTGAAGGCGCTTTCTACCCCCCTGAAATCCGCTACCTGCCGTTCTGCCTGGCAGGAACACTGCAAGACCGATCGGCATGGGAAAGCGTGCCTTCGACATCGACGTGGCGATGGAGCGGATCGCCAAGGTCGTCCGCCCGTTCAAGAAGGCGGCGATGTTCGATCTCGCCGATCAGGGATACGGCTCGCTCTTCGAGCAGCTCGTCGCCTGCATGATCTCCATTCGCACCTATGACGAGGCCACGGTGCCCATCGCCCGCAAACTGTTCGACCTCGCCCGCACGGCGGAGGCGATGAGCCGGCTGACGGCCAGGCAGATCGACGCCGCGATCGGCGCCAGCACCTTTCATGAAGCCAAGGCGCGGCAGATCCTGGAGATCTCCCGCCGCGTCGTGGCGGATCACGGCGGCGAGCTTCCCTGCGACTTTGAGGTCCTGACCTCGTTCTCCGGCGTCGGTCCGAAGTGCGCCAACCTCGCGCTCGGCATCGCCTGCGGCCATTCGCGGATTGGCGTGGACATCCACGTCCACCGCGTCACCAACCGTTGGGGCTACGTGCAGGAAAGGACGCCGGAGAAGACCATGCTGGCGCTGGAGGCGAAGCTCCCCAAGCGTTACTGGGTGGAGATCAACCGCCTGCTCGTCCCCTTCGGCAAGCACATCTGCACCGGCAAGGCGCCGAAGTGCTCCACCTGCCCCGTGCTCGACATGTGCCGGCAGGTGGGGGTGGCGGAGCACCGGTAAGCTAGAATCCGGACCTCCATGATTCCGCAAAAGGATGGTCCGGCGGTCCGCGGCCTGGTGCAGGTCATCCACCTTCACTGGACCAAGGCGTCGCGCGGCGGTCAGGGAGCGCGTGAGCGGAGCGCCGTGCCGTTGGCTTTCGAGATTCCCGCGGATCAGCTCCTGGAAGTCGATGGGCAACTGCAGGTCGAGGAGTGGCGCTGGGGCGAGCGCAACGCCTTCGCCGAGCCTCTCCAGGTCCGGCAGCGGAGTGTCGCCGTCGCGGACGGGTTCAAGTCCGGCTGCGTCACCGTCGCCGGTCATGCGCAAGGGCTCGCCGTGCGGTATCGGTGGGACGCCGCGCACGGCGGCGCTCCGGATCGCTCGTTCCTCAATCCGGGCACCGGGGAGGAGTCGACGAATCGCGACCTGGTCGTACCGCCGGGCCAGTGGGTGCGGCTCTGCTCGAACGGACGGTTCTCCGATGCTGACACTGGCGAGTGGTATTACGAGCAGGTGACGGTCAACGTAGCCTGTTCCGCCGGCGGCTTGTCGGGACGGATCTTCGTGGATGAAACGCCGGCGCATGACCTGCGGTTGCTGGCGGAGCTATGGTGAGGTGCGACGAGATGTCTAACCCTGATGTCGTAGCCGTGACCGAGCATTGGGTCGAGTTGGCCAAGACGATCTTTGTCCCGCATAGGGAATCCGAATACCGGCAACTGGTTGCGTTCCTCGACGGCCTGATCGATGAAGTCAGGGAAGACGAGGGGCACCCCTTGGCGTCCCTGACGGAGCTGGTCGGCGTCCTGATCGAGCGGTATGAAGACGAGCATGTTCCGGAGTTGACTCGGGAAGCCGAAGGATGATCTGAGCCGTCGGAATAGCCCGGCCAAGCTCCGCAGTCCTTCTGCTAGACTCCCCTGGTCCCGAGGTTCCGTCTTTCCGTGACCGACCGCTGACCCTGACGTGCTCCGCGAGATCCACGTCCGCAACCTGGCCGTCCTGGCCGAAGCGTCCGTCGAATTCGGAGCGGGCTTCAACGTCCTCTCCGGCGAGACCGGTGCCGGCAAATCCATCATCGTGGATTCGCTGTCGCTGCTCGCGGGCGCGCGGGCGAGCGCCGAGATGGTGCGCACCGGGGCCGAGGCGCTGACGGTCTCCGGCGTCTTCGAGCCGGAGGGGGAGGGCTGGCGCGCGGCGCTGGAGGAGGCCGGCCTGGAGGCGGAGGGAGAGGAGCTCCTCGTCCGCCGCGAGATCAGCCGCAACGGCCGCAACCGCGTCTTCGTCAACGACCAGCCGACGACCCTGCGGCTGCTCTCCGATCTCGCGCCTTATCTCCTCAGGATCCACGGCCAGCGGGAGGAGCTGGGTCTCGTCGAGCCGGACCTGCAGCGGGCGATGCTCGACCGCAGCGGCGGACCCGAAGCCGCGCCGCTCCTCGCCAAGGTGGCCGAGGCGTTCGATACCTATACGCGCCTCTCCGAGCGGCTGGAGCGCCTCTCCGGCGACGACCGGATGCGGCGCGAGCGGCTGGACCTGCTGCGCTTCCAGGCGGGCGAGATCGACGCCGCCCGGTTGCGCGCCGGCGAGGAGACGGAGTTGCGCGCCGAGCGCGACGTGCTGCGCAACGCCGAGGCCATCACCCGCGCGCTCGGTACCGCCTTCGCCCTGCTCTTCGAGGAGGAGGGCTCCGCCGCCGAGCGGACGGCGAAGGCCCAGTCGTTCCTCGCCGAGGTGGAGGCCTGGGAGCCGCAGGCCGCCGCCTGGAAGGCCGAGTTGGAGGAGGCGCGCATCCGTCTCGCCGAGACGGCGCGCTCGCTGCGGCAGCGCTTGGACGGCCTGGAGGCGGACCCGGCGCGGCTCGACTTCGTGGAGGAGCGGCTGGCGCTCCTCGAGCGGCTCTGCCGCAAGCACGGCGGCAGCTCGGCCGCGGTGCTCGCCCGTCGCGCCGAGATCGAGATCGAGCTGGCCGAGCTGGAGGGGGACGCCGAGAACCGCGGCGAGCTGGAGGCGAAGGCCGCCGCGGCGTTGACCGACTACCGGCAGGCGGCGCTCGCCCTCTCGCAGGCCCGCGCCGCCTGGGGAGCGTCCCTGGTGGAGCGGATCGAGGGCGAGCTCAAGGACCTGGGTCTCGCGCGGGCGCGCCTCGCGGTGTCGCTGGAGCGTCGGCGCCGGGCGGGGAGCCCGCTCGTCCTCGGCGGCGAGGAGGTGGAGCTCGGCCGCGACGGCGTCGATCAAGTGGTCTTCCTCTTCGCGCCGAACCCGGGCGAGGAGCCGCGGCCGCTCGCCAAAATCGCCTCGGGTGGCGAGCTCTCCCGCATCCATCTGGCCCTGCAGCTCGCGACCAGGGGAGAGGCCGAGAAGGCCCATCCGGCGCTGGTCTTCGACGAGGTGGACACCGGCGTCGGCGGCGCCGAGGCCGCGGCCCTCGGCGCCAAGCTGCAGCGCCTCGCCAAGGGCGGCCAGATCCTCGCCGTCACCCATCTGCCGCAGGTGGCCTCCCACGCCGATCATCACTTCCGCGTCAGCAAGCGCGTAGACGGCGGCCGCACCAGCGTCCGCGTCGAGGAGCTGGACGCCGGGACCCGCGTCGAAGAGGTGGCCCGCATGCTCGCCGGCAGGAAGGTCACGGAGCTCTCGCTCTCGCATGCCCAGGAGCTGATCGCGGGCGCGGCGCGGCGGCGGCGGTAGCTCCGATTCGGCCGGGCGCGTAATGCAGGCCGTAGCGGCGCCGCCGGGGCCCCTCACCTCCCCGGCCCTCCTCTCCCGCCTCACGCCCACCCGCCCGGGGAGAGGAGGGAGACTACAAAAGCAAGAATCAGCTTTTTCCAGCCCCCTCTCTCCCGGGGGTGGGTGTGAGGCGGGAGAGAGGGGGAAGGGGGAGTGAGGGGCTCGCCGGAGCCGGCGCCGCTGCGAATAAAATCATCCCTTGTGACCGCCAAACCGCCACCCCCCGCCCCCCTCTGGCACTGGGGAGACCCCATCGCCCCCCTGCAGGACCTCCTCCGCCGCGGCGGCGTGCTCGCCATTCCGACCGAATCGAGCTACGGCCTGGGCGCCGATCCGTGGAACCCGGCGGGCGTCGAGGCGATCTATCGCATCAAGGGGCGGGAGGCGGAGAAGGCCCTGCCGGTGGTGGTGGCCGGCCGCGAGCAGCTCGCTCCCCTGGGGATCAACTTGGGCGCCGATTCCAACCTCTATATAGTGGAGCGTCTTTTCGCGCTCTGGCCGGCGCCGCTGACGGTGCTGCTGCCGATTTCCCAGCCGCTGCCGGCCGCCGCCGGCGAAAACCGGCTGGCGGTGAGGGTGCCGGAGCATGAAAGGCTGCGGGAGCTGCTGGCGGCGCTCGGCCATGGCCTGACGGCGACCAGCGCCAACCGGAGCGGCGGCGAGCCCATCCTCGATCCCGCAGCGGCCGCCGAGCTGCTCGCCGGCGAGGATGCGATGGTGGTGGATGGCGGCGTCCTCCCCGGAGGACCGCCGTCCACCCTGGTGGCAATAGAAGGAGACCGGCTCGCGGTTCTACGGACAGGGAGATTCCCCGCCGAGCGGCTGAAGGAGACGCTCGTCCGATCGTCTACGGGAGAGAAGCAATGAGGTACCCAAGGTTCGATCTGTCGGTTCGTGTGGCTCTATCGCTGGTTGGAGCCCTGATGCTCGCCGCGCCGCTGGCGGCAGCCGCGCCGGCCAAGGCGGAAGACCATGCCGCAGCCATCCCTACGGGCGCGCTGCCGACGATCTCGATCGCCGAGGTCCAGCGCGGCCAGCACGGCTACGGCCTGTCCGTCTTCGCCGGCACGGAACCCGAGCGTTTCGACGTCGAGGTGATCGGCATCATGCGCAACGTCAGCCCCGATGTCAGCTACATCCTGGCCCGCCTCACCGGCAAGGGTCTGGAGAAGAGCGGCGTGGTCGCCGGCATGAGCGGCAGCCCGGTGTTCCTGGACGGCCGCCTCGCCGGCGCCGTGGCGTTCAGTTGGTCGTTCACCAACGAGGCCATCGCGGGCATCACGCCCATCGAATCCATGCGCCAGCTCTCGGGTCTCAAGCCGCTGCCGCTGACGCCGCCTCCCCCTCCCGTCAAGCTCTCGGATCTCCTTGCCGGCCGCGTGCCGCAGGACCTCCTCACCACGCAGCTCGCGAAGCTCCAGCCGCGGTTCGTGGAGGGCGCCTCGTCCGCCGTCCAGTGGGCGGCTTCCGGCTTCGGCGAGCGTTCCACGGCCCTGCTGCGCCAAGCGCTCGGCAGCGTCGGCTCGGGAGGCAAGGCCGAGCCCGGCGCGGTGCCGAATGACCTCGAGCCCGGCAGCGCCGTGGCCGTGGTGCTGGTGGACGGCGACTTCCAACTCGCCGCCTACGGCACGGTGACGGACCACTACGGCGATCAGGTGCTCGCCTTCGGCCATCCCTTCCTCGGGCTCGGGCCGGTGCGCGTGCCGATGGCCACCTCGGAGGTGCTCACCGTCCTCTCCAGCTCGAACAACTCGTTCAAGATCCAGAACAGCGGCCGCATCGTCGGCGCCTTCGAGCAGGACCGCAAGATGGGCATCCAGGGCCGCATCGGCGCCGAGGCGCCCATGGTGCCGATGACGCTGCGGGTGGACGGCGAGCGGCCGCGCGAGTTTCACATGCGCCTCGCCGAGCTTCCCGAGTTCATGCCGCTGCTGGTGGGCAGCTCGGTGCTGGCGGGCCTCGAGTCGGCGAGCTACACGACGGGCGCACAGAGCCTCGATCTCTCCGCCCGCCTGCGCCTCAAGGGCTACGGCGATCTGGAGGTGCGGCAGAGCTTCGACGGCGACAACGCCGGCACGGACGCCGCGGCCTTCCTGCTGTCGATCGTCGCCTATCTCTCCCAGAACACCCTGGAGAGGGTGCAGCTCGAGAACGTCGACGTGCGGCTCGACCAGACGACGCAGCCGCGCTTCGCCACTCTGGTGGGCGCCAACGCCAGCCGCACGTTGGTGCGGCCCGGCGACCGGGTGACGCTGAATCTCGACCTGGTGGCTTACCGCGGCGACCGCTTCCGCCACTCGATGAGCCTCGACCTGCCCGAGGATCTGCCCGCCGGCCGCTACTCGCTGCTGGTGGGCGACGGCGCCAGCGTCGACGCCGCCCGCCTCGCCATGGAGCCTGCCGAGCCGGTCACCTTCCAGCAGGCGCTCGAGCTGCTGCGCTCCTTCCACTCCCGGCGCGATCTGATGGTGCTCGGGGTCTACGGCGGCCCCGGCCTCTCCGTGGCCGGCGAGGTCATGCCGCGCCTGCCGGGCTCGGTGCGCTCGCTGTGGGGAGCCGCCTCGTCGAACAGCGCGGCGGTGCTGCGCTCCACCGTCGCCCAGGAGCGTCGCGAGGCCCTCGAGGTGCCGATGGAAGGCCTGGTGAAGATCGATCTCGAGGTGCGCCGGCGCGAGCCACAGGCGGGCGAAGGCGAGGAAGGGGAGAAGGCGGGAGAGGACGCGGCGGCGAGCAAGGCCTTGCCCAATCCTCCTTCTTCTCCCAAGGATTCGGGGAAGAATTGAGCGCCCTGGTCCCCATGAATCCGAAAGGAAGGTTCATGACGTCGAGGCTTTCCGTTCCGGCTGTCCTGCTGCTCGCTCTCGTGGCTGTTCCGGCCCGCGCCACCCAGGTGCGCATCTTCCAGGCGCAGAGCCAGCAGGCGTTCCTCGCCGGCACCCTGGAGGGAGTCAGCGTCGATTCCCTGGGCCGCATCCAGCTCGCGCCGCGCGTGGAGCGCCTGGCCTCGCTCGCCGAGCCGTTCCTCCTCGCCGCCGCCGTCCATCCGGACGGCTGGGTGGTGGGCACCGGCAACGCCGGCAAAGTACTCAAGATCGATCACAAGGGTGATGTCAGCGAGCTGTTCGCCGCGCCCGAGCCGGAGGTCTTCGCCGTCTGGGCGGATCAGGACGGCACGGTCTACGCCGGCACCTCGCCGCGTGGCAAGGTCTACCGCATCCCGGCGGGGAAGAAGGCCAAGGGGGAAGTCTTCTTCGATCCCGGCGAGACCTACATCTGGTCGCTGGCCCGCGCCGCCGACGGCAACCTGCTGGTCGGCACGGGTACGCAGGGCAAGCTCTTCCGGGTGGACGCGAAAGGGCATGGCGAGGTCCTCTACGACAGCGAGGACACCCACGTCCGCGCCATCGAGCCGCTGCCCGGGGGTGACGTGCTCATCGGCACCGCGGGGGAGGGGCTCATCCTGCGCGTCGGCCGCGACGGCCGGGCGCGCACCCTCTACGACGCCGACGAGCCCGAGGTCGTCTCCCTCGCCGCGGCCGCGGACGGTACCTGCTACGCCGCCGTGATCTCCTCCGAAGCGAGCCTGGTGGACCAGGCCCGGGACCAGACCGGAGCGGCCGCCACGCCGCCGGGAAGCGCCGCGAAACCGGCGACCGGGGGCCAGGGGCAGGTGACGGTGACCATCGAGCCGGTGGATCAGCCGCCCGCCGCCGCCGCGGCGGCGCGCCGCGGCGCCGCCGCCGGCGGGACGCGCAGCGAGGTGCTCTCCATCTCGCCCGCCGGCGTCGTCGAGAGCCTGTGGACCTTCCCCGAGGATACCGTCTACGACCTCCTCTGGCAGGACGGCCGGCTGTGGGTGGCCACCGGCCTCGAAGGCAAGCTCTACCGCTGGGCGGACCGCCAGATGATCCTGGAGAAGGACGTCGACGAGCGGCAGATCGTGGCCGTGCTGCCTGGCCAACCTGGACCGGTCTTCGCCACCACCAACGCCGCGGCGCTGTTCCACATCACCTCGGGCACCGAGCGGGCCGGCACCTACACCAGCGCGGCGCTCGACGCCGAGCAGGTGGCGCGCTTCGGCACCTTCTCCTGGCAGGGCGAGGTGCCCGCCGGCGGCGCGGTGCGGTTCTCGTTCCGCAGCGGCGTTAGCGCCGAGCCCGACCGCACCTGGTCCTCGTGGAGCGAGCCGCGCGAAGGCACCGAGATCGCGCTCGCCGGCCTGCCGAACGGCCGCTACGTCCAGTGGCGGGCCGAGCTGCGGGCGGGCGACGGCGCTTCGCCGCGGATCTACGAGACCGAGCTCTCCTATCGCCAGGAGAACCTGAGCCCGAAGATCGCGGCCCTGGCGGCGCTCGATCCGGGGCAGATCCTGGTGCCCACCAACTTCAATCCCAGCAACCAGGTCTACGAGCCGGCGCATCCCAACCGCGAGGGCATCTTCACCAGCGTCACGCCCGCCCTGGACGACGAAGGCGGGGCCCGTACCAAGGTGCTCTGGAAGCTGGGCTACCAGACGCTGCGCTGGGCGGCGGCCGATCCCAACGGCGACGATCTGGTTTACGATCTCTCCTTCCGTCATTCCGCAAGCGGGGAAGGGAAGTGGCTGCCGATGGTGGAAGACCTCAAGGACGAGTACTACAGCTTCGACGCCCTCTCCCTTCCCGACGGCGTCTACCGCTTCCGCCTGCGCGCCTCCGACGGGCCGTCCAACGATCCCGAGAGCGTCCTGGCGGCCGAGCAGGTGAGCGATCCGGTGGTGATCGATCACACGCCGCCGACGCTGGTGAAGGTGGAGAAGGAGAAGGACGGAGCCCTGCGCGTGACGGTGCGCGACGCGGCGAGCCCGCTGCGGGAAGCGCTGTACAGCGTCAACGCGGAGGAATGGAAGCCGGTGCGCGCCGCCGACGGCCTCATCGACGGCCGCACGGAGGTCTTCCTGATCGAAGGCGGCAAGCCGGGGGACCTCGGGCTCTTGCGCGTCACCGACGCGGCGTATAACGTCGTCACCTTCAATCTCACCCAACAGCGATGAGCCAACGGATCGCCGTCTACCCCGGATCCTTCGATCCCATCCACAACGGCCACCTCGACATCATCGAGCGCTGCCGGCCGTTGTTCGACGAGGTGGTGGTGGCCGTGCTTGGCAACGAGGGCAAGAAGCCGCTGTTCTCCGTCGAGGAGCGGATGGAGGCGATCCGCGAGATGGTGGGCCCCGACGTGCGGGTGGAGAGCTTCTCCGGCCTGCTCGTCGATTTCATGGACCGCGTGGGCGGCCGCGCCGTCATCCGCGGCCTGCGCGCGGTTTCCGATTTCGAATACGAGTTCCAGATGGCGCTGATGAACCGGCGGCTCAATCCGCGGGTCGAGACCGTCTTCCTGATGCCGAAAGAGGACTACACTTATCTTTCGAGCCGATTGGTGAAGGAGGTCTTCGCCCTGGGCGGCGACGTGACCGGTCTCGTTCCCGAGCCGGTGATCGCGCGGCTCAGGGAACGCTTGCGGCCGCCGGTCCCGGCATGAGCATCGACCGCTTCCTGCTGCACCTTCCCAAGGTGGAGCTGCACGTCCATCTGGAGGGTGCGATGCGCCCGGCGGTGCTGCTGGAGCTGGCGCGGCGCAACGGCATCGAGCTGCCGGCAACCGACGAGGCGGGGCTCAAGCGCTGGTTCCGCTTCACCGACTTCGAGCACTTCGTGCAGGTCTACCTCGCCTGCTCGCGCGCCCTGCGCCGGCCCGAGGACTTCAAGCTCCTCACCCTCGACTTCCTCGCCGAGCAGGCCTACCAGAACGTCGTCTACACGGAAGCGCACTTCACCATCTCGACGCACCTGGCCAACGGCGCCAACGGCGGCGAGGTGCTGGCGGCGATGGCCGAGGCGATCGCCGAAGGGGAGCGCCGCTACGGCGTCACCCTGCGGCTGATCCCGGACATCGTGCGCAACGTCGGCGTCCCGCCGGCGGACCTCACCCTCGAGTGGGCGCTCGCCGGCTGGCGCCGCGGCGTCGTCGTGGCGCTGGGGCTCTCGGGAAGCGAGGGCCGCTTTCCCACCGAGCCTTTCGCCGAGCACTTCGCCGCCGCCGGGCGGGAAGGGTTGCATCGCGTGGCCCACGCCGGCGAGACGGCGGGGCCGGAGTCGATCCGTACCGCGCTCGCGGTCTGCGGCGCCGAGCGCATCGGCCATGGCGTGCGATCCGTCGACGATCCCGCCTTGCTCGACGAGCTGCGGGCGGCGCAGATCCCGCTGGAGGTCTGCCCTTCCTCGAACGTCTGCCTGGGAGTGGCGCCGGACTACGCCAACCATCCGTTCGACCGCCTCTACCGCGCCGGTCTCGCGCTGTCGGTGAATTCGGACGATCCCGCCTTCTTCAACACCAACCTCACCCGCGAGCTCCTGCGCCTGCACCAGACCTTCGGCTACTCTCCGGCCGAGCTGGCGGGCCTCTCCCTCGCGGCCCTGCGGCACGCCTTCCTGCCCGCGGACCGTCGCGAGGAGATGGAGGAGAGCTTCCGCGAGCAGTGCGACGCCCTCGGCCGCGAGCTCTTCGGCGCGCCGGTCGAGGCGCCGGTGAGCTGAGCGGGTCCGGCTCTACGGAGCTACGACCCGGTACTTGAAGCACCCCTCGATCCGTCCCACCCGCCAGCCGAGCTGCCACAGCCAGCGCGCCCGTCCCTCGCGAGTGAGCACCATCAGCGGCGTCCTGAGGATCAGCTTTCCCCAGCGCAGCAGGCCCGGCACCCAACCCAGACGAGGCATTCCTTTCGCGCGGTAGCGCGAGTAGATGAGCACGTTGTGCTTGCCGTAGCTCACACCCTGGCGGTAGATGCTCCCGAGGTCGTGACGGTGGCGGATGTGGACCACGGCCTCGGGAACGAAATGGAAGCCGTATCCGGCGAGCTGGATGCGCCAGCAGTAGTCCGTGTCCTCCAGGGCGGGAAGGGTCTCGTCGAACCCCCCGACCGCTTCGTGGACGCGCCGCCGCACGCCGAGGCCGCCGCCGCCGGCGTGGGGCAGGAAATCGGGATAGTCGTAGCGGGTGAGGCCGTCCTTCTGCGGATTGAGATGCGTGCGCCGCACCTCGACCGGATTGAGCTTCTCCTGGTCGTAGCGGCAGGCGACGAATTCGTGCACCGCCAGGGCCTGGCCCATGGCCGCGAGCCAGCCGGCGCCCACCTCGTCGTCGGCGTCGCAGAAGAGGAACGCCTCTCCCATGGCCGCCGCCGCTCCCATGTTCCGTGCGTGGGCCTGCCCTCGGCGGTCCGAAGCATCGACGAGCCGCAGCCCCGGAA
This sequence comes from Acidobacteriota bacterium, assembly GCA_046765915.1. Taxonomy (GTDB): domain Bacteria; phylum Acidobacteriota; class Thermoanaerobaculia; order Multivoradales; family UBA5704; genus DATARR01. The sequence continues at coordinate 197,050 of JBKPTH010000076.1, read as the reverse complement.
TCCTGTCGCGAAAGCTCGCCACGATCTCGCGCGAGCGGTCGGCGGAGCCGTTGTCGGCCACGATCACCTCCCACTCGCCCGGCCAGCTCTGCCGCGCCAGCGCCTCGAGCTGCGCGGGGAGCGTGGACTCCGCGTTGAGGCAGGGGATGACGACGCTGAGCTTCAGGGGGTGGGAGGGGTCCATATGCGCTGAGATGATAGCGGGAGAGGTCTCCGGATCGGCGAACACCGGCCGTTTTCGATTCCAGGCCGGGGCGGCACATCTGGGGGTTCGGGGACTGTCGGCGCGGCCGGGTAACCGCCGTTCGTTATTCAGGCGTCCGCGCCGCCCTAGAGACGCCCGCAGGGCGTCTCTACATTTTGTTTTCATGGTTCGGGGTGATCGCGCGGGTTCGGGCGGGGGAAGGTCCGAGATCGCTGATACCATCCCCCTCCGTGAATCTCCCGATTCGCCGCCTCTCCGGGGAGCCCCTCCTCTTCATCCTCCTCCTGGTCCTCCACCTGGCGCTCCTCTGGGCCTTTCCCTTCATCCCTACGCAGGACGGCCCCGGCCATCAGGCGGTCGCCTTCATCCTGCGCCAGTACGACCGTCCGGAGGCGGGGCTGTTGCGCCAGTACTACCTGCCGAACGGAGAGGCGCTGCCGAACTGGTTCATCTTCTTTCTGATGAGCCGCGTGCTGAGCTTCGTCTCCGTGCCCATGGCGGAGAAGATTCTGCTCACCGCGTACGTCCTCCTGCTGCCGCTCTCCGTGCGCTACGCCCTGAAGGCGATCGATCGGCGGGCGGCGTTCCTTTCCGTCCTCTCCTTTCCATTCCTCTACAACTTCCTCTTTCAGATGGGTTTTTTCAACTTCTGCTTCAGCCTGGCGACGTTCTTCTTCGCGCTGGGATTCTGGTGGAGAAATCAGGAGCGGATGACGCCGCTGCGGATCGCCATCCTCGCTCTGCTCGTCCTGTGGGTCTACTTCTGCCATCCGGTCACGCTGGTGATGACCGTCGTCGCGCTGCTGGCGCTCGCGGGATGGCGAATGCTGAAGACCGGATCAGGACGGTCTCTGCTCGGCCCCTTCCTCGCCTGCCTGCCGGCTCTGGCGCTAATGGTTTCGTTTGTGGGCCGCCGGACAGGCGCGACGGTTTCGATGCTGCCGCTGTGGGCCAAGATCAAGCACCTGGCCGGGCTCTACTCGCTGGCGTCGATCAGCCGGTGGACGATCCTGCTGTCTGTGGCCCTGGCGCTGCTGTTCTTCATCGTCGCTCTCGTCTGTCTGCGCGCACGGCGTTGGCGGCCGGCGCAGACGGGCGACGGTCTGCTGTGGGTCGCTTTGATCTTCGCTTTGATCTTCTTCGCCGCGCCGAGCGAGCTCGCCGGCGGCGGTTTCATCAACCATCGCCTCAACCTGTTTCCCTTCCTGGCGCTGATCCTCTGGTTCGGCACCTTCGATCATCCGGCGTGGCGGCGGCGAGCGATTCAGATCGCGGCCGCCGGCATCGCTCTGGCCTTCCTCGCAGTCTTTGCGTCGATGTACGCGCGGGTCAATTCTGATCTGACGGAGATCGTGGCCGCCGGAGATCATGTCGAGCCCGACCACACGCTGCTCTTCCTTTCCTTCGCTCACCGCGGGGAGCGGCCGGACGGCCAGCCGCTGGTCTTCCGCACCGAGCCCTACGTCCACGCCAGCGGCTACATCGCGGCGCGGAAACGGCTGGTGGATCTCTCGCTGTACGAAGCCAGCGAGAATTACTTTCCAATCTACTTCGAGCCCCGGCTGGATCCCTTCCGCCATCTCGCGGCCGTTCCTCTCGGCATCGAGACCGAGCCGCCGCGCGTCGATCTCCTCGGTTATCCGAAACGGACGGGTGGAAGGATCGATTACGTGTTGATCTGGGGATCGCCGGTGGGGGAGGCGCTGCGGCAGATTGCGGCCGGTTACGTAGAAATCTGGAGATCGGAGGATGGGAAGGTGAGGCTTTACCGCGCCGCCAGCACCGTCACGTCCTCATGAAGCCATAGCGCGCTGGCGGGAAAATCCTCGCCGACCTCCCGCGAGCGCAGGCGCTCGATCGCCTCGCGCTTGTTGGCGCCCGAGGCCAGCAGCACGATGGACCGGGAATCCAGGATCGTTCCGATCCCGATGGTAATGGCGCGCGCCGGTACGCTCTCGCCGGCGAAAATCTCCGCGTTGGACTGGCGCGTCTCCTCGCTGAGGGCCGCGACGTGCGTCCGCGAATCGAACGGCGTTCCCGGCTCGTTGAAGGCGATGTGGCCGTTGGCGCCGAGGCCGAGGAAGGTCAGGCCGAGGCCGCCGGCGGCGCGGATCTCGTCCTCGTACCGCGCGCACTCATCCTCGAGATCGGCGGCGTCGCCGCACGGGATGTGCGTGCGGCGCGGGTCGAGATCCACGTGATCGAAGAGGTGCCGCTTCATGAAGGTGCAATAGCTGCCGGGATGATCGCCCGCGATGCCGGCATACTCGTCGAGATTGAACGTCATCACGTCGCGGAAGCAGTGATACCGGCGTGCGCACGCGGCGACGACGCGCTCGTAGAGGCCGATCGGCGTGCGGCCGGTGGGAAGACCGAGGACGAGGCGCGGATCGCGGCGGATCGCCGCCAGGAGGATCTCCGCGGCGCGGACGGCTAGCGATTCATACGAGTCGAGGTTCTCCCAGTTCAAACCCTTTCCATCCCCTTCACGAACACCCGCTCGACGTTTTCGCTGCCGAAATCCTCGTCGTCGAGGAGCACGACGTCGGCGTCGAAGCCGGGCTCGAGCGTCCCCTTGCGGCCGGCGATGCCGAGGATGCGCGCCGGCACCTCGGTGGCGAGCGGAATCACGCTCTCGATGGGCAGGCCCGCCAGCTCCACCATGATGCGCACCGCCGCACACATCGTGAGCAAACTTCCCGCCAGCGTGCCGTCGGCGAGCCGCGCCTCCCAGCCGGAGACGGTGACGTCGTGGTTGTACAGCTTGTAGGTGCCGTCCGGCCGGCCGCAGGCGCGGATGGCGTCGGAGACCAGCGCGACGCGGTCTGGCATCATACGGGCGGCGATGTGGAGGACCGCGGGATCGACGTGGAGCCCGTCGGCGATCAGCTCCACCGTTGTTTCGGGCGAGACCATCGCCGCGCCGACCGCGCCCGGCGCGCGGTGGTGCAGGCCGGTCATGGCGTTGAACAGGTGAGTGAAGTGCGAGGCTCCCCACTGGATCGCCTCCATCGCGACTCGGTAGTCCGCCGCGGTATGGCCGATGGCGAGCTTGACCCGGCCGCGGAAGTGCTCGATGAGATCCCGCGCGCCCGGCAGCTCCGGCGCCAGGGTCATCATCCAGCGCAGCTCCGGCGCCTCGGCGAGGAGCGTTTCGACCTCCTGGATGTCCGCCGGGCGGATCGACGCGCGGTCCTGCGCGCCGGCGCGCTCGGGGTTGATGTACGGACCTTCGAGATGGACGGCGCAGATCTCGGCGCCCTTTGACTCTCCACGCGATGCCCTGGCGATTGCGGCCACGGCGCTGCGCAGGTCGCGCGCCGAGGCGGAGAGCGTCGTCGCCGCGAGCGCCGTCGTGCCGTGGCGTGCGTGGAAGGCTAGAATGCGCGCGTTGCCGTCGTCGTCCGCATCCATGAAATCGGCGCCGTCCCCGCCGTGAATATGGCAGTCGATGAATCCGGGAACGATCAGGTTTTTCGTCCGCTCCGCGGCGGCGGGAACGTCGGCCGTCTGCACGACGCCGGCGATCAGGCCATCGCTCAGGGTGACGAGCACGTCGTCCAGGATGGCGCCGCGCACGAAGGCGCGGCCGTAGAGGTGCCGGATCGCCATCTCAGCTCACAGACAGATCTTCCCCAGGATCGCCGGCCGGCCGCCGGTGAGACGCCCGACGTTGGTCGGCATGCCGGCCACCGAGTCGTTGGCGATGAGCGCCATGGCCATCGCTTCCTTCTCCTGCAGGTATTCGTAGACGCGCACCTCGGAGCCCGGGAGGCGCTCGCGCAGCATGGCCACGAGCGTCGGATTCTTGCCGCCGCCGCCGGCGACGATCACCTCGTCGATCCGCCGGCCGATGAACGTGCGGTAGGCGTGCGCGATGCTCTCGGCGGTGAAGGCGGTGGCGGTGGCGATGAGATCGTCGGGCGGCACCTCGGCGAAGCGCTCGGCGAGCCGCCGCGCGTACTGCCGGCCGAAGCGCTCACGCCCCGTCGTCTTCGGCGGCCGCAGCTCGAAGTACGGATCGGACATGCACCAGGCGAGGACGTCCTCGCGCACCTGGCCGCGCGCCGCGCGCGCGCCGTCGCGGTCGAACGTCTCCCGCTGCTCGGTGAGGAGGGAGACGAGCGCATCGATCACCATGTTGCCCGGGCCCGTGTCGAACGTCACCACGTCGTTCAGTTTCGCCTTGGGCGGAATGAAGGTGACGTTGGCGATGCCGCCGAGATTTTGCATGGCCCGTGCCCGCGTCGCGTGGCGGAGCTGCGCCCAGTCGAAGTAGGCCACCAGCGGCGCACCGTGGCCGCCGGCCGCCACGTCGCGCACGCGCAGATCGCCGACCGTGATGATGCCGGTGCGCTCGGCGATCACCGCGGACTGGCCGATGGCGAGCGTCGAACGCGTGGCGATGGGCTCGCCGATCCACGGCACCTCGGCCGTCGATTCCTCCGTCGTCGGGCGCGGGCGATGCCAGATCGTCTGGCCGGCGGCGGCGACGAGATCCACGTCGGCCGTCTTCCTTCCCGCATCGGCCACCAGCCGGCGGGTGGCGGCGGCGAACAGCTCGCCGAGCACGAAGTCGAGGTGGCAAATCTCTTCGATCGTCGCGCGGTCCTTGTCGAACAGCGTGTTGACGCGGGCGCGGATGTCGGCCGGAAACGGGAAGCTGTCGAAGCGGAGCTTCTCGATGCGCGCCCGCGAGCCATGGCCGGAGATGCGCACGAGCACGGCATCGATGGCATCCACGGAGGTGCCGGACATCAGACCGACGATGACGCGGCTCTTCTGGCGCGCGATCGCGTGCAGCCTTTCCAAGCGGTTCATCCCTCGAGGGCCTCCCGCAGCGTCCGCTCCGCGAGCAGCCGCCGCGCCTCTTCGGCCGGGACGCGCCGCTTCGCCATGACCGCCGCGAGCTTGACGTTGCCGCCCGCCTCGCGCAACGCCTCCTCGGCCGCCTCACGGCTCACGTTCGCCGCCAGCTCGACCATGCGCACGCCGCGGCGGTGAAGCTTCTCGTTGGTCGCCGGCATCTCGATCATCAGGTTCGAGTAGACGCGGCCGAGGCGGATCATGACGCCGGTCGAGATCGCGTTCAGGATGAGCTTCTGCACGGTGCCGCTCTTCATGCGCGTCGAGCCCATGATTACCTCGGGCCCCGTCTGCGCGACGATCGTGATCTCCGCTTCGCGTGCGAGCGGCGACTCCGGAGTCGAGGTGATGCCGATCGTCAGCGCGCCGAGCCTCTTCGCTTCTTGTACGGCCGCGACGGTGTAGGGCGTCGTACCCGAGGCGGCGATGCCGATGAGTGCGTCCGCGGGTTTCACCTCCTGGTTCACCGCCTCGAGGGCAGCGGCCTCGTCATCCTCGGCCCCCTCGGCGGCGGCGAAGAAGGCCCGCTCGCCGCCCGCCATCAGCACGCGGACGAGGGAGGGCTCGACGCCGAAGGTCGGAGGCAGCTCGGCGGCGTCGAGCATGGCGATGCGGCCGCTGGTGCCGGCGCCGGCATAGAAGAGCCGGCCGCCGCGGGAAAGCCGCTCGGCGATCCTGTCGATGGCCTGCGCGATCCGCGCCTCTTCGCGGGCCACGGCCTCGGCCACGAGGCGGTCCTGCTCCTGGATGATACGGACGATCTCGAGGCTCGATCGGCGGTCGATGTCGAGGCTCGCTGCGAGACGGTCCTGAGACATCGGGGAAACGATATCATTCCGGCTACGATGGATATGGTCACGATAGATTCCAGCTCACTGGGCGATCCCGCGCGGTATACCACGCTGGATCACCTGGAGCGCAGCCTCGCCGCAATGCCCGGAGCGCCCGCGGATCGAGGCCGCCTGGTCCTGCTCGTGCGGCGCTGGGAGGGCGGCCTGCGCGAGACGCCTGAGCGGGTCCGCCTGGAGCCGGATGCCGGGCTTCCCGGAGACGCCTGGGGACGCCAGAAGGAACCGCGGCCGGAGGCCCAGATCACGGTGAGGCAGATCGACGTCGCTGAGCTGATCGCCAACGGCCAGCCGTTGACGCTGTTCGGGGACAATCTGTTTCTGGATCTCGACCTGTCCGTCTCCAACCTGCCAACGGGCAGCCGCCTGCAGGTCGGCGGCGCCACCCTGGAGGTGACGTCGAAGCCGCACAACGGTTGCAAGAAGTTCCACGCGCGCTTCGGGGCCGACGCGCTGCGCTTCGTCTCCAGGCCCGACCTCCGGCATCGCAACTTCCGCGGCATCTACATGCGGGTGGTGCAGCCGGGCGAGGCGGCGCTTGGAGATCCCGTCGAGGTCATCGCGCGGGCAGCGTCAGCTCGGTGATGGCCGAACGGATGATCTCCTCACCCACGCCCTGCCGGCGGAGGCTCTCCGCCAGCCGCTCGATGCCGGGATTCCGGTCGAGCTTCGCGAGGTCCTGCCGCAGACCCTGCCCGATGTAGGCGCGGATGAGCGGCTGGTAGCCCGAGAAGCCCAGCAGAGGCGCGACCCGCTTGAGGTCTTCCACCACATCCTCGGGTATGCGGATGCTGATGGTCGTCATCGGACGGTCCTTCTGAAGCCGGTCAAGGAGCTTCGTCTTCTTCTTCATGGGAGGTCGAGCCTACTTCAGCGTATATACATTGTCAATATGTTTGGGAGTGACAAGGACAGCAGGGACACCAAGGACAGCAAGGACAAAGAAGACTCGCCTGAACGTTAACCGTCCTTGGGATCCCTGCTGTCCCTGCTGTCCTTTGGGTCCCTTCGGGAGTTGAGATATGCTGCCCCAACATGAAACCGCACAGCCTCCGAGGGCTGCTGGGCGCGGCGCTGCTGCTGGCCGCGGCGCCGGCGGCGGGTATCGAGAACCGTATCGGGGTGGGCGTTCATCTGTGGACGCCGGCCGGCGAGCTGCGGGAGAACCCCCTGGCCATGGACGAGAACGAGGTGACCGGCCTCGTCTCCTATCAGCTCGTCCTCTTCCGCCCGCTCAAGCTGCAGGCCGATCTGGAGTACTTCCCCAACGGCTTCGGCAGCACGGGCATCGTCTTCGTGTTCCCCCAGGGCTTCATCGTCCTCGGCGACCGCTGGTACGTCGCCGCCGGCGCCGGCTGGTTCTACTCGTCGCGCATTGAGGGGAAGACCTCGGACGTGTCCTATCTCGCCCGCGTCGGAACCGACGTGCCGGTCCGTCCCCACCTGCACCTAGATGTCTTCGCCGAACGGCGGGCGCCGGAGGTGAACGGACTCACCGAGCTTGACGAGGACACCCTCTCTTTTGCGGCGGTGTTGCGGTTCCGGCTGTAGGGAATAGCACCGGTCCTCTCCCCGGTGGCGCTGTCGGTCTACTGGAAGTATCCGAAGACGTCGAGGATCACGTCCACCTGCCCGCCGGGGGGCATGTCGACGGCCACGGTGAGGTTGCCGCGCCCGTCGAAGGAGAGCGGCATCACCGCGTTGTTGGCGCGCGTGCGCCCGGCCTTGAAGCTGATTGTGCTCGTGGGTGGCAGACCATCACCGCCCGGATAGAGGCGCAGGAAGCCGTCGTGCGTCGGCTGGTCCACGGTGACATTGATCGCCACCGCCTTGGCAGTGGCGGGGATGCTGGTGCACGGGTTGAACGCATTGGCGTGGAAGGTGATCGTGCGCTGCTCGCCAGCCACGTATTTGGGGAGTGCATAGGTCTTGTTGAAGAAGGGGAGGCGCGAGTCCGACACGCGGCAGGGCGTCACCGTGAAGTAGTCCTGCGGGGCGGGCGGCATGGCGCACGTCGGCGGCGTCACCCCGGGCGCCGTACCAGTGCGCCGGGCGTTCTGGCGGAACTGCGGCCAGGGCAGGGAGCCCACCGCGCCGGAGTTCCAGCCCCAGATGCCGAGGTCGTCCGGGTCGCTGAAGGAGCGTGCGTCGGCGCCCACGATCACCAGAGTGCCGTCGGCGTCGAGGTTCGCGGCAGCGGGGCCGTTCACACCCTGCTGGGTGGAGTAGGCGAGCTTGCCGGGATCGGTAGGCGGGTAGGGTGGACCGTTCTCGGAGAGTTGCACTCCAGTCTTGGAGATCAGCGTCACGTCGAGGCCGACCCGGCCGGTGAGGATCACCGGGTTGTTGCTGCCGACTTGGGCGACCGCCAGCTCGCCGACGGTCAAGGCAGGCTCGCTGACGCCGTCGCCGGTGTAATCGGCGTGTGTCGTAGGTCGGATGGGCGAGAAGACGGCAGTTCCGTCGCCGTTGAAGCCGTAGATCCACCCTTCTTGCGGCGTAACGTTGCCGCCCGAGGGAGCGAACTGGATGACCGGTGCGAGGATCTCCAGCGCCGCGTCGGCATCGAGGTTGGCGAGCGCGGGCGAGCCCACCACATGGCCTGTCAGCGGCTGCGGCCACCCCGGCGGGATCGAGCCGTCGCGCTGGTAGACGTGCAGCAGCCGGCCGATGGTGGTGGTGTCGCTGCCCGGTTGGCCGGTGCCGACCACGATGTCGGGACAGCCGTCGCCGGTGACGTCGCCGACGACCGGCGAGGACTGGATGCCGACATACGGGGTCTGCGGCGTGTAGCTGACGAACTTTGGGAAGCCGGGGAAATAGCTGCCGTTGCGGCGGAACACCCAGACCCCGCCGCCGGGCGGCTGGGCGTTCGGCACCTCGTCCCACTGCACGTCGGAGCCGATGATCACCTCGAGCTGTCCGTCGCCGTTGAGGTCGGCGAGGGCCGGAGAGCTCCAGATGGTCTCCTTGACGTCGTAGGGCCAGCCGGGCAGGAGCGCGCCGGTAGCCCCGTTGATCGCATAGATCCAGCCGCCGAGGCTGGCGAAGGCGACGTCGTCGCCGGCCCCGGCGCCCCCGAGGTCACCGATGGCCGGAGTGGAATAGACCGAGTCGGAAAGCCCGTCGGGTGGGAAGCGGTCTCCGAACGGTGCGGCCGGCGCGAAGACCCACTTCTGGGTGCCGTCCGCTTCGAACGCCGTCAACTGGCCGTGGTTCTGTCCCGCCGCCGCGGTGCCGCAACCGACGACGATCTCCAGCGGCGTGTCACCATCGAGCTGGCCGGCGGCGGGGCTGGACCCGATCTCGGTCGGTAGCTGCTTGCCGCCCGCCCAGCCCGGGCGCACGTTGCCATGGTGGTCGAAGACGTACAACCGTCCGGTGGCCGTGCCGACCACGATCTCCAAGGCCCCGCCGTTGTTGTCGAGGTCGACGAGCAGGACGTTGCTGTTGGCGGGGAGGCCGCTTCCGGCCACCGAGCCCATCGGGATTTGGTTGGTCTGCTGAGAGCCGTGCCCAGGGGCATACGTAGGGAATTGCGCCTGGGCCGCCGCTCCTGCAAGAGCGGCGGCGAGAGCTGTCGCAGTGCCCACCCGCCAAACCATTCCTCATTCTAGCTCAAGAGTGCCAAGGCCGCGATGATCTCGACCACTACCTCTTGCGGCGCGCTCCTGGCGAGGTGCTGGCGGGCGCCGGAGCCGAACGGCCTCACCGAGCTCGACGAGGACACCATCTCTTTTGCGGCGGTCTTGCGGCTGCGCCTGTAGGGAACGGTTCAGGACGGAATGAGGCCGGCCGTCCGCGGGTTGGAAACCTCGCCCGGGCGCAGACGTACAACAGGACGACCCGGCGGAGCCCCCGATGGAGACATTCCTTCAAGACTTCAAACAATCGCTGCGGATGTTCGCCAAGAGCCCGGCGTTCACGCTGGCGGCCGTCGCCGCGCTGACACTCGGGATCGGCGTCAATACCGCCATCTTCTCGGTGGTGAACGCGGTCCTGCTGCGCCCCGTCTCCATTCCGGATCCGGACCGCATGGTGATGTTCCTCACCACCTCGCCGGACGGCTCGGGCGCGGTGGCCTCGCCGGCGAAGTTCCAGCATTTCCGCCAGCAGACGAGCGTCGTCCAGGACGTCGCGGCGTTCAACGCCGGCGTCGTGAACCTGACGGGCGGCAGCTTTCCGGAGCAGCTCCAGTCGGACCGCGTCTCCGCGGACTACTTCCGCCTCTTCGGCATGTCGACCGAGCTCGGCCGCACGTTCACGCCGGAGGAGGACCGTCCGAACGGCCCGCGCGTCGTCGTCCTCGGCCACCGGTTCTGGGCCCGGCGCTTCAACAGCGATCCCAACATCGTCGGCAGGACCCTCTCGCTGAGCAACGAGCCGTACACCGTCGTCGGCGTGCTGCGCGATTTCAGTCTGGAGGAGTTCGGCATCTCGCCGCAGGTGTGGATCCCGTTCCAGCTCGACCCGAACAGCGAGGACCAGGGCCATTACTTCCTCTCGGCGGGCCGGCTGAAGCCGGGCGTCACCCTCGAGCAGGCGAAGGCGCGGCTGAAGCTCTCGGCGGACGAGTACCGCCGCAAGTATCCCAACGCGCTGCAGCCGAACAACAGCTTCACCGTGCAGCCGGTGCGCGAGAGCCTGGTCAGCGATGTCCGCACGTCGCTCTTCGTGCTCGCCGGCGCGGTGAGCCTCGTGCTGCTCATCGCCTGCGCCAACGTCGCCAACCTCCTCCTCGTGCGCGCCACCGGCCGGCGGCGCGAGATCGCCATCCGCACGGCGATCGGCGGCTCGCGCGGGCGCATCATCCGCCAACTGCTGACCGAGAGCGTCGTGCTGTCGCTGGCCGGCGGCGTGCTGGGGCTGCTGCTCGGCATCGCCGGCATCCGCGCCCTCCTGGCGGTCAATACGGCGGACCTGCCGCGCGTCGGCGAGAACGGCTCGCTGGTGGGCGTCGACTGGCGCGTGCTCGTCTTCACGTTCGCGGTCTCCGTGGCGACCGGCATCCTCTTCGGCCTGATCCCGGCGCTGCAGAGCTCGCGCACCGACCTCACGGCGTCGCTCAAGGAGGGCGGCGGCCGCTCGGGCACCGGTTTCCGGCAGAACAAGGCGCGCTCGCTGCTGGTGGTGACGGAGGTGGCGCTGGCGTTGATCCTCCTCATCGGCTCGGCGCTGCTCATCCGCACCGCCGTCGCGCTCGGCCGCGTCGAGCCGGGCTTCGACTCCAGTCACGTGCTGACGATGCGCATGTCGCTCACCGGGCCGCGTTTCCTCAAATCCGAGGCCGTCGAGCAGTTGATCCGCGACGGCGTCGAGCGGCTGCGCGCCGTGCCGGGAGTGACCGAGGCGAGCGCCACCTGCTGCGTGCCGCTGGAGGGCGGATACGGCCTGCCGTTCCGCATCGTCGGCCGGCCCGCCGACGGTCCTTTCAACGGCGGCGGCGGCTGGACCACGGTCTCGCCCGGCTACTTCGAGGTGTTCAAGATCCCGGTCAAGCGCGGCCGGTCCTTCAACGATCACGACGACGGCGCGGCGCCGGCCGTGGTCGTCATCAACGAGGCCATGGCCCGCCAGTATTGGCCGAAAGGCGATCCCGTGGGCGAGCGCCTCATCATCGGGCGCGGCGTCATGCGCGAGTTCGCCGACGAGCCCGAGCGCCAGATCATCGGCGTGGTCGGCGACACGCGCGACGGCGGCCTCAACAACGATCCGGGTCCCACCATGTACATCCCGCAGGCGCAGGTGCCGGACGCCGCCAACGCGTTGAACGTCCGCCTGACGCCGATCGCCTGGGTGGTGCGCACCCGGGTCGAGCCCCTGACCTTGAGCGGGCAGATCCAGGAGCAGCTCCGCCAGGCCACCGGGCTGCCGGTCTCCGACGTCCGTTCGATGGAGCAGGTGGTCTCCAACTCCACCTCGCGCCAGCGCTTCAACATGCTGGTGATGGGGGTGTTCGGCTTCTCCGCGCTGCTGCTGGCGGCGATCGGCATCTACGGATTGATGGCCTACTCGGTGGAGCAGCGGACGCAGGAGATCGGCATCCGCCTCGCGCTCGGAGCGTCGGCGGAGCGGGTCAAGAACATGGTGGTGCGCCAGGGGATGGTACTGGCGCTGGTGGGCGTCCTCGTCGGCGTCGCCGCCGCCTTCGGCCTGGCGCGTTTCATCGCCACCTTCCTCTTCGGCGTCGGCATGCGGGACCCGCTGGTCTTCGTCGGCGTGCCCCTGCTGCTCGCCGCCGTCGCCTTCCTCGCCGTCTGGCTGCCCGCCCGCCGCGCCAGCCGGGTCGATCCGATCATCGCCTTGCGGTACGAGTAGACAGGATGGGCTTGCCGCAACCCGAGATCCTTCACCGCGACTCCACCTCGAGTCGCGGTGCTGCGAGCTGAGTTACCGCAACCCGCGCAGCGATACCGCGACATCGGATCGAGTCGCGGCGCCGCCAACTGCTTCGCCGCGATGGCAACTGCTTAGCCGCGCCCCCAGCCTGTCTTGCGGCGCCGCGAGTTGCCAGGCCGCAACTCGAGCCGCTTTGCCGAAACTTCAGCTCGAGTCGCGGTGCCGCCGGATCATGCACAGCGACTTCATCTGACTTTGCCGCGACTCCAGCCTGGGTCGCGGCATCGCCAACTGCTACGCCGCAACTCCAAACGCTTTGCCGCAACTCCGCCCCGAGCTGCGGCGCCGCGAAGTCATACACCGCGACTCCATCTGCTTTGCCGCGACTTCATTCCGAGTTGCGACGCCGCTGACTGCTACGCCGCAACGCGAGAAGCCTGGCCGCAACCCCGGCTGGAGTTGCGGTGTCTCGAACCGCGGCGCCGCGACCCCAACTGCTTTGCCGCGACTCCAACTGGAGTTGCGGTATCGCGGACTCCTTTGCCGCAGAACGAGCGGAGAGGCCGCGACTCAGGATGAAGTCGCGGTGCCGCCAGGTGCTTCGCCGCGACTTCATCCTGGGTTGCGGCCTCTCAAATGGGCTCACCGCGACGCAGGCTCCTTTGCCGCAACTCGGGTGCGGTTGCAGCCAATTCTCCTGGGTTATGGTGCCTCAGCACGATAGGATGCGTCCCCAGACGGCTTCACCGCAATCCTGGAGGCGAAAGGCGGCCTATGAGCACGAGACTGTCGATCGAGGAGATGCTGTCCGAGCTGGAGAAGCGCGAGGCGCACCACGGCGAGCGGGAGGCTTTCCACGCCGAGCAGGAGGTCTTCCACGGCCAGCAGCAGGTCCATCATCGCGAGCAGCGGGCGGTGCATCTGGCGGAGCTCGAAAAGGTACGGGAGAACCTCGTGGCCTTTCGGACGGTGGCTGCCGCGGCGGCGGATCTCGTCGGACCGGTCGAGCCGCCCGCGCCGCCGCCTGCCGCGCCGAAGCTGCCGCCGCCGGGAAAGAAGTTCGTGAGCGGCTTGCTGCGCCTCGCGATCGAGGGCCCGGAGCTGCAGGAGCCCTTCGGTCCCTCGGCCCTGGCGGCGGAGTGCAACCGTCGCTTTCGGGCTCACCTGCGCGAGCGCGTCGATTCGCGGACCGCCTCGGACGTCCTCCGTCGTCTGGCCAGCGAAGGCAAGATCCATCTCGTCAAGAAAGGAAAGGCCAACCACGAGGCGCTCTACAAGCGGCGCAGCGGTGCCCGCTGACGCGTCGGTCGGCCTCAGTCCAAGTCAATCTTCCTGTCAGATAGGCGGCAGAAGGTGCAGAGCCCGATCGACTCCTTATGACTCCTGACGCGCCCTCGTGCCGAGTCATATGCACCACGGTAGCCATCCCTTCCCGGTCGCCTAAGATCTATTGGCGAAGACACTTCCGTCTCGCGAGCAGGATTGAGACCGTAGTCTTACCGCTTGAGATCGAGGTCATAAGCCCTCCAGAATGCCGCCATATTCCGGCCACCTTATTCCTTGACGAGGGGCCAACCGGTGCCCTACCATGATTCAAGTGCTTGCAGGAGAGTGGTATGCGCTTTTGGCTATTCGCGACTACCGGTGTCAGGAGGTACGCCGGGGAAGTCAGAAGCACTCAAGGAGAAGATCAGAGGTAGGTTGGCCGCTACCACCAGTCGCGAACGTCACCCTGCAAGGTGCGGTCTCCCACAACTAATCACAACCTTTCTACCAATGTGACACTCGTCAAAGGAGGCTACAATGTACGGACCGGACTACAACCTCCCGTTTGCGCCTACCGCTCACGGTAACTTCACGATACCCAACGGCAAGAAAGGGCATATCTCCATTTGGGGGGACGGGGCGAACGAGCAGGGATTAATGCTCTATAGACCGGACGGGACGGCGCTGGCAGTAATGCGAACCCCACCTGGAGTCGACGACCAGTACGGTGCCGAGCTCAGAGCCGGCACGCGCCTCCTGACCGCAGGCTCCTACATGTTCGGGGGTTATTGCAAGGTGAACTTCGGATCGAGTACTTCGCCAGACGTCAAGTGGACTAACTCCAGAATCAAGACCTGGGAGGCATCGCCAGCCAAGATTGTCTTCGGCTGGGACGACGTCATCGGTCTCAGTGCGAACGGAATTCCGGTTAGCGACAACGACTTCAACGACCTCATGGTTGCTATTGAATTTGTTTGACATCGACGGTGGCTTAAGAGCAAGGAACGCATGTGCATATCGAACTGTCGCGAAAAGGAGTGGCCAACCCCGGCAATTGAGCGGACGGAACCGGCCGCTTCGCGCCCGGTCCGCCGCTCATCTTGGCAGCGTTGGCCGTCAACAAGCGTCAGATAGGGTGGATGAGACCTCATGATTCTCTTAATTCCAGCGCTGCCTCCACCACCTATTTGGAACAGCTTAGAGATCACTAAGCTGGTGATGTCTGCCTTGACCCCCGTCGCAGTCGCCGTGCTGGGTTTGTGGCTCAATAGCTACTTAAAAAGGATTGAGCACCTTCAGTGGGCTAACCAGAAGGTAATCGAGAAGCGCTTAGAAGTATATTCAAAGTTGGCTCCAGTGCTCAATGATCTTTACTGTTACCTCGACTACATTGGTGATTGGAAGTACAAGGACCCTACGGCAGTCCTCGGGCTCAAGCGCAGTGCAGATAGGGAGTTTTATGTGAACGCTCCTCTTTTCTCTCAAGATTTCAGTGACGCATACCACAGATTTATAAATCTTTGCTTTATTCCGGGGCCGCTGGAGGAATACCATACGAGCGCCAAGATCAAAACCGACATGGCCATCCGAAAGAGAATACTTGCCAGCCAAGGGCAGCAGTGGAATGAAAACTGGGATGTCTATTTTTCTCAATCCAGTGAAATTGTCAAACGCGATGAACTGCTCCGAGAATATTGGAAGATGATGGATGCGTTTGCTCGGGAACTCGGAGTGGGGCTGGGAGAAGTTACATAACTAGGTACTATCAAGAGCGAACGGCCAACCCCAAGCCTACAGCGGACGTAAACCGCATACTGCGCGGTTCCGCCGCTGAGGCTCTGAGCGTTGGCCGGCACGAGGACGCTCTTGAAGACGACTGGAACTTGCCCGAAGTGTGAATCACGAGAAGTGATCCGGATTCCCGGGTCGACCGGTGCTTATGTACGGGGAACAACATCCCAGCGGGCATGACGATTTTCTCCAGCGTCAAGGTCACTCGTTTCCTATGCTCGCGTTGCGGGTACTCCGAAGAGTGGGTCGAGTCGCCGGCCGACATCGAAAAGCTCCGTAACAAGTACGGCGGTTCCGACAGTGCCGGATAACGAAACGCCAGTTTTGGGAGTGGTCATGAGCCAGCAAAAGTCACCGGACGATACCTCGACACAGTCCATGACGGGACGGCAGGCATACAATCTGGTCACCGACATCGTCGGTGGTCCGAACGTGCGGCCCAAGGACAACCTGTATCAGGGCCTGGCCATCCTGGTTTGTCTGCTGCTGGGAGCTGGTATCGGTTCCCTGGCTATGGCCGAGCGCCTGACGGGTGCCCTGCTCGGCGGCTTCATCGGCCTCCTGGCGGGACTGCTCGGGAGTGGTATTTTCTTGATGATCTACCGAGCCGTCAAGCACGCTCAGGGCAAACACGACTGAGAGGTCGATCGCATTCGTTTGGGAGGTGCCATGGCGGAAGAGACGCGGATAGGCGATGACAGGTTGATGAGGGCGTTGCTGCCGGTCGGAAGATCGGGCTGGGCCATTGCGGCGGGTTATCTCGGTCTATTCTCCTTGCTCTTTATCCCAGCTCCCCTTGCCATACTCACAGGAATCATCGGGATCATTGACATCAAGAGGCACCCGCATCGTCATGGAATGGGCCGCTGCGTTTTCGGTATCGTGATGGGTGTGCTGGGGACCGTCCTGCTGATTCTCTTCTCCGTCACCTGAGGGAGGCTGGCCATGATCGGCGTCCTGATCCGGGCTGTGACCTATGCCGCGCTGTTCATCGGCGTGGTGCTCATCTACTTGCCGGCGCGGGCGCTGTCCTGGGCGGGCGTAGCCAGGCCTGAGCGGATCGGGCCGCCACAACTGATCGGCATCGTGGTGAGCCTGATCGGAGCGGCGATCGCGGTGTGGTGCATCCTCAGCTTCGCCGTCCTCGGCCGCGGCACTCCGGCGCCGTTCGACCCGCCGCGCCGTCTCGTCGTGCGCGGGCCATACCGGTACGTGCGGAATCCCATGTATCTGGGCGCGGGCCTGGTGCTCGCCGGCGCCGCGATCTTCTACCAGTCGCACGCGCTTATCGCGTACTCCTTCCTGTTCCTCCTCGTCATGCACGCCTTCGTGATCTGGTACGAGGAGCCCACTCTCGGGCGGACCTTCGGCCAGGATTACGAAGCGTACCGCCGGCAGGTCCACCGCTGGTGGCCGACGCTGTAAGCGGGCCATGCCCGACTTCTACGACGAGCTCGCGCCGTTCCATCATCTGATCTATCCGGACTGGGAAGCGAGCCGGCGCCGGCAGGGCCAGGCGCTGGACGCGATCCTGCGCTCCCGCGTCGGCCCGCCGCCGCGAACCATCCTCGATGCGGCCTGCGGCATCGGCACGCAGAGCCTGGCGCTGGCGGCGCTCGGCTATGAAGTGACGGCCTCGGATCTCTCCCCCAAGGCCGTGGAACGCGCCGCCCATGAGGCGGCAACGCGCGGCCTCACGCTCCATACGAGCGTGGCCGACATGCGGCAGGCCTTCGATCACCACCGCCGGACCTTCGACGCGGTGATCGCCTGCGACAACGCGGTGCCCCACCTGCTCACCGACGCGGACATCTCGCGCGCCTTCGAGCAGTTCTTCCGCTGCACCGCTCCCGGCGGGCTCTGCCTGGTCTCCGCGCGCGATTACGACGTTATGGAGAAAGGCGGCCTGCGGGTGGCTCCGCACGGAGTCCGGCAGGTGGAAGGCACGCGCTTCGTGCTCTTTCAGATCTGGGAATGGGAAGGCGAGCGGTATCACACGACGATGTACATCATCGAGGATCCGCCGACGGCCGAGCCCGCCGCGCATGCGATGCGGTCCACCTATTACGCGGTATCCATCGCCAGGCTGATGGACCTCCTGCGCCAGGCCGGTTTCGAGGAAGTGGAGCGGATCGACGGCGTGTTTTTCCAACCGGTGGTGCTCGGCCGGCGCGGCTAGACTTCCACGTCAAAGCCCCGGATGGCCGAAGGGAGACGTCCGGTCCTGCTGGATGCTCTCGACGTATTCGGCGTCGCTCACCGCGTTGTTCCAGAGGCCGGAAGCGCGCGCTCCGAAGTAGCCGGCGAAGAAGAGCAGGAGGACCGCCGCGCCGTAGGCCGGCGCGCTCAGCTTTCGCCGGCCGACGTGGAGGCCGAGGGCGTCCTTGATCGGACAGACGGCCACGCAGTCGAGACAGCCGACGCATTCCGGGCTGAGCACGTCGATCTTTTTTGACACCGGCAGGCGCGCCATGCAGACCTTGTCGCACAGGCCGCAGTCGATGCAGGTCTGGGGATTGCGCTGGATGCGCGCCGGCGACAGCCAGGAGGCGAGCCCCTGCAGCGCGCCGTAGGGGCAGAGATACCGGCACCAGAAACCTTTATAGAGCAGCGAGCCGACGGCGAGGACGTAGAGCACCGTGGCGCCGAGCGATCCCAGCTCGGCGAAAAAACGGCCCGTCTTCACGTCCGCCAGCAGGTTGTACGGCGAGTGGATGAAAGCGGAGAGGGCCGTCGAGCTCATGCCGAAGATCGCCCACAGGAAGAAGGCGAGGAGCAGGTATTTGAGCCCGCGCAACGGAATGTCGAGGAACCGCCACATGCGGAAGTTGCGGCCGAACAGTCGGCGGCCGAGGCGGGCGAGCGCTTCGGAGAGGAAGCCGACGGGGCAGATCCAGGAGCAGAAGGCCTTGCGCAGCAGGAGCGCCATGGCGAGAGCGACGAGCACCAGCATGGCCGCCGCCGGGTGAACGACGTTGAGCGTCCCCCGATGGAACCAATCCACCAGGCCCATGACGCCGCTGATGGGCAGGAACCCTTCCACGCCCGCCGGCCGGTGCGGCAGCGGCAGCCGTCCGGCCTGCGCCGCGCCCACGAAGTGGGCGAACTGGAATCCCAGCAGGACGCAGACGGCGGCGAATCCCGACTGCACGAGGATCCTGATCCGGTAGGTCTTTTCGGCCTTCTTGCCCATGGGGCCGGAAAGCCAGGACCGCCATCCAGTGCTGGGCTGCCTCTTCTCTCGCATCGCGAGGTAATCTAAGGCAGGCGCTCTGTCGGCTGGACCACCCCGCGAGGTGGGGCGGAGGATCTGCGAGGGTGGGCGGAGAGAGGGGAGGGCAAGGACGAAAGGGACGGCAAGGACAGCAAGGACGGAATTGGCTAGAATCGTCGCGTCCCCGGTTTTGTGGCATAGGAGGCCCTGGATGAGCGCTCCTCGGTGGCAGTCCCGGTCGGTCGCCGGCCTTGCGGCCCTCCTGCTCCTCGCCTGCGCCGGCTGCAAGGGAATCGGCAAGGAGCGGAATCCGAGCGGCCTTTTCGTCGTGACGCAGGGAGGGCGGCAGGGGTATATCGACAAGCAGGGCAAGCTCGTCATCCCGGTGCAGTTCGACAAGGCCTACGGCTTCACCGAGGGGCTGGCGGTGGTCGTGCTCGGCGGCCGTACGGGTTTCATCGACGAGAAGGGCCGCTACGCCATCAATCCGCAGTACGACGACGCCTTCAGCTTCTACGAGGGGCTCGCCGGCGTGAAGTCGAACGGCCGCATGGGTTACATCGACCGCGAGGGGAAGCTCGTCATCCAGCCGCTCTACGAGGACGGCGGCGATTTCTCGGGCGGCCTGGCGCGGGTGGCCCTCGGCGGCCGCTCCGGCTACATCGACAAGCAGGGCAAGCTGGTCATCAGTCCCCAGTTCGAAGCCGCCCGCAAGTTCTCGGAGGGTCTGGCCCTGGTGCAGATGGGAGGGCGCTGGGGCTACATCAAGCCCGACGGCCAATTCGCCATCAATCCGCAGTTCGACGAGGCCTACGACTTCGCCGAAGGCTTGGCGATGGTGAAGGTCGGCGACAAGTACGGCTTCATCGACAAGGGCGGCAAGATCGTGATCGATCCGCGGTTCGACAACGGCTACAGCTTTTCCGAAGGCCTCGCGACGGTAGGCCTCGGCACTCAGGGCGGTTACATCGACAAGAGCGGCAAGCTCGTGATCAATCCGCAGTTCGAGTCGGTGGCGCCGTTCGCCGAAGGGCTCGCCCGCATCAAGCTCGGGGGCCGGTGGGGCTACATCGACAAGGAAGGCAAGATCGCCATCAATCCCCAGTTCGAGGAGGCCTTCGACTTCAACGGCGGCCTCGCCGAGGTCCGGGCCGGCCAGGCCCGCGGCTACATCGACCGCACCGGCAAGTACGTGTGGAATCCGTCGAGCTAGCCGCGCTTCAATTCCTTCTCCAGCGCGTTGATGTAGGCGGACAGGGCCCGCACCCGGGCCAGGGCCAGCCGCTTCTCGTCGGGCCGCATGCTCTCGACCATCTCGCGGAGGACCTCGGGGGCCGGCGGATCGGGCAGGTTCAGCCGGACGTAAGCGTGGCCGTTGAGCATCAAGTCGATGGGATCGACGTCGGCGATGTGAGCCATGGACCATCTCCTTTTGGACGTTGTCCCAACTTAAGCGGCCGGTAGAGGTTCGCAAACCACCCCGGGGAGTAGGCGGGCGAACTTCCATGGGTGGGGGCGGATCGGAGTCAACTTCCGAGGATCGTCTTGAGCCGCGGCGCCAGCGCTTTTCCCACCGCCTCATGGCCGGCGGCGTTCCAGTGGCCGTCGCGGGAGAAGCGGAGGCGCGGCCAGTCGGCTCCGGGGAGGAGGTCGTCGGCTGCGAGGTAGGGGATCCCCAGCGCCCGCAGCCGCCGCTGGACGGCGAGGCGATCGCGGTGGAAATCCTCTCCCCGGTCGTCGACGAGGAAAGCCAGGAAGCGCGCGCCCGAGCCCTCCGCCAACCGGCGGGCGGCCGCGAGGTTGCGCACGGTCGGCTCGTAATCCTCCGGCGAGGGAACCTCCTCCGGGGATCGCCGCAGCGCCGCGCGGGCAGCGCCGGCGAGAGCGGGCAGGGCGAGGCGCATCACGGCGGAGTAGCGCTTGGCGTAGGCGGTGGCAGGACCGAGCACGGGCAGGCGGGTATCCTTCAGATAGAGATTGCCGTCGAGCAGCACGAGGCGGTCGAGGTAGCCCTGGGCCACGATGTAGCCGTCCTTGTAGACGAAGGGAGCGGCGCAGCGCTGGCGGTCCCAGAGGGGCGCGAGGGTCAGGATCACCACCTTCGGCCGCAAGACCGGAAGGAGCCGGCGCAGGCGGACGAGCATCTGCGGGCTGCCGTAACCGGGGACTCCGGCGTTGTAGACGCGCACGCCCGCCTGCCGCTCCAGGACCGCGGCGAAGGTGCCCTGCGCCGGCACCCCCTCGCCGAAGGTCATCGAATCGCCCACGGCGAGCACCGCCGGAGAGGGAGGCGCGGTATGGGGCTGGTCGCGCAAGCCGCGGGCGTCGATGGCGGCGGGAACGTCGAACTCGTTGCCGGGCGCGATTTCGCGGCCTTTGAAGCCCGGACGCAGCGTGTAGCCTGCCGCCGCGTCCGGCTGGAAGAGGAAGCGCGGATGATTCCCGCCCGCGAACCACGGCGAGCCCCGGCCGATGGCGCCGATGCCGAGCAGGCGCAGCGCGGCCTCGGCGAAGAGCAGCGTGACGAGGATCGAGACGGCGGAGAGGGCGAGCTTTTTTTTCATAATCACCCCCCCCCGCGCGCAACCGGCTGTAATACGAACACCATCCCGCCGCTCGCTCTCAGCTTCAGTTGATACAGATACTCGTCCTCCGGCCCCCACCACATCCGGTGCACCGCGCGCGGCCGCGCAAAGTGGAGCAGCCGGAGCGAGCCGCCGCGGGGACGCGGCAGGCTCGTCACGGTCTCGGCGCCGGAAATCTCGAGCTGTTGCGGCGCCGGCGGAAAAAGGAGCAGGCGGACGCCGTCGAGCGGCTGCGGGCTGCCCAGCAGGACCTGTCCTTCACCCGTGGGCCCGAGACGGATGCGGGCGCCTTCCGCCTCGGTGCGCAGGCTCGTCGTCAGCGGCTTGATCCACAGGCCGTTGTGGACGAAATCCTCGCGGCCGGAGGGCTTGAGGTGGGATTGCGTCGTCTCATAGGGGAGCAGCCTTTGGGCGAAGCTCAAGACGTAGCGGTAGCCGCCGTCGTCGTCGAGGAAGAAGGCGCGCGGCTGGGTCCACAGCGGCCAGAGGAACGGCGCGGCGAGGATCGCCGCCGCGAAGGCCCAGGAGGCGCGGGCCGGCCGGCCGGTGGAGAACCAGAGGGCCGGGTACAAGGGCAGGAAATAACGGTTGGCGATGGCACCGCCGCCGCCGTAGAAATTGAACGGCCGGGCGAGGAGGAATCCGGCGCAAGCCGCCAGCGCCGCCAGGATCAGCCACGTTCTTCCTTCGCCGCGGCGGAACGCAATGACGCCAAGGAGGAGTGGAAAGTAGTAGGGCAGGAGGCCCACGTGCCGTCCGATCAGGAAATAGAGGACGTTCCAGGCCGACTGCCGGAGCTCGAACTCGTCCGCCGGTTTCCACGAGCGATTGCCGCCCGCGGCGATCTGCGCCTGCCAGCTTACGGTGAGATCGACCTCCGGATAGCCGGTATGGGAGTCGAAGCTCAGGCGCTCGCCGCCGTAGGGAGTCCAGGCGTCGCCCTCCCCGAGATTGGTGAAGAGCGAGACCGCCACCAGGACCCCCGCCGCAAGGACGAGAGCAGAGAAGGCGAGCCTGCGTTGTCGGGCGGGGATCGCCAGAACCAGTGGAATCAGCAAAGTCCCATAGAGCGGGCGCGACATCACGACGAGGGAGATCAGGCCGCCGGCGGCGAGCCAGCGCAGCACCGCCCGCGGACGGCTCTCGGCCGCTTCGCCGTCTCGCGGAGCGCCGTAGGCCAGCGCCAGGGCGAGGGCGGTGAGGCACATGAGGAAGAGATCGGAATGCGCCCAGAACACGTAGGCGAAGGCGACGGAAGCGAAGATCCAGACGGCCACCCAGAGAGGAGCGCCGGGTCCGAAGCGCCGCGCCAGGGTGCGCGCCGACGCCACCGCCGCGATGGCGAGGAGCAGGGCGTTGGCGATCGCGGCGCCGCGGGTGGGGGAGAGGCGAAGGAACGGCGCGATCCACGCGGCGTACGAGGCCGGCTTGGCGTAGGTGAGGGTCCGCCCGCCGTCGCCGCTCTGCAGGATGAGCCCCTCGGGCCGCGTTCCCCACTGCGCGACGAAGCGGTCGAAATCCTGACGCGAGTAGCGCAGGTCGTGATCCCAGGCCAGGCTCTGCGCCTGCATGAGATACGTGGCCTCGTCGCCCACCAGCCCCGGCCAGCGCCGCCGGTCGAGGGAAGCGGCCCCGGCCAGCGTCGCCGCCAGGATCAGGCCGAGCACGGCCCAGCTCCCGAGGCGTTGCATGGCGGGGGATTATATGGGGCTCCTTGGCCGACCCTCTTCAGATCACCGATCCATAAGACGTCTTGAATCGAATCGATGCGGCGCCGCCGTGGCCCCTCACTCCCCCTTCCCCCTCTCTCCCACCGCACGCCCACCCCCGGGAGAGAGGGGGTTGGAAAAAGCAAAACTGATTTCTTCTTCTGCAGTCTCCCTCCTCTCCCCGGGTGGGTGGGCGTGAGGTGGGAGAGGAGGGTCGGGGAGGTGAGGGGCCACGGCGGCGCGGATTCCGCTCCAATCATCGTCCTCGGCGGGATCGGCGATCTCGGAGAGGACAGTGTTTCCCCCTGCTACAATACCGCCCCGATGGCCAGCCAGCCGATCATCCTCCGTCCGCCCGTCCAGACGTCGCCCGAGCCGGCGGAGCTGGAGGTGAGCGTGCTCATCCCGGTCATCGACGAAGCGGGGACGGTGGAGGAGCTGGCGCGCCGCGTGGCGGCGGTGCTGGAGCGCGAGGGGCGAAGCTTCGAGATCATCTTCATCGACGACGGCTCGCGCGACGGCACGCCGGCGCGGGTGCGCGCGGCGCGCGAGCGCGATCCGCGCGTCAAGCTGGTGCGGCTGCGGCGGAACTTCGGCAAGGCCGCGGCGCTCTCCGCCGGCTTCGATCACTCGATCGGCCGCATCGTCATCACCATGGACGGCGACCTGCAGGACGATCCGGACGAGATCCCGCGCTTCCTCTCGACCCTCGAAGAACAGGACCTCGACCTCGTCTCCGGCTGGAAGCGGCGCCGCCAGGACCCGGTGAGCAAGACCTGGCCCTCGCGCCTGTTCAACTGGGTCACCCGGCAGCTCGCGCAGGTGGACATCCACGACTTCAACTGCGGCTTCAAGGCCTACCGGCGGGAAGTGCTGGCCGAGATCGCGGTGTACGGCGAGCTCCACCGCTACATCCCGGTGCTCGCCAGCCGCCGCGGCTTCTCGGTGGGCGAGATCCAGGTGACCCACCATCCGCGCCGGCACGGCGTCAGCAAGTACGGCTGGGACCGATTCTACAAAGGATTGCTCGACCTCATCACCGTGCTCTTCATCACCCGCTACACGCGGCGGCCCCTGCATCTCTTCGGCGCCTTCGGGCTGCTCTTCCTGACGCTCGGCCTCGGCATCAACGCCTACCTGGCGTGGATCTGGTTCGGCGGCCAGAACCTCTCCAACCGGCCCCTGCTCCTGCTCGGCATCCTGCTGATGCTGCTCGGCATCCAGGTGCTCACCACCGGCCTGATCGGCGAGATGATCACCTTCAAGAACTTCCGCCGCCGCGACAGCTATTCGATCAAGGAATGGCTGGAGTGACGGCCGGCGCCGGCCTCGACCTTCTCTTCCTCACCCAGACCTATCCCCGCTTCGAGGGCGATACCGCCGGGCCGTTCATCCGCGACCTGGCGAGGGCCTTGGTGCGCGGCGGTGACCGCGTCACCGTGCTGGCGCCCCACGCCGCGGGTCTGGCGCCTAGGTGGGATGACGATGGCGTCGAGATCGTCACCTTCCGTTACGCGCCGGAGCGCTTCGAGGCCCTCGGCTACGGTCGCACTTTGGAAGCCGACGAGCGGGTGAAGGGCAAAGCCATGCTGGCGGCGCCGCTCTACCTCCTCGCGGGGTGCCAGGCGATTCGCCGGCTGCGCCGTGAGCGCCGGTTCGACCTCGTGCACGCCCACTGGATCGTACCCAACGGCGTCGCGGCGGCGATGGCCGGAGGAAACGTGCCGCTCGCCATCGGCCTCCACGGCAGCGACGTGTTCCTGGCCGAGAGGCGGGGCGTCCGGCGCCTCGCCCGCTGGGCGCTCTCCCGCGCGCGCCTGCTCACCGGCTGCTCGCCGGAGCTGGTCGAGCGCGTACGGGCCCTTGGGTTTCCGGCGGACCGCTCGCGGGTCATCCCCTACGGCGTGGATGTCGAAACGTTCTCTCCGGCGCCGGAGCGGCGGACGCTCTGGCGTCAGAGGCTGGCGATTTCGGACACCGCGCCCCTCCTGCTGGGTGTGGGCCGGATGGCGACCAAGAAGGGATTCCAGGTGCTGATCGAGATCCTCCCTTCGCTCCTCGGGGAGTTTCCGGACCTGCATGTGGTGCTGGCGGGCGGAGGGGATCTGCTGGATGGATTCCGCGAGTCGGCTCGTCCTTTCGGCAACCGGGTCCATTTCCCCGGCCCGGTGCTGCGCGGCACCCTGCCGGACCTCTTCCGCGCCGCGGACCTCTTCGTGCTGCCTGCCGTCCACGACGCCAGGGGGAACGTGGACGGCCTGCCCAACGTCATCCTGGAGGCGATGGCGACCGGCCTGCCGGTGGTGGCCTCCGGGATCTCGGGCATCCCTCTGGCCGTGGAGGACGGCAGGACCGGTCTGCTCGTGCCGGAGGGGGACCGGACGGCGCTTCTCGGCGCTCTCCGCAGGCTGCTGGCGGACCCTGCCGAGGCCCGGGCGATGGGGGAGCGGGGGCGACGGAAGGCCGAGGCCGAGCTGACCTGGGACGCCGTGGCGGCGCGGTATCGGGAGGCCTACCGTGCGGCGCTCCACCCACCCAGGGCGGCCACATAGGGCCGCCCCTACAGATCGTTCTGTGCCGTCCAGATTCCGGTGCGCCATGCGCACGGGGTTGATTTCAATCCATGTGGTCTGTAGGGGCGGCCTTATGTGGCCGCCCTGGGGGAAGGGGGAGGTCGCGCGGGCAATTTCACCCTTGCCGGTGCCACTTTGATTCCATATACTTCAGGTGCTTTCTTCAGACCCTGACCGCCGACCACTCTCTCTGGCTCAAACCGCCCATGCCAAAGAACCCGCCCCGCCCCGGCATCACCAAGGCCGATCTCATCGACGTGGTCTACGATCGCCACGGCGGTCTGACCAAGGACGAGGCGGCCGACATCGTGGACGCCATCTTCCGCACCGTGAAGGTCTCGCTGGCGGATGGCCGGCCGGTGCGCATCAAGAACTTCGGCACCTTCGAGGTGACGCGGCGGCCGGGCCGCATGGGGGTCAATCCGGTGAGCGGCGAGAAGATGTTCATCCGCCCGCACCGGGGGTTGAGCTTCAAGCCGGCGCGGCGCCTGCGCGACGGCATGGCCGAACCCGAGTAAGCCCGGATGCTTTCCAAGGCCCGGGTCCAGAAGCGCCTTTACTACAAGATCGGCGAGGCCTGCAAAGCCCTCGGCATCCAGCCTTACGTGCTGCGCTACTGGGAGACCGAGTTCCCGGCGCTCACCCCCAGCAAGAGCCGCTCCGGCCAGCGCGTCTACAGCGAGAAGGAGCTGGAGATCATCCGGCGCATCAAGGAGCTCCTCTACGAGGAGGGCTACACGATCGCCGGCGCCAAGAAGAAGCTCGAAGGCGAGCTCACGGCCGGCACCTTGGGCGAGGTGAAGGATGAGGCCGTCCCCGGGGATCTGCCGCTCCAGCCGCCCCCGCCGCCGCCCCGCCGGCCGCCCGCCGAGCCCGCATCCGCCGAGCCGTCCGCGCTTGACACAAGCGGCGACGAACGGGTAGAAAGGCTCGTCTCGGGGATCGAAGAGGCCCTGCAGGAAGCGCGAGAGCTTCTCGAGCTTCTCGGGCCGAAGGATTCTTGAGACCGCAGTTCCGGTCGGGACGTGGCGCAGTCTGGTAGCGTACCTGAATGGGGTTCAGGGGGTCCGGGGTTCAAATCCCCGCGTCCCGACCAACTATCCCCTCCCCATAGCTTCCTCTCTCCCCTTTAGATCCAAGAGCTTACACCAGATTCTGGGGCTCATGCAAGACCCCCTCAAAAGAGCGGGGAATTAGGGGGTTGTACAAAACTTGTACTACAACCCAGTTCGGCGACCCCGAGTCGCGCGCTGAGCGGTCAGCGTCTGGCGACCCTTGCGCCGCCACTCCCAATACCAGGAGATCGGGTACCGAACGCCGGCTTCGTTTCGATAGGGCGGGCCATCGCCATCGCATCTCCATCTCTGAGCGGTCTTGATGGTGACCCGCTCGGCGTAAGCCATCTCGCTTTCGACGAGATCTCGAAGGTCGATGTCGAGTACCGCTGCCCACCGGATGACTTCCTCCCAGCTGGGGAAGGTCAAGACGGCGAGGAGGCGGTGCAGATCGGGGCGGGCTCCCTCGGGAAGGTCCTGCGGGGGAGTTGTGCTGGCAGCCTCGAGGGCGGAAGCGAGGCGATTACAGGCCTCTACGACACGGCCGGCGCCCGAGAGCTCTAGGACGGCGGCGAGTACTCCCGTAACGGCCGCCTCAGGGATGGATGTAGCCGTGGCTCCCAAGCGTGTTGAGGGATTTAGCGCTGCGGGTGCGGGCGGTGTTCGCATAGCTTCCGAGGACTTTGGCGGTTCGGGTGCCACGGCAGCGCAGGGAGACCCAGGGTGATCAACTCTGGCAGGTAGAACCCTGCCCAGAGCAAGAACGGCAGCGAGAACTTGAGCGGCAGATCGAGCAGATGCTTGCCGAGGCCCCAAAAGTTGCGGGCGAAGGCTCCGTAGTGAGCCAGGCTCCAGACGCCGAGGCGAGTGGCGTAGACGAATTTCACTAGGAAGAAGATCAGCACGATATCGAAGAAAACGGCCACCAGCAGGGCCCAGCCGAGGTTCTCCAGCCGCCGCTGCCAGGGGAGGCGGGGGACGGCGAGGAAGAGGGCCACCAACATGACCAGATGGAAGTGCACGTCGGTCACGCGGAAGGAGTGGACGAGGCTCCGCGACGGCGGGAAGTCGAGCCGCGAGACGTAGGCGAAGTGAACGTCCCGCCGGAGCAGGTCGGTCACGTCCGGACTCTCGGTGAAGTGGACGAGGTTCTCACCGCTCGCCAGCAGGAACTGGTTGTAGAACGGCGTGATGAGCGCCCACAGCAGCGCCGCCGGCAGCAGCCAGAGGAGGCAGTTGCGGATGAAGAGGAGGGCCCAACTCCGCTCCGAGGCTTTGGGCGGAACCATCAGGTGGCCGTCTCGGCCGGAGCGGCCGAGGTCGCGAAGCGGTTGACCCAGAAGATCCAGAGCAGCACGCCGAACAGGATGACGATCGTCTGCCAGATCACGGTGTGCGAGCTGTCGAAAATGCGCGGGAAGTAGATGCCAGTGAGGAACAGCGCCACCACGCGCACCAGGTTGACGATCTGGATGGCGAGGATGCCGAGAGCCAGCCCGATCGGCCGCGATCTCCAGGACGCCGGGAAGGCGAGCACGGCGGCGAGGAAAATGAGCATCGCTTCGATCCCGTTGCAGCCGTTGCGGATGTTGACCGCGAAGCGGGAGCTACGGATGACGGTGCCTTGCATGGTCACGTCCTGCCCCAGGATGCTGAGTGCGGCGCCGCTTGCCTGGGCGACGCCGGCGGTGAACGGCTCCACCGCATGGTCGTTGACCCAGTTGAGCGAGATCACCGTGAAGCCGCCGGCGAGCAGCACGAGGAAGACGAGGAGGAACCTCAGCTCCCCGAGGTTGCGGCGGCAGCCGGGGGCGACGGGTGCCTTAGAAGTTCTCGATGAGACTGATTTAGGCATGGTATCCACCTCAGACTGGCCGCGCGACCTCATTCAGTAACTCCAGGAGTTACTCTACAGTCTGGTGGGTTCTTTGGCAAGTCCTAGGGGAGATCCTAGGGACGACCTTGAGTTTTTTGGTGGATCAGGTGAGTCCCTCGCCGCCTGTGGCGCGGGGGAGACTGCAAGACAGAGGTTTGCCCTATCCTCTCCCAGAGGGAGAGGAGGGAGGTCCCGTAAGTGACTCTAGTACATGCATTTAGCCGCACCAATAGGAAGTAACTCGGGTGTAACGAGTCAACATGGAATGACACTCCTTTCGGAGCACGGACCGGACATTTGGGGCCAGCACGCGGGCCGACTTGCTGCGGCCCTTTTGACACGCTGTCGCCGCTCGTCCAAGGACAGCCGTCAAGGCCGGGCCGCAGGCACGCCCCGAAGGGGTCGCCTTGACGGCTGTCCGCGAGCGGAGAACCTGCGCTAAGAAAGGGCCGCAGAAAGTCGGCTGCGTGTTTGGCTGTTAAATGGCCGCAGAGGACCACGGTCCGAAGGGCTGGACCTTCGTCGCTTCTTTGCTGGAAGCTGAGAAAGAAGCTGCCGCTGTCGGCCGCGAGCCGCGTAGGCGAACTTCACCTAAGAAGACCAGCAGGATGCCGATGGAGACGGTGATCAGGAGCGCCAGCCCGGGGTTCTGCAGGGGTCGGCGCGGGGCCGCAGCGACCTGATGGGGAAGACTGGAGTTCGGCTCCCCCGCGAACGCCCGAGTTCAACCTCTTCACGGTAACGTGTGCAGTTCGCTCTTGTGTAGCGTTTGCGTCAGCCCAAGATGCGTCGCCGGTTCATGGCTGAGATCCGCCTGGGGCATGAAGATCTATAGACCTATGTCTCTTCCTCTCGCGACTACCCTTGGAGATCGGCAGTGGTGTCGCTAGCCGGCCTGCGCGGTATAATGATTGGCGCGAAACCGCTGGCAGAGAGGCGCAGCTCGGGAGCTTCGTTGAAGCCGGACGTAAGTGCCACGCATGCAAGCGGCTTACAGGGCGGAGGTGGCGGCGGGAGGGTTGCGTGCGAAGCCGTTGTGGAGGATTCAAACTCCATAGCGGCCAACTCGCACCTGCCCTCGGCTTCGTCCAACCCCGGCGGCTATCTGAAATCTTCCCGGGAACCGTCCGAGGATTTCGGAGCGCCTTGCACGGGAGGACTTCAGGTAGACGCTTTCAAGTTCAAATTAATTGGTTGGCACTCATCATGCGACTTCAAAAGGGGCTGAGGAAATGTCGACAACGCGCCGCGCAGTAGTGCTCGCACTGATCCTTATACTTGACCTATCAACAGCTGGCCTCGCGCAGTTCGTCGAGAAGGAAATCGACAGCTCTGGCCTGGACACCTACTGGACGCCCGAGCTTTATCAGGCTGCGCGACCCTACGTCCCAGACAGGTGGACGCGTGGGTCATCTCCACAAGCCGAGGCTCCGTCGGACGACATCCGCACAGACTTCGCATTCGTGGCCGCGCCTCCCACCGTGGATGTCGCGCCGGACTTGAACAGTCGACTCTTTGTTCCTAGTCCCACTCGAGATGTGCCAGAGAATGGAGCGGCGGCCAAGGACGTCGGTTCGGCCAAGGGTTACTTCTCTAGTTCTCGGCTCATTCCGCTTGACGCTGATCTCTTCTACCCCTACCGGACCGTCGGCAAGCTGTTCTACACAATTCCCGGCGTCGGACCAGCGCTCTGCTCAGCAACCGTCATCGCCCCACGACTCGTATTGACGGCTGGCCACTGCGTTCACAGTGGAAAAGCAGCAAACGCGTTCTTCACGGACTTCCGGTTCATACCGGCTTTTCGCGACGGCGCAAACCCATACGGTACGTGGACTGCCAAGAGCGTGCTCGTGACGACTACTTGGGCAACAGGGCAAGGGAAGGTTCCCAATGCTGCGGATTTTGCCGTCCTGGTCATGAACGACCTCCAGTTCTCAGACGGAAAGCTTTACCGGATTGGAGACGTGGTCGGCCGTCTCGGTGTCACACTCGCAGCTCTACAGGCCAACCACGTCTTAATGCTCGGCTACCCGGGTTCACTTGACGGTGGAAACAAAATGCACCAAGTTGCGTCTGCCAGCCTCAAGTTCGATTCGAAGACGAACACGGTTATATATGGAACGGATATGACACCAGGATCCTCTGGGGGTCCCTGGGTGCAGAACTTTGGTCTACCTGCGGTTGGACAATCTATAGCCGGGGGTGCAGCCGCCTTGAATCGCGTTGTTGGAGTCATGTCGTTTGTCAGCACCACCGCCGGTGTCAAAGTAGGAGGAAGTTCCGTTCCCGATAGTCGCCTGGCTTCGATGCTGAATGCGGCCTGCGCCGAGGCTTCAGGCAACTGTTAGTAATGGCAGTTGAGATCGTTGCTCCCGAGGGGCGCACCGGACTCCCCAGGGGGCAATCGTGCTTCCTTGGGAGGCGGAGCGCAAGCTCTGGAACGCGCTGGAGATGATCGAATTCTACCCGCTGAAATTCTGGAATCTTGTTTATCTGGTAATGGGGCCGCGCCTTCTCGCTCGCGACCACCACGAACCTGTCGCAGTGTCTTCGGATAATCCAGAACTAGATAGTGCCATCTGGGTCACGTTCTTGCGCGAGGGAGAGGAGATGATGCGGGTGCTCAGCCTTCCCATAAGCGCTGAGATGGTGAGTCGTATAATCTTTAAGGTAGAGAATAAACATCATCCAGGGTATGAGTATCCCGACAACGTGTATCTAACGGAGTTGGAAAACCTACAGGAGATACTGAGGAGTGAGCTTCTGTATCGTCGCTTTGCTTATATTTCGCCAGCGGTCGCAGAGTTCTTTGAGCAGGAAAAACTCTTCGGTCAAGAGGTATACGACGCTTTTCCGGAAGCGAGAGTAGATATCAAGGATGCCGGTAACTGCGTTGCAGCCGATCTCAATACGGCGGCGATGTTCCATCTAATGCGGGTTGCGGAGTTCGGATTGCGCCGGCTGGCGAAAAGGCTGAAGGTCGCATTGACTCATAAGGGCAAGCCTCACCCCATCGAGTATGCCGACTGGAAGAAGGTTATAGATGCATGCAAGGCGAAGATAGCCAACGCACAGGCCGCGTCTCCAGGTCCTAAGAAACAAGAACTTCTAGAGCAATATGCGGATGTCGCAGACCACTGCGCCTTCCTGAAAGACATTTGGCGCAACAATGTTTCTCATACTCGCAAGCCGTACAAGCGGCAAGATGCGCTAGCCGCGCTTGAGCGGGTTCGGGGTTTCACACAATCTCTGGTAGCGATTCTCAGCTAGCGATGCGGTCTGTTTGCTCTAGTCGTTTCCGAATAAGCCGCGCACCCGGCGCATGCGCAGCGTGAGGATCTCGGCGTCGGCGGCGTCAGGCGATCAGCTTCCAAAAGGTAGAAAGATGCCCAGAGCACGAACGGCAGGGAGAACTTGAGCGGCAGATCGAGCAGGTGCTTGCCCAGTCCCCAGAAGTTGCGCGCGAAGACTCCGTAGTGAGCCAGGTTCCAGGCGCCGAGGTGGGTGGCGTAGGCGAACTTCACTTGGAAGAAGATCAGCAGGATGTCGAAGAAGACGGTGATCAGGAGTGCCAGCCCGAGATTCTGTAGGCGCCGCCAGGGGAGGCCGGGGACGGCGAGGAACAGGGCGATCAACATTACGAGATGGAAGTGCACGTCCGTCACCCGGAAGGAGTGGACGAGGCTCTTCGACGGCGGGAAGTCGCGCCTCGAGACGTAGGCGAAGTGGTCGTCCTTGCGCAGCAGGTCGGTCACGTCCGGGCTATCGGCGAGATGGACGAGGTTCTCGGCGCTGCCCAGCAGGAAGCGGTTGTAGACGGGCCCGCGGGCGCCCACAGCAGCGCCGCCGGCAGCAGCCAGAGCAGGGCGTTGCGGATGAAGAGGAGGGTCCAGCTCCAGCGCGGGGCCGTGACGGAGGCCATTAGGTGGCCGGCTCGGCCGGGGCGGCGGGCATGGGCGGCGCGGACCCCCGAGACATGGCGTGGGCCGGGGACGCCGCAGGGTGGCTCCGCGGTGACTGCAGGTGGGCCTGCAGAGGCGAGGTCCCTTCGCTGATAGGGCCGCCGGACGTAGCGAAGGAACGGCGGTTCTCCGGGGGGCGTGGCGCCGTTTCCTTGTCGACTGCGAGCTCGAGTTCGGCGTGCCGAGCCTCGAAGCCAGAATCGCGTCCGCGTTGGGTACCAACGCCGAGCGGGAGTTGCTCCGCAACGATGCCAACCGATTGGCGCATGCGTTCATGCAGCTCGTCGCGGCAGCTTGCCGAGCAGCAACAGAAGGCTGCGACCCTGGAGGCGCGGCTCGCGAAGCTCGAGGCGGCGGCCGGCCGCGCCGCTCGCGGCGATGTAACCGAAGGCTGAGCCATCGGGTGCCGCTACCCAGGTTTCGACCACGCCAGCGGCAGAGAGCCGACGGTGCATTCGGGCAGCTAATCGAAGATGTTTAGCGATAGTCCGATGAATTTAACGGGGCGCCAGGTACGATGAACGAGCTGCCAAGCTGATGCAACCCACTTTCCTTTTGCCCCTCCTAGTATCAGCATGACGGGTTCCGGCGCTCTCGCCTCTGAATGAGAGGCTATACGCCGCATGACACGCCTATCCTTTGAGGATAGAGCTGTGCTACCCTCAGGATGCGTATGCCAATCGCCGATGAACGTGTGTAGCCGCCCGGATCTTCTATATATTCCCTCTATTGCATCATATTGATACTTTAGATCTGGAGAAAAGCTGGTTTTTGTGTGACGTGCGCGAGGTCCGGGGCCGATCACATCCGTGACAATGAGATTACTTCCGTCCTGGCTAATATATCCCATCAAGGCTCCCCCAGTCTCATTCGGCACAGCTTCTTCGGCCCAACCAGCTAGCACCCGAAGCGACGGGGCCGAAATCCAAATCATGTGACGTGATTCGTACATTGCGGGTGTATAGGAATCGAGAAGGTCTGCGACTGAGGAACTACTGCCGATCCTAATTCCGTTCGTAAATGTACCACACACCCGTCAAATTCAAACTGCGGATACCCTTGTTCATTAGATAGCGTTGAAACAGCAAGCCTCACCCCCATCATCGCAATCTGAAGGAGGTCGAAGGAGGCTCCGGTGAACGTGGGCGCTGCGCAACCGGGCGGTTGATGTAGTCCATTCGGGTCTTCTGGTGGCACAGGAATGTGGCGGTCTTCAATAGCGCGCAAGTAGCACGACCAGCATGCGCCGGTCCGAGACGGAACGAAGCGGGCGACGGTACCGCCCCATGCACCTGGTGACGCAGAAACCATAAGGTAGGGCATTCCTCGCTCGCGTGCAAGTTGCGCTAGTAGGTAGTGAATGCCTGTTTCGGCCGTGGCGTCGACTAAGATATCCGCGCCATCGAGAAATTGCTCCGCTTTGCTCAAATCCACGCCACACATTGACGTTTCCGGACCGAATCGAGCTTCGACTCCCTCCACAACAGTATAGGGATACTGGTAGGAAATAAAGTCCAGCACCACCTTAGCCTTTGATCGACCGGCGGCTGCAAAGCCTAGCGGCCAACGCATGGTCGTCGCTGGTTCTATAACATCCGCATCCATTACGCGCAATGTTCCGGCGCCTGCTCGGGCGAACTCCATCGCTATCGCGGCGCCCAGGCAACCCAAACCAACGAGCGCGATTGTGCGAGTTTGCATGAAGCGCAGCTCAGGTGCGCGAAATGCGATGTCACTAACGCCTGCGCGGCCCGTTCGAGCGTAATACGCTTCCCAATATCGACCATCGCGGAATCCCTGTCGAGGACGCGCCTTGCGGATAACGAAGATCCAGCCGTCCCCTTGTTTTCTCCAAGTTAGCTCCTCCGGAAAGACCGCCGCGACAACATCGAACTTCGCTTGACCAAAGATATTCCACCTGGTTGCGGAACTCCCGGGCGCCAAGATGGCTAATTCATCGAGGAAGCCTTTGGCAGATTCGCGCCGAATTTCCCGATCCAGTCGGTACCATCGGCCTCGACATACTTGTGAGGCAAACCTACGCCTCATGCGCTGGTCTGCCGAAGCTAGTACCCTTCCGGTTGTGTCACGCACCTCAAGTACACTTCCTCTAATGGCATTATCTAGGATTTCCTCGAGCCCGATAACAAGCTCGCCATGTGTTACTGCGGGATCTAAAACCCAGTCACTATCGATAAGAACCAAGGAGTTCGGTTCGGGGTTAAGATAGGCCGATACAGGTTCACCCTGCGGCTCTTCATATCCAACAAGGCGGTCGACGTCATCTTCGGCTACGACATCCAGCAGCAGGGGCACTCGGTCTACTATAAAGGCCGCAAGTGTATCGTCAATGTCCCAGTTTATTGAAGCGCGGCCGATCAGGCAGAGATTCTTTGAGTAGGGATGCTGGTGCCGAGCAAGTTGCCAGTCTGGTGCGTAAACCTCAAACCGCGTGTACGGATAAAATGGTGGAAAGCGGGCAAGAAATTTCTCTTTCTTGCCTCGGATGATCGCCTGGAGTTCTAACTCGAGATCGCCGGTACGCTCATCCTGTATGACGACCGTCCATTCGATTCCCGCGTTACGAAGCTGCGTCAGCTCGTACTCGAAGCGATCCCCTCGCGCACGCCACCAGGGCAGCACTAACCAACTTCTCGGCCCGGTGGCTTCGGCGGCTTGTCAGGACCGGGCGGCCGATCAGGGTGGGGAGGTTTGTCCGGGTGCGGCGGCTTGTCCGGGTGTGGGGGATGGTCAGGCGGCTTGTCGGGTTTTTGGTTTGCCATTTTTGACCTCGAATCTTTGTGAAAGGGAGTCTTTTCGGCCCTCCAGCGATATTCTAGTATACACCCGAACCGTGGAATCCACGGTGGGAAAAAGCATTCTACCGGCCCGAGCCCACTCCCAAAGGCGCGTTCGAGTTCCCCATTTGTTGATGGGCGCCCAGCCGGGGCTGTCAACCCCGGTGACGCGCCGGTGCGCGCCGATGGAACGAAGCCTCATCGCGAACCGAAGGCAGTCTGCTGGTTTCACGGCAACTTAAGCCGGCACAGCGGTCGTAACCCGGAGACGGGCTGCCGCGGTGCCTGGGTTGTACGGGGTCCGTGGCTCGGCCGCGACGGCGGTCACGGCCTCCGGTGATCGAAGGGTCCCGTCAATGAGTTCGTAGCGGTGGAGGCCATGGGCCATCCGGACCAGCTCAGCCACCACTAGCGTGGATGCGGCGGCGCCCACGAACGGTGCCCCGACGGTGCGTTCGGCAAGCTGCAGGAGACCGCACTCATCAAGGCCGTTCGCGCGTAGCTCCTGGTAGGCGGGTTGTCCAAGAAGAGCCGCGGAGGACTCGGGGATCGGCAACCGCCCCCAGCGAGCACGGGCCGTCTTCCGAGCCGGGAATGTGTGTACTTGGAAGGCGAGGTACTCCTGTGAACCGGCACCGAGTCCCGCTTCAACGATGCGCTGGAAGCCGACGTCCTCCAGGACTGCTCTCGCGTTGGCGTTGTCGACGCCGCAGACAGCTACACCGGGTTCGTCCGGTGCGACAATGAAGTTGGCATCAAACCGCCGCTCTGTGATTACGGTACGGAAGCCGCGCTGCTCACACCATGCCGCCATTGTACGGGTCTTGCGCCGGCCGATCTGCCTTACCGTCGTCAGGAGCGATGTGCTGTCGTTGGCATCCACTAGTTCATCGAAGTCCTGAAGCACCAGCTCGACCGTACGCGGGTCGGCGTAAGGAAGAAAGCCCAGAGTCCAGAGCACGGCTTGTCCAAGATGGCCGAGGCCGATCAACCATAGCCGAGCTGGGAGTTGATTCACACTGGGGCCGGGCGTTGCGGCCCGAAAGTTCTCGCCCGGTCGCCACAGCGAAAGCCCGGTCTCCCGCCGGCCCGCTGCGAGGTTCGTACCGCGGACGAACTGGAAGATCTCACTCACTCCTAACGCTCCCGCCAGGACGCCGACCGGGGTGAAATCCGAGTGCTCGCCAAGACGCAATCCAGCGTCGCCAGGCGCGATTGCAGCCGTCCAGCTATCGAACGTGGCCCTCACCACCAAAGGATGGCCGGACGGCGGGACGGCATCGCCAATCAACAGAACGGGTACGGAACTTGGCAGTTCGGGAGCAACACGGCCTTGAAGGTCGCGGATCGCGTCGCCAAGGGTGCGGCGCCCTCGCCAGGGAATCGACAGGGAAGCGTCCATGGGGCCACTCACGCTGACCCCACCCAGGAAGCAGCGCCGGCCTGCGTTCACGGCAGTGAGGGCCGCGGCCTGCAGAGCGGGCGAATGGGCGAGATCGGGCCCGAGAGACAAATGAAGACGGTACTTCGCGAAGAGGTCGTGCGCCTCCGCGAGGGACCTCACCTCCCCCGTGTCGAGCGCCATCTTCACCATCCGGTTCAGCCCGTCCTGGATCCTCGTCATTTCCATCCTCGTTACCCCCAGAGTCCTACGTAGAAGTAGCGGCTTGCACCCGGCCCACTTAGGTCACGCCAGCGGTGGGCGCCTTCGTATTCGTAGATGCCAAGATCGGAAAGTTGGATATTTCCCCGCGCGAACGCCGGAACGATGATGGCCACGTGGCCGAGGGCGGCGATCATCGGGTTGTTGCGGTCCAGGCTGCTCTGGCGAGCCAAGCCGCCGTGAGTGTGAACGTCGGCCACGACCATCCGCCCCGTCTCGCGGCAGAGAGTCCAGAGAGGCCCGTAGCCGCGCCCGTCGAAGACGACGATTCCGGTCCGAAGCGCTTCGGGGTCAAGATCGTCGTAGAAGGCGACGCTCTCGACGCGGCGCCGCTTGCCGGACACCCGTCCGAGTAGGAAAGCGCCGCTCTCAGATCGGCCTCGGCCACGCCGCTGGAGTTCGAGAAGCAACCCGCGCCACAACGCACCCGAACAGGCTAGTCGATGGTCAGGAGCTACGAAGCCCCGAATAGTCGCTCGAATGGAGAAGCTCATAGATCACCTGCAGGTACTGGGTGATGTCGCGCTGTGGCGACCAGATCAGAGAGGGATGCTGCGTCCGCCAAGGGGCATGCCCCTCGATGGCGAGCCGGTCGCATGGGAGATAAAGGCACTGGCCGGACTTCCAGCCGGGGTTGAAAGCGAGAGGGACCCGTGATCGGCCTCCCGGCCAGCGATCCGGCGCGAGTGGAGCGTTGTTCGCCTCGCTCCAGGGTTGCGCCGTGGGTGGTGTTTGAGGGTACCCTGTGCATTCGAACCGGAACGCATACTCGGAGGGGGCGCCGGGCCGTTCCGCGGCGGTGACCGCGATGATGGCGTGTGGCCACTTGACGGCCAAGAGCCTCCACCGACCGCGGTCAACGCCACTCTGAAACGGACCTGCCTCCAAGTGCGTCCGAAGAACGCTTTCGGAGATGTCCATCGCCGGCCTCAGCCCTCGACGCGGACCTTGGGTACCAGGTCGAACGATACCGAGCACTGCGGCGGCTGCACCAGCGTGCCGATGTGGACATCCTCGTCCGGCCGCTCCGACGAATCGCTGAGCTGGAGCACGTGCTCGGCCGCATCGATGTCCGACATGTCGAAGCCCTTCTTCCCCACCGACCACCGCTTGACACGCTTCATCGTGGAGGCGGGCGGGAACGTCTCGGACTTCTGGACGCCGTTGAAGGTGACGGTCACGGCGACTTTGCGGCACCTGTGCATATGGACGCGGCTGCGGTGCCGGATCGGCGTCGAGGAGATGGGCGCCTCCAGATCTATGGCGGACTCCTCGTCCTCGAGCGACAGCGCTACGCCTTCCGCCACCGTGAGCCCGCTCGCTCGGGCGGCGGCCAGGATGTCTCGGACCGCACCGCCCTTTGAGACCCGGATCAACACGATGTCGCGGGCGCCCTCACCCTGCAGAAACAGTTCGATCTCTTCTCGGTCTGGCATTGTCAGTCTCCCTGCGCCTTCGGGCGCCTACGGACCGAGCCGACGCCGCAGTTTGTCCGCGGCTTCTGCTCGGCCCCACTGCTGATGCAATGTCGGCGAGACGGCGAAACCGGAAACGGGGAGGGCCTACTTGTCCTCGGCCATCGGGCAGATGAAGTAGTAAGCGCAGCGGGGGCAGCGGTGCTCCTGGACATCGGGCGAAAACTCACCCCTGGCGATGCCCAGGATCGCGGCGTCGTAGCGATCCAACCGGGTCGTCAGCTCCTTATCGGAGAAAAACACAGGCAGGACGGTATCCGACGACAGGAATCGCACTTGGATGCGGGAAGTAGTGCTAGACGCCTCGCGCGCAGCGGCGAGGTAGAGACCGTAGATGTCCT
Source organism: Acidobacteriota bacterium (assembly GCA_046765915.1). GTDB lineage: Bacteria > Acidobacteriota > Thermoanaerobaculia > Multivoradales > UBA5704 > DATARR01. The sequence goes on along the minus strand of JBKPTH010000076.1, from coordinate 158,484 downwards.
TTTTGAGCTCGCCTTTCGTCGGGTGACCCGTGCGCAGCCGTTCGGCCACCAAGCTGCCATCGGGCAGCTCTTCGACAGCGTCCGGCTGGAGAATCACCCGGCCGTGGGGTAGCATCACCTCCCATTGCGGCGAAGGCGTGTGGACGCCCAAGCGGCGGCGCTCGCCAGCTCGTTTGATCATGGACTCGGCCACGCGCTGATACAACGGTTCGTGTGGGTGCGACCGGGGACCGTCCGTCGCCCAGACCTCGGCCAGCTTCTGCAGCGCAACGGCACCATCGGGCTGTTGCCCCTCACGGTACTGCTCGCCTAGCCAACGAAGGACTCTATAGACACAGCGGTGAAACTGGACGTAGGCAGAGCCGTCACTGCTGGCGCGCACCTCGAGCACGTGCCGATAGAAGTACTCTCGCGGGCACTTCAGGTACTGCTCGAGCTCCTCGGCCGTAAACTGACGGCCGGTTGACGGCGTGGGAGCGAGCGGCTCCAAGGCGGCCGCCGCGCGGGCCGGCCATGAGACGGCTCCGCCCGGCGAGCGGGGCAACAGGCTGGCGATCGTTTCGAGGAATGGGGACGGGTTGCTTCCGCGAGCAGCGGAATAGCGTTCCGCTCGCGACAGGCACAGAAAATCGGTGGCGCGAGACACTCCAACGAAGAAGAGGCAGGCCTCCTCGACCTCGTGTTGCTGGGGAGACGTATCGACCATTCGGGGAGGTGGCGGACAAGGCCGCCACTGCTGCTTGGCAGGGAAGATCCCGCGCCCCAGCACCGGCATATACACCGAGTCGAACTCCAGCCCCTTGCTCGCGTGTACCGTGAGCATGCGCACCGCGTCGACTCCGTCGGCAAAGCTCGGCAGCTGCCGGAGCTGCTTCTCTTCTCCGAGCGCCTCAAGCCAGCGGACGTGCCGGAGGAACTGGCGCCTGGGATTGACTTTGGCGCCGCTCAGCCAGCGGCTCCGGTACTCGCTTGCGAACCGGAGCAACTGGTAGAGCGCCAGTCGACACTGCTGCCCGCCGACGCTGTCGTCAGCCAGGAGCGGGCGCAGGTAGTCGCTATGGACGAAAAGGTACGAAGAGAGGACCGTCCATGATCGCATGCCAAAGTGCACGCTAGCGAGATGGCCAGTCAGTAGGGCGATGGAAGCTTTACCCTGTTCGGAAATGGACGGCTCATCCCGGGCTAGCTCTAGGGCCTCTGGGAAGTACCGGCTGTTCTCGCGCGCCAATTCGAAGAGCTTGAGGACATCGGAAAGTGGGACCTGGTACTCAGGAAAGCGCGCCACCCGCACCAACCCGCTTCCATCCCCGTCGGCAGTGAGGGAGAGCATCGATAGCAGGTCCCGGACCTCTGAACGCTCGAAGAGATCGCCGAGATAGAGAGTTGGGACGCCGGACTTCTCAAGCGCGGCAGCCATCCGAGCCAACCAGGTGTGGGACCTGCATAGGACGGCCTGGTCACGGAAGGCTACACCGGCGGCGCGCCGTTCCTGAATCGACCGCGCCAGACCCGATGCCTCTGCTGCCAAGTCGCCGCCAATCTCCATTGCGACCTGGCCCGCCGTTTGCCGATCCACTTCCCAATCGGCGAAGCCACCGCCGCCCGCGCCCAGCGGCATCGTCGTAGCGAAAGCCGAGACGATTGGTACGATCCGCGCTGAGGATCTGTAATTCCTCCGCAAAGGAAGGATCTTCGCGCCGGGAAAATCCTCTCTGAAGAGACGCATGTTGTCCGGGGACGCTCCTCGAAACCGGTAGATTGACTGCCTTGCGTCGCCAACGACCCATAGCCCAGCTCCAGCCCCGACGAGTTCCCGCAAGAGCCTCGCACTGGCACGGTTTACATCCTGGTACTCGTCCACCAAAACGTGCATGTGGGTCCGGCGCACCTCGTCCCGCACGTCGGGGTTCTCATTTAGGAGGCGCACGGCCTTGTACACCAAGTCACCGAAGTCGAGCAAGCTGTTCGCGTCGAGTTCCTGTTGGTAAACGCCATATGCTCTGGCGACCTCGGAGGCCTTGGCAGCCGCCTCACGCTCCTCCTCCGTAGTTGCTGTGGACGCCATGTCCTCCGCGAACCGTGCGTACTCCGCCGGGCCGACGAGCTCGTCCTTTGCGCGCGAGATGGCGTTCACGATGTGGCGCAGATTGAGCATCGGCTCAGGCAAGTACTGGTAGTGCACCAGTTCGAGGTCCGCCAATCGCGATTCGAGCAGGAGCACTGCGTCCGAGGGATCGAGAACCTCGGGTGTCGGCGTCAGTCCAAGGCGACGACCGTACTTTCGTAGGATTTCCAGTCCGTACGCATGAAAGGTGCCCATCCAGATCTGTGGAGCAGCGTCAGGTCTGATGCGAAATACCCTTTCCCGCATCTCCTCGGCAGCTTTATTCGAGAATGTGAGCGCCAGAATGGCACGGGGCGGCACGCGAGCGTCTAGTAGGTATACGACGCGACCACACAACGTCCGGGTCTTCCCGGTTCCCGGACCGGCGTCGACCAGAACGGGCCCGCGGGGTGCGTGTGCAGCTGCCTCCTGGCTACGGTCCAACGGGAGTTCCGCCGATGGAGAGGTGGCCGAGGGGAGGGTGTTTGGCTCTTGCACCAACACACCGCGTGCGAGCTGATGAAGCACAAGGGATTCCGGGAGGCCTGTGCGCTGGACGATCGCGGGAGCCCTTTGGCCTCGCAACACGTACCATTCGCGAGCAAGGTTATGCGGAAGTAGGAACTCCCGTGCGAAGACGTTGGCCTCGCGCTCTTGACGCTCGTTGGGCCCGTATGCCTCAATGCGCTGCAACCCGATAGGAATATCGTCCTCGTCCGCGTTCGGATCGACATCGGAGTCGTCGCAGGCGATGTTCTCTCTGTGTAGCCAGAGATGGGCATACTCGTGCGCCTGGTAGAAGAGGGCCATGCCAGCGTCAATTTCAGTGTCGTACCAGATGTAGCCGCCCTCCCAATCGAGAGACGACTGCGCGGCGTCGAGAAGGGGATCCCCATGGGGTAGGCCAACGCGAGTGAAGCCAGTGAGGCGATCCGCGGCATTGAGGAGGGCCTCTGCTCGTTGGTCGCCACAGGCTTCAGCGAGAACGGAGGCTCTCATCGTACGAGCACGTTCCCGAATCTGGTCCCAATGGGTCACAGGAGCTATACTTCCAATTCAATCTCGGTCGTTGGGCATTGCGCCGAGCCACCGCCGCCGGTCTTCCGTGGACATCGTGGGATCTCGCTGGACGGCGAGGATGAAGTCCTCCGGCTCCGCGAGCTGCGGCGCGCGGGACGCGCGATAGTGTGCTCCGGCGGCAAAGGTTGGCGGCTGCTGGAGGTACTCGGATAGGGCTCCGACTGGACACCGCAGCACCTGTGCTATGTCGGCTAGAGCCTCCTCTGGGATCGACGTGAATTGAATGAGTCTTCGGTCTAGTTTCCGAAGGACGGCATCGCCGAGGTGAACTTCGCGCGCGACCTCTTTCAGGCTCATGCCTGCGGCCTTTGCCGCTCCCACGAGACTCTCCAACTGGCGCGGACTCTCCGGCGGCAGCGACATCTCGTGCAGAAGGTTTTGGACGATGCTCATGCCACGTAAAACGAAGGTGTCGTGGTCTTTCTCCGTCTCTACTTCGGGAGAGTGATCTGGGTCGAATGATACCGCCGAGTTCATCAGGGTCCAACTTGCCACGAAATCGACCAGCTCGCGCTCGAATTGCGGGTAGTCGCGAATCCATCGATCGAGAACAGCCGGTTCGGGCGAATCCTCTGAGGCTACCAGGGCATCGAGTACGTCTTCGAGTTCGGTAAGTCTGTTGCTTTCGTTCATTTCTGACCTCCTCGCCAGCGCGCCAGGATCTCGTCGGCTGTCGCCAACCAGTTGCGGATCGTGCGGGACGTCTTACCAAAGTGGCGGCTGATGGTCGGCACTGCCGGATCCTGGTCTTCGATCGGCCATCCTTCGTAATACCGTAGCAGGAAGGCAGACCGGAAGGGCTCCTCGAGCTGCCTGAGTGCCTCTTTACGGTCGATGATGGCCTCTTGCTTCGGGGGTGCCGTTATCATCCGTTTATCCTCCTCGGTGAGCCGGATTGCCTTCGTCTGCGCTTGGTTGTCATCTTCTCGGTCGAATGTTGGTAGTTGCGAGAAGGAGAGGATGTTCTTGTCGCGCTTGAGGTTGTGGAGCTGCCGCTTGAATTCTTGGATGCAAAGGCGCTTCATAACCACCCAAAACCGAACCTGAAGGAAATCAGCTTCGTTCGTGGAGACATCCAGGATTCGTCTAAACAGACGCGTGACAATCTCGAAGTGCCCTTCCTTCAAGGCGTCAGGTCCGAGAGTGCGCAGGTGCTTGCGGATGAAGGGTGTGCAACGCCGGAGTAGCACCGCTGCGAGGTCGTTAACCCTTGCGCTGTCCCCGTGTTGCACATAGTGCCGGAGTAAATAGACCAGGCACTCCTCACTAAGGAAGTCCGGGGCTCCAGGCTGGTCAATCGCTAGACTGCTCCGCATCGCCTCCGGGGCCATCGCGAGCGCCTCAGTGATCTGGCCCTCCACTTGGGGTGTGCGAACGTAGACGTCTCCAGCGCGATTCGTACGGGTGAGCGGGTCCAGCGCGATGGAGACATGAGGCGTATCGTCTTCAGCTTGCAAGGCGTGCGCTCCTCGTGCGAAACAAGTTCGCCACTATGACTGTAATCGCGCCGCGTCGCCCAAACCGGAATACGGAAAGGGAAGGAATCATACCGAGGTCAATTATAACTCTCGTGCCATCTCCCTTATTAGGCCTCTCTGCCGGTTGCTCCTGGTCCACCAGAGGCTGGTGCAGACCGGCCTCGCGCGCCGGAGACCTGGCCCGGTCGGTGTGTAGAGCCTGCGCTGGACTTGGGTGCATACTGTGTGTCATTGATTCTGAGGCATGATAACGCGACTACCCTCCGAGAGGATCACGACGCGTAGGGTGTCGTTGCCGGACGCCCCGGGATTTCCATTGGAGCGAATCCGACCGCGCTGCCAGCGGTGGCTACGCCGGGCTCGCCCGCTACTCGGCGCAGACGGAGCTGGCGATCCTGCCACCGGACGACAGCAGTCTTGTCGCGGGAATCCAGCCCACACACCTTCTTGGGAGATGGCGAACCTTGTGAGGGGCCGAATCGAGCCTAGCGGCGAAGAGACACGCTAGGCCGGGGGAGGTCGGTGCGGAAGACGGCCTCTTTACAGGCGGCGTATATCGGGCGTATAATGATCATAAGGAGTGGACTGGTCGTGCCGACAACCAAAATCAGGGCAATTTATAGAGATCAAGGGGGTCTGGTAGGGCTAGAGGGGCAGGACCCGCTCGTCCCGCAAGACTCTTCCCACCGTGAGGCGATCTGGGAATTCGTGGGGGAAAGCGAGGAGGCTTTCAGGGACGCCCAGCGGACGCTCCCCGAGATAGTACCCGACCGCGCTCGCCCAAGTCTTCAGCGCATCGAAATGGGGACACGGCTCCCCCCAATAAAGGAGAAAGGCGTCAACATATTCGAGGGCACTCCCTGCCCGACCTGCGCGTCCCCTCTTCGCGTGGTAGAGATCAACACGGTTCTACCGTGGCGGACTCCAGAGGGCCGGCTTGCAAACGACGCAAACTATGAGTGCGAAGGTCCAGACCGGCACGGCTTCGGTACCCTCTGCCTCCATGTTGGTGGCAAGTGGGGTCCTCCAGCTCTGCATCCAAGAAACCCCCTCCCCGTACCATCTACACAGTCTTAGGACACACTACCCGCGCTGGTCACGCTTTGGACACAGGCGACGACAGTCGTCGAAGCGATGGCTGGGGTGCGTACGGGCCCCGTCATAGACTCGCTGGAAAGAACGCTGCAGAGGTGGGCTGCAAGATTGGCGTCTCGTCCGGGCGGCGCGAAGCTGCCGATGCCGGCGAGGACCTGCGACTAGGTCCAGTCCGTCGAGGCGCTGCTCGAGCCGGGCATCGAGCTCATCTCCGAGGGCGAAGCTTCCTTCCTCCAGAGCGGCATCGACAGCCGCCATGAGGCGCACCGCGCCGCGGTCTTGCGGAAACTCCCGCACGACAGTCCTATGTCGAAAAGCCCTTAGCGAGTGGAGCAGCGAGGCGGGCTGGCAGGCTGACGGAAGTTACTCACCGAAAAGGCTAGACTGCTTGGTTCCTGGCCTGTCCGACTTAGGTGCCCGTTTAAGTGTCACATTCGCTTGCGTAGGAGGGTAGTCTACCCGTTTGTCGGCAAGCAATTCTGCGATTGTGACCAGCTGTACTCGCGGATGGCTGGTTCCCCATGGCGAAGCGTAGAAGCCGGCCGATGCCGCCTCTTTTCGCATCTCGCGAGTAGGTTCTTGCATCGAGATCAGGACGCCGATCGCGGCTTTCTCCCGATCCAACACACCTACTAGATCCCTGACATGGGAAACAGAAACCTTCCCCGCTTTGACGGAGAAGACTATCTGCTTTGTGCTGCCGCCTGATCCTTCGTCATGAAAGAAGAGCCGACCGTCGATCCCGCGATCGGCGCCCTTCTTCTGTTGAGCCGGACGCGCACCAACCAAGCCCAAGGCCCACCACTGGAATTGGAATGGCTCCGAGGTGGCGAGTTCTTCGGCGCCGGAGAGATCCTTAGGCTCACCGATGACCTGATATGAGATTTCCTTTCCGAAAGATCCATGGAGGCGGTGGCGAACAAGATTGATCGCCAAGTGAGTGATGTCGATGCCAATCCACCTTCTGTCTAGCGATTCAGCCGCCGCGATCGCCGTACCGCACCCGCAAAACGGATCAAGTACGATATCGTGAGGCGTTGTGCTTAATCGTACAATTCTCTTAAGGAGTTCCTCGGGCTTCTGTGTCGGATAGCCTAGTCTTTCCTGAGCCTGCGAATTGACCGGGGGTATGTCGATCCAAACGCTGCCAAGAGGCCGTCCCCTCTGTTCATCCAAGTATCGCTTAAACCTGGGGACTCGGCCAGGTCCTGTCTGCACAATAAGGCCTGCGTCGTAAGCCGCCTGCATCCTTTCCTTGGTCCACCTCCACACTCTAGTTACCCCAAGAAATTCGTATGTTAGGTTAGGTCGATTTCTATTAGGGTTGATCAGGGCTGTCAGCTGGTAGCGGCGACCATCGGGATCCCGTAAGCTGTATTTTTCGTCGATCTTGTCGTCGAGGTTCTCTTGATCATATGCAGCAAACACAGCTTCGACATTCCAAGTTGCGGAAGCTGTCTTTTGGTAAGCGAGGATCACATCATGATTCTGAGGCAGCCGCTTTGTCATCAGACCTTTTGGCGTAGTGCGCAGCCAAATAATCTCGTTACGGAAGTTCTCCGGACGAAAAATCCAGTCCAGGAGCAGTTTCAAGTAATGGCTAGCGGTCGGGTCACAATGGAGATATAGGCTGCCTGTCGGCTTAAGCACCCGCCGTAACTCAATAAGCCTTGGCGCCATCATTGCAAGGTAGGCCATCATGTCGCTTGCGCCCAGCATTGTCCGGAATGCCTGAAGGGTTAGCGAGACTTGGCCGCCCGCCTCGACTACCTCTTGATAGGCTCGCGCCGCCGCTTCGTCCCATCCCCACGTGTCGCTGAAGGCCTGCACTTGGGCAGCTGCTTTCGTGCCGTCGTGCTCGGCAAATAAGACGTTATAGCTCTGGTTAGAATTGAACGGCGGGTCAAGGTATATGAGGTCCACCGACTCGTCCGCGATGTATCGTCGCAAGATGTCCAGATTGTCGCCGTAGTAGAGGGTGTTGGTCACGGTGCCCTCGCTTTGATCTAGGAGAGTAGATTATCCCATAGTATCCCGGCGGGCTAGCCCTCACTCTCCCATCCACGTCAGTGCTAACGGCGAGCCACCCGGCCGGCCTGCACAGCTCCGGTTGAGATTGTCGGCCTTTTTGGGCTCGAGGCGCCGCGGGTCTCTTCGGAGAGCGGGTCATCGCCCGCCCTAGCCAGAACACGAACGGCAGTGAGGACTTGAGCGGCAGATCGAGCAGGTGCTTGCCGAGACCCCAGAAGTTGCGCGCGAAAGCTCCGTAGTGGACCAGGCTCCAGGTGCCGAGGCGGGTGGCGTAGGCGAACTTCATCTGGAAGAAGATGAGGAGGATGTCGAAGAACACAGTGATCAGGAGGGCCAGCCCGAGGCTCAGGAGGCGCCGCCGCCAGGGGAGGCCCGGGACGGCCAGGAACAGGGCGATCAGCATCACCAGATGGAAGTGCACGTCGGTGACGCGGAAGGAGTGGACGAGGCTCCGCGACGGCGGGAAGTCGCGCCGCGAGGGGCGCCGCGAGCGCCCACAGCAGCGCCGACGGCAGCAGCCAGAGCAGGGCGTTGCGGATGAAAAGGAGGGTCCAGCCCCGGCGCGGCGCCGTGGCGGAGGCCATCAGGTGGCCGGCTCGGCCGGAGCGGCTGGTGCGGCGAACCGGTGGGCCCAGAAGATCCAGAGGAGCACGCCGAACAAGATGACGATCGTCTGCCAGATGACGGTGTGCGAGCTGTCGAAGGTACGCGGATAATAGACGCCGGTGAGAAACAGCGCCACGACGCGGATCAGGTTGACGATCTGGATGACGAGGATTCCCAGAGCCAGGCCGATCAAGCGCGACTTCCAGGAGGCCGGGAAGGCGAGCACGGCGGCGAGGAAGATGAGCATGGCTTCGATCCCGTTGCAGCCGTTGCGGATGTTGACTGCGAAGCGGAGGCTGCGGATCACCGTGCCGTGCATGGTCACGTCCTGCCCCAGCAGATCGAGCGCGATACCGCTGACCTGGGCAATACCGGCGGTGAACGGCTCCACCGCGTGATTGTTGACCCAGTTGACCGAGATCAGTGTGAAGCCGCCGGCGATGCAACGCCTTGACGAGCAACGCTTCGAAGATGGCGAGCGACGCGAGCCGGACGAGCCGCAGGTGCGACCAACGGGAGCATCCTGCCAGTTTCCAGGGTACTGGAAACATGGCTCGCTCCCGCTGCTCCCCCGGCCCTCCGGGCCGCCCCAGCTAACTTCCGGGGGGGTGGTGGCAAGGCCCTCCTGGGGCCGGTTCAGCGACTTGGCCATTGGGAGCCACTAGCCCCCCGCGCGGGCGCCGCGAGAAGCGCGGCGGATGGTGCCTTCGGCCCGGCCAAGCCGGACAGGCACCATCATTGTCGACCCGAGGTCGGCAAGCCCCCCGCGCGCGGGGGACCCTCGTCGGGTTCCCCGCCAGCCCCTCCCCGTTCGACCGGGCATCTGGGGGGCTCACAAGCCACGATCTCTTCTCTGACGCCGGCGACGGGAATTCGCCGCCACGATCAGCTCAGCTATTCTCGGCGAGAAGGCGGGAGTCGTAGGGAGTGGCCTCGAGATCACGAGTCCGTTTTGGCACGGCGGAGTTAGGATCGTGGGGGGAAGTCGTCACACGTTACCTCGCAACCAGGGGAGGCCCGACAAACGCCAAACGCGAGAGACCCGCCCAAGAGAGGTACTCGGAAACGTTGGGGAAGAACGGCCAGCGAACGGCAAGACACGCAGCCGGCAGAAGGTTGAGCGCCCTCGGCGGCGAAGTCGCAAGCCCTCCTCCATGCGTCAGCGATCCACGCGGGCGCTTCACTTACGTTCCGAGCGGAAGTTCAACGCCCTGGGTAATTGGTGCAGCGGCACTCAGCGACGCGCCTCAACGCTCGGAGGGCGATGCCCTCGAAGCCCGTCACGTTGTGAGCGGCCGCTGGGGCGTTGGCAACGAGCCTTGCGTCGTTGGCATCGCCGCTACTTCGGGTCGCGGCCCCTTGCGAGGGCGTTGGAGAGTAGCTGCGTCTCGGGGCGGAGGTTCAGCGTCGCCCCCCCAACATTGGCTTCCTTCGTCCCTAGATCGGCATCGCTCGGCAGCGGCCTCGGCGGGCGCCGCGAGGATCGCGGCGAAATGGCGGCTGGAACGGCTCGAAGCCGGACCGGCGCCATCGCTGCCGAGCTGTCCGGCGATCCCCCGCATGCGGGAACCCGCTTCGGGTTCCCGCCACTGCGCACTTCTGGGAGCCAGATCAACTATTCCGGCCGAGTGGGCAGTCGCTTGGTCTAGCCGTCCGACGCCGAGTGCGCCACCAGCCGAGGCCGGCAAGAAGACACCCGGTCAGCCAAAGGCAGCCAACCCAGACCGGCCATAAGGGCGACAAAGGGAGGTTGGCCAGAGCGGCTAATTCTGGCCACGGATTGCCTTGAGCGGCTTTCAGCGGCCAACCCAACACCTGCAGAAGGAACTTGGCTGCAAGGAGACAGCCGGCACCGATCGTGGGCGGAAGCAGGGCAATCCAAAGCCGAGTTCTCATGAGGAGAAAGACACTTCCAGGGGGGTAATGTTGAGCGATGCCGTAGCGGAATAAGGGAATGATTGGATCTTACCGGCGCGGAGCGTAGCGCCCGGCGCCTGCGGGCGCCGCGAAAGTCGCGGCGGACTGGCGCCTGGGGGTGGCCAGAGGCCGACCGAGCCCGATCCGGCCGCTCTGAGGCGCAGGGCGGGGCGGACATTGAGGTGGCGCCGCGTCAAGCGGGCGCGGAAGAGCCCGGGCAGCAGGTTTGCCACCCGGGCGAGAGGTTTCAGCGGTGGCAGACCTGGTGGATCTCCGCGATCCCGGCCTGGAACGAGGGCTGGTCGACGAAGGTGAAGAGGTAGACCTCCCCCGCGAACTGCAGGAAGGCGGCGCGTCGCTCGCTGGAGTGCCAAAGGGTCTTGTATCTGCCCGGCTCGAAGGTCCAGCCCCAAAGGCCCTCTGCCAGATCTTCGGTGTGGCCATCGAACGCTGCCATCAGGAGGCTGGTGCGGGTGACAGTGGGGAACTCGTCGGGGACGTTCTCGGGGACATCGTAGAAGTAGGTTTCGCGGATCTCATCGATTGTCATCGTGATGATGTTCATTTGGATTTTCCTCGCTGGCGGGGACATTGGCCGCCTTGTTTCCGAGCTGCTAGCCAGAGCCCGTCTCCCGTCAAGACCTCGGCGCAGCCGACCCCGAAGGGGCTTGGGTCTTTACGGGCGACGGGCCTGGCTACAATCGGAAGACAAAGGCGGCCAACAACGGTCCGTATAAGGAAGCGATGGACGAAGGAAATTGCTGTTTCCCAGGGCGGGGCGGCGGCGATTCTGCCCCCGAGGGCGACGGGCGCGGCTCAGGCTGCTTCGTCTTGCTCGCGGGCGTCCTCGTGTTCCTGTCGTTGGCGTCCGAGGATGTAGTCTGCGGCTTTCTGCGCCCGGGCCGCAGCGATCACCACGGCGCGGTTGTCGGCCTTGAGGACGTCCATCCAGTGCTGGAGGTAGGCGGCGGAGCTCGCGAGGATCTCCTCTTCGCCGCTGGCAGAGATGGCCTCTACTTTGACCGGAGCGATGCCCAGGACTCCGCAGATCATGGCCGCTGTCATCTCGGCCACGAGCTCCTCGCGGGCGTAGGAGGGAGAGCCGAAGACACCCCGATTGCCCTCCTCGGCGAACCTGTCGAGCCGGGAGGAGTGGCCAGTCGCATGGCCGAGCTCATGGTACTGGGTGCTGTAGTAGTGCTCGGGCCGGCTGAAGGCTTCAGGCCTCGGGAGCTGCACCAGGTCGTCACTTCGGCGATAGAAGGCCCGCTCGCCGCAGTGGCGAAGCTCGGGAGGATTGGGCATGTTGGCGTAGACCGCTTCACAGGCGGGGAGGGGATCGAACTCGGGGCCTTCCGTGGCGCCGGGGATTTCGATCCCGTCGCACTGCTCGAGGTTGAAGACGGTGTAGTAGCGCAGGAGGATGCGAGGAGCGGTGGGGCTCTCCTCCCCGTTCGTCTCCTCGGTGGTCTTCTGGTCGATGCGCCAGAAGACGATCGGCGTACCGCGTTCGCCGCGGCGCACGTTCCCGCCTCGGTCCTGGGCCTGCTTGAAGGTAAGCCAGTAGGGCGTGCCGAAGCCCTGTGCGATCAGGAGGAAGACATTGACGCCCCGGTAGGGCCGGCGGCTCACGAGATTGACCGGAAGGGCGGAGCCGTTGCTGGTCCTCCAGCGCTTCTTCCAGGGGACGACTCCCTCCTCCAGCATGGCGAGGATGCGATCGGTGACGAGTTGGTAGATCTTCTCACTCACGGCCAGGGCCTCCGGACATCGCGATTTCGAGTTGAGGGGGTAAAGCCCGCCCGGGCGCCCGAGCGCCCGGGCGGGCGCGGAGGATCAGGCGGCCTGCTCGCGGACCTTCATCTTCTCGAGGCTGGCGCCGGTGACGACGAGCTCCCGGTACGACTTGGTCTCGCCGTCCTTCTCGAACGTCCGGACAACGAAGAAGCCGCTCACGGCAACGCGGTCGCCTTTGCGGTAGTTGGCGCTGAGACCGTTCCAGTCGATGCAGCGGTGCCAGCGGGTGAGGGGCTGGCCGTCGGCGTCCTTGGCGTTGACCGCGATCGAGAAGGTGCGGAACTCGCGGCCGGGCTTCTGGAACTCCCGCTCGACAGGCTCGTCGATGATGGCGTCATAGACCGGGCGGGTGTAGACCTGCGCGCGGGTGGTGCGCAGCTCAGGGTCGCCGCCGAGGTTGCCGTAGAGCTTGACGTTGAGGGTCTTCTGGGTCGTGGACATGTTGTTTCTCCTTTCGTTTTCGGTTAGCTGCTCATGACGGCGGGCCAGGACCCGAGGGAGCAAAGGCCGGGCTGTCAAGGCCGCGCGCAGCGCGCCCGCAGGGTTGCCTTGCGGCCCGGCCGCCCTCGGGTACAAAGGCCTGACGCATGTGCAGCTAATCGGAGACGAAAGGAGGGACGGCAGGGCAAGACCTGGGAGACCCCGCCGGCGAGATCTCGGCTCCTGGAGGCGGCTTAGAGCTGCGTTCCACTCGCGCGCAGGTCTAGGCGGGGATCGGCGAGGACGCTCTACCGAGGAAGAGGAGAGTTTGAGCGGGAGGATCCGGAAGCCCGGAGGTGCGGACCTCCATGTGGTGCGTGCCAGGGACGACGAGGGCCTGGTCGGACACGCAGAGAGAAGCTGGTCTCAGTCAGGGCCCGGAAAAGGCGGGTTGTCCTTGAGCGGAGTGCTCCCGGACGTTCGAGAAGGACGACGAGGTTTTTGCGGTCCCTTGCCGGGAACCGTCGAACCGGCGTTGGTCGCGGCGGCGGCTTCGCGAAGAGCGCCTGATGCTGGCTCGCCCGGGCGACGACCCAGGACCAGGAGGACATTCTCTACGCACCCAAACCCCCGGCGGCGGAATCCGGATCTCCAAGGAAGGAAGGAAGGTTTTCTTTATCCTCTTCCGTACACCCGGCTCGCGGAAGCTGACCCGCTACAGCGTTGGTTATCACCCTTCCGGAAGGCTAGGGCCGGGCAAGGGGCGGCCGCTTCCCCCGATGACGCTTAAGGAATTCGAGAACGCTTACACCATCCTTTCGCGGCGAGTTGGCCCAGGGGCGAGATCCGCGAAGGAAGGGAGAGCAGGCCGGGGTGCTGGCGCCATAACCCGACAGCGCTCCGGTCTGCCCCGCTGAGGCCGCCGCCGCGGCCCGCGGCGCTGCGCTCCCTCGCCAAGCCCTGTGCTCGCTGGCGGCGGAAAGTTAGCCCGTGGCCGAGCGCCTCGCGCGCGGCTCGGCGGTCACTCCATGCCTCTGTCGGTTAATATGGCCTAGGGAGGGGACGGAGCCTTCAAGTCCGCTTGGAGGTGGTGTGGAGAGTTTCAGAGGTCCGTTCCTCCCGCTCTCTCGCCCAGCGCCCCTCTCTGGATATCCAGCATAGTTGACGCAGATTCCGGCCGCAGCGGGCCTCGGTCGCTGCGCTCCCTTGCCACACCTGAGCCCGCTGGCGGCGGGGATCAACCTGAGCCCTGCGCTTCGCGCGGCGTGTTGACCCTCACGCCACGTAGGCCGGCTAACTCGTAGGCGCGGCTCCCAACAATCGGAGCACAATCGCGTCAGCGGCCCAGAGGATCGGTGATACGACCACCGCGAAGAACCCGGCTACGGCAGCGCCGCCAATCACCGCCTGCAGGGGATTCGTCGGAACGGAGAGTCCCCAAACCGCGAAGGCAATGGTTGCAGCCAACGCGCGCCATACGAGAGGTGACTTGTCCGGCCAAGGTTTTTTATCGATTGCGCTCTTGGCCAACTCAAAAAGCAGAAACACGAAGGGCGTCGCAATGACGAAGCCCCAATAAAGGTCTGCTGCATCCCAGCCCTGGTTTACGGCCAACGATAAGGCGGTGACGTATGGTGCCAGCATCTCGGCAGGAATGAACTTCGTAAGCGCGTCTAGCGCTTTCGTCGCTCCCCCTTCTTCGCGTCCGGTTTGCACTCTCTCATACTGGGGAAGTTTTATGAGTTCCTCGTCAGGCACCACCGCCAGTGTTCTACCGAATTGCGTAAGGGTGTCCGGCGCTTCCGTGTCTTCTTCTGCTCCGCCTCCAAGTTGCACTATCTGATATCCGCGAAGCCTTCTGAGGTCATCCTCAGGCACCATCGCAAGTGTTCTACCGCGAAGTATAGCCGCCGCTCCTCTTGCTGCTATCTGGCCCGCACGAGGAAGGTCCTTGCCAAGCGAATTGAGACTCATCACGCCCTCCTTTCAACTAGCAATCAGTTTCGATACACAATTTTAGCACGCAATTTCTCGTGTGCTCGCCCCCTGTCCGACCGACAGGAATCTCTCTTGAGATCAATCTCAGTACCTGGTGGCTGTACATGCGTTCCTCTGCTGGGGTGCAACTCTCACCGGCGGCCGAGTGCCACGGGCAGCGCCTTCAATCCCCGCAGAACGACTCCGCTCCGCCAGCGCAAGGCTTCCGGCGCCACAGCCAACCGTAAATTAGAGACACGGCGCAACAGCGTGCCGATCGCAATCTGCCCTTCCAGCCGCGCGAGCGGAGCTCCTAGACAATAGTGAATACCGAGGCCGAAGGCGAGATGTTTGTTCGGCGTACGCGTGATGTCGAGTGAATCGGGGTTCACGAACTTTTGTTCGTCACGGTTGGCGGAGGCGAGCACGGCAAAAACGACCGCTCCACGCGGAATGGTGATGGCACCGATTCTGACATCTTCGCGAGCGTAGCGCTCGGTGGCGGTTTCGAGAGGCCCATCGTATCGCAGCAGCTCTTCGACCGCCGACTTGATGAGGGCCGGGTCTTGCCGTAGCGCCTGCATCTGATCGGGATGCCGAAGCAGCGCCAGCACGCCGTTGCCAATCAGGTTGACGGTGGTCTCGTGC
Source organism: Acidobacteriota bacterium (assembly GCA_046765915.1). Taxonomy (GTDB): domain Bacteria; phylum Acidobacteriota; class Thermoanaerobaculia; order Multivoradales; family UBA5704; genus DATARR01. Next base: position 143,331 of record JBKPTH010000076.1, on the reverse strand, counting down.
CCGGCCACCAGCAGGAGGAAGATCATGGCCAGCAGCTCGTCCTCGCTAAGCTGTTCGCCGGCCTCCTCGGTCTGCACCAGAGCGCTCAGCAGGTCGTCCTTCGGCTCGCCACGTCGGGTTCTCACCAGCTTCCGGATATAGCGCATAAAGGCAACCACGCCAGGAATCGCCTTTAACATCCCCCAACCGGAAGAGTCGGTCGATACGATGGTGCTCGACCAGCGGTGGAACCGGTGGCGATCCTCCACCGGTATACCGAGCATCTCAGCGATGACCGTCGTCGGTACCGGCAAGGCGTACTCGGAGATTAGATCCATTCGTCCTCGGCGCTCGGGGCCATCCAAGAGCTCGTCGGTGAGCCTCTCGATACGCTCGCGCATTCGCTCGACAAGACGTGGCGTGAACGCCTTGTGCACGAGAGCGCGCAACCTCGTATGGTCCGGTACATCCAAATCGAGCATGTTGCGCGTGAGCGGCAGGAATATGGCTGGGACCCAAGGTTGCTTGGAGGCCTGTTCCGGCGTGAGAGCGTTTCGTCTATCTTTGACGAAGCGCTCGTCCTTCAAAGCTGCCTCCACATCATCGTAGCGAGTGATGAGCCAGGCCGTCTGCTTATTCGGCAACGTCACCGAGGGAACAGGCGACTCGACGCGCAGCCGTGCATAGAACGGATGCGGATTCGCCTTGAACTCAGGGCTGGCGATGTTAATAACGGCGAAGCCCTGCTGCCGTGGCTGTGACATCGAGCTAGGATTCCTCCGTGGATCGTCCCTCAGCAGGTTGGCGTTTTTCGGCCGGCGCTCCTTGCCGCCGGGACGCCCGGGCCAAAGTGATCTTGAGCGCGGGCGGCGTGAGAAACGTCGTCGCGATCACCATCACCACCACTGCCGCGAAGATCGGCGCTGAGATCACCCGCTCGCCGTGCAGCAGGAGTTGCGAGCCGATGCCGGCGAAGATCAAGCCCACCTCGCCCCGGGGCACCATGCCGACGGCCACGGAAAGACGGTCGAGCCTCCGCTCCAGCACGCCGCCGGCACAGATCATCTTACCCAGAATGGCGGCGAGAGAAAGCAAGGCCGCGAAGCCCAGCACCTCCACGCGGCCGAAGCTGGCGAGGTCCACCCGCACCCCCATGAGTACGAAGAAGATGGGAACCAGGAAACCCGCAATCGGATGGATCAGCTCTTCAATCGAGTGCTTGGTCCGCTCGCCCAGATCCCGGAATCTTACACCGTCAAGAATCAGGCCGGCAGCAAAAGCCCCGACGATCGTCGCAAGACCGATGCGATCCGCCAGATAGGCGAGGAGAAAACACGCAGCAAGTGAGAGAGCGAGCAGCATCCCCTGGATCTGGAAAAAGCCAGCCAGCCGGAAGACCTTTCGCGAGAGCCAACCGCCGACGAGGATCGCGCCGACCAGAAACCCCAGTGCCTTGCCGATGATCGCCAGCGTGGCTGGAAAGGCGAGGCTGCCGCCCGTGTTAGCGGCGCTGATGGTGCCCACCACCACCGAGAGGATGACCAGGCCGAGAACGTCGTCGATGATAGCCGCGCCGAGAATGATCTTCGACTCCGGGGCTGCGAGCTTGCCAAGATCCTTCAGCACGCGCGCCGTGATTCCTACGCTGGTGGCGCAAAGGGTGGCGCCGATGAACACGTGGACGAGCACGTTCTCCTCTGGCAGCATCCAGGCTGAGATCCCCCAGCCGAGGAAGAATGGAGCAACAACACCGAGCACCGCCACCAGCAGGCTCGACCAGCCCACCGACAGCATCTCCTCCACATTCGATTCAAGACCAACCTGGAACAGCAGCAGGGCCACTCCTAGCTGAGCGAGGACTTCGAGGCCCACCGAGGCGTGCAGGAATTCCAGTCCCCCGAAGCCGAGAAGCGCCAGATTGCCGAGCGCCATGCCGAAGATCAACTCACCCAACACTGCCGGCTGCTTCAAGCGTTCGAAGAGCTCACCGCCGAGCTTGGCCGCCGCCAGGATGATCACCAGCCCCAGGAGAACCGGCACCACCGGTCCGCCATGTCCGGCAGCGTCAGAACCGGCCGGGGCTGCCGTTGCGTTCGCAAGCGTCGGTAACAGTCCGAGTTCGATCATGGCGAACCTGATGCCTAGCTGAAACCATGTTCCGGTGGGACATCCTGCAGAAGCTGGGATCTCTCCCGGCGGATCTCCTCCTCAAGGGCTTCCAGCTTGCGCAACCGCTCGGGGGAATCCTCTTCTTCAAGGGTTTTGGTAACCTCCTTCACCAGCTCTGCCAATCTTTCCAATCCTGACTCGCCTCGGCTCATGGGCTTTCTCCCGCTTGAGACATTTCTACTGACGAGCGGCGAAGCCGCCGTCGGCAGCGAACAGGAGGCATCTTCAGACCAGCCCCTTGCTGCGGGCATGGAAGGCCAGCTCGCCTCGACCATTGACCCCGAGCTTCTCGTATATGTTGTGGAGATGGATCTTGACCGTGCCTTCGCTGATCTGTAGTTGCTCGGCGATATTGCGGTTGCGCAAGCCCCGGGCGACCATACGGACGATCTCCAACTCGCGCGGCGTCAATGACGGTTCCGCTGCGCGGCCCTCCTGCTCGCGCCGCAGTAGCTTTTCAAGAGCCCGGTTCGCAGAGCCCTTATCAACCCAGCGGCCGCCGGCGTGGACCTCGCGCACAGCATCGACCAGCAACCGGGGCGCCGTCTCCTTGAGCACGACGCCTCCTACCCCGAGCTGCAGGGCTTCGACAAGCTGGGCCTCTTCGAGGTCGGCGGTGAGCAGGACGACTCGCGTCGGCAGTTCTTCCGTCTGCAGGTTCCGCAGCACCTGCAGGCCGTCGCACCGGGGCATTCGGATGTCGAGGATGAGGATGTCGGGCCGATAGAGACGTAGGGCTTTGAGCGTCTCTTCGCCGTCCCGGCAGCGGGCTACCACCGAGAAGTCCCGCGACAGGCGGAAGAGCTGCTCCAAGCCGTCGAGCACGATCGGGTGATCGTCCGCGAGGACGAGCCGGATCGGCATCAAAGTCCAGCCTCAGTGCAGGGAATGGCGATGTCGAGCCGTGCGCCGGAGCGGCTCGAATCGATGGCCAGGGTCCCCTTCAGCGAAGCGATCCGTTCCAGCAGCGTCCGCGGCCCGAGGTGGCCGCGGAGCAGGTCGGCGTGTGAGTAGCGGCCCTCGAAGGGAAAGCCCCGGCCGTTGTCCACGATGGTGATCGAGAGCGAATCGCCGTCGCCGCGTGTGATCTGTACCCTCACCGCCGAGGCCTCGCCGTGCCGCACGGCGTTGACCAGCGCCTCGCGCACGACGTGGTAGACGTCGCGTGCCAGCGGCTCCGGGATCGCGCCCTCGAGGCCCTGCATCCGCAGCTCCGTCCGCAGTCCCCACTCCAGCTCGGTTCTCCGCACCAGCTCGGTGACGCTGCCGGCCAGGCTCGGCGCCTCTCCCGTCCGCATCAGCGGCGGCGGCTTGAGCTCCTTGATGAAGAAGCGCAGGTCGCGCTGCTCGCGGGCGATCAGCTCCTGCAGCGTCTCGACCGCCACACGTGCCCCACGGGGATTCTCGTCGAGCAGACCGCGCACAGCGGCAAGGCGCAGGCCGATGCCGGTCAGCGACTGCAGCACGCCGTCGTGAAGGTCGCGCGCCATTCGGATCCGCTCCTCCGTCGCCACCGTCTCCTGCAGGCGCTGATTGAGGTAGAAGCGGTCGAGCCGGGTGGCGATGACCCCGGCCATGATTTCACCGAGCACCAGGTCGTCGGAGGTCATCGAATCCTTCTCGGTGAAAAACAGCCGGCCTTCCAGAGATTCCGCTGCGACCGGCACCGCGAGAACGGTATGGATGCCAAAGCGCCGCTGCAACTCGGCATCGAGGGGAGTGCCCCGCCAGCGCGCAAAGCCCGCGGCCGAACGGTAGAGCACAGTGCAACCGGAGTCCGCCGCATTGGGACAGAGAAAGCTCGCTCCCTGGAGGGGTTCGGCCACCAGCTTGCCGAAGGCTTCCGGCGAGCTACGGCTCCAGCTCAGGTTTCCTCCGGCCCATGAGGCTACGTAGAGCCAGGGCTCCTCCCGCTCGATCCAGACCAGCACCGCGCGGGAAGCGCCGAGAGTCTCGGCGGCGTGCGCGAGCAGGGCGCGCACCAGCGGCTCGATGCGCTGCGGCTCCTCCTGCGGCCAGGCGGCCACCTGAGCGAGGTCCCGCCGGGTCTGCTCCTCATGCGCGCCGAGATAGCCCAGTAGGACGGCGGTCACCGCGAGATAGACGCCGCGAACGATTAGCGCATAGCTCTGAAACGAGGGGTCGGCCACGATCGCCGTGAAGTAGAGCCCCACGACGAGGTAAACCGCGAGCGACACCACGGCCGTCCACAGCGTCCCCCGCCACTGCCAGCGCAGCGTGGCGCAGACCAGAGAAAAGACGAAGTAGGCGGTAAAGGGGCTCGCCGGTCCGGCGGTGAAGTAGATGAAGAGCGAGAAGAAGGCGAGATCGAAGCAGTGGGTGATCAGCCGCTGGCGGTTCGACGGCGCGTCAGAGCGCCAGACGAGCGCCGCGATGACAAGCGCGTAGACGACATAGGAAACCAGCAGCGAGTAGGCGATGCCGGCGTACTTCGCGGGCTCGGAAGGATCGAGCCAGACAGCGAACAAAGAGCAGGCGGCGAGGATCACCCGGCCGCCAGCGATCAGGCGCTCGGCACGGCTCTGCGGAGAGTACAACGGTTCCATAACGATCGGCGGACGCAACGGATGCTACCCCGGGGCCGGCCGTGGAGCGCCTATCGAAGGATATAGACAGATATACCGAACGGCAGATGCAAGCCGGGACAGGGCTTCTTATACTGGCCTGGAACCGCGATCCGGAGGAATGAATTCATGAATGCCAGAGCGTTCTTCTCGACCGTCCTGATGCTCTTCTGCCTCGTACTAACGGCCGGTTGCCATCGCAATCGGACGAAGACCGCGCCGGAGATCTCGGTTCCGGTGACGACGACGGCGGCGCCTGAACTGGCTCCGGCCGCGGAGCCAGAGCCCGCCACGCCAGAGGCCGACGCAACCGAGCCTGACCCGCTAGCCGGAGAGCTGGGGGCCCTCAACGAATACCTGCGGCGCCAGGGACTGCTGGTGGACATCCATTTCGACTACGACCAATCGAGGCTCGCGTCCGAGGCGCGCGAGCAACTCGCCAGGAGTGCGCACTTCCTGGAGGAGCGGCCGGAGCTCATGGTCACCATCGAAGGACACTGCGATGAGCGCGGCACTAACGAATACAATCTGGCGCTCGGCGAACGCCGCGCCCGGTCGGCCAAGGACTACCTGGTGTCGTTGGGCGTCTCCGCTTCGCGTCTGAGCACGATCAGCTACGGCGAGGAACGGCCGGTCTGCAGCGAGCCGGAGGAGAGCTGCTGGTGGCAGAACCGCCGCGCTCACCCTGTGGTCACTGCCCGCAACCAACAGTAAGAGGCATTTTCAGTTGTTGGGACCCGTTCGCGATTCTCCCAGCGGGCGGGTTGGGCTGGCCGGCTCGTTCCGGCCAGCCTCTTTTGTTTCCCACAATTCGTGCTCGCTTGCGCTGGACCCTCGGATGTCAGGGATCTCGACGCCGCCAAAGGACGCCCGCGCCGAGACCCCAGCCCAGGGGAATAGGCCCCCCTCTCCCCTCTTTCCACGGTGGATGAGAGAGGAGAGGAGGCGGGGAAGGGAGTGGCGGGCCCCGCCTACAGGTCTGCTTGATGCCCGTCGTCGGTGAAGATTCCCTTGCGGCTGATCGTCACCCTAGTGCCGTCGAACCGGCGGAGGGTGAACGACCAGTCCTTCTCGTGGTAGTCGTGGCGCTGTTTCTTGAGAATCGAGAGGGCTACCCTTTCGCCTAGAGTGATCGACTGCTGGTAGTCGCTTCGCCAGTGGACTCCCGCCATGTTGCGCGCGATCGCAATATTTGCAGCCACCTTGTTGAGCTCGCCGCCAACGGTGAGGCTGCCGGCGTCCGGCCCGGTGTAATCCACCAGAGCGGTGCCGTCGTCGTTCGGAACCTGAGGCTTGAAGGGGAGCTTCGCATCCTCGTCGAACCAGGCCTTGAGAATCGTCACGCATGCACCGGCAACCGTGGCATGTCCGGCGCCGTAGGCCGGGTGGGTGGGGCTCCCCTCCGGAAAGGCCATGGGTAGCAGATAGGACCCGAACTTGGCGCGGGTCCGCTTCAGGGCTTCCGAATTGAGGATCTGAGGGTCGATAGGGTAGTCCCGCTTGGTGCCGCCGACCCCTTCCAGCTTGACCTGAATCAGCCCGCCATAGGCCTCGGGGCGGAGCCGGCGATGCACGAACCACTTCTGATACCAGACCGCCTTGAGCGCCCGCGTCGCCACCTCGGTGACGAGGCTCAGGATGTGCGGACCGCCGAAGGTGCCGAAGCCGATCTGAGTCTTGGAATCGGGATGCGGCGGCAGATACGGGTTGCCGGGATCGAACGGCGCACCGCTGTCGAGCAGGATCAGGCAGGCGTCGAGGTAGGCCTGGTAGAGGGCGTCCACATGAACCCACTGCCCGATGTCGCGCATATTGCGGATATAGCGTGGCGTCGGATCGAGGGCGTCTTCCGTCGCCGGGATGCCGCCGTTCTGGATGTGGAGCCACTCGTCGAACTTGGTCAGGTAGTCCTTGCCAGGGAGGACGGTCTGCATGCGCTGCGAGATGGACAAAGGCCCGTAGCCAATGCCTGGTCGAGCGGGGTCGGTCTCGTAAAGCAGGTACTGGGAGACGAAGGGTCCAGCGAGGTTCCCCGTCTCGCAGCCGCGGAAGATCGTCCGCGGCGTGACCTCGCCGCCGACCTTGGGTCCAGTGTAGTCCTTGAGGCCCGAGAGCTCTTTGGCGGCGGCGGCCACTTCCGCGTTGGCATCGAACTTCGTGAATGGCACGTCGCGTAGAAGGGCCATCCAGTAGAGCTCTACACCCTCGGCCGCCTCCTCGGCGGAATCGAGGCTTGGAGCGGCCAGGATCTTGAGGTCCTTCGGATCGGGTCCCTCCTGATCGGTTGCCAGCCCTGCCTGGGGGTTGGTCAGCTTGCGGCCAAGCCCCAGGACGATCTTGTCGAAGTCCGCTTCCTTATCGACCGCGTGCAACAGAGACTTGTAGGCGGCGCGATCGACCTCTCCGAATTTGTCGTGAGGGAGCCCCTTGCTGAAGTTGCCGATATAGTTCGGCTTGTCGTCTGCCCCCTTGAAGCGTTCCTCGTCGCCGTTGCTCCCCGTCTTCTTGATCTTGGTCGGGGTGCACGGATGATCGGCTGCCGGCGCCGCGGCGGCTGCGGCGGCAATCCGCGGCGCCGCTTCCGGACGGGCCCGGCGGGGACGCGGATGCTCGTCAAGCGGCTGTTGGCTACCACTGTCCTCGACTGTCTTCTGCTGAGCCATGGAACGATCTCCTGTTGGCGAGGTCCGTGGGTGGACCGACGCCTGCCTCTGTAGATGACGGACGAGGTTAAAAAATTTCAGTTATTATCGTAATGCGAGCAATAGCGGTGGGCGGTCCAGCATGAGCTGCACAGATATCGGTGCAAAATGGAAAATGCAGCCGCGCATCGGGGTCCGCGGGTGTTGTTCCACAGGGTTCTCCACAAGGCGTTGTGGAAGGTGGCCACAGGGGACCTTGCAGAAGGCGGGACGTTATACTTGCGCGGCTCCGCGATAATCGGCGCCGTGTCGGAGGTGTTGGATACTGACGACTGCTGAAGGTGCCACGACGGCGGTGAGCCGGTCGCCCGCGCGGAGCACGGTATCCCGGGACGGCACCTCCTCCCGCTCGTTCCTCTGGATGGTAATCAACAGACAACCCGGCGGGAGGCCCAGGTCAGCCACGCGCCGCCCGTCGAAAGGCGCCCCCTCTTCGATCAGAATCTCGACGATCGTCGCCTGGCCCATCTCGGCCGGCTGCTGCGGCTGGCCGCGCAGCAGGTCGCGCTCGAGCAGGGCCTCGTAGATCGGCCGGTCGCGGAGCAGATCGGCGAGGGCGTAGGCGGTGAAACAGGCGACCAGCAGCGGCAGCATGAGGGGGTAGCTCGAAGTCATTTCGAGGATCAACACAATGCCGGTGAGTGGCGCGCGGACAATGGCGGTGAAAAGCGCCGCCATCCCGACCACGGCGAAGGAGGCCCCGAATCCCGCAGCCGAGGGGAACGCCGATTGGCCCAGCAGGCCTACCAGAAGGCCGGCTTGGGCGCCGAGGACCAGCAGAGGGGCGAAAATCCCACCTGCCGCGCCGGTCCCATAGCTCGCCATGGTCATCACAAAGCGCAGCAGGAGGAACACCGCGAGGGCGCGAACCCCGATCGCGCCGCTCAGGGTGTCCTGAACCATCGGACCTCCGCCGCCCAGCGTCCCCGGCGCGAACCAGCCGACGCAACCTATGGCGACGCCCACGACGACGGCGGAGAGGCCGAGCGGCCAGCGGGAGGTGCGCTCGAACGCGCGGAGGCTGCCGAGGAGCGTGCGGTTGAAGACGATTCCGAAGAGGCCGGACACCACGCCGAGAATCAGGAACAGGGGAAGGCAGGAGAGCGGCGGCACGGGAGGGCTGGCGACATGGAACACAGGGGACTGCCCGGTCATCAGGCGAACGACGACGTCGGCGGTCACCGAAGCCGTGAAAGCTCCCGTCAAGGCGCCGGGGGCGAAGTCGCGGCGGAGTTCCTCGAGGACGAAGATCACTCCGGCTAGAGGCGCGTTGAAGGCCGCCGCGAGCCCGCCTCCGGCACCTGCGGCGATAAGGATGTGCCGTTCCCGGACGTCGCTGTGCAGCCAGCCGCTCACCATCTGGCCCACCGCGCCGCCCATTTGAACGGTAGGCCCCTCGCGGCCCAGCGCCAGACCGCTGCCGATGCCCAGCGCGCCGCTGGCGAACTTGACGAGCAGGACGCGCCGCCAGTTCATGCCGCGCAACCGGTGCAATACCGCCTTGAGATGCGGGATTCCGCTGCCCGAGGTTTCGGGGGCAAATCGGCGGACCAGCCAAAGGGCGGCTCCCGAGCCGACGCCGCAGATGACGAGGACGAGCAGCAGACCCCAGGGGCGCGGCATTTCGTGCGCGGCCCGAAACAGGACGTCGCGCCCCCGGTCGGCGGCTTCCAGGATGAGGCGGAAGCCCGCGGCGATGAGGCCTGCGAGCACTCCCACCAGCGCGGCACGGGGTGCGATCCGCCGTCGCCGTTGCTGGCGGCGGTCGAAGTCCCGGATCTCGCGGCTGACATCGCCGGGCTCAAGGGTCGAGTCGGAGACGGACATGCAGAGAGACTACATCGAACCGGAACCGGAGAACGGGACGCGAAAGCGGATTCTCACCTCCGTGCCGAGGGTACGCGCCCACGGCGGCGTCGGTCCTGTGACCTTCGGCCTCCGGCGGCAGGGTGAAGACCTGGTTTGCGGTTCATCCCTTCATATGGCGTAGGAAGTCATCGACCCAACTCTGGACATCCTCGCCGAAAACGTTGCGTTGTAGTCGAGCCATGCGCAGCTTGCGCTCCCCGGCCGGCATCTCGCAAGCACGGACGATGGCGCCAGCGACACCGAGAATGTCGTAGGGATTGACTAGCAACGCTCCCTCGGCGAGCTGGCTGGCGGCGCCGGCGAACTCAGAGAGCACCAGGACGCCGCGCCGCTCGATCTGGCAGGCGCAGTATTCCTTCGCGACGAGGTTCATTCCATCTTTGAGCGGCGTGGCCAGGCAGACGCTAGCCGCGCCGTAATAGGCTATCAACTCCTCACGCTCCAACGAACGATAGAAGTAGTGCACCGGAACCCAGCCCGGCTTGCCGAGCTCGCCATTGATCTCGCCGACCAAGCGCTCGACCTCAGCCTTCAGGCGCAGGTACTCGGGAATCTCGCTGCGGCTCGGCACCAGGATCTGAACGAGGGTGATTCGCCGGTGCAGGTCGGGGCGGATGCGTAACAGGCGGCGTACCGCTTCGAGCTTGAAGGGGATTCCCTTCGTGTAATCGAGCCGGTCGACGCCCAGCAGCAGGTGCTCGACCCCCATCTCCGCCTGTAAGCTCCGGGCTCGCTCGGCGACATCGGGGCGCCGCGCGAGGGCCGCGAATCCGTGGGCGTCGATGCCGATCGGAAAGGCGGCCGAGCGCGTCTGCCGTCCCTCGATGAGCACAAGCCGCGCGTTGCCGCGTCCGTGCACCACCGCCTCCGGCAGCATCGCGCGAAGGCAGGCGACGAAGTTGCGCCGGTCGCGGACGGTCTGGAAGCCGACCAGGTCGTAGGCGAGCATCGCCCGGAGCACCTCGGTGCGCCACGGCAGCTTGGCGAAGATGTCGGGCGGAGGAAACGGGATGTGGAGGAAGAAACCCAGGTGGGCTGCGGGCAGCAGCTCGCGGACGAAGCGGCCGACGCCGAGGAGGAGATAGTCGTGGACCCAGATCATGCTCCCAGGTTCAACGGCTGCTACAGCCGCGGCGGCAAACTTGCGGTTGACCCCGAGAAACGCTTCCCAATACTCCGGCACGAAGGTGCAGCGTGATTGCAGATCGTGGAAAAGAGGCCAGAGCACCTCGTTGGCCAAGCCGAGGTAGAACAGCTCGTGCTCGGCTGCGGTGAGCGGTACAGGCACCAAGCCGTAGCCCTGTCGCCGGGCGAAGCTCTCCAGTAGAGGCCCGATCTCGGTGTTGCTTTCGTCCACTACTCCCGGCCAGCCGACCCAGACTCCGCCTCGGGCTTCGAGCACCGGTGCCAGGGCGGTGACCAGACCACCGCTCCCGTGGCGTAATGACCAGCCACCATCGGCACTGCGCACGGCAGCGACGGGCAAGCGATTCGAGACGACCACCAAGCGGCCCGTGCTCACGGGAGACAACCTCCTGAGAGAGCGGTTCAAGTCTGGCCATCCCGGCGTTGCGAGCTTTTCGAGGAGCGGTTCTTGTCCACGATTGCCACGATGATCAACAGGAACGCCGCCAAACGCATAAGGTAGAAGTAGTGCCGATGCTCGGCTGCCGGAGTGGCCCAGGCGAGCGCCAGCCAGTTGAGCGCCAGTACCAAGAAGGCAGTTCCGAAGAACGCGAAGAAGCGATCACGCGTCTCGTGCCACAGGCGAAAGAAAAACAGTCCCACCGCCAATGAGCCCGCCGCCGCGACACCAGTGAGAAATGCGCTCACGCCTCCGCCTCTATTTAGAATCCCAGATCAGCCCCACCAGGAGAACCATCACCGAGAGAGCCGCCGTCAGACTCCGATAGAGCGATAGGTCCACCTCGGGGACGATAATCAAATCGATGAACAGCAGCAGGTTGTTGCAGGTTAGGCCGATGAATGAGAGGCTGCTCCACAGGAGAAGCCGGGCGCGGCTCTCCCGGTACGCGCGCCAGAGGAGCACGGCGCAAAGTCCGCTAGTGAGCGCGCAAAGCGTGTAGACCATACTAGCCATCCCGTTTCTTGCCTTTCCGGAGCTTGAAGGCTTCGGCAAACAGCCGGGCGCTGTCGGGAGGGCGGCCTGCCAGCACTGCCACGACCGCGTCGCGGTGGCGGTAGTGGGCGTGCGCGACCTCCTCCACGAGTCTCGACACCTCCTCCCTGGCGGGCTTGTAGCAAAAGATCACTGACTCGGCAATCCGCACGTCGAGCAGGTTGCGGCCGCTGAGATGCTCCAGGTGCGCGTGCACGACGTCGGCGGGCATGTCGAGCAAGGCGGCCGTCTTCTCCGCCGACCACCAGTCCGCGGCGTGCCGGTACATGAACAGCAGCACGTCGAGCCGCTCGACCGAGACGACGTCATCGGTTATGAAGCGCCGAACAGCGTCTGAAAGTGCGGCTTCCCTCACAGCCCTCCGGATCGAACGTTGTGACTCGGTCTTCCGGCGCCGAGCGCCGCGAAGTCCTTGGCCATCGTAACACCCGCTCTCTGGACTACAGTTCGCCCTGGCCTGTGACAGGCGGACTGGCGGAGTCCGCCCGGCGCGAGCTGGAGCGGCTGGCGGATCTCTTTCCCTGCCGTCTCCACGTCGAGCTGCAACGCCACCGGCAGCGCGGCCAGGAGCACCGCAGCCAGGCCCGTCTTTAGTCGGCGGCTTTCTGCGCCCGGGCCGCAGCGATCACCACGGCGCGGTTGTTGGCCTTGAGGACGTCCATCCAGTGCTGGAGGTAGGCGGCGGAGCTCGCGAGGATCTCCTCTTCGCCGCTGGCAGAGATAGCCTCTACTTTGACCGGAGCGATGCCCAGGACGCCGCAGATCATGGCCGCTGTCATCTCGGCCACGAGCTCCTCGCGGGCGTAGGAAGGAGAGCCGAAGACACCCCGATTGCCCTCCTTGGCGAACCTGTCGAGCCGGGAGGGGTGGCCAGTCGCATGGCCGAGCTCATGGTACTGGGTGCTGTAGCAGTGCTCGGGTCGCGATCCGCGCCAGCTCCCGCCAGCGCTCGCCCGTCACGGGAAAGCTCCAAAGCTCGTACTGCAGTTCTCCCACATGAGGCGGCCGGGTGAAGTCGTAGACCGGGGCCTCGCGGAAGCTCTCGTGGACAGATGGCAGGAACCACGCCAGGATGTGCCGTTGCGTGACGAAGCAGTCGTACATCCGCAGTTTAAGGGTCCGCTCTTCGGACGACAGATCCCTTCGCACCACCTGGATCCCGGAGCCCTCCGGCTGCAGAAATTCCTGCGTCACGAGAACGTCCTCGCGAGTCATGCCCGGCCGCGCGTGATAGAGAGGCATCTCCACGATCGTCGGGGGTTTCTCCCCCTGGTTCCGTAGCAACTCCACAGCGGCATGCACGGCGAAGACCACCGCGTCATGGTCGGGATGCCCCCCCTCATAGGTCAGGGTAAGCACGATTTCTGGCCCCAGCTCCCGGCACAGACGCGCGACGGTTCGCGCCAGGTAAGGCATCGCCAAGCACGCCTCCTGGTCGACCACACCGGCGATCGCAATCAGGCGCTCAGTACCCAGGCCGGCCAGCGCCATGGCCGCGGCGAACTCCCGCCGCCGGGTCGCGGCGTACTCTTCGCGGCTACCCGCGAAACCTTCAATGAACCGGGACTCGCGCGTGGCGCCGTCGGTGAGGTGGAGGATCCAGCAGTCCGGAAGACGCGCGATCAGGCTCGCGGCACCGATCGTCTCGTCATCTGGATGGGCCACGACGACGAGGACGCGCGGCGGCGTCGGTCCGAGGAGATCCTGGATCGTCTTCCGCCGGTTCATATTCGCTCGTTCGCGACTCTCTTCGGGCGCCTTCGCCGCCCTTCTATCCTACACCTCGACGTCTCCGCCGGACTTGGGGTCCCGCGCTCTCGCTCTTGATAGAGCTGTAGAGCCTGATTATTTTTTCTTATTGACAAATCTCAAAATGAAGGGTAGGCTGTCGATTCCTCAAGGCTCCCACCAAATCACCAAATAAATTTGGCCCGAGTCGATGTGAAGGCGTGATGCTAGAGCCACTATCCGAAGGTCCACCCAGACCACCCCCAAGGCCACCCCCGAATCATGAGGCGGTTGGGACTCTTCGATCTCCTTCACCCTCCGTAACCTCCAGCCTGTTCGAAGTGATTGACCTGTGGGCGGAAGAAAATCCAGCAGCGCCGGCCTTTACCTTCGATGACGATGGGGCCGAGTCTCCTCCCCGGCTGACGTACAGAGATCTCAAGCTCAGAGCACAGTCCCTTGCCGTCTGGTTACAGGACTTCACCAGTCCGGGCGACACGGCGCTCTTGCTCTATCCCCAAAGCCTCGATTACATCACGGCCTTCTTGGGTTGCCTCTACGCGGGCGTCATTGCCGTCCCCATGTATCCGCCCAAGGCGAGCCGCTCGGATTCCCGGCTCAAGGCCATCGCCCTGGATTGCGGAGCCAAGGTAGCCCTGACCAGTGATCCGGTCTTCAACAGTCTGCACCGGCGGCTGGAGCATGTCCCGGAGCTGCGCGCGCTGCAGTGGTTGAATTCGTCCCGTGCCCCGGACGTGAGCTCGCCATCCCTCTCGGTGCCGGAGCCGTCCAGGGATTCGCTGGCGTTCCTGCAATATACCTCCGGCTCCACGGCAACACCGCGAGGCGTCATGGTGTCGCACGGCAACCTCCTGACCAGCCTGGAGGATCTCGATCGCGGCTACCTGCACACGCGCGACAGCATCATGGTGTCCTGGCTGCCGTTCTATCACGACATGGGGCTGGTCTATGGCATCCTCACCCCCATCTACAAAGGCTTTACGTGCCACCTGATGTCCCCGGCGTTCGTTCTCCAGAATCCAATCCGCTGGCTGAAGGCAATCTCTCGACATCGGGCGACTCACAGCGGGGCTCCGAACTTCGCCTACGATCTTTGCGCACGCACCATCCCTCCAGGGCAACGCACCGGTCTGGACTTGAGCTCCTGGAAGATGGCCTTGAACGGCGCCGAGCCCATCCGCCCGGAGACCCTCGCCGCCTTCATAGAGGCCTTTCAGGGCTGCGGCTTCGCTCCGGATGCCTTCTGTCCGGGCTATGGCCTGGCCGAAGCCACGCTCAAAGTCACCTCGATCCGGACCGATCAGAAACCGATCTCTTACCAGGTCGAGAGAGAGGCCCTGGAACGGAACCGTTTCCAGCTCAGCGACGACGAAGACCACGAACCAGCTTCCCTGGTCTCCTGCGGCGCCTCGGAGGTGGGGACCCGGATCCGCATCGTCGACCCGGGGACCCTGAGGCGTTGCGGGCCCGACGAGATCGGCGAGATCTGGGTGGCTGGGGACACGGTGGCCCAAGGCTATTGGCGGCGTCCGGAGGACACGAACGAGACGTTCCGGGCGTTTCTGGCCGACACGGGCGAAGGGCCCTTTCTGCGGACGGGAGACCTGGGAATCCTCAAGGACGGGGGCCTGCTGGTGACCGGACGCATCAAGGATCTGCTGATTTTCCAGGGATTGAATCACTATCCCACCGACATCGAGGCGACGGTGAGCCGGAGCCATCGCGCCCTGCGGCCGGACGCGGCGGCGGCCTTTACTGTGACGGTCGCCGGCGAGGAGCGGCTCGTCGTTGCCCAGGAGGTGGACCGCACAGAGATGCGTGGCCTCGATCTCGAGGAGGTGGTGGGCGCGGTCTGCCGGGCGGTGGCGGAGCACCATGGTCTCCAGGTGTACGCGCTGGTGCTGCTTCGGCCCAAGAGCATCCCCAAGACCTCCAGCGGCAAGGTCCAGCGCCGTGCCTGCCGGGCGGACTATCTGGCGGATCGACTGCGCGTCGTGGACTCCTGGGCTCGCCTCCTGGACGATCCCCCATCCGCGGCCGACCCCGAGCCCGCCGTCCTCGCGGACGCGCCCTCCTGCGAAGTCTCGCGGATCGAAGCCTGGCTGGTCGAACGACTCTCCCGCCAACTGGGCGTCGGCGCGGCAGATCTGGATGTCCGGGAGCCCTTCGCCCGCTACGGCCTGGGCTCCAAGGAGGCAGTGCAGCTATCGGCGTCGCTGGCCGTCTGGTTGGGCCGCCCGGTGCCGCCGACCATCGCCTACGACCATCCGACGATCGCAGCGCTGGCCGTCCATCTCGAGGCCCATCGCGAGGGGGACTCCGGGGTGAAGATCGAGCCGCGCGAGAACCCGATTCTGAACAGCGAAGCGATCGCCGTGATCGGCATCGGGTGCCGGTTCCCGCAGGCTGACGGGCCGGACGCCTTCTGGGAGCTCCTCCGCAACGGAGTGGACGCGATCTCGGAGGTCCCACCCGAGCGCTGGACCGTCGACGCCTACTACGATGCCGATGCCGAGCGGCCTGGGCGGATGCGGACCCGCTACGGCGGCTTCCTGGGCGGGGTGGATCGCTTCGACGCGGCGTTCTTCGGCATCTCGTCCCATGAGGCGAAGCGGATGGATCCGCAGCAGCGGCTGCTGCTGGAGGTGGCCTGGGAGGCCCTGGAGCACGCGGGGATTCCACCGGACCGCCTTGCGGGCCAGGCGGTGGGGGTCTTCCTCGGCATCTGCGCCAACGAGTACGCCCGGTTCCAGACCTCCGACCCGGCTCTGATTGACGGCTACGCGGGTACCGGCAACGCCCTCAGCGTGGCCGCCAACCGCCTGTCCTACGCGCTCGACCTGCGCGGGCCGAGCCTCGCCCTGGACACGGCCTGCTCCTCGTCCCTCGTGGCCCTCCACCAGGCCTGCCTCAGCCTGCGCACGGGGGAATGCCGAACGGCGCTGGCCGGCGGGGTCAACCTGACGCTGACCCCGCACTGGACCATCGCGTTCTCCCAGGCCGGCATGATGGCCGCGGACGGCCGCTGCAAGACTTTCGATGCTGCGGCCGACGGCTATGTGCGCGGCGAGGGTTGCGGCCTGGTGGTGCTCAAACGGCTGCGGGACGCGCAGGCGGACGGCGACCGGCCGCTGGCGGTGATCCGCGGATCGGCGGTCAACCAGGACGGCCGCAGCAACGGTCTCACGGCGCCCAACCGCCACGCCCAGGAAGAGGTGATGAGCCGTGCCCTGGAGCAGGCCGGCCTGCCGCCCGCCGCCATCGACTATGTCGAGGCGCACGGCACGGGCACTCCCCTGGGCGACCCGATTGAAGTCAATGCCCTGAAAGCCGTCCTGCTGGCGGGGCGCCCGCCCGGACGCCTCTGCGCCGTGGGCTCGGTGAAGACCAACATCGGGCATCTCGAGGCGGCCGCGGGCATTGCGGGAGTGATCAAGACCGTCCTGGCGCTACACCATGAGGTGATCCCTCCCCACCTGCACCTCAAACGCCTGAACGAGCAGATCGAGCTCGCGGGAACTCCTCTCTACGTGCCGACCCGCGCCGTCCCTTGGCCACGCACCGCGGTGCCGCGGCGGGCGGGCGTGAGCTCGTTCGGGTTCGGCGGCACCAACGCGCATGTCATCCTCGAAGAGGCGCCCATCGTCCACGTGTCGCCCGCCGCGCGGCCGGAGCGCACCTGGCATGTGCTGACTCTGTCGGCGAAGAGCGAGCCGGCTCTCGGCGAGCTGGCGCGCCGCTATGGCGAGCTGTCGTTCTCCGATTCTCTCCTGGCCGACGTGTGCTACAGCGCCAACGCCGGGCGCGCACGCCTGCCGTACCGCGCGGCCATCGCGGCGGACTCCGTCGACGCGCTGCGCCAGGGACTGCGCGCCCTGGCGGCTGGCCGCAATCGGCCCGGGCTGCATCGTGGCCGGGCTCTCCGCCGTGCGCCGAAAGTCGCGTTCCTCTTCACCGGCCAGGGCTCCCAGTACGCCGGCATGGGCCGGCGGCTGTACGACACCCAGCCGGCCTTCAGCGCCGTCCTGGAGCGTTGCGAGCCGGTCTTGCGGGAAGCCGCGGGCTTCTCCTTGCACGCGCTCCTTTTCGAGGATGCCGCGGGCTTGAGCGAGACCCGCTATGCGCAGCCCGCGCTCTTCGCTCTGCAGGCCGCCCTGCTCGAGCTCTGGGGGTCGTGGGGTGTGGTCCCCAGTGCCGTGCTCGGGCACAGTGCCGGCGAGTATGCCGCAGCGCATGCCGCGGGGATGCTCGGCCTGGAGGAGGGTCTGAGGATCCTGGCCGCGCGCGGCCGGCTGATGCAGGATGTGCCCGGACCGGGCGCGATGGCGATGGTTTTCGCGGAGGAGGCGCGCGTCCGTCGGGCCCTCAAGCCGTATGCCGGCCGGGTCGTGGTCGCGGCGGTCAACGGGCCCGAGCAGACCGTCATCTCCGGCGGCGCCCTCGCGGTGCGGGACGCGGTCTCGCAGCTCGAGACGGCCGGTGTGAGCGTTCACGACCTCCAGGCCGCGCACGGCTTCCACTCGCCCTTGATGGCGCCGCTCGCCGGGCCTTTCGCCGCGGCTCTGGCCAACGTGGAGTTCCGGCCTGCGGTCCTGCCGCTGGTGGCAAACCTGAGCGGCGAGCTGATGGCGAGCGGCGAGCACCTGGACGCCCGCTACTGGCTCCGGCACTTGTGCGAGCCCGTACAGTTCGCTGCCAGCATCCACCGCCTGATCGCCGAGGGCCACGACCTGTTCGTCGAGCTCGGGCCCACGGCCACGCTCTGCGCGCTGGCCCGGCGCTGCGTGGGCAAGGACGCGGCGGTGACGTGGCTGCCCTCGCTGCTCGAGGGCCGCGACGCAGAGCAGACGATGCTCGACAGCCTGGCCGCCCTCGACGTGCGCGGCGCGCCCGTGGACTGGCACGCCTTCGATGCCCAGCTCGCACGCCAGCGCCTCGATCTGCCCACCTATCCCTTTCAACACGAGTCCTACTGGTTCGACGTACCCATGAAGCTCGATGTGTCACTGGAGGCGGGAATGCATGCAGCGTACGATCGTCGATCGAAAATTCTCGTGGACCTCCTGGCGGTGGTGGGCCGACTGATGGATCTGCCGCCCGCGGCGATCGACCCGGAGACGCCGTTTCTCGACATGGGCGCGGATTCCATCATCCTGGTCAACCTCGTCCGCATCCTGGAAAAGAGCTACGGTCTCGAGCTGCCGGTCCGCCTGCTGTTCGAACAGGTTTCTTCGCTGTCCCAACTGGCCGCCTACCTGGACGAGAACGCGGCTGGCGCGCTGCCCTCCGTTTCAGCGGAGACGGCCGCGCCAGCGCCCGCATTGCGCGCATTTCCCTCTGTCGGCGGCTCGGAAATGGGCACGATTATGCAGCAGCAGTTGGACCTGCTCTCGCAGGTGATGAATCAACAGCTCGCGGTGCTGGCGGGCACGCGGCTGAGCGAACCCCTCGCGCCCGCGGTCCACACGCCGGCACCGCCGCCAGGGCCAGCGGCATTCTCCGCCGGCCGGTTCGAGGAGACGGGGCGGGTCCTGGAGCCGCGCCAGCAGCGATACGTGCGGGAGCTGGCCGGGCGCCTGTTCCGCCAGACCCGCTCATCCAGGGATTATGCCGACCGGAACCGTTCGCGTTGGGCCGACCTGCGCATGTCGATGAACTTCCGTTCCGACACCAAGGAGATGTGCTATCCGATCGTCGGGGAGAGGTCTCAGGGAGCCCAGGTTTGGGACCAGGAAGGCAACGAGTACGTCGATCTCGCCATGGGTTTCGGCGTCAATCTGTTTGGTCACAACCCGCCGTTCGTGATGGCGGCGCTGCGGGCCCAGATGGAGCGCGGGCTCCACGTCGGCATCCAATCGGATCTGGCCGGCGAGGCCGCGTCGCTGATCGCGGAGCTGACCGGCATGGAGCGGGTGACCTTCTGCAACTCCGGCACGGAAGCGGTGATGACGGCCATCCGGCTGGCCCGGGCGGTGACCGGGCGCGTGCGCATCGTTCAGTTTTCCGGCTCCTATCACGGTCATGCGGATCCCACCCTGGCGGTGGCGCGGCCGGGGCGGGAAGCGGGCTCGGCGCCCATGGCCGCCGGGGTCCCTGAGGCGACCAGCGATCAGGTGATCGTGCTGCCCTACGGCGAGGAGCGGGCTCTGCGCACGATCGAGGCCCATCTCGGCGAACTGGCCGCGGTGCTGGTCGAGCCGGTCCAGAGCCGTCGCCCGGACCTGCAGCCGGAAACCTTTCTGAAGCGCCTGCGGGAGTTGACGCGCGGCGCGGACGTGCCGCTGATCTTCGATGAGGTGATCACCGGCTTCCGCGCGCATCCGGGCGGAGCCCAGGCGCATTTCGGGATCGAAGCCGACCTCGCCGTTTATGGCAAGGTTCTGGGCGGCGGCATGCCGATCGGCGTCGTAGCCGGCAAGCACCGCTTCCTCGACGCCGTGGATGGCGGCGCGTGGCGCTACGGTGACGACTCCGTCCCCATGGCGGAGACGACGTTCGCCGCCGGTACCTTCTGCAAGCATCCGCTCGCCATGGCCGCCGTGCTGGCCGTGCTGCGCCACCTGAAGGCGGCGGGGCCCCAACTGCAAACAGACCTCAACCGGCGCACCGCCTCCATGGCCGCCGACCTCGACGGCGTCTTCCGCGCGGCAGGCGTGCCTTTCGAGATCGCTCATTTTGCCTCGATGTTCCGGTTCGTCTACGCGAAGACGGCCAGCTATCTCTACCAGCCGCTCGAAGCGGAGCTGTTCTTCAACTCCATGACCGCTCACGGCATCTACATCTGGGAGGGCCGCACCTGCTTCCTGTCGACCGCGCACACCGACGAGGACGTGCGGAAGATCGTCGACGCGGCACGGCAGAGCATCCTGGAGATGCGGGCGGCAGGGTTCTTCCCCGAGGACGGCCAGCCTGTCGGCGACGCGCCCGTCCGGGTGCTCCTCAGCGAGGCCCAGAGGCAGTTATGGCTCCTCAGCCGCATCGACCCGGGGGGCTCTCTGGCCTACACCGTTCCGGTCACCCTGGAGCTGCGCGGCGAGCTGGACACCGACGCGCTCGGCCGCGCCCTGCGGCGCGTCGCCGCCCGCCACGAGGCTCTGCGCACGGTCCTCGACGGCGACGGCGAGCATCAGACGGTCCTGCCGGAGGCTGGCGTCGAGCTGTCCCTGATCGACTTCCGGCAGAGCCCGGACGCGGAGGCCGCTCTGGCGGCCTGGTCGGGGGAGGAGCGGGAACGGCCATTCGAGCTGGTCGGCACCCCCCTGTTCCGGGCGCACCTGATCGCGCTGGCGGAGAGCCGCCACGTGCTGTCGCTGGCCGCGCACCACTTGGTGGTCGACGGCTGGTCCCTGGGCGTCGTCGTCAAGGACCTGATGTGCCTGTACGCCGAGGAAGCCCACGGCACCGCCGCGGACCTGGAGGCGCCCCTACAGTGGCGCGGCTACCTGCGCTGGCTGGAGCAGCAGGAGGCAGCGCCGGCCATGGCCGAGCACGAAGCCTACTGGGTGGCGAGCTGTGAAGGCGCGCCCTCTGACCTGAGCCTGCCCACGGACCACCCCCGTCCTACCGGCAAGAGTTACCGCGGCGGCAGGGTGACCGCGCTCCTTGAGGAAGACCTGACCCAGGCGTTGCGCTCGTTGGGCCGCGAGCACGGTTGCACCCTGTTCATGACCCTGTTCGCCATCTGGTCCTCGTTCCTGCAACGCCTGACGGACCAAGGCGATCTCACCATCGGCGTGCCGGTCTCGGGGCGGCCTCCACCAGCCGAGAACACCGTGGGTTATTGCTCGCACCTGCTGCCGATCCGGATGCTTGCCGATGAAGGCGCGACCTTCAAAGAGCACTTGGCGCAAACGCGGAAGACGTTGCTGAGCGCCTACCAGCACCAGGACCATCCCTTCGCCCGCCTGATCCACAAGCTCCAGCTCGCGCTCGACCCCAGCCGTACGCCGCTCTTCGCCACCGCCTTCAACCTCGAACGGCCGGTGAGCGTTGCCGGGATTCCAGGCCTGGAGATCGCTCTCGCGCCGCAGCCTCTCGGTTACACCGGCTTCGACCTCCACTTCAACGCCATGGAGCTGGGCGGCACCCTCTCCCTGGAGCTCGACTACACCACGGATCTCTTTGAGCGGGAGACGGCGGAGCGCCTGCTGCGCGGCTTCCAGGTCTGGCTGCGCGCCTCGGCCGCCGCGCCGGAGACGCCGCTGCACCGGCTGCCCACCCTGGACGCCGCGGAACGGTACGAGATCCTGATCGGCTGGAACCTCACCGCAACACCCGTCGAGGGCTTCGCCGGCATTCATGAGGCGATCTCCCACCGGGCCGGGCTGCGGCCCGAGTCGCCGGCGGTGGTATTCGGCGACGACGTGCTCAGCTATCGCGAGCTGGAAGAGCAAGCCAACCGCCTTGCCCACCATCTCATCGCGCAGGGGACCACGCCGGGCATGCTGGTAGGGCTTTCCATCCCGCGCTGCCCGGCGATGATCGTCGGCTTGCTGGGGATTCTCAAGGCGGGCGCGGCATACGTCCCGCTGGAGCCGAGCCTCCCCCGGGAGCGTCTCGCGTTCATCCTCGCGGATGCCGCCATCGACCTGATCGTCACTCTCGAGTCGACCGCCTCCGCTCTGCCGAGAGGAGCTTGGAGAACGATGCTGCTCGACGGCGAACGGGCCGCGATCGCGCGGCAGCCCGAAACCGCGCCCGACCGCCCGGTTGGTCCCCGCGACGCCGCCTACGTGATCTATACCTCGGGCTCGACCGGAAGGCCCAAGGGGGTGGTGATCGAGCACGGGCCGGTCTGCAATCTGGCTCATGCCCAGCGCAAGCTATTCGCCGTTCGCCCGGAAAGCCGAGTCCTGCAGTTCGCCAACCTGGGCTTCGACGCTTCCGTTTCCGAGATCTTCGTCACTCTCGCCGCAGGCGCCCGCCTCCATCTGGCGAGTCAGGACGACCTGTTGCCCGGCCCCGCGTTCGTGGATCTGCTCAGCCGGGAGCGGATAACCCTCGTCACCTTGCCGCCATCGGTCCTGTCATCGCTGCCGGCGGTCGATCTACCCAACCTCGAAACCGTAGTCAGCGCCGGCGAAGTCTGCACTCCGGAGGTCGTCAGCCGCTGGGCGGGCAAGCATCGTCTGATCAACGCCTACGGTCCTACCGAGGCCTGTGTCTGCGCCACCGGCGCGGTGGGCGAAGCCGGCGGCGTGTCGTCGCTGATTGGCCGGCCCATCGACAACGTGCAGGTCTACATCCTGGACCGGCGCGGTGAGCCCGTTCTAATCGGTATGGTAGGCGAGCTTCACATCGGCGGCGCCCAGGTCGCCCGCGGCTATCTCCATCGTCCTGCTCTGACCGCCGCTCTCTTCCTGCCCGACCCCTTTGGCGAGCCCGGGGCAAGGATCTACCGCACCGGCGACCTGGCGCGCTACCGTGCCGACGGCAGGATCGACTATCTGGGGCGCCGCGACCGGCAGATCAAGCTGCGGGGTTTCCGGGTGGAGCTGGGCGAGATCGAGCACGCGCTCCTGCGCAGTCCGGGCGTTCGCGAGGCGGCCGTCATTCTGCGGCACCAGCGCCTGATCGCCTATCTGGTCCTGGATCTTCCGCCGAAGCCCATTCCGGCCAATCTCCGGGATCTCCTCGCCGACGCGTTGCCGTCATACATGCTGCCCACGGAATTCGTGGTGCTGGACGCCCTGCCCCTCAATGCCAACGGCAAGATTGACCGCGACCGGCTGCCCCAGCCGGACGGCTCTCAAGGCCGCAACCAGGTCGAGTACGTAGCGCCCCGGAACCTCTTGGAGGAGAGGATCGCCGCGATTTGGCAGGAAGTCTTGGGAGTCGAGCGTGTGGGGATTCGAGACACTTTCGTTGCGCTCGGCGGTCATTCTCTGCTCTCGATTCAGATCGCCTCGCGGATCGAAGAGGCGTTCGGAGTCAGGATCTCGCTCAAGGTCCTCTTCACCGGACAGAGTCTGGAAGTGCTCGCCCGGGACGTCGAGACAGCGCTCTTGGCGAACAGCAGCCTGGCGGATCTGGAGAATGCTCTCGAGAGCCTTGAAGCAGGGTCGGACGAAGAGATTGAGCACCTGCTCGCGGAGGCATGACCCGAGGCGCCATGAGAATCCAGCTCATTCAGTTGCTCGACTACCGGTTTCCGTTCGGCGGAGCCCACCGGGGCAATCGCGTCCTGATGGAGAAGCTGGCGGCCAGGGGACATGCCTGTCAGGTCATCGCGCCGGGCTACGAGGCCGTGAGGCCGAGGCCCGACGAGCGGGATCACCTCCTCAAGGCGCTCGCCGATGTTCGCATCCCGGTCCTCTCTGTGACCGAGGACTTTGTCGTCTACCGCTACAACGGCGTCGAGGTGCATGCCATCGTGTCGGAGTTCTCGCTGGGGGCCTACTCCCGGTTCTACGGCTACTTGGCCGAGCGGATCCGCGGCTTCGCGCCGGATTGGATCCTGGTCTCGGAGGACCACACCGGCCTGTTCCTGGGGGCTGCGTTGGAGCTCGCGTCCGATCGCGTCGTCTATCTCTCCCACGCGCAGACGACCCTGCCGTTTGGACCCGAAGCTTTCGACCAGGACCGCGCCAAGGCGGAGCTGCTGGGGCGCACGGCTGGTATCCTCACCGTCAGCGGCTACGTCAAGGACTACATCCTTCACTGGGGAGGTCTGGATGCTACCGTCCTCGCCCTTCCCGTCTATGGCGATCCGCCCTACCCGCTGCAGGCCGATTTCGACCAAGGTGCGGTCACGCTGGTCAACGCCTCCCCGCTCAAGGGCCTGCCGATCTTCCTCGACCTTGCCGCTCGTTTCCCGGAAACGCCCTTCGCCGCCGTGGCGTCCTGGGGGACTGCGACGGCGGACCGGTTAGCGGTCGAGGCGCTACCCAACGCGACCATCCTGGAGCCATGCGAGGACATCGACGAGATCCTCGCCGGGACGCGGGTCCTGCTGGTCCCGTCGCTATTGGGCGAGGCTTTCGGCCTGATCGTCGTCGAGGCCATGTTGCGGGGCATCCCCGTACTGGCGAGCGACATCGGCGGCCTTCCCGAAGCCAAGCTGGGTGTCGATTACGTCCTGCCCGTCTCGCCCATCACCGAGTACCGCCGCAGCAGCGCGATGGAGAAGCCGGTGCCGGTGATTCCTATGCAGGACACCCGTCCCTGGCGGGAGGCCCTGGCCGGAGTCTTGGGCGACCGTGGGCATTACGAGCGTATCTCGCGGCAGTCGCGCGCCGCCGCCGAGACTTTCGTCGATGGCACCGGAATCCACCACCTCGAGTCCTACTTCGAAGCTCTGGCCGGCACCCGCTCGTTGCCCGCGCGCAGGCACATCCTGATGACGACGCACGGCAGCCATGGCGACGTGCTTCCCTTCGTGACCCTTGGCCAGCGGCTGGTCCAGCGCGGACACCATGTCACCCTTTTGACTCATGCCTTGTTCGCGGAGATGGCGAGCGCCGCGGGCCTGGAATTCATTCCACTGGACACCGAGGAGAGCTATCGCCGGCTGTTCGAAGACGAGCTCATCCTGTTCAACCGGCCCCAGGACATCTACGAGTCCACCCGGATCTATCTGGAACGCCAGAAGGTGTTCGAGGACGACCTGGAGGAGTTCCGGCGTATCGACGCCCTGTGCACCCCGGAGACGGTGCTGGCAGGCCGCTATGAGGATATCGCCACTCTGCTGGTTGCCGAGAAGCGCGGTTTGCCGCTCGCCTGGGTGCTGCTATCCCCCAGCCATCTCGCAACCGCGCGCGTCCGCGGCGAGCTGTTCGGCGAAAGTCTGAGCGGGCCTCTGCAGGCGCTGCGGAGCACCGTGGGCCTTGCGCCTATCGCGAGCTATCACGATTGGCTGCAGACCGCCGACCGGACCCTTGCGCTCTGGCCCGCATGGTTCTCCGATCCGCAGGAGCGGGGCCCCGAAGAGGTCGGTTTCGTGCTCAACGAGGCCATCGAAACCGAGGACCTGCCGCCGGAGGTCGAGGAGCTGCTGCGCCGCGAGGCCCCCATTCTCATCTCAAGCGGCACAACCAAGATAGTTCAACCCGAGTTCTTCACCTCGACCCTCTCGGCCTGCCTCCTCCTGGGTCTGCCCGCGTTGGTCGTGACTCGCCATCGCGAGCTGCTGCCGCCGGAGCTGCCCGCCGGAGCGCATTGGTTTCCGTACCTGCCTTTTTCCAGGCTGCTTCACCGCGTCCGCGTCATCATCCACCACGGCGGCATCGGCACCCTCGCCCACGCGCTCGCAGCGGGCGCGCCTCAGTTGATCCTGGCGGAGGGCGTGGACCGGCCGGACAACGCCCGGCGCCTGCAGAAGATAGGCGCCGCGGAAAGCCTGAAGCCGCGGGATTGGACCCCGGAGAAGGTGAGCCAAGCGCTGAGCCGCCTGCTCGATGTCGCGTGCGTGGACAAGTGCCGGGAGCTCTCACGGGAGACGCGCAGCGCCGACGCGGCCGCGCGCGCCTGCGCCCTCCTCGAGACGCTCGTAAGCAAAGGGCGGAACGACGGCTCTTTGGGCGGCCGTCTCGCCAGGCTCACGCCGGAACAGCGCGCGCTCCTGGCAATGAAGGTCGCGGGAAAGAAGAAGGCGCGGGAGCACGAGATCCCCCGGCGGCCGCGAGCCGAGGGGGAGAACTTCTTCCCTCTGTCCTTCGCCCAGGAGCGCTTCTGGTTCCTTGGCACACTCGGCAACGATGCCTATACCGTTGCGGTGGCGCCCTATCGCCTGCTGGGGCCGTTGCGGCAGCACGCGCTGGCCCTCAGCCTCGCCGGTATGGTGAAACGCCACGAGATCTTCAGGACCTCCTTCCCCGAGATCGACGGAGCTCCCGTGCAGCGGGTGAGTCCGGCCGGCAAGCTTCCGCTCGACATCGAAGACCTGCGCGGCCTGGACGAACCCGCCCGCCGGCCAAGGATCCTGGAGATCCTCCAGGAGGAATATCGGCGCGGCTTCGACCTCGAGCGGGGACCGCTGGTGCGCGCCCGGCTCCTCGTCCTGGCCGAGGAGGAACACGTCCTCGTCTTCACCCTTCACCACATGATCTATGACGGCTGGTCCGTCGGCATCTTCCTCGAAGAACTGACATCTCTCTATAGCGCGCATCTCGGTGGTTTCGATGCAGCCCTTCCCGAAATGCCCATCCAATACGCCGACTATGCCGCCTGGCAGAGGCAGTGGCTGCAGGGGGACCGCCTCATAGGCCTGCTGGCTCATTGGAAGGGGCGGCTCGACGGCTGCGCTCCAGTCCTGGCGCTGCCCACGGACCGCTGCCGACCGCCTTTCCAGACCTTCCTCGGCCGCCATCGGCCGTTCGTCCTGCCGGACAGGCTGGCACGGCGGCTGCGCGATCTCGCCCGTGCCGAGAGCGCCTCGCTGTTCATGACCCTGCTGGCCGCCTTCGACGTCCTGCTCTACCGGTATACGACGCAGAGCGACCTCGTGGTCGGCGTGCCCACCGCGGGCCGTGAACTGGCCGAGACGGAGAGGCTGATCGGCGTCTTCATCAACATGCTGGCGATACGGACCGACACCGACGGACGGCTAAGCTTCCGGAATCTCCTGGTCCGCGTCCGCGAAGCGGTCCTCGAAGGCTATGAGCATCAAGCCCTGCCGTTTGAAAAGCTCGTCGCGGAGCTGGCGCCCGAGCGTGACCCCAGCCGGCATCCACTGTTCCAGGTCATCTTCGGAGTCGAGCAACGCCCGCGGGAGGAGCACCAATTCCAGGACGTCGTCACCACCTGGTACCCAAGCGAGTTGCAGACCGCGCGGGTGGATCTCGCGCTGGAGATCTGGGACAAGCCCGACGGTGGAATTACCGGCACGTTCGAATACAACACCGACCTCTTCGACGCCTCGACCATCGTTCGCATGACGCAGCATCTCCTGATGCTGCTGGAGGGCCTCGTCGAGAGTCCCGGCGAGCCGATCGCGAGGCTGCCGCTGCTCGCTCCCTCGGAGCGGGCGCAACTGCTGCCGGAGAGCGAGCCTGCCGATTGGCACCTGCCCGCGGAAGGCGTCCATCGCCTCTTCGAGTTGTGGGCAGCGAGACAGCCGGAGGCGATCGCCATCGCCACGCCGGAGGCCCGCGTTACCTATCGCGAGCTCGATGAGCTGGCCGGCCGGGTCGCCGCGCGCATCGGCGCGAGGGGCAAGACGGTGGCGCTCCTGCTGCCGAACGGCATCGATCACGTGGCCGCGATGCTGGGCACCTTGAAGGCGGGCTGCGTGTTCGTCTGCCTCGATCCCGTCTATCCCGCCGCGCGGATCAGGCAGATCGTCGCGGAGCTGGGTCCGGCGCTGCTGATCGGCAGCCGCCGCCTGCGCGGGCTGGCGGAACCGGGGCTGCCCGTGGTGGAGATGGAGACCGTCGTGAACGGCACCGGCGGTCCACCAGCCGCCACCTCTCCCGGCGATCCCGGCGATCCCGTCTACATCGCCTATACCTCGGGCTCCACCGGCCGGCCGAAAGGGATCGTCCAGACGCACGGCGGCTTCCGCTATCTCATCGAATGGTTCGGCCGGCATTTCGAGATCGCGCCGGGCAAGCGCATCGGCCAGTGGATCTCGGTCGGGCACGACCCCTGTTACGTCGAGGTCTTCAGCGCGCTCTGCCACGGCGGCACCGTGTGCGTCACCCCGTCCGAGATCCGGCAGGACGCCGCCCTCCTGCGGAGCTGGATCGGCGAAGAAGAGATCGCCCTGATCCAGATGACCCCGAGCCTCTGCCGGCAGGTCCTCGAGCTGGAGCGGGCGCGGCCGGGGAGCGGCGGGCTCGCGGCACTCGAAGCCGTCCTGCTGACCGGCGAGGTCTTGCCGGTCAGCCTGGCCCAGGGCTGGCTCGATCGCTTCGCCCGCACGCCCGCGCTGTACAACGTCTACGGCCCCACCGAATCCATCCTGGTCACCAGCCACCGGGTGGAGAGGCCCAGGCCCGGCCAGACCACCATTCCCGTGGGCACGGCCGTGCCAGGCTGCCGGATCTTCGTGGTCGACGGCAACGGCGAGGCCTGCCCGACGGGCGTCGCCGGCGAGCTGTACGTCCGCAGCCCCTTCTTGGCCACCGGATATCACGGCATGCCGGAGGCGACAGCTTCGGTATTCGTCCAGAACCCTCTGCACGCGCTCTATCCCGACCGGGTCTACCGCACGGGAGATCTCGGCCTCTGGCGGCCGGACGGCGCGCTGGAGCTGCGCGGCCGGACCGATCGCCAGGTCAAGCTGCGTGGCCTGCGCGTCGAGCTCTCGGAGGTCGAGGCCGTCCTGCTGCGCCATGAGGACGTCCAGGAATGCGCCGTCGAGCTGCGCCAGCTCGACGACGGCGATCAGCGCCTGGACGCCTACGTCGTTCCTCGCGGCGGCCTCGACGCGGACACGCTACGGGAGTGGCTGCGGCAGGAGCTGCCGCTCTCCATGGTGCCGGGCGCCCTGGTCTTCCTGGCGGAGATGCCCCGCACGGCGACGGGGAAGCTCGACCGCGCGGCGCTTCCGATCGTCGAGATCGCTTCCAGGCGCGTCTATCAAGAGCCCGCGACGGACGCTGAGCGGTTCGTGGCCGGGCTCTTCGCCGAGCACCTGCCGATCGAGCGGGCCGGCCGCGAAGACGACTTCTTCGAGCTCGGCGGCCACTCCCTGCTCGCGGCGCGCATCATCAACCGCGTCCGCGATCACTACTTCATCGACGCGCACGTGCGGGACCTGTTCACCCACCGCACCGTCGCCGGGTTGGCGCGGTTCGTCGAGGGCCGTCAAGGCAGCGGCGGGCAGACCGGCTTCCGGGATCAGATCGCTCAGCTCCTGGAACAGGTCGGTAGCCTGACCGAGCAGGACGCGGAGACGCTGCTGGCGGAAATCCCTCTATCCCAAGTCATTTCTGCGAGCGCGACGCTCGGGGAGAAAACATGATCATCAGCGGTGAAAATCACACTGTCCATGAGGTCTACGGCGTCGCCGTGAACGGCGATCGCGTAGAGCTCGACCGCCGCAAGCTGAAACAGCTGAAAGCGACGTACGACCGCGTCCAGGAATGGGGTACGCAAAGCTTTCCCATCTACGGCGTGAACACCGGCTTCGGCCATCTGATCAACTTCATCGTGCCGCCGCAGCACAAGTCCGAGCTGCAGAGCAATCTGCTTCTCAGCCATGCGGCGGGCGGAGGTCCCCTGTTCCCGGACGAGGTGGTGCGCGCCATGATCGTCACCCGCCTCAACTGCCATCTCAAGGGGCACTCCGGCGTCAGCCCCCTGGCGGCTTCGATGTGGACCGAGTTCCTCAACCGCGGCCTCTGCCCGGTGGTGCCCGAGCAGGGATCGCTCGGCGCCAGCGGTGACCTAGCCACCATGTCCCATCTCGCGTTGCCGCTGATTGGCAAGGGGTTCCTGCGGGTTAACGGCGAGATCCGGCCGTCGGCCGACGTCCTCGCCGAGAACGGCATGGCGCCCCTGGAGCTGGGCTACAAGGAGGCGCTCGCCCTGATCAACGGCACCTCCGGTATGACTGGCGCCGCGGCACTGGCGCTCGTCCGCGCCTATAAGCTGCTCAAGCTCTCCCTGATCGCCACCGCCGACATCGTGCAGGCGCTCCACGGCTCCACGCGGCCGTTCGACCATCGCGGCCACGCGCTCAAGAACCATCGCGGCCAGATCGTCGTCGCCGGCATCCTGCGCGGCCTCCTCGAGGGCAGCCAGCGCACGCGCGAGCATGCCGACATCATGGACGCCATCACCAGGAAGGTCAGCAAGGAGCACGTCTCGGACGCCGGCATCTTCCTGCAGAACGCCTATTCGATGCGCTGCATCCCGCAAGTCATCGGGCCTGTTCTCGAAACACTCGACTTCTGCCGTCGGATCGTCGAAGAAGAGCTCAACTCCTGCAACGACAACCCGCTGTTCTTCGACAAGCCGGAGGAGAGCTTCCACGGCGGCAACTTCCACGGCCAGTACGTCGCCATGGCGTGCGATTATCTGAACATCGCGGTGACGGAGATCGGTGTGCTCCTGGAGCGCCAGCTCAACCGCCTGCTGGATCCCCACCTCAACGCCCATCTGCCGCCGTTTCTCGCCAAGGGCGAGCCCGGCCTGTTCTCCGGCTACGAAGGGGGGCAGTACCTGGCCACCAGTATCGCATCGGAGAACCTCGACCTGGCCGCCCCGGCGTCGATCAAGTCGATCCCTTCCAACGGCTCCAACCAGGACATCGTCAGCATGGGGCTGATCGCCGCCCGCAAGTCGCTGCGGCTGACCGAGCACGTCGAGACCATGCTGGCCGTGACGTTCGGCGCCTGCGTACAGGCCACCCACCTCAACGACGCGGGCGAGTACAGCCCCAGCCTCCAGCGCTTCCATCTCATGCTCGCCGACGTCGCGCCCCTCTACCGTGACGACGAGCCGCTGTCGGAGGTGATCGCGAGGGTGCGCGATTTCCTTCACACCGAGGAGGTCGACCGGTTTCTGGACGAAAACGTAAAACTGGACGAGGACGTGCCGTCCCTGCCCACCTTCCATCTCGACGAGCTTGCGGTCCCGGCCTGAGCGCATGAACGAGCTGCGCAAAGAGATGGCGGCCTTGTCGCCCCAGAAGCGTAAGCTCCTGCTCTCGCTGATGGCGAAGCAGGGGCTGGCGCCGGCCCAACTGCCGATCTTTCCCGAAGACCGCGGCGGCGGGGTCTCTCCGCTCTCTCTCGTGCAGCGCCGGATGTGGCTTCTGCACCAGTCGCAGGACCCGGGCCTATACAACACGTCCTGGAATCTCCTCCTTGGAGGAGCGCTCGACCGCGGCGCCCTGGCGCGCAGCCTGTCGCTCCTGCTGCGCCGCCATGAAACCCTGCGCACCCGCTTTCCCGTGCTCGACGGAGTCCCCCGCCAGTCCGTGTCGCCACCGCGGGAGATCGAGCCGCCGTTGCTCGACCTCAGCGCTCTGTCCGGTAAGGTGAGGGCAGCTCACCTGCGCGAGCTCGCGCTGCTGGAAGGCCGGCGGCCGCTCGATCTGGAACGCGGTCCGGTCCTGCGCACCACCCTCATCCGGTTGAGCGCCCTGGAGCATGCCCTCCTGGTTACGACTCATCACATCGTCTCCGACGGCTGGTCGACGGGGATCTTCCACGGCGAGCTGCGCGCCGCTTATGAAGCGCTGGCCGAGGGGCGGAGCCCGGACCTGCCCGAGCTCGCCATCCAGTACGCCGACTACGCCTGCTGGCAGGAGCAGGTCCTGAGCGGCACGGCGCTCGAAGAGCAGGCCGAGTACTGGCGGCAACAGCTCCGCGGCCTGCGGCCCCTGGTCACACCGCTCGCCGACCGGCCGCGCCGAATCGACGCCACGGGTCGCGGCCGGACCTTTCATAAATCTTTCGCGGACCTGCCTGCCAAGCGGCTGAAGGACCTGGGGAGGGCGTCCGGCGCCTCCCTGTTCATGGTCCTCACGGCGGCCTTCGCCGCTTTGCTTTCCAGGTATACGGGCTCGCTCGACGTCCCCATCGGCTCGCCGGTCAGCAACCGGAACCGCCGGGAGCTCGAGCCCCTGATCGGTTTCTTCGTCAACACCGTGGTCCTGCGAGTCGACCTGGCCGGCGACCCGACCTTCCGCCAGCTCCTCGAACGGATCCGGGACATGGTCCTGGCGGCCCAGGCCCACCAGGACCTGCCGTTCGACCAGGTGGTCGACGGGCAGCGGGTCCGCCGTCAGCCGGGAGTCAACCCGCTGTTCCAGGTCGCCTTCATGCTGCAGGTCCCCGATGCCGGCGCCAGCCGCGCCGCCGGCCTGGAGCTGCGCCCGCTGATACTCGACGACGGTACGGCGCGCGTCGATCTGGAGCTCCAGATGTGGGAGTCCGGCCAGGGGCTGGAGAGCTTCTGGACCTACGACCTGGACCTATTCGACGGCACGACGATCACCCGCGCCGCCGATCACTTCCAGACCCTGCTGCGCCACCTGGCGGCCGAGCCCGACCGGCCCGTCTCGGACCACCCGGTCCTCGGCGCGGCGGAACGGCACCGCATGCTCGTGGAGTGGAACGACACCCGGGCCGATGATTTTCTATTCCAGCCGCTGCACCGCCAGTTCGAGGAGTGGGCAGAGCGCTCGCCGGAGGCGCTCGCTCTCGTCTTCGGCGGCGAGCGGTGGACCTACCAGGAGCTCAACCGCGGCGCCAACCGGCTGGCCCGCGAGCTCGCGAGCCGGGGTGTGGGTCCAGATGTCATGGTCGGCATCGGGATAGCCCGTTCGCCCGAGCTGGCGCTCGCGGTGCTGGCCGTGCTCAAGGCCGGCGGAGCGTTCCTACCGCTGGCCCCCGAGTACCCGGCCGCGCGGCTGAGCTCGATGATTCAGGACGCCGCGGTGGAGCATCTGATCACCTTGCGGGGAGCTCTCGCCCATCTCGAAAGCCTGCCGGCGCACGTTCTGGAGCTGGACGGAGCTCCGCAGAGCGGCCCCGGCGCGGCGGCGGAGAACCTCGATCTGCCCATTCTCCCCGGGCAGCTCGCCTACGTGATCTATACCTCCGGCTCCACCGGCCAGCCCAAGGGCGTCCTGCTTGGCCACGGCGGCTTGAGCAACCTCGCGCAGATGCAGCGAGAGCTCTTCGCGACCGGGCCTGAGAGCCGCGTCCTCCAGTTTGCCTCCTCCAGCTTCGACGCTTTCGTCTGGGAGATCGCCATGGCGCTCGCGGCCGGCGCCGCGCTCCATCTGGCCGAGGCCGACGACCTCCAGCCCGGGCCGCCCCTGCAGCACCTCCTCGCGTCGCGGGGCATCACGCACGTCACGCTGCCGCCCACCGCCCTCAACCTCCTGTCGCCGGCAGGGCTGCCCGCTCTCCGCGACGTGATCTCCGCCGGCGAGCCCTGCTCCCGGGAGACGGCCGCCGCCTGGGCCGGCGGACACCGCTTCTTCAATGCCTACGGGCCTACGGAGCTGACGGTCTGCGCCACGATGAAGAGCTTTCATCCCGCCGAGCCCGTCACCATCGGCCGCCCGCTGAGCAACTTCGAGACCTACATCATCGATCCGTGGCTGCAGCCCGTGCCCATCGGCGTCGCCGGCGAGCTGGCCGTCGGCGGCCAAGGTCTGGCGCGCGGCTACCACCGGCAGCCCGCGCTCACGGCCGTACGGTTCCTGCCGTCGCCTTTCGCCCAGGCTCCCGGCGAGCGGCTGTACCGGACCGGCGATTTCGCCCGTTTCCTGCCCGGCGGCGAGATCGAGCTGATGGGTCGTGTCGACCGCCAGGTCAAGGTCCACGGCTTCCGGATCGAGCTCGCCGAGATCGAGGCCATCCTGCTCCAGCACCCCGCCGTAAGGGACGCCGCCGTCCTGGTGCGCAAGGACCTGGACAACCAGCGTCTCGCCGCCTACTTGGTGGCCGCCGAGCCCGGTGACGGCTTGGTGGAAGAGGTGAAGGCGTGGACGCGCAGCCGCCTGCCCGCGCACCAGGTCCCAGGGCTCTGGTTGATCGTGAACGACATGCCAGTGACGGCCAACGGCAAGATCGACCGCACGGCCCTTGCCGCGTTTCAACTCGAGCGGCCGGATCTCCGGCGCGACCTCACGCCACCACGGACTCCCCTGGAAGAGCAGATCGCCAAGGTGTGGAGCGAGGTCCTCCAGTTCTCGCCCGTCGGCGTTCACGACAATTTCTTCGACCTGGGCGGTGACTCCATTCTCAGCATCCGGACGATCGCGGAGCTGCGCAAGGCCGGCATCGAGATCAGCCCGCGGCAGATCTTCCAGCACCCGACGATCGCCGGACTGGCCGCGAGCTCGCAGGCCGCGGTCCGGGTGCAGGCTGAGCAGGGCCCGGTCACCGGCACGGTCCCGCCGACCCCCATCCAGGCGTGGTTCCTCGAAGGCCACCTCGCCAGCCCCCATCACTTCAACCAGGCCGTGCTGCTGGAGATCCCCGCCGCCTGGACCGCGGAACGGCTGCGCATCGCGCTGGCGCGGATCGTCGAGCACCACGACGTCCTGCGCCTACGCTGGCGCGGCGACCGCCTGGAGCAGGGCGCCCCGGAAAGCGCCGACCTGCTGAGCGTTCACGACCTCTCCGGCGCCGCGCCGGAGGCGCGGGTCGCGGAGCTGGAGAGGATCGGCGCGGAGCTCCAGGCGAGCCTCGACCTCACCCGCGGCCCGCTCCAGCGCGTGGCCCTCTTCCTCACGGGTTCCGGGCAGCCCGGCCGCCTGCTATGGATCGTCCACCATCTCGCGGTGGATACGGTGTCGTGGCAGATCCTGGTCGACGACCTGGTCACCCTCTGCGACCAGCTCGAGCACGGCGCGCCGCCGCGGCTGCCGGCGAAGACGACCTCGTTCAAGGAGTGGGCCGAGCGGCTCGCCGCCCATGCGGATTCGCCGGCCCTCGCCGCCGAGCTTGCTTACTGGACCTCTGCCCGGCGCCGGCGGGTACGCGGCCTGCCGGCGGACCTCCCCGGCGGCTCCGCGGCCTCTGCGACGGCGCGGCTCTCGCTCGACTTCGAAGACACCCGCTTCCTGGTCCAGGAGCTGGCGCGGACCACGGACCGGCAGATCGGCGAGGTCCTGCTGACCGCCGTGGCCACAGCCTTCGCCCAGTGGACAGGGGATCGGGCCGTCCTGGTCGACCTCGAAGGCCACGGCCGCGAAGCGCTGCCCGGCAACGCCGACCTCACCCGTACCGTGGGCTGGTTCACCACGCTCTACCCGGTGTTGCTGGAAACCGCTCCCTCCCTCGAGTCGGCCGACAACCTCGACGCCGTCGCCGCCCAACTGGGCGAGGTGCCGAACCGCGGCATCGGCTACGGCATCCTGCGTTACCTGAGCCGCGACGAGACTGTCCGCCTGGCCCTCGCCGGCCTCCCTGCAGCGCAGGTCAGCTTCAACTACCAGGGCCGGATCGACCGCAGCCTTTCCGGCTCGTCCGTCCAGCTCGCCGCCGAGCCCACCGGCCCGCTGCGAGCTGCCGGCGTGCCCGCGAGCCACGACTTCGAGATCAATGCCATGATCCTGGACGGCCAGCTCCTGATCGAATGGGCCTATGCCTCCGGACGGTACCGGGAGGATACGGTCCAGCGATTGATCCAGGCGTTCCGCCGGGATTTGCGGGCGCTGATCGAGCACGCGCGCGGCGGCACTCTCGGCGTCCGCGACACCCGGAGCACCTGCGACGCCGCCGTGTCAGGCCCGGCGGCGGCGTCGGGCGCCGAGGCCGCGCTGGTCCCCATGCGGGCCCAGGGCTCGAAGGCGCCCTTCTTCTGCCTTCCCGGCGGCGGCGGCAACCCCCTCTATCTCCATCCGCTGGTCCGTCATCTCGATCCTCAGCAACCTTTTTTCGCGCTGCAGGCCCGCGGGCTCGACGGCAGGCGGAGCCCCCACCGCACCATCGAGGAGATGGCCGCCTACTCCCTCCACGCGATCCGCGGCGTGCAGCCTTACGGTCCCTATCTCCTCGGCGGCCACTCCTTCGGCGGCTGGGCCGCGTTCCATGCCGCGTGGCTCCTGCGCCAGCAGGGAGAAGAGGTCGCCGGGCTTGTCGTCTTCGACACCCCCGCGCCGTTGCAGGAAAACCGGCGCAAGCGTTCCGGGCACGACGAGCTGGACGACGGCCGCTGGCTGCGCGGGATCGTCAAGCTCATCGAGAGGGTCACCGGCATTCCCTTGCCGATCGCCGAGGAAGCGCTCGCCCAGCTCTCCCTCGCCGCTTTCCTGGAGCGGTTCAGGGAGCATCTGGAGGCCGTCCATCTGCTGCCGCCAGGGGGCGACCTCGATCACGCGCGGGGCCTGCTGGAAGTCTCCAAGGCCAACACCCAGGCCTTGTTGAACTACGACCTGCCGGGCCTTCTCGACGTGCCCGTTTACCTGTTGCGCGCCCAGAGCCTGCATCCGGACGATGCCGAGGTCATGGTCGCGACGCCCGGCGATCCCGCCTGGGGCTGGTCCCGCGTCACCTCCGGTGGCGTTCACCACCGCATCGTTCCCGGCGACCATCTGACCATGTTCTCGCCGACTCACGTCTCCGCCCTCGCTCGGCAGCTCCAGGAAGTCCTGGACCTCGCGCAGGTGGAGCTCCTAACCGTTGGCAGAGGTGCTTTCGCATGAAGACTTTCAGAATCATTTGGCTTGGCCAGTTGCTTTCCGTCCTTGGCTCGGGTCTGAGCGCCTTCGCGCTCGGGGTCTGGGTCTACCAGCAGACCGGATCGGCGACGCAGTTCACGCTGGTCCTCTTTGCCGGCGCCCTTCCCGGCGTCCTCCTCCTGCCCTTCGCCGGCCTGCTGGCGGACCGCTGGGACCGCCGGCTGACGATGATCCTCAGCGACTCCGGAGCCGCCCTCGGCACGCTAGCGCTGGCCTTGATGTTCTATTTTGATCACGTCGAAATCTGGCTGATCTATGTCATCCTGGCCTTCAGCAGCGCCTTCGCCACGTTCCAGCGGCCCGCCTACTCGGCCGCCATCTCCCAACTGGTGCCCAAGGAAGACCTGGGACGGGCGAACGGCCTAGTGCGCACCGCCCAGGCCGTCGCTCAGCTCTTTGCGCCTCTCCTGGCGGGCCTTCTTCTCGCCTTCGTGCCGATCACCACGATCTTCCTGATCGACCTGCTGACCTTCGCTTTCGCGGTCATCACCTTGATGGCGGTGCGCTTCCCCGGCTTTGCCGAGCCCGGCGGGGAGGAGCCGAAAGAGAAGACCTCCTGGGGCTACGAGATCGCCCAGGGCTGGACCTACATCGCCGCTCGCGGCGGGCTGGTCAGTCTGATGGTCTTCTTCGCCGTGCTCAACTTCTCCGGTGGGCTCGCCAGCGCGCTGGTGCAGCCTCTCATCCTGTCGTTCACCTCGGCCGCAGTCCTCGGCACGGTCCTCACCCTGGGTGGGATGGGCCTGCTGGTCGGCAGTATTGTGATGAGCGTCTGGGGAGGGCCCAAGCGGCGCGTCAACGGCATTTTCGGATTCATGCCGCTCGCTGGCCTCGGCATCTTCCTGGTCGGCCTCCAGCCTTCCGTGCCCATGGTCACCGCGGCCCTTTTCCTGGCCTTTTTCACCCTGCCCTTCATCGAGGGGTGCACCACCGCGATCGTCCAGAGTAAGGTGGACCCCAAGGTCCAGGGCCGCGTCTTCGCCGTCACCCACGTCATCGCCGGCTCCATGGCGCCGATCAGCTACGTCCTCGCCGGGCCGCTCACTGATCGCATCTTCGAGCCGCTCATGGCGCCCGGCGGCCGGCTCGCCGGCACCGTCGGAGCTGTGATCGGCGTCGGCCCAGGGCGCGGCATCGCCCTGCTCTTCATGGTGGTCGGCGTCGCCCTGCTTCTGACCACCGCCATCGGCTACCTGATCCCTCGTCTGCGGAAAGTAGAGGATGAGCTGCCTGACATGGTGCCCGCTCTCCCGCTCGCGGCGGAGCTACGCCTCGAAACCCTCTAGAAGCGGAGAACGAATGAAAACCGTATTGGAAGATGTCCGGCACGCCTTTCGCGCCCTCAACAAGCACCGCGGCGTCTCGCTGCTCATGCTGCTGACACTGGCCGTCGGCATCGGCGCCAACACCGCGATCTTCAACATGATCAACGCGCTGATGATTCGGCCGCTGCCCTACTATTCGGCGCCCGAGCGGCTGGTCGCCCTGCATGAGACCCGGCGCAGCACGGGCTCCCAATGGGACCCTATCTCGCCCCTCAACCTGCGGGACTGGAAACAGCAGTCGCGGGTGTTCGAGACCGTCGGTGCCTTCAGCCGGTCGGATTTCAACCTGAGCGTGAACGAGCGCCCGGAATGGGTGCGCGGGGGGCAGGTGGAGGCGAGCCTGTTCCCCCTCCTCGGCGTGCGGCCGGTCATCGGACGGGGCATCTCGGCCGAGGAAGACCGACCGGGCGGCGAGCGCGTCGTCCTACTCAGCCATGAGCTCTGGCAGGAGCGCTTCGGCGCTTCACTGGCAGCGATCGGGCAGGTCGTGCGGCTCGACGGCGTGCCCTACAAGGTGATCGGCGTCATGCCGCCGCGTTTCGCATTCCCGGAGTGGGCCCGGCTCTGGACCCCGCTCGCCCTCGATGCCGACGCGAGCCGGCGAGACGAGCGCTGGCTCAACGCCATGGCGCGCCTGTCGCCGGGCGTCGGCCCCGCGCAGGCTCAAAGCGCTCTCGACGAGATCGCTCGCGGGCTGGAGGTACGCTACCCGCAGACGAACCGGGGCAGCGGCGGCCGTGTGCGGCTGCTGCAGGAAGAGCTGATGCCCCTCGAAGCCCGGTTGGGCTTGGTCCTCATGCTCGGCGCCGCGGGATTCTTTCTACTCATCATCTGCGCCAACACGACCACTCTCCTGATCGTCCGCGTCATGGAGCGCTGGAGAGAGTACGCGGTGCGGGCCGCCCTGGGAGCGCAGCGGAAACAGATGGTGAGGCAGATCCTGACCGAGACCCTACTCATCTACCTGCTCGGCGGCGTCCTGGCCGTCGGCGCCTCGATCGCGGCCGTCAGGCTCATGCTGTCGGCGGTGCCGGTGGCGATCCCGTTCTGGGTCCGCTTTGATCTCGATGGGCGCGTGCTGGCCTTCACCTTATGCGTCGCCTGCCTGACGGGCATCGCCTTTGGCCTGATCCCGGCCCTGCGCGTGACCGGTCCCGACTCTCTCGAGCAGCTGCGGGGGGGATACCGCGGCTCGAGCGGCGCCAGAAGCCAGGGCCGGATGCGCAATCTGCTGGTGGCCGGCGAGTTCGCCCTCTCGGTCGTGCTCCTCATCAGCGCCCTGCTACTGGTCAAGAGCTTCCAGCAGATGCAGGCCGTCGACCGCGGCTACCATGCCGAAAAAATCCTCACTCTCCAGTTCTCACTCACCGGCGCCGAATACGATGTAGCGCAACGGCGCAACTTCTTCGTCGACCGCATGCTCGATGAGACCCGCGGCGTCAACGGCGTCGTCGCCGCGGACGTGGTGGACTTCCTCCCGAGCAGCAGCTATGGCACTCAGACCACCGGCATCGTGGCGGAAGACCGTCCAGTGCCGGCCGGCGAGGAGGTCGTCGCGTCCCGTAGCTCGATCAGCACGGAGTACCTGCAGACACTCAAGATTCCGCTCCTCTCGGGCCGCGGCTTCACCGCCGAGGAGATCGCCCAGTCAAGGCCGGTGGCGATCGTGAGCGCTTCTCTCGCCAAGCGGCTCTGGCAGGATCAAGCCCCGCTAGGCAAGCGTCTGCGCCTCATCGGCGGCACCGCTCCGGCGGAATGGCTCAGCGTGATCGGCGTGAGCGGCGATACCCGGCAGGCCTATCAGATGGGCGGCATCGATCGCTGGCCGGCGGAGCAGGTCTATCTGCCGCTGCCACGGACCACCTCCCGCACTTTGACGCTCACGGCGCGCACCCTGGAAGCTCCTCTCAAGGTCGTGCCCGCGCTGCGTAGCGCGGTGGCCTCCATCGATCCGCACCTGCCGCTTTTCCACATCATGAGCTTGCAACAGGTGCAAAAAGAATTCGAGTGGCTGCCCCGTTTCTGGAGCAGGATGTTCACGATCTTCGCCCTCCTCGGCGTCGCGGTCGCCGGGATCGGCATGTACGGCATCATCTCCCACTCCATGGCCCAGAGGACCCGCGAGCTGGGCATTCGTGCGGCTCTCGGCGCCCGACCTCTTTCACTTCTGCTGCTGCCTCTGAAGCAGGGGCTGCGCCTGGCCGGGTGGGGTCTGGCGATCGGCGTCGCCGGGGCCCTGGGGATCGGGCAGCTCATGAAATCCATGCTGTTCGAGGTCCATCCCGCAGATCCCTGGGTCTATGGCGGCGTGTCGACGATGATCGTGCTGATTGCCCTGCTGGCCAGCCTCATCGCCGCCTACAGAGTCGTGAGGCTCGATCCCGTCCAGGCTCTGCGGGCCGAATGAGCGGTCCTGCGACACGGCGTCCTCGACCATGAGCCCCGTCCTCGCCAGCATCGTCATTCCCACCTTCAACCGCGCCAGGCGCCTGGAGCTCACCCTCGCCTCGCTCGTCCACCAGACGGACCCGCGTTTCGAAGTCGTCGTCGTGGACGACGGCGGCACCGACCCTACACCGGCCGTTGTCGAGGGCTACGCCGGGCGGCTCCGCCTCAAGCTCGTGCGGCAGCCCAACGGCGGTCGCTCGGCGGCGCGCAACGCCGGCGTGCGGGAAGCGATAGGAGACCTGCTGATCTTCTGCGACGACGACTCCATCGCTGCGCCGGGCTTCGTGGCATGCCACCTGGCTGCGCTCGCGGCCGGCGGCGCGCCCACAGTGGCGCTCGGCTGGCAGCACGGCATCGTCACGCTGCTCGAGGCGAAGCTCGACCTGCCCGCCGCCGAGCTGCTCGCTATGCTGAAGCGCCGGCCCGGGCTGCTGCAGGAAAGCCGTCGTGCCGGCGGCGCGCTGGTCGCGCCCGAGATGATCCTCTCCGACTTCGCGGCGACCATCCGCGATTTTGCCCGGGCCGAGGCCTTCTGGCAGGAGCACGTGGAACCCGTGGTGGAGGCCTACGGCGAGGATCTGGAGGGCTTCGCGGTTCCCTGGGCCATCGGCTTGACCAGCAACCTCTCGGTGCCGCGCCGCCTGATGCTCGACATCGGCGGCTTTGACGAGGGGTTCCGGGGCTGGGGACTCGAGGATGCCGACCTGCACTTCCGGCTTTGCGCGGCCGGCGCGCAGACCCGGATCCTAAGAGGCGCCGGCAACTATCACCAGATCCATCCGCGGCCCCCGGAAACGCGGCTGGCGGAGTGGATCCGCAACGCCGCCTACTTCCTCGACAAGCACGACACGTTCGAGGTGTGGGCCTTTGTCATCGGGGTCTTCGCGGAGCTCGGATTTGCCAAGATCAGCGAGAATATCCAGGCCTTTCGGCGGGAGGGCTCGTCGGTGCTGGCGCGAGAGCTGGCGCGGGTGACCCGCGAGCACGCGCGCCAGCTCGTACGCGTCTCATCGTAATTCCGCCGGTAGGGAATCGAGGTCCGTATACAGATCAGGCATCTCGGCGGCGAAGTCGCACTGGGAGCTGGAGGGGTACTGGTGGGGCGAAGGCACCGCCGAGCGTGAGGTACTGGGATGTGGAGCTGGCGGACCAGGGGATCTACCGGCTCTTCCGAGATCCCGAGAGTGGGGCGTGGTATGCGGACGGAATCTACGATTGAGCCAGGCTTCTTCAGGGCACCCCAAAGCCGGACTCAATGCCTTATCTGCAGGTAGGGTCCGAAGGTACAGAAGGATGGCGAGAGCTGCATCAGGCCAAGGAATAGATAGGCCGCAACCAGTTAAATTATTCGATTAACATTACGGTGTTGGAAGCGTCCGTTAGAATGAGAGACTGCCGAAGGCGGGCTGGTGTAGAGGCTGCAATGGTGCGCGAAGGAGAGTATCCAGCTGGGTGGCCGCGGTGCGGATCTGAACGGTCTCCAGGCGGCCGCGATGCTGGAGGGATGCCAGCAGGAACAGCAGGGCCTGCTTACCATGGGCATCGAGGGCTTTGCGCTCCGAGCAGAACGGTAAAGCGAAAGCCAGCTCATCTCGTACATCGGTAAATCGTTCCTGGGTCGCATAGACGAATGCCAGGTCAAGAGATATGTGAGAGGCTTCGCATCCCAGGCCAAGGCGAATTGCGAATTCGCGAGCTTTTCTCAAGATTCCGATTGCATCGTCGTCGCAATGAAGAGTATTGAGAATCTTGCCTTCAATCCAGAGAGCTCTCATCTCAATGCCCTCAGGAGCGTCGTTCAGCCATGATGAGCCGAGCGTGCCGCGCACTCTGAGCAAAGCCTGATAGGCCCTGTGCGGACTTCCATTCAAGAAATACACAAGCAACCTGTTAAAGGCAGCGCATCGCAGAAGGAAGCTATCCGGCTCCTCGAAGCGCATTGCTTCATCCAACAGCGTCTCGGCCTGTTCAAAGTTGTTGGCGAGAAGCTCGGTCGCTCCGGCGGCGACCAGGGTCCTTTGGAGCGTATAAGGATCACCCCATCGCCTTATCTTATGGAGAGCCCTCCCCAGTAGATCGGTCGCGGCGTCGAAATTGCCACAGTCTCTTTCCAGCGCACCCAGGAGCTCCTGGTATCGCGCCAGGTCAAGGGGGTCGCAGGGGCCGTTGACCTCAAGCTGCGCCCATGCCTCGGCGAGGGCTGCATAGGCCCCGTCCGGGTCACCAAGAATACGAAGGAAGTTTCCGCGCTCGAGCAGGGCGCGAGCGCGGAGGACGGCAACGAGCGGTGAAGGATCGGCAGCCGTCCAGCCAATCAGATCGTCCGAGATTTTCAGCCCTTCTCCAGGATGCCGGAGGCGATAAGAATAAGCCCTTTCGATGAGGCGCTGCAGGATCGCAAGCTTTCGCAACTCCGAAGAGTTGCCAAGCAGTAGCTGGATGCGTGCGTTGGGCGGGTCTTCTGCCAGATAGGAGTCCGCAAAAGTCAGCTCAGATTCAAAACGCAAGCGGAGGCTCTCAAGGTGTTCCCAGGTAGGCTCTTGAATTACATTGGCCTCTGCAATGCTTTGTTCGCCCTCTTTTCGTTCTTCCTTGGGAAGAGGTCGCTGCCCTCGGCGTCTCCAAGCCGAGACTGGGTACCCGGAGTCGGAAACGACCTGCGCCAAGCGGATGAGCAGGCGCGATTGCGCGCCCTTGGAATGGTCCATAAGGTCAGGGAGTATACGCGCTTATATGGCAAGACGTCATGGGGTATCTCATTTCTTCTCGCCGGCTTGCGCTCACCTCGCAGCTCTCAGTCATACACGCCTAGACTAAGTGAGAGGTTGTCTGTATGGCAAATCAATAGCGATGTTACCGGGCGTTACAGAACTCGTTCAATCCTACACATTTTTCTCAGGTTTGGTCCTCGTGCCCGGCAGTGAGGACTGCATTGCCGCGCGATCTGAGAATTTTGTTGATTCTCTCACGGAGTATCGGAAGTCCGGAACATTGGCTCCGAACGACGCATTCCCACTTCTCCAGTTTGGTTACGAGAAGTGGCAGAAGGACATGCCGGAGATGGAGCTCATTGCGAGCGCGAAACGGCCGGCAAGCCCAGTAAATCGCCGGGTCTTCGGAGCGGCCGTAGTCTCTTTGAGCTAAAAAGTGATGCAAGGGCCAACGACTTGCCCCAGAGACCTTTTCTCGCGGCCCTTGCGTTTGAAGAAGGCGCGCAGCGCCGCCGCCGCGCCGGCGGCGGTCAAGGCCGGGCGGAACG
Organism: Acidobacteriota bacterium; assembly: GCA_046765915.1. Taxonomy (GTDB): domain Bacteria; phylum Acidobacteriota; class Thermoanaerobaculia; order Multivoradales; family UBA5704; genus DATARR01. Next base: position 100,014 of record JBKPTH010000076.1, on the reverse strand, counting down.
CCCGCCCCGCAGGGGTCGCCTTGACGGCCGGCGGCCGGCGACGACAATCGAAGGGAAGGGCCGCGAGACGCGCGGCCAGGAGGAAGGTGCCCGCCCGCCGCGCGGGCGGGCGGGAGCGAAGCGGAGAGGAAGCAGGGCTCCCGGCGCCTTTGCCGGGAGCCCGGAGGCTGTTCAGGCGGCCATGTCCTGGGGGACCTTGGCGCGCTCGAGAGTGGCGGTCTGGACGACGAACTGCCGGACTCGCCGGGTCTCGCCGTCCTTCTCGAAGGTGCGCAGCTGAAAGTAGCCGGAGAGGCGGACGCGGTCGCCCTTCTGGAAGAGCCGGGAGTCGTTGTTCCAGTCGACGCAGCGGATCCAGCGGGGCTCGTCCATCTCCTTGGTGGAGACGGCGATAGAGAACGTGCGGAACTCGCGAGCTTGCCGGGTGAAGGGCTTCTCGACGACCTGATCGGTGACCGGGTCGTAGACGTGGCGGAAGGACTCCTGCTCGGGGAGGAAGCGGATGTCGGGGTTGCCGCCGAGGTTGCCGAAGAGGGTGAGGATCGTTTGCTTGGCCACTGTCGTGCTCCTTTCGTGGTTGGGTCCGTTCATGACGGCCCGCCAGGACCCGAGGGAGGAAGGCCGGCTGCCAGGCCGCGCGCAGCGCGCCCGCAGGGTTGCCTTGCGGCCGGCCGGCCCTCGGGTAGAAAGCGGGACGCATGGGCGGCCCAACGGCGAAGGAGTGGCAGAGGCCGAGGGGAAGGACGAAGCCTCACCCTCTTCGGCAACCTCGGCGGCGGGAGGCTCGCTGTTCCGGAAACTGCCGGTGCAGATACGGCGAGAGGAGAACGGGCTTTGGTGTGCTCTGGCGAGGGTGAGAGGTCCCGAGGCGAGAACGCCTCGGGACCCTTGAGGTTCAGGCGGGGATCTTTTCGAGGTCGGCGTCGTCTCCTTCGAGCAGATGATCGTCGTCGGTCTCAAACGTCAGAACGCTGTTGGCCGGAGTCGGGGGCTCTCTGTCAAGGTCCTCCGGCTCGTAGCCCGCAAGCTGCATCCAGGCCTTGGGCTCAGGAAGCTCCTTGGCGACGGTGCGGTAGAGATCGGAGTAGCTGGCGCCGATGAGCTTCAAGGCCGCGATGATCTCGCGATGGAGCCGGCCGGCGTCGGTGGGTCCGTTGTACTGGAGACGGCTGGCGATGACGGGTTTGAGCTGGCACGTCCAGAGCTCGGTTGCGGCCGCGTCGTCGGGCACGCCGCGGAAGGCTTCGAGCTCGGCCCAGGGGTCGCGGGTCGCGCCGTAGTGCCACGCTCCCTTGCGATTCTGATTCGTGCCGAAGACGTGGGCGAGGGCGACGAGAGTCTGGGGAGAGAAGAGCTTGCCGTCGCACGCTTCGAGGAGATCCTTCGTCAGCTCGGCCATCCGGGAGATCCTGCGGTTCATGTGCTTGGCCCGCCGCTCGGTGAGGAGGTCCCTGACGGGGGCGGCTTCGGGCGTGGCTCCTGGATCCCCCGCCGGAATCACGGGTTCCTGGTGGCGGACGGGGCGCGGCGGGTAGGCAGGCTTGACCCATACGAGCTTGCCCGCCTGAGATCCTCCGGCGAACATCGCGGGCTGTGCGCCTTGGGTGCCCTTCTTCACCTTCTCGTAGGCGTGAGGTTGTACCACGCTGCCGCGCCAGCTCGGTGGGATCTCCTCGGAAGGCATCTCACGAGGAGCGACGATCAGGAGGTCGGGATGGTCGTCGCGGAGCTTCGCTGCTGCCAGCTCGGCGGAACGGTGGCACTTCTCTTTCCAGCAGGTGCGGTTCAAGCATCGGGCTTCCTTGATGTCGGCCGGAACACCACCCTGGTCCTCGGCGAAGAGAAAGGGTGAGGCAAGAGTGGTGAGAGGACAGCTGGTGCACGCTCCCGCGGACGGATTGAGGGTCTCGTCATCCAGCGGGAAGGGAGCGCGGCCAAGCTTGCGGGTGAGGTCGGAGATCGCGTGGCGCAGCTCGGGGACGGTGATCGCGGCGACATCCAGGTGGTCGAAATTGCCGTCGTTGAGGATCTCGTCCTGGACTTCCTGGGCGAGCTTCGCGATCTCCTCGAGGTGAGCGGCCGTCCAGGAGCGGAAGGGGCTCTCCGGGTCCGAAAGCAGATCCTTCCAGGCTTCTGAGAGGTTGCTGTGGATGCGGGCGCGGCAGGCGACCCAACCGGGCGTCTGGCCGAGCCGCGCGGCCACCGCCAGCGGATCTCCCTTGTAGAGCAGGAGGAGGGTGTGGACGCCGTCGGCTTCCTCGAGAGGGCGGAGATCCTTTCGCCGCAGGTTCTCCTCCACGGTGAGCTCCGCCGCTTCGGAATCGGAGAGTACGCGGATCACGGCGAGGATGTAGATGGGGGCGGGTCCGATCGCGTCGAGCTCGGGGAGCTGCAATCGCGAGGCGCGGACCCGTCGTTCTCCCACGACGAGCTCGTAGCCGGGTTCGACGGGACGTACGAGGATGGGCTGGATGACGCCCTTGGCGCGGACGGAGCGCGCGAGATCGACGAGATCCGGATCTTCGGCATCGGGAATCGGGAAGCGGCGCGGCTGATACAGGCTGGGAGAGATGTCCCGCAGCAGGACCTGCTCAAAGTCGGGCTTGGGCGGCGGTGGCTCGGCGACAGTGACGGGAGATGCAGATTGAGACTTCGAAATCCTTTTCGCCATTCGGTCAGCTCCTTTCGTGCTTGGGACCGTTCATGGCGACCTGCGGGACCCGAGGGGAGGAGGACGGCTGACAAGGCCGCGCGCAGCGCGCCCGTAGGGTTGCCTTGCGGCCGGCCGTCCCTCGGGTAGAAAGCGGGGCGTCAGAACGGTCCCAAGGACGAAGGAGCGGAGTCGATGAGAGGAGGGAGCTGCAACCGAAAGCGCTGAGGCTCGGGGCTGCGACAGAGGGCGATGAGGCCGGGTCGGTGTGTTGCCTGGTGGTTCCCGAGGTGGTCGGTCGCCGCTTACCCGATTCCCTTCGGGTATCCAAGCTTCACAAGAGCGTTCCTTCCAGCCAGAGTCCAGGCGTACTTGTGATTGCCCCGGTGCCGCAAGGTCCTGGTGAGCCGTGGGAGCCAGCGGTCCATCCAGACCGGGAGGTGCTCACCATTCTGAGGTGGGACGGCGCCGAACCGGACCAAGGAAGCGACGACGTAGCGCCATCCCCTATCGGTTGAGCGGAGCTTCTGCAGGGCGCGGTTCGAAAGGACGGCGCCGTCCGGGAGCAGCCGAAGGGTGCTCGGTCGGCTGCGGCCGAGGTAGGCGGCGTTGTGGGCCTGGTAGATGGTGCCGAGATGCCCGGGAAAGACGAGGCGGCCGTCAGCGGCTCTCCGCGGCACGGGGTCGCTGAAGCTCACCACACCGCGAAGGCCGGCTCTTCGCAGGCGTTCGAAGGTCCTGGCGAGAAACCAGGTCTCGCCGTTACCGGGTACCGAGTCGAGGAGGACGAAGCGCCCGAGCTCCACCGAATGCAACGGGTCTCCCGGGAAGACCCTCGTCAAGACGAGGTCGTTCGAGGGATGGCTGAAGACGGCGACGCCCACCAGGTCGCCGTGGTGATAGAGCCCGTAGCGGAATCGCGCCGCAGGATAGGTGGCGGCGTAATGGTGTGTCTGGACGAAAGCTTTCGCCTCCCGGTCGCCGGGGATTTCGGCGATCTCATACTCGCGGGTTGGGATGGGCTCCTCCGGAGGCTTGTAGAGATCTCTCCGTCCGCGCCATCGCTGGTTTCCAAAGGGGAGCATCATGGTCGCGGGGCTTTCGTACGCGCAGCATCGAATTGAGCCAGAGCTTTCCGGTGGCAGTCACCCGGACAGACCCGGCCGGCCCGTGAGCCAAAGGAGCAGCACCCGCAGAGCTTTTTGCCGCAGGTCGTGCAGGTATGCAACCTTCTCCTTGCTGCTCCACACTGTTCACATCGCTTCATTGCCATTCCTCCGGAAGCCGGCTTCGCCAGAGAAGGGCAAAGCGGAGGCAGTTGGTGCAGGAGGCGTGAGAGCAGCCCGGTAGGGCCTCCTTGGCCCTTCGGGCCGCCATGGACCACGCCATCGAGTCGGCTGATTCGAGGTAGCCCGAAAACCGCCGGAGCCCGAGCGTCTTGAAACCGAAGGCGTGGAGGCGCAGGCCGTAGGCGGTGGCGAGACTCGCCAGTATCCCGCCGGCGGTCGTCGTCGCCTGGCGCCGGCAGACGCTGCCGACTCCGACGAGTGGCCGGCTCGCGAGGTCAACGCCGGAGGCGGCGTACATCTCGGCATGGCGCCAGTAATCGTGGACGGCCCAACCCTGAAGGACAGGTATCCACGGCACCTCCGGCGCGAGTTCTCGAAGCTCGAGGAAGCTCTCCAGGGTGCGTCGCTGGTGCTTGGCGAGGGACAGGCCGGTCTTTTGGAGAATCCAGGGTTCGCACATCCAGTCCTGGGGAGCGGCAAAGGCGAGGCGGCCGATCTCCTCGGAGAAGAGCTGCGCTTGGCGGGCATACCGGGCCGCCGGGACTGTCCAGCGGCCGTGGATCGAGAGCTCGGTGAAGGCGCCGCTGTCGAGTGCCCAGCGGGCCGCAGCGCGGGGGAAGCTGCGGCGCCTCGCAAGGCGGGTCCGCGACACAAAGAGCGGGATGCGCGCCTTGGCGAGCCAGTCGGGATGATGGACCCCGAGATAGAACGTGCGGCCCACGGGCGGCTCATCCATTGAGCTTCGGAATGAGGGAAGTCCATAGAGGGCCGGCCGGTCCTTCGGCGATGACCATCGAGTCGAGAAGATTCAAATCCAACGTCGCGCAGGCCAGCTCCATCCTCCGGGTGAAAAGCCTGTCCTCCGAGCTGGGCTCGGGCGAGCCTGATGGGTGGTTGTGCGCGATGATCAGGCTTCGGGCGTTGGCCAGTAGAGCCGGAACCACGAGTCCCCGGGGTTCCACGCTGCATCGGGTGAGGCATCCGACGTAGGCGACCGTCCAACCGATGACGCGCCTTGTGTTGTCGGCGTAGACGGCGCACATCACCTCGCGGTCAAGACCCTCAAAGATCCGATTCCAGAGAAAGGCCGCGACTTCTGCGGGCCTCGTCAGGCTCTCGGGTTCGGAAACGGCCTCCTCGTCTTCCTTGACGAGGAGCAGGCGATAGCGAGTCACCGTGTGGCCCTTGGCGGCAGCACGGCGGGGGCTCGCCGAGCGCTTCGAGGTGCTTCGTCGGACCGTCGCGAGGTTGCTCTGGATCATGGCGAGCCTGTCCTTTCGGAAGAGCGCTTGCCGGCATGGGCGCCGGGTGCGGGGGCCGTTCGCTCCGGCCCTTTGAGGCTCGCCGAGAGGCGGCGCGTAGCGCCGTCGCCGCTCGAAGGGATGGCCGTCCAGGACGGGCCTAAAGGCCCGCCCCGAAGGGGTTTGCCTTGACGGCCATCCCTGAGCGGCGAAGCTCAAGAGACAAAGGGCCGGAGCGACGGCCCTCGCATCGGGTTTCTGGAGGTTCTGTTCCAGCGGCAGGATTTCGTTACTGGCCGGCCCAGGCTTCGTAGAGGGCCTGGCCCATCCCCATGGCGGCGCGGCTGGCCTCGTCGTCGCCGTCGCCCGCTCCGGCGCTTTCCAGGGCGCTGAGGATCGAGAGGGCGTCCACCTGGACGGACGAGGAAACCTTGCGCGCCACGAGATCGAGCGCCGTCTTCTGGACGGTGCCGTCGTAGAACGGAACCTCGATCGTCACGTCCAGGGTTTGGCCGATCCTATGAATGCGGCCGTTGGCCTGGCGCACGACCCGGGCATCGAAATCGGCTCCCTCGACCCATATGGCGCGTGAGAAATGAACCAGATTGTTGAGGCCGGTCTGGACCGCCTTGGGATTGGTGATCAGGATCCGGCGGCCGGGCTCGATGACGTTGGCGTTGAGCCAGTCTTCCCGCTGGGCAGCCTTGACCTTGTTGACGTCGAGGAAGACGGCGCGCTGGCCGAGGTATTCCTTGAAGAGGCGGAGATAGCGGGAGGGAAGGCCTGAGCTTCCGGTGTGCCGGAGGAAGATGAGGACGTTCCGGCCCTCCTCGATCGAGGCGCGGACGCGTCGCAGGATCCAGCGTTCCTTGGGCGCCACCCAGGAGGCGGGAAACATCTTCCCCACCGCGACGACGGCGCCTCCCACTTCCTTGGGGTAACGGAGAACGAACTCCTCGAGGTCGTGGGTGCAGCGATCCAGATAGGAGGGCAGCTCGGACATGGCGCCCCAGAGCTTGCCGGCGAGGCAGGTGTGGCGGTCGGCCTTGATCTTCCTGGTGAGCTCGGAGAGCAGGCGGCGGAACTCGGCGAGCATCTCCTGGCCGGTACCGTCGTCCTCGGCGACCCTGATCGGTACGGGGAGCTCGGCGTACGGCGGCAGCTCATGGTCGAGGTCGTCCTTGTGCATGATGACCGCGACCGGGAGCAGATGCTCCAGGATGAAGCTCGGGAGCACCCCCGGAGCCTGACCCATCTGGCGGATCTCGGGGGCTTCGCGCGTCTCTTCGCGGTCGCTGCGAGAGCCATAGCCCACGACCTCGGAAACGGCCTCATCGGCGCCGACTGGGACGTAGATCTTGCGGTAGCCGTACGCGGTGATGAAGGCTTGCAGCTCCCAGGGCTGGAACTGCCGGCGGAAGCGCTGCGAGGCCGCCCACATGTTGGCGAAGAGCGAGCCGGCGTAGCCCCCCATGAGGGAGCCGGTCAGAGCGATCGTCGGAACGCCGGGAAGCTCGACCAGCCGGTGGGCCGCCTTCTGCTGGGCCGAGCCCTTGGTCGAGTACTCGTGCCACTCGTCGGCGACGAGCAGGTCGAACTTCCGCCGGCAGTGGCGGAGGATGTAGCGGGCGAGCGGGAAGCGGCGGGGCTCAGCCGTCGCCTGGAAGAGCGGTTCGCCACAGGGCTCGGTCTCCTCCCAGCGTCCGAGCTCGTTCAATCGATCGAGAGCCCGGATGAGCGGCGGCCGGTAGGGACTCCCGTCCTCCGGGCGTTCGAGCCTGGCCGCGATCTCGAGCAGCTCGCCGCCGCGGCGCCGGGGCTCATAGACAGAGTCGTGGTACTGGCTCCCGACGTTCTCAAGATCTGCCTCGGCACAGTCAAGCAGCGTGCGGGCGCTCGCGCGGAGAAGCTCGGTGATCTCCGTCTCCAGTTCTCCAGCACGGCAGACTTGTTCGAGAGCCTCCCGCAGGCGGTAATCGGTATAGGACGCGGTGGCGGACAGTTGGCAGAGGCGGATCGCGATCGTCCGTAGGTGATCTCCGGAAGGCAGAGGCCCAGGCTCCGGAAGCTCGGGCTCCCCCTCGGCCTCTTCGTCCGTCTCCGGGATCGGCGGCAGAGCCATCGCGAGGATGCGGTGGTGGGAGACGAGCGAGCGGACGAGAGGCTCGTAGGAGTAGGTTCCGGTCAGGCTGGCGGCCAGGTCCTCGGCGATGCGAGCCGCTTCATTGACCGGCAGGCGCCTCGTGGCTTCGCAGCGAGCGCGCGTCTCGGCAAGCCTCTCGGGGCTCTCCTCCGGCCGGGTACCACAACGCGGGCAGACACCGTGCCAGCCGGAACGCCGGCCTTCGCCGATGCCGGAAACGCCGTGGCCGAGCTTCGCGGTCTCGCGGGACAGCACGTAGATCTCGGCGTCCTTGTGGAGATCGGTGATGCACTCGACGACCCTCACCCGGTGATGAGGAAGGACCGCGGCGGCCTGGTCCCGCCAGGACTTCAAGAGGTGCGGCGGACAGATGATGAGCGTCCGCCGGACAGGAGAGAGCCGGGAGGTGTCGAATCCCAGCCGGCGCAGCTCGCCGACCGTACCTCGGAAATGGAGCGGTGAGAGGGCGCCCGCGATCGAGAGCGCCACGGTCGACTTGCCGGTGCCGACCTCGGCGATGGCCTGTGGGTTCTCGCCGGAGGCAAGGAGCTTGAGGCTGGTCGCGATGGCGTCGCTCTGGATGTCGTAGGGTTCCCGGGCAAGAGGCGGCAGCTCCATCGCGTGCGCGGGGTTCGCCGGATCGTGGAGCGCCGGAAATTGCTCGCGCATCAGGCGTCCGAGGCTCTCGCCGTAGTGCTCGACGAGATCGGCGCTGTTGAAGTCTTCGAGGCACGTTGCGCCCGACGGAGTCGCTCCGGGCTTCAGCTCGAGGAACTCCAGCGTGTCGAGCCGGAGGACCGAGAGGGTGAGCCGCGGACGCTGGACCTTGATGCTGCCGACGTGGTCGCCGTCCTTGTTGAAGCGCTCCTCGATCGTGTGGAAGTCGCGCCGGAAGCTCCCCTTGGCGAGGATGGACGGCAGTCCCGGGCGATTGGGCTGCAGCCGCTTGCCGTTGAGGGTACCGACCGAGAGGGCGAGTGCGATGTGGGCCGGGCGTGGCGGCTGGGCGACTGGAAACCTGGCGCCGATCATGTCGGTGACGCCGCGGTTGAGGCCCGCAAAAGGAGCCCGGTGCCACGGCCGGAATCCGGAGAGCAGGCCGTGGAGGTCGAGCGAAACCTCCTCGAGCTTCAGGCCCGTTCCTTGAGCGTGTACGAGGAACAGCGGTTCCGCCTGCTCGGACAGCTCGGGCATCGCGCCGGCGTCAGCGGCCCAGCGCTCGATGCGCTTCTGGTCCAGGGGATTGTCGGAAACCGGTGCGCCCCGTTTGCGGGCGACGAGAACGCATTGCCGGAACGCCTCGAACGATGGAGCCGGGAAGCGGAAGGCCCGGATGTCCCGGTAGTGGCGGGAGAGGAATGCCGCGCTCGCCTGGAGGGCGTAGAACGGCACGAGAAATATGAGAACACCCTCGCCTGGAAGGAGCGCCGCGGTCCACCGTTCGAGGAACCGCTGCTCGAGCCGGCCATGGACCTTGTCGGTGTCGTACGGAGGGTTCAGATAAAGCAGCGACGCTCCCTCCTGAGGCGTGATGTCAACGTGGAAGGCGTCGCAGTGGAGCGAGACGTCGCGATGCGAGCCGCCATGGAGGGGACTCAACTGGTTCCGGAGAGCCTTGGCCCGCTGCTCTTCGAGCTCGATCGCATGGACGACGGCGTCTTCGTCGGGCTGCTCGAACCAGAGCCTGCGCAGCGCAGCGATGGCGGCGCCGTCGCCGGCGCATGGATCGACCAGGACGTGGGGGTCGTCCTGGAGTTTGAAGCTAACCAGCGAGGCCAGCCTGGACAGCAGCGTGGCCGGGGTCGGGAAGTAGCCGCCGAGGGCGACGGATTGGGGTCGTGCCATGGCCGGTCGTCTCCTGTAGAGGGGGAAGATGCGCAGCCGTCTGCGCCTTGAGGAACTCGGCGAAGGTCGGGTGATCGACGTCGCAGTAGAGGGCGGACTCGAAACCGATGGCCTCGAGGCCCACGTGGAAGAGGCGTCCAGGGGTCCACTCGGTGCCGGAGCTCTGCTCGCACCAGGGCTCGCGGAGCGCGGCTCGATAGAGCTCCAGGTGGAACGCGAGGTCGTTAGCGATGGGAAGGGGTGATCTCTGATCGAGGAACGCGACGAAGTACGCCGCAATCGCCGCTTCGCGGGCGTTGCTGCCCATCGCCTCCCCGATCACCTGGACCTGCTCGTCGACCCACCAGGTGGGAGTCAGGCAGAGGAAGGCGATGTTCCCGGAGTCGGCGGTCGGCGGCTGGAAGCTGAAAACCGCAGGAAGGTAGGCCAGTGTGAACGTGGCTCCCTCGCGGGAGCAGGTCTCGTAGCGGAAGCCGGCGGACCGGGGGACCTCGAACCTGGTGCTGCCGCCCGCGACCACGGCCGGGCGGCCGCCGCGGAGATTGGCGGAGAAGGCGCGGGAGCCTTGGTCGGTGCCGGCGTAGGCCATGAAGACCGGCCGGTGATGGCGCTCCTTGGCTCCTCCTCCGAGCTCCCAGAGGCCGTTGGCGAGGACGTAGGCCAGGAGCTCGACGCTGAAGGAGCGGCTCTTCTGACCCTCGCGCTGGGGTTTGCTCTCGACGGTGATCGTCTGTCGCTTCACGGCTCCTTTCGGGCGAAAGGTCCTTCGTGCCCGCCTTTCTGGGCGGGCAGGGCTCGGGCGGGGTGGGAGCCGTCAAGGCTCGGCCGCAGGCCGACCCCGCAGGGGTTGCCTTGACGGCTCTCCACGCCGTTCGAGACCATCGCCGCAGAAAGGGCGGGCCGAAGGGCCGGAGGAGTCGTAAGGCTTCAACCGGGGCCGAGGGTCGAAGAGGATCGTCGGAAAACCTTTGAGCGAGTCCTCAGTGGAGGTTTCGAAATGGGGGTGCTCTCCGGCGCTTTCTTGCCGGGGAGCGGGAGCCGGACCGAGGGGAGGGCGGGGGCCGCTCGATGGCGTAGCCTTGGAGCGGCTCGGGCTGGCGCGGGGGAATGAAGATGGGTGCGGAGCGGCTTCGAGCCGCGCGCCGCGAAGCGCGCAGCCCGGAGCGCCTCCGGGCGCGGAGGCGCGTGAGGGATCGCAGTGAATCCCCGCAGGGCAGAGCCCGAGGAGATGAACGTAGAGCCCGGCCGCCGCCGTCCCTGGACGGCGGCGGACACGCCCATCACTTCTTCAGTCCGAGCTTCTCGGCGTTGTTGCGGGACCCTCGATGTTTTTCCCTGGTTCGAGCTCTGCTTGCACCTATCCGAGGATCGCCGGGGTTTCTCTCAGCCGGGCGGCTCCGCGCCTGCCGGAACCCCCTTTCAGGTCATTGGGCTTTCTCCCTGGACCTGGTGCGCCGCGGACCTAGCCACTTGCAATCTCTCAACCGCGGAAACCGCTGTCTCGAAGGAGGTCAGCAACGCCTCCCTGTAGTCCAGCGAGAGACTGAGAAGCCTGCTGAAAACGGACAGGGCCCCTGAACTGTCTGCTTCCCTCGGGGCGGGGCCATCGACGAGCGCCCCTGGGCTCACACCGAAGAGGCCCGCGAGCTGATAGAGCGTGTAGGTGGGCGGTAGGAGCTCACCCCTCTCGTATTGGTCAATCCTGGAACGGGGGATCTCGAGCAGGCTCGCCAGGTACGGCTGGGTCCATACCCGCGCAATACGGAGCCGCCTAATCCGGTCGCCGATGTGCTTGGCGAACCCTGAACGGTCAAGAGGTTGCCACCGTTTTCTCATGCGCCGGAGCATGGTGGGCCGCTGCCGAGTTGTCAACGATTTCTGCTCTTTTGGCAGAGGGCATCTTTGCCCATGGTGGAGATCCATCTCCGATGTGACGTAAAGCCGCTCCTTTTTCTCGGCAGACGAGTCACACTAGAGCGCTCCGCGGAGCGGAGGCTGCCATTCCGGCGTCTCCTGATCCGCGGACGGAGGGAGCGAAATGCCTCAAGCTCGCGTCCGTAGCCTGGCCGTCGCCCTGGTCCTCGTACTCTTAGTGGTCGGAGCCCTGCGGGTAGAAGCCGTCCCAATTGGCCCTATCCTTGATGGCGGCCTGGTCCGCCTCATTGAGCGGGTGGTGCCGCCGAGCGTGCGGGGGTTGCTCCAGCGGAACGCACCGCGTCCGCCTCAGACGCAGTCCCAGAAGCCCAAGTGCTCTGGAGCGATCGATCCAAGCGGGCACTGCGGCTAGCGAGATGCCTTGCTGCAGAGCAGCAGCGTGCGAGAATGCACCTCCAACCGAGAGGAGGCAGGAGGTTGCGCGGGGAGGAAATTCAGAGGATAGACGTTCTCATCAAGGAGAGCCATCGGCTCCGGTACGACAATCCGCGCGAGATGGTGTACCTCGCCGAGCTTGCGGTGGCCGGTGCTGCGGCACTTCCTGCGGAGCGCTACGGCGTCAGGCTCGTCGCGGATGCCCGCGCCCGCGCGGATCTCGCGCTTGGTAATGCCTACCGGCTTACCGATCATCTCGGCCGCGCCGAGGCCGCGCTCAGGAGCGCTATCGGGTGGCTTCGCCGAGGGTCCGGAGATCTCCGCCTCCTCGCGCTCATCGGCGAGCGATTCGCGTCGCTCCTCTGGCACCGGCGCCGCATCCCGGAGGCGCTCGCTCTTCTCGATAAGGTCTACGGTTTCTATCAGGGTGAGGGCGAGCGCCACCTCGCGGGCCGTGTGCTCATTGCGCGAGGCGCTTACACGGAAAACCTGGGCGACCCAGCGGAGGCGGTAGCCCTGACCTGCGAAGGGCTGTCGCTCATCGACCGGAAGCGCGATCCAGAGTTGGTGCTCGCCGGAATCCACAACCTCCTCTGGTGCGCGACGTCGCTTCGGCGGTTTCGGCTGGTGCGAGAGCTCATCCCCGACGTGAGGCCGCACTATGCGGGGAAGCGCCTCAACTTGCTCCGCCTCCGCTGGATCGAAGGGCGAGTAGCCGCGGGCTTCGGAGAGCGGCTCGACGCGGAGCAGGCGTTTGGCGAAGCGAAGCAAGGGTTTTTGGCGGCGGGTCTTTTGTTCCCGGCCTGCATGATCTCCCTGGACCTCGCGCTCCTCTTCGCTGGTGCCGATGAAACGGAAAGGGTCGCGGCGATTGCTGAGGAGCTGCTAGCCTCATTCCGCTCGCTTGGTATTGAAAGGGAGGCGCTCCTCGCGCTCATGCTCCTCAAAAACGCTGCCGCGAAGGAGCGCACGCCAGCGGCGGTGCTCACGAAACTCATCGAAGACGCGGCGCGCTCGCTCAAGCTGTCAAATCTGGGACGCTAGGTCTCAGCGTCCTCCTGCGGCGAGAGCGCACGCGCGACCGCTTTCCGGATTCGTTCGTCAAGCTCCTCCTCGGTCAGCAGGCGCGACAGAACAAGCGGCCGCGCCGCGGGGCCAAGCGGGCCAAAGGCCTTTGTCCACGGTGCTTCCCTGGCCGGGCTTTTCTCTCCACTGTAAACCATGGCGTAAAAAGACAGTGGTTCCACGTCGAGAGCGGCAAGGAGCGCGAGCATGTCGTCGACAGCAAGCTTCTTGCGCGACTTCAGGAGCTTGGTGAGGGCACCGCGGGACCATCCGAGCTTCCTTTCGAGCTCGACCTTAGGTGTGCCACGCTGCTCGATCAGGCCTTCGAGCACCTCGCAGTAACGACTGGTCGTTGGGTCCATGCGCGAGTCATTGTACAACAGCGCTCCAGAAGACTCCACGGAAGCACATAGCGGCTCTTGAATCCAGGAGAAGTTGTTGCAGAAGAAACGGCCGGGTTCGTGGCGCACCCCAAATGTTACGTCTTTCGGTGCACCGCTCACGGGGCTTCCAGCGCCTAAACTGCTCTAAGCGTTGGCAGGCCATAGCTTTACGAGATATCAGGGCGAAGACTCCGCTGGAAACACCGCTTACGATCGCGTGCCAGCCATGGTTGGTATGTTCCGGAACGTCGGCCTCGTCCTCAACTTGCTGCGCGAGCTAAGGGGAATGAGCCAGGCACAGCTCGCGCGGCGCGCCGGCATCGGCAAGAGCCAGCTTTCCAAATACGAGACCGGTAAGGAGCTTCCGAAGCTCGATTCACTCGAGAAGCTCCTCACCGCGCTTGCCATGTCCCATACCGACTTCTTCTTCGTGCTCGACCGAATCGATACGAGCGAAGCACGTGTAACCGGAGAGTCCGAAAGAGAAGTGGGGTTTCCCACGAGAGGCCTGCTGCCGGAGAGGGTAACGGAGAGGTTCGTTCAACTCACGACCGATGTCTTCGAGCTTCACCGGAGCATTCTCACCGAGTTTACCTGGCAGTCCGCCGAATCCCTGGCGATGCGCAAAAAGCCAGCAACAACCAGGAGAGCGTCAAATGATGACCGTTGATCTGGGACTTGCTAAGCAAATGGTCATGATACGCACTCGGCGAATTCGCGCTGACGGCTCACCAGAGAGCATACGAAGTGCCAAGGTACTTTTCAGTCGGCGCATGGCAGCAGTCCGGAAAATCTGCGAGGAGCTCGAAGAGATCGAGTCCGGCATTCCCCGCCTCCGCGAAGATCAGATCGACCGCCTCATCGTCACGGGCCTCGATTCCGACACTCACTTTCGGGGAGTCCTGAACGCCGCCATCTTCTTCCTGAGCCAGGCGTGTCTCATGTCTGACGAGCAGACGGCCTTCACAAGATCAAGAGCCAAGGAGTTCGTTCTCAACTCGCACGTTGTAAGGGGGATGGAGAACGCAGCCCGAAACAGACGCCGCTAAGCGCGGTCTGGACGATGAACTGCCGGATGTACCGGGTCTCGTCGCCCTTCTCGAAGGTGCGGAGCCGAAGTAGCCGGTCAGCCGAAGCCGAAGGGTCGAAGAGTCTTCAGTGGAGGTATCGAAATGGGGGTGCTCTCCGGCGGTTTTGCCGGGGAGCGGGAGCCGGACCGAGGGGAGGGAGGAGGCCGCTCGATGGCGTTGTCCTTGGAGCGGCTCGGTCCGGCGAGGGGGAGAGGGACGACTGCGGAGCGGCTTCGAGCCGTGCGCCGCGAGGCGCGTGAGGGATCGCAGTGAATCCCCGCAGGGCAGAGCCCGAGAAGATAAACGTAGAGTCCGGCCGCCGCCGTCGCTAGACGGAGGCGGACATCACTTCTTCATCCGGAGCTTTTCAGAGATATCGGGAGGCAGCCCTTCGAGGCGGGACTTTTCTCCTCCTGTAAGATACCGGTAGTGATTCGGTCAGGTAGGAGTCAGAGGGATGAATGCCAGCCGACGGGTCTTCCCGTATTCAGCCTTGGTGAGGTATCGCAACGCCGCGGGCGAGGAGACGGAAGAGGCTTTTCCGGTCAACGCACCCGATCGGTCGACCGCCAGCGACCTGGCGCTCGCCTACGTCCTGAAAGTCCTGAAGCTTGGAGAGTTCGAGCTTCGAATCGTGGGGGCGTGAGAGAAGACTGCGCTCGCCTGGTTTCAGCAAGAAACCTGTTCGCACACAGGGAGCTCGAATCTAATGAGTACCCAGAATCAAAGCCTGCCGTTCGTTCCAGAGGTCCGCGGCGAGAGCGAGGAGGTCGTCGTCGGTTGCCAGGTCGAGAAAGGGTTGGGGGGCGCAGGGGCCCTTCAAGGCCTCACTGCGTAGAACCTCGCGGAGGTGCGCCGCGAGCTCGACCGCCCCTCCAGGGTGGGCGAAGCTACCGATGCCGGCGAGGATCTGCGACCAGGCGTCGATGAACTGGTCTTCGATGCCGACATGATTGTCGCCGTCGAGGACATCGCCGCCTTCTGCCTCCTCGGATTCGTCGAGGTCGCTTAACCGGTGGTCGAGGTCGTCGAGGTGTTGCTCGAGGCGGGCGTCGAGCTCCTCGCCGAGTGTGAAGCTGCCCGCCTCGAGAGCGGCGTCGACCGCGGCCATCAGGAGGAGGATCTCCGGGTGCTCGGGGAGCGAAGGCGTCACGGCTCCACCTCCTCATGGCTGTCCGGTTCGGTAGCGAGCTCATCGAGCCACCGCTGGCCGCGGGCGAAGATCTCGTCGTATCGGGGAGGGGGATTGACCGATTGAGGCCTTTCGCGAAGCTCTCGCAAGCGCTGCTGGACGCGCGCGCGGAGCTGCTGCAGCTTGATCTCGGGATACGCGGAAGTGATGGGACCCATGGGATTTCCTTTCTCGTCGGCATGTGAGGGGAAGGGCTCCCGGCGCCTTTGCCGGGAGCCCGGAGGAAGTTCAGGCGGCCATGTCCTGGGGGATCTTGGCGCGCTCGAGAGTGGCGGTCTGGACGACGAACTGCCGGAGGCGCCGGGTCTCGCCGTCCTTCTCGTAGGTGCGCACCTGGAAGTAGCCGGAGAGGCGCACGCGGTCGCCCTTCTGGAAGAGCCGGGACTCATTGTTCCAGTCGACGCAGCGGATCCAGCGGGGCTCGTCCATCTCCTTGGTCTTGACGGCGACGGAGAAGGTGCGGAACTCGCGAGCTTTCCGGGTGAAGGGCTTCTCGACGACCTGATCGGTGACCGGGTCGTAGACGTGGCGGGAGGACTCCTGCTCGGGGAGGAGGCGGATGTCCGGGGTGCCGCCGAGGTTGCCGAAGAGGGTGAGGATCGTTGGCTTGGCCACTGTCGTGCTCCTTTCGTGGTTGGGTCCGTTCATGACGGCCCGCCAGGACCCGAGGGAGGAAGGCCGGCTGCCAAGGCCGCGCGCAGCGCGCCCGCAGGGTTGCCTTGCGGCCGGCCGGCCCTCGGGTAGAAAGCGGGACGCATGGGCGGCCCAACGGCGAAGGAGCGACAGAGGCCGAGGGGAAGGACGAAGCCTCACCCCTCTTCGCCAACCTCGGCGGCGGGGGCTACAACCTCGGAGGTCCGGACTCCTGCCTTTTGGGATCGGTCGGCCTCACTCAAGAAGAGATCGAGGAGGCGTCGGAGCTGCTTGGCGGGACTCTGTTCGAGAAACTAAGGTTCTTCGGCGAGAGCTTTCGCGGCTGTATTGTTGAACGCGGTCAGGACGATCGTGGGCCGCCGTCCGGAACGGCGGCGGACGCGCCCAACTCCCATACCGCCGGAAACTTAAGGACTAACTGGCATCGAGGGTCGCTCCGCAGAAGTTACACATGAGAACGCGCTTCTTCATGACCAAGAGCCACCCGAGGAGCCCGCCAAGAAAGGACAGCAAAGCTCCAACCAATGCGACTCCGGTTCCGCACGCCGCGAAGAATCCGTATTCGAGCTGAGGCGCCTCGAGCTCCCTATTGGCGAGTTGAACTTCACGCTTTTGGTGCGAGGTAAGGCGCGCCATTTCTGCCTCGGTTACCGGATCACCTTCGCGGAGCTTGTGTTGAAGCTCGGCGGGCACCTTGGCCTCCTTCAGGCCTTGGAGCGTATAGGGCGGCAACCCGTGACTTGCGAACGCGCCGACCCAGCTCGCGACGATAAAGCCCAAGCAAAGCAGAATGCCTAGCAAAGAGGGCACGAGCAAGAGGTAGCCGATGACGACGGCCGGGCCACTCATGCGGTGCACCTTGACGTTGTAGAGGTAACCTTGGCCACATACACGGCATGGAATCTGTTGCATTTCGTTTCTCCTCCACCGACTTGGCACTAGCCACTACGACGCGTCTAGACCATCGGGCCGGCCTCGGTCTATTCGCTTGGCCACTGTCGTGCCCCTTTCGTGGTTGGGTCCGTTCATGAAGGCCCGCCAGGTCAGGGACGCCCCGAGGGTTCAAACAGCAGCACCTTCGTTTCCTGATTGAGGAAGGCTGCTTCAATCCTCGGCCGGACATGGCACCAATCGAGCCCTCCGAGGCCGCAGCCCAGAGGAGGGATGGCAACCGAACGGATGTGGCGGCCGCAGATTTCCTGGATCAGCGCCACGAGACCGGCGTCGATGTCCTCGATTCGGCTCGGGTCCCTCCAGTGCCGCTTGGTCGGAAAGTTGATGATGTAGCGGGGATGGACGAGGCGTTCGAGGCGGTACACCATCACCCGGCCGGGTTGAAGCCCACCCCGATCGCAGAGCTCCTTGTAGGCGAGGAACATCTCGGGAAAGGCCTTGCGGAACTGCAGGGCCAGCCCAGCGCCCATCACCCCGACGCAGTTGACGGTGTTGACCAGCGCCTCGGCGTCGGCCCGCAGAAGGTCACCTCGCGTGATCTCGATCATGGGAGGCGTCTCCGGTTGTTCATCGCGGCGAGGCTGACAGCCCCGGAGTGTGCCGGTATCGGGGCGCCTTCCGGGATGCCGCCGAGGTTGCCGAAGAGGGTGGGGGTCGTAACGTTTGGCTTGGCCACTGCCGCTCTCCTTTCGAGGTTGGGTCCGTTCATGACGGCCCGCAAAGACCCGAGGGAGGAAGGCCGGCTGCCAAGGCCGCGCGCAGCGCGCCCGCAGGGTTGCCTGGCGGCCGGCCGGCCGGCCCTCGGGTAGAAAGCGGGACGCATGAGCGGCCCAACGGCGAAGGAGTGGCGGGGAGAGGGAGCGAGCCTCACCCTCTTCTGAAGATCGGCGGTGGCGGCGCTGCAGTGCATCAGGGTAGAGGGAGAGCGGGGAGATGGTTGAAGCCATGCGCGATCGAACGGCTCGGCCCGGCGGGCAGAAGGACGGTTGCGGAACGGCCACGCCAAGCTGCGGGGGGCCGCACCTGGATCCTTGCGATCTGGGGAGGGCGCGGGCAGAATTCCGCAGGCCCTCGGGCGCCTGCTACTGGGATCTCATAACTACAGGAAAAGTAATTATAGGGATGCGTCAGCGATTATGCGCAGGGAGCGTCAGCGATTATGCGCGGAAATCGGTCTTGAAGGAGGAGCGTGGGTGTCAGCGTTTATGCGTGGAAAAACGCCGGGTTCCGCCGACTCTTCCTCAGGCCGGAGTTTCTAAGCCGGGAGCCGCTTCGGTACGTGCGTTACGGCGGGCTGAAGGACGAGGCCCTTGGGGCTTTCAGAAAGGCGGGCCTCGGGATAGAGCCGGAGGACCGAGCGGGCCTGCCGGAGGAAGAAGTAGCGGAACTTCCTCACTTCGGCGTAGTCGGCGCCGAACTGAAGTGCCAAAGCGGGCCAGGGGATCTCGACCGGCCGGCGGAGATAGGAACTGCGGAAGGTGAGCCAGCAGTAGATGTCCAAGGCGAGCGGGGACCGGAGAGCTCGCAGGACCCGGAGGTCGACCGGGATCGGCCGATCGATCACGGCCTGGAAGAAGTCCTGGGAGAGCTCGACGAAGCTGCCGAAGAGATCGGGCTTTTCCGGCTCGGCGGGCGTCCACCACAGCGAGGTGCGGGAAGCGATGACGAAGCCGGAATCCTCGAAGCGGCCGGGGCCGGTGTAGGAGCAGCGGATGGTGCTCGAGAAGAGGCGCCTGACCTGGTCGCGGAGACGGGTGATAGTTCCCCAGCGGCCACCGGTGGGGATCTGGCCAAGCTCGCGCATGAAGGCGGAGAGGTTTCCCCCCAGCTCGATGTGACGCGAGCGGGTCCGGACGGCCTCGGTCGCCAGCCAGCAAAGGAGGACTCGCGGGCACTTCCCCCACGGGAGGCCGATCCTGGGAGGTGCCAGAACGACGAGGTGAAGGTCGCCGTTGGACCGTTCGAAAACGGAGACGCCGGGGCCGGGATCCTTATGGGGCAGGGTAGCCTGCACGAGGAGCCGGGCCATGAAGCCGAGGGCGCCGGCTTCGAGTGCCTGCTCGCGGCTGATGGCCAAGGCCTCGCAGGCGATGCGTTCGAGATCCCTGCGGCGGGATCGCTTCGCGCGGTCGTCCAACTAAGCCGCCCGGAGGAGGGGCTTGGGGCCCGTAAGTCCACCAGGCGAACGGAGGTTTCTCAGGTGCAAAGTCGCGGCTCCATTCAGTAACTCTAAGAGTTACTGTACGCGAGGCAGCCACGGCTCCGCAACCTCTCTGGCGCGGCTACTCGGCGATGGCGAAGCTCTCGAGGAGGGCTCTCTCCCGTTCGGCTTGGCTTGCCGCGAGCGGATTCGGTGTGTCCGCCAGAGCCTTGGCGGCGGAATTCCGGAAAGCCGTCAGGATGATGTTCCGGCAAAGGACGGCGGGCTTCTCGCCGCGATGCCGCGCGGTCCTCTCGATCATGGCCAACTCGGTGCCTGTGAACGAAATCATGAGGCGGGAAGTGCGGTTGGAGTCCGGGGCTGGGAGGGCCTCCAGGCTGATCGGGAGGCTAGGGAGTGGATGCTCGCGGCGGCGGGGCATTGGAAGTCTCCTTCCTCACTGGCGACGCGGGCTTCAGCGCCCGGCGCGGGGGCCGTTGGCTTCGGCCCTTTCGCTCGCCAGGGCGCCGCTCGGAGAGGCCGGAGGTCCAGGCCGGGCCAGAGGCCCGCCCCGCAGGGGTTTGCCTGGACCTCCGGCCGCGAGCGGCGAGCCTTCGACAGGTAAGGGCCAAGCCAACGGCCCTCGCGCCGGATCTATTCCGTTACTCTGAGAGTTCCTGTATAGTAGGCGTCCATGACTCGCCTCGGCCGTTGGATCTCGCTGTTGCCCATCCTCGCCCTGGTGCCTCGTCTGGGCCTTGTGGTACTTGCCACGGACCGGCAGGCCGTCGCTCCGGAAACTCGGGTGAGTCTCCTCTGGCTGAGCTCGACGGCGCTCGCGGTGCTGGTGGGTCTGGCCGAGGTCTATATCGGCATTGCCGTCGTCTCCCGGCGCCATGGCGGTCTTGCCGCGCTCTGGGTGACGCTGACGGTCCTGTTGAACACCTTGATCGTTCCTCTTTCGGTTTCCGGTCTCGAAGCGGTGCCGGTCTGGGAGATCCTCGGCTCCCGAGGGCTGCAGGTCGCGTGGGGAGCTGGGCTCGGTCTGCTGTCGACGCTCTGCGTTTGCGGCTGCCTGTGGGCCGATGTGGTTCGGGATGGTTCGGGACTGCCGGAGGCTTACGAGGCGCGCCTGCTCGAGAGGATCGCGGGCGGGGAGGCGCGGTGCACCTCGCTCGAAGAGCAGGTCGCCGAGGCGCGAGCCGAGACGGAGCGGGCACGAAGCGCGGCCGCCTCGGCCGTCGCTGCGCCGCCTCCTGTCCACGAAGCGTGCGAGATCTGCGGGTTCTGGGACCGCGACCAGCGAAAGGTGGCGGGGCATATCGGTCAGTGCCGCCGCAAGGCAGCGCTGGCCGCCCGGGAGAGGCCCGCGTAAGACGGCGTTGCGCGATGAAAGCAGAAGACCAAAAGGTTAGAACCGCGGTTCGCTTGCCGCGGCAATGGCTGGGAATGATCGACGGGATGGGAATCGCTCTCTTGCTCGCCATCCTCCTAGCCCCCGAGGCGCTCTCGCGGTATCTCGCGATCAACTTAACGCCGAGCCTCCCGCGAGGCCTCTATCGGGTGACGCGGCTGGAAGTCCAGCCTGGGGCTCTGGTGACGTTCTGCCTGCCCCCGGATCTCGTTTCGCGCTACGACCTCGCGAAGTGGATCGCCCCAGGCCGCTGCCCGAGCGGACGGGCTCCACTCTGCAAGCGGATCGTGCATGTCGGTCCCGGAAGAGCCGCTTGCGGGAGCGAGGTCTGGCGGATCGCGGCGGATGAGGTGTTTGTACGAGGCGAGTCCCTGAGGTCTCAGGATTCGTGTGTCTTTGGGCCGGTGCCGGTCGCCTGGTTGCGGGATCGGGTCGTGCCGGTCTGGACGTTCTGATGTCGGAGGAGGTCTATCAGCTACCACGGCGGGTGGCGGAGCGCCGGCGCCGGCTCTTCTTCTATTTGAGCCTTCTCCTCGCTGGAGCCGTGCTTGCGGCTGTGGAGGGCACGGGCTGGAAGCTCGGTAGGTCCTTCGGCCACCCTCCCGAGTTGGGAGCGGGCTTTAGCTTGACGATCCGGGTGCTCTGGGCGGGTTTTGGGAGCGTAGCGCTCGTCGGTCTCGGCCTCGGCGAGCTCAGGAAGGTGAGAGGTCCGCAAGTCGTTGCGCTCGCTCTTGCCGGTCAGTGGTGGATCTGGGCCTTGGTCGCTCCGATCTACTCGCCGGGCGTGCTGGCTCTCGCGGTTCGAAAGCTGACGCATCTCGGGGCTCTCGAGCGGGAGATTCGAGAGGCGATCTGGTTCGGAGTTGCGATTGGGGCGTTTGACTGCGGGTGTGCACTTTGGTGTCTCCGAGCTGCCTGGCGGCGGCTGCCAGGCCCGGGTGATGCCTATGGCTCATCGCGGTTCGCACGTCCGGAAGAGGTGCGAGGCCGGGAGGACCTTGGCTTGGGCGAGAGACTTGCCGAAGGCATTGTGCTGGGCTCGGTGGCTGGTGGATACCTGAGGTATCGGGGGGACGCGCATGTGCTGGCCTTTGCCCCTCCGGGTGGGGGCAAGACGACGTGCGTCGTCGTACCCACCGCTCTGGCGCATCCGGGGCCGCTGGTCGTGCTCGACGCCAAGCGCGAGATCTATCAGCTCACCAGCGGTTTTCGCCGCGGCGCCTATGGCTCTCGCGTTCTTTGCTGGGCGCCCTCCGGCGGCGCCGGGTTTTCACGCCACAATCCAATGCTCGAGATCCGCGACCATCCGTACGATGTGCGCGACGCGCAACGGATCGCCGGGGCTCTGATCGCGTCGGTGCCAACGACGACGGACCCGTTCTGGCGCGAGGCGCCGCGTCAGATCCTTGTGGGCGCCCTCCTCCACGGCAAGTACTGTCCACAATGGGGCAGTCTTCCCAAGGTCTATCAGCTGTTCACGGTCGGCGGGCGCAAGGCGATCGAGGAGATGGCCCGGGGGCCTCATGATCCCGAAGGTAAGATCAAGTGGACCGATTCAAAAGGGAGGCTGACGGCAACGCATCCGGCGGTAGCGGCCGCGGCGGAAAATGTCTTGTCGATGTCGCCGCAAACCCGTTCGAGCGTCCTTGCGACGGTCTCGGCGGCGCTTTCGATTTACGCCGATCCGGTGCTGGCCGAGAGCGTGTCGGCTTCGGACTTCAGCTTGCGGGAGATCGCCCAAGAGGGGCAGGCGCCGATCAGTCTCTATCTTTGTTTCGAGCCGGACGAACGGGATCGGTTAGGGCCCCATCTCCGGGTCATGGTATCGCAGCTTGCGGGCGCGATCCTGGAGCGGGATGCGTCGAGGCGATGGGGATGGAAAGAGAGGATCCTTCTTCTCCTGGATGAGTTCCCGGTGCTCGGCGCCATTCGAGAGATCGAGCAGGGCCTCGCCTACTTTCGTGGCTATGGCGCCACGTTCCTCGTCGTCGTGCAGTACCTCGGCCAGTTGATTCAGGCGTTCGGCCGTGAGGAGGCGGTCTCACCGAACTGCGCGGTGCAGGTCGCCTTTGCGCCGACGGACCTCGCGACGGCCGAGAGGCTGTCGAATCTATCCGGGAAACAGACGATCGAGATCGATCAGGTTTCGAGGTCGTCCGGGAGCGGGCGGGGTAGTACCTCGCGGCAGACAGTGCTTCAGGGACGGTCGCTTCTCGACGCCTCGGAGTTCCGGCGGCTGGCAAGGGACCAGGCGGTCGTCTTCATGCCGGGCTTGCCGCCTCTCGTCGTCGGAAAAAGGCCCTACTTTGAGGATCCGGTGCTGCTTCGATGCACGCGGAAGGAGCCATGCCATGAGGCTCCGGGCGCGGTCGAGAGCGGGAGCTCGAGCGGCGGATCGGTGATCGCGGTCGAAGCGGACGACGGGCCGCGGCCGAGAGAACGTGGCTGGGACCGGAATCGGCGAGGCGAGAGGATGGAGCGTTCTCATGGCTGATTCTGAGTATGCAGCGGCGATGGGGAGGTTCCTGGGGCCGCGGGTGTGCGAGCTGTTTGGCGACGAGAGAATCGTGGAGGTCTATGTCAACCGCGACCTCGTGGTACGCACGGATGGGATCGGTGGGAGGCGGGAGACGGATGTCGTTCTCTCGGAGGAGGCCATTCGGGGGTTCTTGAACATCGCGGCGACGCGCGAGGGAATCTCGCTCGGGGGGGAGGAGAGCTCGTGCGAGATCGCGGCGGAGCTTCCGGCGGAGGTCTTCGGCAAGGCGCGGCTTCAGGGCATGGTGCCGCCGCTCGTCGAGTGCCCGAGCTTCGTCGTGCGCAAGCACCCGGAGCGAATCCTGCTGTTCCCCGAGCTGGTGGCATGCGGGTCGGCGTCGGCCGAGCAGTACAGGGTCCTCAAGGAAGCCATCGCAGGTGGGGAGAGCATCATCGTTTCGGGAGCCACGAGATCCGGCAAGACCAATCTCGTCAATGCTCTGCTGGCCGAGCTGGTGGAGATGCGGCCGGGGATCCGGGTGGTGGTCCTTGAAGATACGCCGGAGATCGTTTGTCCGGCGCGGGACACGCTGCGCATGGTGACGGTGGACAAACGGGTGGATCTCCATGAGCTTGTGCGGATCGGGGTCCGCTGCCACCCGGACCTCTTCGTGGTGGGGGAGGTGCGTGGTCGCGACGCCTACCCCTTTCTCGACTCCATGGCGACCGGTCATGGAGGCGGCATGTGCACGATCCATGCGGGAAGCCCTCAGGGGGCTTTGATGCGGCTCAACCGGCTGGCGAAGCTGGGAACGGCCGGGGAGTCGGAGCAGCACGAGCTGATCGCCGAGGTAATCCGGCTCGTGGTGCAGATGGCCTGGGTCGGCTCAGGCCCGCGGATTTCGGAGATCGTACGGATCGAGGGCTGGCTTCCCGCGCGCGGCTACGAGCTTCGCCGCCTGGCGTGAGAGCTACTTCTCGAAGCTGAAGGCTTCGAGGAGGGCCCGCTGGACCTCGGCAGGCGAGAGTCTGCGGTGGTCGGGTTTTGCGGACTTCGCCTTGTCGGCCGAGTTCTGGATCGCGGTGAGGACAAGCGTGCGGACGAAGACCGTAGGCTGCTCCCGGCGCTCGCGCGCGGCTGCTTCGATCAGCGCCATCTCGCTTTCGGCGAAGGAAAGGTTCATTCGGAATTTCCGAGTGGGTACCTTCGGTGAGGCTGGAACGCTCGGCAGTGGAGGTTTGCCGCTTTGGGGCGACCTGAAGTCAAACGCCTCGAGAAGCGCTCCCTGTTGCTCGTCCGTGGAGAGCTCCAGAATCTCGGGTCTCTGACCCAAAGCCATAGCCGCCGAGATCTGCAAGGCCGTGAGGACCACCGTGCGGCAGAACACGGGCGGTTCTTCGTCGCGTTCACGGGCGGCCCTCTCGATCTTCGACATCTCGCTCTGTGCGAGCGTCAGGTGGAGGCGCCGGGATCTCTTCGACTCCGGTGGAGGCAGGTCCTCCAGGGAGATTGGAAGGTTGGGGAAGGGACGTTCGCGCCGAGGCGGCATTCTAGGTTCTGGAGTCTAACAAGATTTCCCCTCGCTCAGAAGGGTTCCGTTACCCGGCGCTCGGCTGAATCCCTCATTCCGTAACTCTGGGGGTTGCGGAATGGACTCAAGATCCTGTATAGTAACTCCCGCGCATACTGAATAGCCTTTAAGGCTAGGCTGAAAAGCCATCGGCCCCGCCCGGTCCAGGGCGGCCGGTTTGAAGGCGCAGGAGGACTTCGATGTCTGCACGTTGGATCGCGCGGGGACTGGCGGCTGCGACGGCGCTCGCGGCGCTACCGGCAACGGCGTTCGCCGCCGGGGGGGAAACGCTTCCGTTCAATGAAGCCTTCGACAAGATCACGTCGAACCTGACGGGACCCACCGCCAAGGCGGTCATCATCGCCGCTTTCTTCGCGGGAATCGTGGGCGTCATGGTCTCCCATGACAAGCCGTGGATGCGGAATATCGGGACCGTGGTGGCGGGTGGGGCGCTCCTCGCCGGAATTCCGAACTTCCTCGAGATGCTCGGGATCTCGGCCGCCGAGGGTGGCTTCAACTGGCGTTCGGGATACATGGCGGCCTGCGGCGTCGTTGCGAGCGCGGCCGTCGTTCTCTTCTTCGTTGCCCGCGCGCTTGCCGGCGGGCCTGCCGTGGCGGAAGGCGAACAACAGCCTTCTTCCTGCTGAGCGGGTCCCATGCGGCGGCAACGCATTCACCAGTGCCTGGTGCGGCCAGCGCTGATCCTGGGCATGGCCCAGAAGCCGGCGCTGTTCCTTCTCGCCGTCCTCGGCGCGCAGTTCACGGCGGGCGGGGTCCGTCCGCTGAGCCTCGCCTTCCTGGCCTTCGATCTCGCGATCCTTTACCCGCTCCTCGTTTCGCTCGCAAGGAGCGACGTGCGGGGAGTCGACGTCTTTGCCGAATCACTCTCCTATCGCGGGTTCTACACCGCCCGCCCCGAGCTGCGGCGGCCACGGGCAAAGCGGCCGCTGTCGGCGGTCGCGAGGTAAGCCGCGATGGGCTTTCTCGAAACCATCTGCGGCTTCGGGGCGGGCGCGGCTCTCGCGGGCTGGGTCTTCGGCAGACCCCGCCGCGCGCCCTCGCCTCCAGGCTTCGCGGAGCTGCTTCCCTGGGGTGTGGGTCTCGACTTCGACGGCCGCGTCCTCGTCGTCAACAAGGACGGGACGCTCTCGAGCTGCTTCCTCCTCGAAGGGCCGGATTTCGGCACCTCGACCGCGGAGGCGCTCGAACGCCTGTCGAGCGTCGTCAACTCGGTCCTGGTGGGGCTTGCCGGCGAGCACGTCGTCCACGTCGACGCGATCCGGCGGCGGGCTTCCGGCTATCCGGCCGAGGGCGCCTTTCCAGATCCGCTGACGGCGTATCTCGATGATCTGCGCCGGCGGGACTACGAGTCGGAGTCCGGTGAGCATTTCATCACCGAGACCGTCCTGACCGTCACCCGGATCCCGCCGCGCGAGCTCTACTCGCGCGTAGCGCTGCGGCTCGAGCGCGGATTCGAGAGTCAGCGCGCCGACTGGGAACGGTCCGTCTTCGGCTTCTGTGAACGGTTGAGGGCGCTCGAGGAGCGGCTCTCTTCAGTCCTGCGGGTCGAGGCGCTCTCGCGGGGCCGGACGCTCGGCCACCTCCGCGAGTGCGCGACGGGTCTGGGTGGCGGGCAGGCGGCGGACTTCGAGCCGGGCATCCTGCTCGATGCGGTCCTGGGTCCCCAGGACTTTGTCGGCGGCTGGCAACCCGCGATCGGCGAGATGCATCTGGGACTGGTCACGGTCGAAGGCCTTCCGGCCGGGACGCGACCGGGGGAGCTCTCGGCCCTGGGGGAGCTGCCTTTTCCGCTCCGCTACTCGACCCGGTTCATTCCGCTGCCGCCCTCGGAGGCGGCGGCGCTGATCCGGAGGATGCAGCGGCAGTGGTTCTGGGCGGAGCCTTCCGTGGGCAGCCTCCTCGCCGGAAAGGAACCGGCCAAGGGTTTCGAGAACCGCCACGCCGCGGCGATGGTTGAGGAGGCCGCCGAGGCGTCGGCCTTGAACGACTCCGGCGAGGCGGTCTTCGGCTTCCTGACCTCGGTCGTGGTGCTGGCGGCTCCCAGTCGCGAGGAGGTGACGAGCTCGGCGCGCCAGGTGCTCAAGGTGCTCGCCGACCGGGGTTTCTCCGGGCGGCTCGAGACCGTGGGCGCGGTGGGGGCGTTCCTGGGGAGCCTTCCCGGCGTCGCGAGCGCAAACGTCCGGCGTCCGCTCGTCAACTCCCTCTCCGTCGCCGATCTCCTGCCCTTGACGAGCGAGTGGCCGGGCGAGCCCGAGTGCCCCTGTCCCTTCTTCCCCGAGGCCTCGCCGCCCCTGCTGTTTGCTCGGACGAACGGCGCGACACCGTTCCGTCTCAACCTTCACACGCGCGATGTGGGCCACACGCTGATCGTCGGTCCCACGGGAAGCGGCAAGAGCACGCTGCTGCTCGCTCTTCTTCTCAACTTCCTGCGCTATCCCGACTCCCGCGTCGTGCTCTTCGACCGCGACCAGTCGAGCCGGATCCTCTGCGAGGCGATGCCGGACGTGGGCCTCTCCCTCGTTGGCGTCGAGGAAGGCGGGCTCCATTTCCAGCCACTCCGCGACCTCGACGACCCGCAGGAGATGGGCTGGGCTCTCGCCTGGATCGAATTTCTGATCGGTCTGCAGAACGTCACCTTGAGCCCCGCGAAGCGCCAAGCCCTGGCCCGCGGCCTTGAGCTCCTGCGGGAGGAGGTGGCAGATCAGCGGTCCCTGTTCAATTTCATGATCCAGGTCCAGGACGTCGAGCTCCGCATGGCGCTCAAGGCCTACACGCGTAGCGGGCCCTACGGCTATCTCCTCGACGCAACGACAACCGAGCGGCGCCGGCGCTGCCGCGTCGAGGTCTACGAGACGCGGCCGCTCATGGACCTCGACGACACCGTGAAGCTCCCGGTCCTCTTGCGGCTTCTGCGCGAGGTGGAACGGGGCCTCGACGGGAGGCCGACGCTCATCCTATTGGACGAGGCAGGCATCGCGCTCATGCATCCCGCCTGGGCGGCGCGCGTCCAGCAGTGGGCGCTGTCGTTGCGAAAGAAAAACGCGAGCCTCGTGCTCGCGGTTCAGAACCTGCGGCAGCTCGATGTCCACGGGGCGGGCGCCAACATCCGCGAGTCCTGCCCCAACCGCTTCTATCTCCCGAATCAGGCGGCGGCCGCGGCGGGAGCGCGGGAGCTCTACGAGGGGTTCGGCCTCAATCCGCGAGAGATCGAGCTCATCGCCCGCGCCGAGCCGCGAAGGGACTACTACTTCAGCTCTCCCCGCGGCTCCCGCCTCTTTCAGCTCGGACTCCGACGGGCTGAGCTTGCCTTCCTCGCCGCCCGGCCGGGTCTGTCGTTTCAGGCCTCCGTCGCGGAGGCGCTCCGCGCCAAGCGGATCCATGGAGCGGAGTGGGTTTCGGAGTGGCTCCGCGAGTGCGGGTGCCCCGAAGACGCCACCCGTCTTCCCCATTTCACCGACGACTTTCAAAGGAGGACCTCGGAATGCGCCGTGCCGCGTTGTGTCTGATTCTTTTTCTTACCGTGCTCCTCGGGCTTCCTGGCCGGAGCGATGCGCAGATCCCGGTCACCGACGTGGCACACATGGCGACCACGATCTGGGCGGAGATTGCGCGTTACGCCCAGGCGGCTTCAGACTTTATTCAGCAGGTCGAACAGATTTACAACCAGTACAAGCAGATCGAGTATCAGATCCAGTCGCTCAGAAAGCTCGATGTAAATACCTGGCGCGATCTCTCGCCGGCGTTCTCGCGGCTGCTCGCCTTGATCGATAGCGCCGACGCGGTGCTCTACAACACGCGCGATCTCGAGGAACGTTTTTACGAGACCTTCCCGGCCGGCGAGCGTTACGGCAACTACACGGAGGATTCCTGGCGGGCGCTCTTCCGGACGATGGAGACGTTCCGGATCTCTCTCCAGTCACTTCATGAAATCACCGACTCGGACGAGGTGGACCTCGCGAGTCTCGCCGAGATCGAGGCGGAGATCGAAGGAGCGCGAGGCCATGAGGAGGTGCTCGAAGGCATCGGAAACCTGCTGTCCTGGAGTGCCAAGCAGAGCCTTCTCGCCGAGCGGGTCGCCGCGGCGCAAGCCAACGCCGAGACGGTGGCGAAAGCTTATGAGATCAATGAGGCCGCCCGCTCCCGCGAGACCTACGCCGCCTTCCTGGACGGCACGGTTCTCGATGCGATCGACGGCGCCTATGACGAGGATTCGCCGGCGTTTCGGGCGCTGCCGCGGTGGATGCCGCAATGAAGCGCCGCATCGCCCTTCTCGCCGCCGGCCTGGGGTTCCTTTCTGCTGCCTTGAACGCGCAGTCGTCGGGAATTCTGACCGACATCGTGTCCCAGTATGAGAGCGCATCGCAGACCTGGATCGAGCAGTCGGCCGACATCACGCGGAACCTCTTTGTCTCGCTCGTGTTGCTGGAGCTCGCGGTCACCTTGGTCGCGGGTCTCCTCCGCTTTATCGGCGGCCAGGCGGGGATTGGAAAGCTCTCGGCGGCGCTCCTGCAGAAGATCGCCTACATCGGTCTTTTCTGGGCCTTTATCACCTCCTTTCCGCTCTGGATCCCCAAGATCATCCTCTCCTTCGATCAGGCCGGGGCGACGATCTCCGGAACGGTGGGGTTGCAGCCCTCGCTGGTCTTGAACCGCGGAGTGTTTCTGTGCTCGCTGCTGCTCGTCTCCATCTCGCAGCTCGGGGTCCTCAACGGCTTCGCGGCCTTCCCGTCCTCTTTGCTGATCTCGCTTGCGGCGCTTGGAATCCTCTTGTGCTTCGCCCTCATTGCCGCACGTCTCGTCGAGGCGCTTGTCAAGAGCTACCTGGTCACAGCGGGAAGTATCTGGTTTCTGGGGTTTGCACCCTTCCGGTTCACCGCTCCGCTCGCGGAGAACTACCTGATCACGTGCGTCCGGGTGGGAGTTCAGATCTTCGTGCAGTACCTCCTGGTTGCCGTCGGGCAGACGATCACGGTGGAGTGGATCGAGGCCCTCCAGTCCTACACGCCAGACCAGGGTTTCACACTGCCGTTGACGGTCCTGGGCGGCGCCATCGTCTACGCCTGGCTGGTCATCAAGGTCCCTTCGGACCTGGCGTATTCGCTGACCGCACCGACTGGCTTCTTGCGTCTCCGCGAGGTCTTGATCGCCGATGTTTAGAACGCGGGATACGCAGAGCGGAACGAGCGGTGGCAGCGTCGAGGCGCGGGTCGCCGGCGATCGTGCGTTTTTTCATCTCTGGGGAGACCTGCTGCGCCAGCGCCAGTACTGGATCCTGGCGGCCCTGACCTCACTCGCGATCAACGGCATCCTGACGCTTGCCTTCATCGCCCTGGCAACGAGGGCAAGGATCACGCCCTACATCGTCGAGGTCAACCGCCACGGAACTCCCGTGGCGTTTGGTCCGGCCGAACGGATCAGGACCGTAGACGACCGGATCGTCATGGGCGAAGTCTCGCGCTTCATCGTGCGGCTGCGCACGGTGACGAGCGATCCGGTGATCCTGCGGTCCCTCTTCGCCGAGGCCTACGCCTACCTCGCCGAACGGGAGCCCGCCGCCAAGCAGTACCTCGACTCCTATTTCGGAAGGAACGACCCGCGAGTCCTGGCGAGGGCCTACTTGCGGTCGGTCGACGTCGAGTCGGTCTTCCGCATGCCGGACGGCCCGGAAGCGAGGAAGGGCCGCAGCACCTGGCGCGTCCGGTGGTCGGAGCGCTATCTGCCCGTGGGCATCGGCGGCTCCGAGCACGAGGAGGAATGGGAAGGTTTTGTCACCGTGAAGATCGATCCGCCGGATGATGAGGAGCGGCTGCGCCGCAATCCAGTAGGGATCTACATCACTCAAATTACCTGGGCACAAGTCAAAAGGAGGAGTTAAACCGGTGAACGCGAAAGCGAAGATGTTGGTGGCCTTTTTGTCTCATTTCATGCCCCTGGCCGTGTTTGCGGTGGAACCCGGGGTCACGCTGGTGCCCTTTGGCACGGCTGCGCCTGAGCTCGAGTGCGAGACCTTGCGCGTTTGCGCGGTCGAGCTCGAAACCGGCGAGCGCGTCGTGAAGACCTATATGGGCGATGGTGAGCGGTGGAAGGTCGACGTGCAGCTCTCGCAGGAAGGCGGCGTCAAGCCGCTGGTCGTGCTCAAGCCCACGGAGTGCGGCATCGAGACAAACCTGATCGTTTCGACGGACCGGCGGATCTATGACGTGTTGGTCAAGTCGCGGGCCTGCGGGAGCCCTGGCGAAGGGCTGAAGCTCGGTCCCCGGCGCTTGCGTTTCGACTACGGGGGTTTTTCACAAGCCTGGAATGACAAGGGGCAACCGGGAGGGGCAACCGCTCAATCGGGCGCCGTCAAGCCCCAGAACCTGAACTTCAAGTACACCTGGGCGGGAGGATGGCGCGGCCCCAAGCCAAAGCTCGTCTACGACGATGGTGAGCGGATCTACGTGCAGATGGAGAAGGTGCCGGAGAAGGCTCCCGCCATCTTCCGCAAGGGAGCCGATGGATTGGAGCTCGTGCCGTTCCGCCTCGAAGGAAACGTCTACGTCATCGAGGCGGTCCCCGAGGAGTTCGTCCTCGTCGCCGGTCCTCACGAGAGGCGCGACCGGACGGTCGTCCGGAGGGTCGGCCAATGAGCTCCGAGGAGGAGATCCTTACACCCAGGGCACGCCGGCTCGGACCGCGAAGCCTTGCCGCGATTGGCCTGGTGCTCTGCCTCGTCGTGGGCGGCATCATCGTCTCGGTCTTTCGCGGTAGCGATCAGAAGCGGCCCGGAGCGGCGGTTTCCAGGGAAAACCCGGAGCGGCCGAACCAGCCCCGGTTCCTGGAACGGCAGCCGGGCGCGGCGGCGGAGCGCTTCTCGGCGGAGATCGAGGCGCGGCAGCGCGAGCAGGACCGGCGCCGGGCGGAGCTTCGCGAGCTGCTCGCGGCGCGTACGCCCATACCGCCGGCCGCGGCCTCGCCTCTCGGGAGGTCCGGAGCGGACCGGGGAGAGACACCCGACGAGCTGGCCGCCGTACCGGCCGGAGATGGTGAACCTGGACCGCTTCCGGGAGTCTACCGGCCTGTTCCCTCCCGCTTTGGACGTTCGCTTGCGGTTTCCCCGGCCGAGAGCCGAAGCCAGTCGGCACTGGCAAAGGCACTCGAGGCCCCGGTCCTCTTCGGCGCCGCCAAGGAAGAGCCCGAGGAAGGGACATTTCCAGGGAGCTCGCGGGCTCGGTTTCCCCTCACTCTTCCGACTCCCCCGGACTTCAAGTCCTTGCTGGGCCAACTGTCTCAGCGTGAGGCCGGCGCTGGCGTGCCAGGCGCCGGAGAGGTCACTCCAGAGGCGCGCTCCGTGGATTTCGGACGCGTCGTGTGGGCCCCGGCGATCCTGCTCACGGCCCTGTCGTCGGAAAGCCCTGGACCCGTTGAAGCCTGGATCGAAGGGGATGCCAAGGACCGGCAGGGGAGAGTCGTCCTGCCGCAGGGGAGCCGGGTCTTTGGCAGCTACGACTCAGCCGTAGGTTTCGGACAGAAGCGCCTCGTCGTCCGCTGGACCTCGATCGAGCTGCCGAACGGCGAGACGGTCGCTCTCGCCGGGGCCGAGAGCGCCGCGCGGAACGGCGTGGGTGGGCTCAGAGGAAGAGTCGACGCGCGCATCTGGGGAGCCTTCGGAAGGGCGCTCTTCCTCTCAGCGATCGGGGCGGCCGCGCAGCTCGGCCAGCCCCAGGAGAGCGCGACGCTCGGCGCCGCCGCCTCGAACCGGCAGGTGGCCGCGGCCTCCGTCGCCAACGAGCTGTCCCGCGCCGCGGCCGATGTGATTCGTCAAGCCACGGACATCAAACCTGTCATCCGCGTGCCGGCCGGACTGCAGTTCTACGTCTTCGTGCCGGCCGATTTTGAGCTCCGGTAAGGAGGAGGACCCGATGCGCTTTCGTGCGACTCTTTTGTTAGGCCTTGTCAGCTCACTGTTCTTTCCGTTTCCAGGTTTTGCTGGTCAGCACCTGGAGATCCACTTCGATGGCTTCGGGGACGTCAATGGCAACGGCATGATCGACTGTTCCGAGACGGTGTTCTTCCGGATTACGCTCGATCAGAACAGCGCAGGGCCCGTTCCGGAGACCGGCTTCATCACGGTGCCGATGGATCCTCCAGCGGTACGGTGGCGGTACAACGAGGCGTCGATCGAGCCCGACCTTGCCGTCATTGACGATTGCACGTGGAGCGTCGTCGACGGCAACGACTTGAATGACGCTGCCGCCGTTCTCGCCTACTCCTGTGATCCGCGAGCGACGGATCCCCTTGACGGTACCTACCTGTTTCAATTCCGGGTCTCGGGCCTTTATATCGGGGGTACCGTGGGACCCATCGTCGTTTCCGCGCTGAACGAGAGGACCTCTCCTATGCCCGAGAGCTTCTGGTGGGCGGAGCCGAATGCCGGCCCGCTCAATCCTTGTCCTCCGCCGCCGGATCTGCGTTTGACGAAAACCCTTTTGAGTGGAGACGGAACGGCGGGGAGCACTCTCGTTTACAACCTGTCGGTGACCAACGCCGGAAACGGCGGTGCGACCGGCGTCGTGCTGCAGGAGACGGTGCCCCAGCTCACGAGCTTCAGCGCGGGGAGCTCCTCGGCAGGGTGGGTCTGTACTCCCAACGGCAACGCCGGAAGCTCGTGTACTTTGAACCTTGGAAATGTGGGCAGTGGAGTGACGGTGTCTCGGACCTTCGCTGTCCAGGTCGCGTCCAGTATCCCGCCGGGGTCGCCCGCCACCATTGACAACACGGCCTGTGCATCGAGTGATTCACCCGACGATCCTCCTCAAGACAACTGTGGAACGACGAGCACCCCGGCGGGCAATCCCGATCTCGCGACCGTGAAGAGCCTCGCCTCGGGAAACGGCAATCCCGGATCGACCTTGGTCTACAGCCTGGTGGTCTCGAACAGCGGCAACCGGGCCGCCGCCGGCGTGCAGCTCGCCGATACGGTGCCTGCGCTCTCGACGTTCCTTCCGGGGAGCTCCTCTCCCGGATGGAGCTGTAGTCCAGGGAGCAGCGCGGGCTCGACATGCACGCTCTCCGTGGGTACGGTCGGCGCGGGGGCCTCGGCCTCGGCGACGTTTGCCGTACAGCTTGCCGCGACCTTTCCGTCGAACCCGCCCTCGATCGACAACACGGCCTGCGCGTCGACGACGACCGGAGGAGACCCCCCAGGCAACAACTGCGGCAGCGTCTCGTCACCGCCCGGCGGTAACCCGGACCTCCGCACCACGAAGAGCGTGGTGTCGGGGACCGGCGATCCAGGATCGACGCTCGTCTACAGCATCGCCGTCGCCAACCTCGGCAACCGGGACGCCGCCGGCGTCCAGTTGAGCGACACGGTACCGGCGCTCGCGACTTTCCTGCCGGCTAGCTCCTCGCCGGGATGGAGCTGCAGCCCAGGGAGCAGCGCCGGCTCGACGTGCACGCTCTCCGTGGGCACGGTCGCCGCGGGGACCTCGGCTTCCGCCACGTTTGCCGTGCAGCTTGCGGCGACATTCCCGCCGAATCCTCCCTCGATCGACAACACCGCCTGTGCGTCGACCTCGACGGCAGGAGATCCGGCCGCCAACAACTGCGGCGGCGTCTCGACGCCGCCCGGCGGCAACCCGGACCTCCGCACCACGAAGAGCGTGGTGTCGGGGAGCGGCGATCCAGGAGCGACACTCGTCTTCAGCATCGTCGTCGCCAACATCGGCAACCGGGACGCCGCCGGCGTCCAGTTGAATGACACCGTCCCGGAGCTCGCGACCTTCTTGCCGGCAAGCTCGTCGCCGGGCTGGAGCTGCAGCCCGGGCATCTTCTCGGGCTCGATCTGCAGCCTGTCGCTCGGGACGGTCGCCGCGGGCACCTCGGCCACCAGCACCTTCGCCGTGCAGCTCGCCTCGACGTTTCCTTCCGATCCGCCGCCGATTGACAACACCGCCTGCGCCTTGACTTCGACGGGGGGAGATCCCGCCGCTGATAACTGCGGCCATGTCTCCACGCCACCGGGCGGCAATCCCGACCTGCAGACGATGAAGAGCGTGGCCTCGGGCAATGGCAATCCGGGCTCGACGCTCATCTACAGCCTCGTGGTGTCCAACCTCGGCAACCGGGACGCCGCCGGCGCCCAGTTGACGGAGACCGTACCGGCGCTCTCGACGTTCCTGCCCGGCACCTCGTCGCCGGGCTGGACATGCAGCCCGAGCGACAGCGCGGGCTCGACCTGCATCCTCTCTCTCGGCACGGTCGCCGCGGGAGGGTCGGCGAGCCGGACCTTTGCCGTGCAACTGGCGGCGGCGTATCCGCCGAATCCGCCCGCAATCGAGAACACCGCGTGTTCGTCTTCATCGGCGGGCGGCGATCCCGCAGCCAACGACTGCGGCAACACGACCACGCCGCCCGGCGGAAACCCCGATCTCCAGATGGCGAAGTCGGTGGCCTCCGGCAACGGCAATCCCGGGAGCGTGCTGGTCTACGCGCTCGACGTTACGAACGCGGGCACCCAGGGAGCGGCAGGCGTTTCGTTGCAAGAGACGGTGCCGCAGTTGACCACCTTCCTGCCGGGAAGCTCGTCTCCCGGCTGGACGTGCACGCCGGATGGCAACGCCGGCAGCTCCTGCACGCTTGCCGTGGGAACGGTTGCGGCCGGAAGCTCGGCGACCTTTACGTTCGCCGTCCAGGTGGCGAGCGTCTTCCCGCCGGACCCGCCGGCGATTGAAAACTCGGCGTGCGTCTCCACGACGAGTAGTGGCGATCCCTCGGGTAACGACTGCGGCAATACGTCTACGCCGCCGGGGGGCAACCCCGACCTGCTCGTGACGAAGTCGGTCGCAAGCGGCGATGGGAATCCGGGAAGCGTCCTGGTCTACGCGCTCAAGGTCTCGAACGTCGGCACTCAGGGTGCGGTGGGCGTTTCGCTGCAGGAGACGGTGCCGCAGCTGACGACCTTCCTCCCGGCGGCTTCTTCGCCGGGATGGA
Organism: Acidobacteriota bacterium; assembly: GCA_046765915.1. Classification (GTDB taxonomy): domain Bacteria; phylum Acidobacteriota; class Thermoanaerobaculia; order Multivoradales; family UBA5704; genus DATARR01. Next base: position 64,620 of record JBKPTH010000076.1, on the reverse strand, counting down.
TCTGCGCTCCGCCGGAAGGCGGCGCCGGCAGCGTGTGCACGCTCGACGTCGGGACGGTCGCGGCCGGCAGTTCCGCGACCTTCACGTTCGCCGTTCAGGTGGCGAGCACGTTCCCGGCCGACCCGCCGCCGATCGAGAACTCGGCCTGCGCAAGCACGACCTCCGGCGGCGATCCCTCGGGTAACGACTGCGGGACGACGACCACACCGCCGGGCGGCAATCCCGACCTGACGGTGACGAAGACGGTGGCGAGCGGCGATGCGAGTCCGGGAAGCGTCCTGGTCTATCAGCTCGTCGTCTCGAACATCGGCAGCCAGGGCGCCGCGGGAGTGAGCCTGGAGGAGACGGTGCCGCAGTTGACGTCGTTCCTTCCGGCGAGCTCCTCTCCGGGCTGGACGTGCGCGCCGGACGGCAACCCCGGCAGCTCGTGCACGCTCTTTGTGGGGACGGTCCCGGCCGGAAGCTCCGTGAGCCACACATTCGCCGTCCAAGTGGCGAACGTTTTCCCGCCGAATCCGCCGCCGATTGAGAACTCGGCATGCGTCAGCACGACCTCCGGCGGCGATCCTCAAGACAACGATTGTGGCAGCACCTCGACGCCGCCGGGTGGCAACCCCGATGTGCGGATGGTGAAGTCGGTAGCTTCCGGGAGCGGAAGCCCGGGAAGTGTGCTGGTCTATGCCCTCGAGGTCGCGAACGTCGGCACCCAAGGTGCTCCCGGCGTGAGCATCGAGGAGACGGTGCCACAGCTCACCTCGTTCCTCCCGGCCAGCTCGTCTCCGGGTTGGACGTGCACGCCGGACGGCAACGCCGGCAGCTCGTGCACGCTACCGGTGGGATCCGTCGCGGCCGGAAGCTCCGTGACCTTCACCTTTGCCGTCCAGGTGGCGAACGCCTTTCCGCCGGACCCGCCGCAGATTGAAAACTCGGCGTGCGTCAGCACGACCTCCGGCGGCGATCCTCAAGACAACGACTGTGGTAGCACCTCGACGCCGCCAGGGGGTAACGCCGATGTGCGGATGGTGAAGTCGGTGGCTTCCGGCAGCGCCAGTCCGGGAAGCGTGCTGGTCTATGCGCTCGAGGTCTCGAACATCGGCAACCTGGACGCCGCGGGCGTGAGTCTCGAAGAGACCGTGCCGCAGTTGACGTCGTTCTTGCCGGCAAGCTCATCTCCTGGATGGGCGTGCACGCCGGACGGCAACGCCGGCGGCTCCTGCACGCTAACGGTCGGGACCGTCCCAGCAGGCAGCTCCACGACCTACACGTTTGCCGTCCAGGTAGTGGATGAGTTTCCACCCAACCCACCGCCGATCGAGAACTCGGCGTGCGTCAGAACGACGAGCGGCGGAAACCCCGAGGACAACGATTGCGACGGCACCTCGACCCCCCCAGGGGGAAGTCCTGAGCTGACGCTGTCGAAAGCCCTCACCTCCGGGACGGTGGTTCCGAACGGGGTGCTCGTCTTCACGCTCACTCTCGACAACAGCGGCACCCGGGAGGCCACGGGTGTCGTTCTGCAGGAAACCGTGCCCGCGAGCTCGGTGTTTGAAGCGGCGAGCTCGTCGCCGGGGTGGCTCTGCGCAGGGGAAGGCGCCGCGGGTACGGCGTGCACGCTCGCAGTGGGGACGGTAGCCGCCGGAGCGTCGGCAAGCTTCACCTTCGCCGTTCGCTTGCCTCCGGATCTCGCTCCCGGTACGCAGGTCGCCAACACGGCCTGCGTGGAAGAAGCGGGAGATGAAACCGATCCGGACGGGACCAACTGCCGCACCGTGATCATCGATCCGCCGGGGCCGGAGACGGAGACGGACCTCGAGGTGACGCTCACGGTCGATGAGACTCTCCGGCAACCCGGAGTCTCGTTCACCTTCACTCTGACGGTGCACAACGCGAGCGCGGTCCCGGCGCAGGGACTACGTCTCTCGGTCTCGCTGCCGAGCTTCGGGACGGAACCCACCGAGCTCGATCCTGCCTGCCAGAGCCCGGGCGGTGCAGTCCTCGAATGCTCCGTGGCAGAGCTTGCGGGTGGGGCGAGTGCCTCCTTCATCTGGAGACAGCCGGCCTTTCAGACGGGTGACTACACCCTCTCGGCAGAGCTCATGGAGGCAACGCCGGAGGATGTCGATTCCGTACCCGGCAACGGTGTGAAGACCGAGGACGATTACGCGGAGGTCACCGTCGTGGTCTCGGCGGAACCAGAGGTACACGACATCCCAACACTTTCGACGGTTGGGTTGACGGCGATGGTCCTGCTTCTGGTAGCCCTGGGAGTCGTCGCGATGAGGCGAGGAGCGTACCGGAGCGCGCCGGGGGCGTAAACGATCCCATCCAGGGGAGTGGGCGTCTCGGCGGTCCCAGCGGGCCGCCCACTCCCTCGGGGTGCAATCTTGAAACCGTCCAGCGACGATCCCCCCACTCAGGCACTGCGCCGGCTTATCAGCCGCGTAGAGCTGATTCCCGTGGCTTGCCGCGGCGATTTGAGCTTTCACCTTTTCGGAGCCAAAGAGCGCTTCCTTCTTCTGCGGAGGCTTGGAGTGGAGAGCGTCTGGCTAGCTCATCAGGGGCGGCGGACCGACTCCTTTCTCTTGCTTGAGATTGGGGCTCTTACTACGAACCGGTTGATCGCGCTCGCCGAGGTGCTTCCGGAAGCTGCTTTCAGCCGGCGGCACTTCTTTGAGCTGATGTACGCGCAGGTGGAAGGCCACCGCGAGATGGATGGCACCTGGGTAGAACGCTCGACCGGAGTGCAGTCCCTGGTCGCTGCACAGCGCAAACTGGATTCTCTGGAGGAATCTGTTCCTCTTGCTGCCATTGACGTTGAGATTGGCCGGGTCCGGCAGTCCATGGTCGATTGCGCCGTTTATATCGCTTTTTTTCTCGAGGCTTGGTGGCGGCGGCATGAGCGGCAATAGGTATTACGATCGCGGAAAAAGACCAAAGATTCCCGGACGGCCGCCGAAGCCGCCATCGAAAAAGCGACGTCACCTGATTCGGGTGTGGGTGTCAGAGGAAGAATTGGACGAAATCATGAGAAACGCTGAGGGCGAACCTCTCTCGGTTTTCCTTCGCGAGGCGGGTCAAAAGAGAGAGCGAGCGGGTGAAGTTCCCCGAGCCAATCGCGAGCATTGGCTTAGGCTCTCGAAGCTCGCCAACAATTTGAACCAAGCTGTCCGGTTGGCTCACACCGGACGGGTTCCAGTGTACCTGGAGGCGCTGCTAAGGCAGATCCTTCAGGTGCTCACCGTTATACAACGTGAACTCTTAGGAGGCCCGAAATGATCGTTAGGTTAACCCGTAGCCGAGATTTTGGTGAAACGGTCCGCTATTGCCAGCAGAAGGCGGTGGGGCAACGGCCCATGGCGTCTTCCCTGCTGTTAGAGGCCCCCAACGGCCATACGGCAGAAGAAGTGATCGAGCACTTTCAGCCGCTGAGCTCCACGGGGATGCCGGAAAAGCCTGTGGTGCATATCTCAATTCGGATCCGGGACGGCAAGCATCTCTCGGAGGAGCAATGGCTTTTCGTGATCGATCGGCTGCGGTTTGACACGGAATTTGACAGCTGCCCGTGGGTCGCGTACCTCCACAACAATGAGGATGGGGGGGAAGGGCAGCACCTACATCTGATCCTTTCACGGGTCTGCTTCAACGGCGAGATTGTCTCGGATAGGAACGACCGCGGGAGGATCATGGCCGTCAAGCGGTCTCTCGAGCACGATCAGGCGTTGTAGCTCTTGGGGTGGCTTCCAATGATCGCTCGGGTCATACGGGGCCGAGGGTTTGGGGGAACGGTGCGCTACTGCCAGCAGAAGGCGGTGGGGCAGCGTCCCCTGGCATCTTCTCTGCTCTCTGAGGATCCCAATGGTCCGACGCAAGAGGAAGTCATCTATCACTTTCGTTCGTTGACCTCCACGAGAGAGGCGGCGAGGCCCGTGGTGCATATCCCCATTCGAATCCGGGACGGCGAGCGTCTCTCGGAAGAGCAATGGCTTCTCGCGGTCGAGCGGGTGAGGCTCGAAATGGGATTCGAAAACTGCCCGTGGGCCGCGTACATCCACGACAACGAGGGCGGGCGGGAAGGGCAGCACGTGCATCTGGTTCTTTCACGGGTGACCCTGGACGGCAAGATCGTCTCGGATAAGAACGACCGCTTCCGGGTCATGGACGTGATGCGGACTCTCGAGCACGATCTGGGATTGGAAGCGGTCCAGTCGAACGAGCGGAGCGCGCCACGGTTGTATCCGCACGGCCCGGATGGGCGGGAGCGTGGCCGGGAATTCATCATGCTGCGGGCGCAGATCGACGCTGCCGGGGGAAACGCCCGCACGCTGAAGGGTTTTGTCGAGCGCCTGGAGGCGGCAGGAGTGCGCGTGCACTTGAAGGTTTCACGGAATGGGCATCTCCAGGGTGCAAGCTATCAACTCGAGGGCAGTCATCGGATCTGGAAAGGCTCGGATCTGGGCCGCGCCTACTCGATCGGCCGGCTGGTCGAACGGTTCGAGCTGGCGCAGGAAGGCGATGTCCTTCGCGCTCTGGAGGTACGCCCCCGCGAGCTCGCACAGCTCCGGTCCGCCGGCCTCGCGCCGGATCGAGTGGAGGGCTCTGGCGACGGCCGCATGACGGCGAGCTGGGCTCTCGTCGGGACCCCTCGCGAGCAGGATGTCTATCAGCAGTTGGTGCAAGCGGCACTTCCCGGAAGGCTCTGCGAACGCTCGAGCTCTGCGGCGGAGTGGCAGCGAGAGGTTGACCCCTCGGTGCTCGAAGTCCGGCGTCAACAGGTCGACGTCGTTCTCTCGGCGCGCGGAACTTCGGTGCCGCCGCTGCCTCTTCTCGCGGAAGGGCCTCAAGGCGTGCTGGAAGCCGGCCGGCAGGTTGAGGCCTTGCTGGAGAAGTATGCCAGCGAGCGTTGGGCCGGCGAGAGCGCGGAACGGTTGTCGGCCACGTGGCTCGAGATCCTCCGGTGGACCGGAGTGCGGGGTGTCCGGCCAGACGCACTCGAAAGGCGCGGCCTGGCCCAGCAACTGGCCGGCCTGGGGAGTCTCGCGGAGACGCCGGCCGCGATCCGCTCGCGCCTGCTGCGCGGCGAGCGGGGTTACGTGTCGGCGCCAGTCGTCGGCGGCGAGCTCACTTACTTCCCTCCTCATCTTCTGGAGACCAACCGGGGCTCAGAGCATCGGGAGTTCAACCGGCAGGCCAATCAGATCCTGGGTGAGAGGGAGTCGGTGGCGCTGCTCCGGGTGGCGGACCGGCTGGGGAATACGCGAGAAGACCGCCGGCTGCGAGATCGCGTGGAACGCCGGCTCGCCGAGGTGGAAAGAGCGAACGTGGGATGGGGAGGGCGGCGGAGCGGCGGGAGGGTGATTCCTATCGAAAGGACCAAGAACGCCGAGGCTGCCCGGCGGTATGTGTCGCGAAGGCTGGCCTGCAGCCTGCGGCGGGTGGAGAAGGGCCTGACAAGAGGTCTCGTGCAGACGGCAGCAGCCTTCTTGCCCCGGCCCAGGCTGCCGGGCCTGGGACTCCTGGCGAAGGCCAATGCTGCAGCAGGAGTAGCCCAAGACTTGGGCTATGCGGTCCTCGCGATCGAGGCTGCGGTGCGCCGCGAACTGCACGGCGCCGCTCGCCGAGACGCAAATCACCTGGAACTGGTCGCGGCGGGCGACCTGTCAACGTACCGGCTGCTGCGGCTGACGAGCGGCCATCCCCAGGCGGTGGCGCGCTACGAGGCCCCGGAAGGACAGGCTCGGGACCTTGCGGGTGCGATTCGCGAATTCCGACGCAGCAGCGCCGAGCTCATCCGCTTCGCGCGGACTTCCGTCCGCGAGGGCAAGCCGACGCGGGAGGCGGCGGGAGCGGCCGCGCAACGGGCAGCCGCCGTCCTCGCGGCGCGGGAACGGCAGGTTAACGCGGGGCTTCACTACCTTGGAATTCCGACTCTGCGGATGCTTTCAGGAACGGCGAGGAGCAAGACGGAGGTCCTCGCCCGTTTCGCGCATGGGTGCCGTACGGCCGGACTTTCGGTTGGAACCGTGGCCCGGGTCGTGGCCGAGGTCGGACCGGTGGTCCTGGGGAGTGCTCTCGCCGGGGCGGCGGCGACCCTGGCCTCACGGTTCGTGATGCGCCAGGTCTTCGGACTGGGGCGCGACGTCGCCAAGGAATTCCTGTACGGCGAGAGGGAAAGAGGGCGTTAGCCAGCGATCTATTCCGTAACGCTGCGAGGTACTGTATACTGGCGCTTCAATTGACCTAGCGAGAGGGGACGATGAGTTATCGCCGGCCGGTCTTTTCTGCAGCAAACCTTCTTGCCCTCCTCGAGGCGGCCTCCCTGGGCCTTGTCGACGTCACCGAGGAAGAGCGATCGCGGGCGTTCGAGATCGCCGAGAGGGTGACGGAGGTCCAGTCCCGAAAATGGCGGGCGCACCGGCGTCCCAGCAGAGGCAGGAGCAAACCGTTGCGTGGACAGGTCGGCGCCCTTGGAGGCTCCGAATGCGATTGACGGCTCTCCTCCTTCTGGCCTCTCAGGTCACGGGAACGCCCACGCCGAGGGTCACCTTCAAGACGCCTGGCGTGAAGACAGTGACGCTGACAGTCTGTAACGCTCGCGGCCAGTGCTCCACGGTCTCGAAGACCCTCACGGTGCTCGACCCGAAACCGGTGGTGCGGTCGTTCGCGGTGCCGACTCCCGTGGGTTCGGCGGAGCCGGCCGTCGCCTTGGTGGCGGAGGCCGCGGGGAAACCCACGCTGACCTCCACCTGGACGATCTCCGGGCAACAGCGGATCCAGAAGCTCAATGGTCCGGCTGTCTTCTGGGTCCCAACCGCCCTGGGGCAGTACCAGGTCTCACTGTCGGTTCGAAACCTTCAGGGCTCGACCTCTCGTACCACCCTGATCGACGTTGTCCCTTCGCGTTTTGCCGACGTTTCCCCTCGCAATCCTGCCTGGGATTCGATCGAGCTGGTGGTGGCGCAGGGTTTGGCGGAGGGCTGCTCGACGACAGCATCCCTCTTCTGTCCAGGCCTTACCGTATCGCGGGCCGAGGCCGCGGTTTTGCTCAGCCGAGCGCTGTCGCGAGGTCTCCCTCCGCCTCCTCCACCAACCGGTCAGATCTTTCAAGACGTGCCTGCTTCCTTCTCGGCGGCCGGGGCCATCGAGCACCTTTACCGGGCGGGTATCACCCAAGGCTGCTCGGCTTCGCCTCGGCGGTTCTGCCCCAGCGAACCGCTGACCCGATCCGAAGCCGCGGTGTTCTTGGTGCGCGCCAAGCTCGGTCCGGCCTATGTCCCCCCGCCAGCCGTCGGTCGGTTCCTGGATGTATCGGCCCTCGATCCCGCGGCACCCTTCATCGAAAAGCTCGTGTCGCTGGGGATTACCGGCGGCTGCTCAGTAGCACCTTCCTTGTTCTGTCCGCGTGACAGCACGACACGCGCCCAGGCGGCGGACTTGTTATCCCGGACTTTTGTCCTTGTGCATAACCCCCAGCCGACGTCCTTCGTGGCGGCCCTCTGTCCTCAACTGTGTTCGTACCCGGTCTTCATGCCGCTGCCGTTCGCTCTGAGCTATCGTGGCGGGCTCCCTTCTGCATACGACTACGACTGGGACGGGAATGGGACTTTCGAGGAGACCTCCAGTTTCCCCGTGCCCTTCCACACCTACAACTCGGTGGGCACTTACCGGCCTGTGGTCCGCCTTCGTCGTGGAACCTGGAGCGCCCAGCTCGCGCATCCACCCGTGACGATCACCTCGGTGAGCTACTCACGGATGCCCAAGCAGCCCACAAATCTTCGCGCCGGCTTCCGCGGCACTCGCCAAAGCACTGCTTCCGATCCTCCGGGCACGCTTCCCCGGATGGCGTTCGCTGTGCAGGCGACCGCGAGCGATCATCTTGGCTTCATTGCTTACGTTTCGCTCTTGGGCTCGCCTTATCGCCCAGTCAGTCTCTTGCCGGCCGACCTGGCTCGCGCTGAGCTGCTCACGCCCTGGATACCCGAAGGAGTTTCGGCGTACCTGTACCTCCGGCCGTTCAACAGCTTTGGCCTCGGATCGTCTTCGTGGGCGATTCCCCTCACCACCAAGTCGGCTCTGGTGCTGCAGCGGTAGGTGGCGATGGCACGAGTGACTGAGCTCGCGGAAATGCTCGAGCCTCTGCCGGAGGTCAGCGCGGAGGAGATGGAGGCCTATCTCACCCTGGTGGGCAAGGAGGCTTCTTATGTGGGGCGTCTCGTCGGCGAGCTGAAGGCGGGCTCCTTACGTTCGGAGGAGGTTCCGGTACTCCTCGAGAAGCTGGCGGCAAGGCTGGCCAAGCTGGCCAGCCCGGGAAGTCCTTGGCGCGGGATTGGCCGCACGCGGGAGGAGTGCCGGTGAAGGCGCGCCACGATGGCAAATCAAACACAGAAAGGGGGGATGTACGTGTCCCAGTCGCCGCGGCGCCGAACAAGGTGCCGTCTTGGAGAAGTTGAGTCTTGGATCCGGCAGGAGATCGCGGTGTGGACTTCACCTGAACTAACTCCTGCCGGGACGACTGAGGGCAAAGCCCAGAAAGGAAAGCAAGTATGATCTTCCTATGGATGTGGCTGCTTCTTGGAGCCACGTATCCTTCACCTGTGACTCACGTGGTTCCGGGCGGAATGCTGGAAAAGACCAGCGTTCGGAGCGTTCCTCCGACGACGACCGAACCGTCCGAGAATCTGAAGTCGGAACGAGTTCAGGACTCGTGAGATGACGGGAAGGGAGCGGGGGAAAGGCTTGGGCCCCCCGCTCCCTGTGCCCCACAAGGATAGGAAGGCGATGGATTCGAACGTGAGACCGATCGAAGCGAAGGACTCGATCACAGCAGCAGCAAGGGAGGCCGTTCGAGCCTATTATCTGGGCGAGGAAGAAGCACTGTCCCAGGCAATGGAGACGTTGAACTCGGCCTTGGCGGAGGTCGACGGGATCGACTACAGGCGGTTCGCGGCGTCGCGGTTGGTGAGAGTTTTCAGCATGCTTCGCCCCGGCCAGGTCTTCTAAGTGTCGTAGCTCCTCCTTCCGGGAGGAGCGGCAGGCCCTCGCACTGCAGCTGGACTGCCGACCGTGCCTCCGGCAGTCCACTGAGGCTTACGCCTGTGATTTCGAGGCTCCAATCGATTTGGCCTCGTTGTCGCGCAAGGCGGACGACGGCTCTCAGGGCGCATAGATAGACGTTGATTGTGTTGGCCTTGGCACCGCGTTCCAGAAGTGCCGTTCGGTAGCGAAAGGCGAGCTCCCTTGCTGCGACCTCTCCCGCGCTTAGCAGGTCCTCGATAGCGGCATGGATGCTTTCAGTGCCCTGCCACCGCGCGAATGTTCTCAGGGCTGCCCGGTATGTCCGGGCTGTACCCGACCTGCCATACCGCAGGGACAGGATCTCGGCGAAGTCTGAGGTGGCGGGCTCCTGGGTCCTACCGCCGACCTCCCCACGAGTGTCCCTTCTTGCTTCAAGCTCTGCGAGTAGCTTCCTCCTCCCTTTGGTTATGAGCTTGGCGACCGTGGCGGGCGTGTTGCCGGTCCTTTCGGCGATCTCAGCTCGGTTGAATCCCATCGCTCTGAGAATGAGGCACATTCGAGGTCCATTCGGCAGGAGGACAAGGATACTGTTGAGGCTGCTCAGAAAGCCCAGCCGTTCCTGGGGAGGAGTGCAGAAGGGCTCGGGACACTGCATTAGATCCAGGCACTTTCTTCGCCGGTTCTTCCTCTTGTGAGATCTGCAGAGGTTCCTAATAGCACCGGGAAGCCAGGCGTCGAGGTCGTCGATTGCTTCGAACTTCTGGATAGCGAGCAAGGCCAGATCGTGAAGAAGGTCGTTCGCGTCCTCATGGGGAATTCGAAACCAGCCGAGAATCGATTTGAGCCGCGCTCGATCTCGACTGAGCGCCGCAAGCAGCCGAGCTTCGTCGTCGGCTGCTAAGCGCCCGACACAGCTCAATGGCGCTCGGCTCATCGCGTGATCCCCAATACTTGCTTTGCGCCATCCTTGGCAGTAGCTAAGGCCGTACGCTCGCCAGATTCGAATGGCTAAGAGCGTTTCCTTCGGGCCGGCGTGGCGCCGCTCCGGCCCGAGGCCTTCACTCGCGCGCCTCGAACCGGAGCTCGGGCTGATGTTGCGCCCGGTAGAGGTACTTCACGACGCGCCGGGCAAGCTCGACCGTGGCGGCCTCCCTTTCGACGGCTTCACAGAAGAGCTTGAGCGCTGCCAGAGCTCCCTGGTGGACCCCCTGCGCCTTGAACAGCGGCGCCATCTCCCGGGCCAGCGCCTTGACCTCCCGGGTGCGCCTCTGCTGAAGATGGACGACCGCCAGCTCCAAAGTCACCAGGGCGGCGTCGTAGGCGATGCCCTGATCTGCGAACCCGGCCCGCACCTGGGAGAATGCTGCGACCGCTTCTGCCGCCCGTCCCAGGCCGGCAGCCACCCGGGCTTCTAACCAGCGCGTCCGCAGCGCGTCCAGCTTGTTGTCGAGCTGCGCCGTCAACATCCGAAGCTCCGGCAGCAATGCCTCGGCCTCGGCGAACCGTTCAAGGTGAGTCAGGTTCCACGCGGGATTGTGCCGTAGCATCCATAGTAGCCGCAGTTCCTGCCGCTCGGAAGGCAGAGGCCCCACCTGCCGCAGCTCCGCCAGAGCGGCCTCGTAGTCTCCGGCCCATTCCAGCACTCGCGCCCTCTGGATGAGAAGGTTCGGCCGCAAAGCTCCGGGATTGGCGGCCAGGGCACGGTTCAGAAGGGCCTTCGCTTCCGGCAGCCGGTCCTGATCGATGCGCAGAGACGCCTCCAGACTGAACACCTGCGCCTCGGAGAGGAGTCCCGGATCGCCGGGCGCGCCAGCCTCCCAGAGCTCGGCAGCGCGGCTGAACGCCTCCTCGGCCACAGGCCAGTCGGTGCGGACGCGCCGGGCGTTGCCCAGGTGCGCCGCAGCGTAACCTTGGAGGCGCCAGCGCCAAGTCTCCTCGCCGGGCGCTAAGTTGGCGATCAGGACGGCCAGCTCCGCCAGCTCGACAGCGCGGCCGGCGTCATCGGCCGCCGCCTTGATGCTCTCCGCGCAGATCAGCTCGCACAGCGCCCAGCTCCGGTACTCCTGCGCATCCTCCACCAGCTTGCGCCGGTCCGAGGGTTCCCTGCGCTTCATGACCTCCCATAGTACTGGCGCGCGTCTGCGGTCTTCCGGGGAGAGCGAGAATTTCCTGCCCCTGGGTTCTGAGCCGATGCCCGGTTGACCGGCAAGGATCAAGACCGCCGCGGAGCGAAAAGCGTGGGAGATGCCTTCCGAGAACTCTCCGCACAGGGCATCGATGACTCCTTCCGTATCCTCCGTAGATCCGGCCATAGCAGCGCGGGCCGAGCGGATCCAGGCAAAGAGGCGATCCACCAAGTGGACTGGTACTCCCACCGCAGCCACGATTCGCTCGAACGTTCGCAGGGAAGGAATCGTGTCTCCGCCTTCATAGCGCGAGATGGAACTCGGCGACAGGCCAGCAGCCTCGGCCAGATCGACCTGATCCCACCCCCGCAGCGTCCGTAGGATGACGATGGCGATCCGCCAGTCAGCCTGATCTCTCAGCCCTGGCATACGATTTTTCCCTCCGAGGGCGCATACTAGATGCAGACTCTTGTGTATTTTTCCCCTTCGGCGCGCTTTCCAAGCACTTTACTCCTCAGAGGTGGCCACTCGGCCAATAGAGGCCGTCAGAGCCATCTCCAGCAAAGGAGCCGTCATGATCCATTCCTCTAACCGCCGGAAAATCGCCGCCCTCCTGCTCTGTCTGTCTCTCGCCGCGCCACTGGCCTCGGCATCTGAGCCTCGGGTGCCGACTAGATCTTCCCTAAGAGTCTCGGCATCGTCGTTGCTGAGCCTGCTCGACGAGGTCTGGCAGCATCTTTCCTCGAGCGTTTGGAGAAAGTGCGGAGGCAGTGCAGATCCGAATGGCGTATGCAAGAGCCAGCCGCCAAGCAATGGTTCCTCCTTGAGTCCTGATGCCGGGGGTTCGCCAGACCCGAATGGCTAGGAGCACATTTTCGGGCCGGGGTGGAACGGCTCCGGCCCGATGGTCCATTAGCGCGCCTCGAACCGCAGCGCCGGCTGGTGCTGCGCCCGGTAGAGGTACTTCACGACGCGCCGGGCAAGCTCGACCGTGGCGGCTTCCTTCTCGGCGGCCTCGCAGAAGAGCGTGAGCGCTGCCAGAGCTCCCTGGTGGACCCCCTGCGCTTTGAAAATTGGCGTCATCTGCCGGGCTAGCGCCTTGACCTCCCCGGTGCGCCCCTGCTGCAGATGGACCAACGCCAGCTCCAGGGTCACCAGGGCGGCGTCGTAGGCGATGCCCTGATCCGCGAACCCGGCCCGCACCTGGGAGAATGCTGCGACCGCTTCCGCCGCCCGTCCCAGGCCGGCAGCCACCCGGGCTTCTAACCAGCGCGTCCGCAGCGCGTCCAGCTTGTTGTCGAGCTGCGCCGTCAACATCCGAAGCTCTGGCAGCAATGCCTCGGCCTCGGCGAACCGTTCAAGGTGAGTCAGGTTCCACGCGGCATTGTGCCGTAGCATCCATAGTAGCCGCGGTTCCTGCCGCTCGGAAGGCAGTGGCCCCACCTGCCGCAGCTCCGCCAGAGCGCCCTCATAGTCTCCGGCCCATTCCAGCACTCGCGCCCTTTGGATGAGAAGGTTCGGCCGCAAAGCTCCGGGATTGGCGGCCAGGGCACGGTTCAGAAGGGCCTTCGCTTCCGACAGGCGGTTCTGATCGGTACGCAGGGAGGCCTCCAGGCTGCTTACCTGCGCCTCGGACAGGAGTCCCGGATCGCCGGGCGCGCCAGCCTCCCAGAGCTCGGCAGCGCGGCTGAACGCCTCCTCGGCCCCAGGCCAGTCGGTGCGGATGCGCCGGGCGTTGCCCAGGTGCGCCGCAGCGTAACCTTGGAGGCGCCAGCGCCAGGTCTCCTCGCCGGGAGCGAGGTTGGCGATCAGGACGGCCAGTTCCGCCAGCTCGACGGCGCGGTCGGCGTCATCGGCCGCCGCCTTGATGCTCTCCGCGCAGACCAGCTCGCACAGCGCCCAGTTCCGGTACTCCTGCGCATCCTCCACCAGCTTGCGCCGGTCCGAGGATTTCCGGCGCTTCATGACACCCCAGAGTGCCGTGGCTTGCTGCCGAGCCGTGAGAGCCCTGCCGTGGATCGTTAGGCGGTTCATTAGTGAGCGGGCGAAGTCCGTCGCGAGCCTTCCTGTTTCGGCTGCGACAGCCTCGACTTGCTGGCGCTGCGCCTCGGCGAAACCATCAGGATAGCCGGGGGCTTGTATTACAGCGTCCAATGCTTGGACGAAGCTGATGGCCCACTCCACCGCCTCCGCTGGCGCCCCCATGACCCGGGCGAATTCCTCCAGCTTTCCCCTCGTCAGGGTTCTTTGGCCGCGTTCGTAATCGGAGATCACGCTCGGCGAGACGCCGACTGCCTTGGCAAGCTGTTTCTGATCCCACCCCAAGGCCGAGCGCAGGACCGTCAGGGCGCGGCTCAGAAGGGGCACGGGTTTAGAGGCCATGAGACTCCCTCCCGTTGTCGTGTTTCAACAATAGAGGGTGTGAAGCAAGAGCATAGCGTGACACGCTCGCGATCTCCTCAAGCGGCAAAAAGGTTCCTGGTCCCCTACGGAGATGCTCCGATGCCGCACCAGGAAGTTGCCCCAATCCGAAATACTACACAGGTTTTGCGCTGCCGTTTGACTTCTCCCTTTAAAGATACCTCAATCCTTGCGCACCCGCAATCCGGTCTCCTACCGTAGGTCAATTCACGGATTTGCCCTTCGACGAGGGGGGCTTAGGAGGCCCGGTCAAGAACCATGGAAGGCGCATCGACCCCCGACACCAGGTTTAGCGGAGTCTCGACTTCTGAACCAGCTCATCCCGGCCACGAGCAGTTAAGGCAGTTCATGCACGGCGATCTGTCCCGGCAGGAGGTGCGCGGCGTCGTACGACACCTGTTGAGGGGTTGTCGGGGATGTCTATCGGTGACCCAACGATTGTGGCAGCTCGGTGAAGGTCTGCCCGGCTCCGTGGCTCGCTTCGTGGAGCCGGCCAGTCGGGGACACGACGAGCCCGGACTGATCTCCAGGAGGTATACGCGTTGAGTGTTGAGACTGACGCCCAGGCGGAGCTCCGGAAAATCGAGGGGGATCTGCAAACCATCCGTTACCGGCTGCAGGGTGTTCACGCGACGCTACCGCCCGGCCCTGCGGAGGTCGTCCAGCATCTGGAGGTCCCCGATGAGATGGTCGCTTCTACCCATATCCGGGCCGTCATCGAAACCCTGTTGGAAGACAAGATCTTGCCCGCCATCCAGGATCTCCGAAATGTAGCTGCCTTGGGGAAGGAGAAGGCTTGAGGAGCGGCGGCGTAGGAGCCGGAACCAAGCTTCGGAAGGTTGGGAGTCCCAGCCGGATCTTCGCTTGTCTGGAACTCGTGGTCGCACGATCGGCAAAGACGCAGCAGCCGCAAGGTTTGGGCGTCCAGGGGCAGCGGCGAAAAGTCACGGAGCGGCTCATCGAGGAGCTGTTGGTGTTGCCGGAGGAGGAGCGGCTTAGCCACCTCCGGGAGGAGCGCTTCCATGATCCACACCTCTTCGAGCTCCTGGTGGAAGCCGGACACGAGGCCTTGCCCCGAGATCCGCGCGGGGCCGCCGAATTGCTGAATCTGGCAACCGGGCTCGCAACTGTGCTCGACGGGCAAGGCGCCTTGGGACCGGAGATCGGAGCTGAACAGTACTCCCGCGCCCTATGCCTTGCCGGCGCCGCTCGTCGACTCCTCGGCGATTACCAGAAAGCGGAGGCCGCCTTCGAGCGAGCCGCGTGCCTCCCCGTCTCGCCAGCAAGCCGCGGGTTTTTCAGCCGGGCTCTCGGCGTGCTGCGTTGGGATCAAGGGCGGAGTGAGGAAGCCGCCGCTCTACTCCATCACGCGCAACGGCGGTACGCCGAGGGGCAGGACGTGGGGGAGGAGGCGGCCTGTCTGGCTTTGCTGGGAATGCTCCACGTCGATGATGGCGAGCCCTGGCGTGCGGCTCGGTTTCTGCGGGAGGCGTCGCAGGGGCTCGACTCTCGGCGCAGGCCGTGGCTTGGCATGCAGTGCTGCCTTGGTCTTGCCTTCTGTGACGCCTGCGCGGACAAGCCGGAGAAAGCCCGGGAGGCACGCCGTAGCGCGCGGACCTTCGGTGGCCCATTGTGGGAAGAGGAGGAGCTGCTTTCCCGCTGGCTCGAGGGACGGGTTGCCGCCCTGTGCGGAGACGCCGAGGAAGCGGCCGACCTATTGACGTCGGTTCGGCGGTCACAGATCGCGAATGGCCGCTTGCCGGAAGCCACCTTCGCGACGATGGACCTGGCTTTGCTGTGGACTGAGGTGGGCAAGGGCGCCGAGATCTACGAGCTTGTCGAGGAGCTAAGGGTTGCCTTCTCCGGCCAGCCAGGATTCAAAGTGGCGATGGAAATCCTGGCGCCGGTTGCCGAAGACGCCGCGGCCGGCCGGCTTGACCGTGAGATGTGGAGCTGCGTCAGCCAGCCTCTGCGAATGGCCTTCCGATGGCAAGGTGTCTCATTCCGGCCGTTGCCCATCGTGTGACTCACAAGAGTCTCAGGAGACCCGGATCATGCGGCGGCGCCGACCCAATAAACGAGCCCTTCGGGATCTCCTTCGGCAGACTCAGCGATTGCAGAAACAAATGGCGGCCTTCAAGGCGAGCGCAGGAGGTGTCCATGGATCATTGGACCCGTTGGTTCCTGACGACGAGGTCGAGATCATGGAGTCGGCGAGAGCTGATCTTCTTGGGACCCTGGAATGCCTGCTTAATGAGGATCTCGAAGACGCCGTCCGGCACCTCGGCGAGTTGGAGGAACTCTTGGAGAGGGATGAAACCGGCCTCGGGCCGCATCGCCGGGCTGGAAAAAGGCCGCGCAGCGGCGAGGGTGTATTCACGGGAGGCCCTCCGTCAAGGGCAGGGGGACCGTCCTCGCAGACCTGGGAACCTGCAGCGCTGACAGGAAGAGAATGAGCTGGACAGCTAATCCGTTGCCTGAGCCGACCGCACCTATGAAGCGGGATGACCCGACGATCTCGATCGAGCCCGCGCTCAGGAAACTAGGGTTCAAGTGACTCACGCGCTATCGCTCGATTCCGCCAAGGCTTCCCACCTCGATTCCGAGGCTGGATGCGCCGTTCCTGATGAAGCTCCTTCAACTCGTTCCCTTCGGCGACAAGCAGAAGCGGCAAGGCAGGTGGCACTCAGTCGTGGGGAGCGGGACCTGGCGGAAGTACGCGGGCAGGAAACGGCAAAGCGAGCGCTGGAGGTGGCTGCGGCAGGGGGACACCATCTCTTGATGATCGGTCCGACAGGATCTGGCAAGACGAGCTTGGCAGAGAGGACGCCGTCTCTGCTGCCGCCCTTGGCGGAAGAGGAAGCAGAAGAAGTAAGCAGGATCTATGACCGGCGTCACGACACCCCGCCGCCTGACTCTCGTCGCCCCTTCCGCTGCCCGTCACCAGCCACGACGGTAGCCGCATTGATCGGCGGCGGACGCGGCCCGATACCGGGTGAGGTCAGCCTTGCGCATCGTGGGATCCTGTTCCTCGATGAGTTGCCATCTTTCCGGCGCGATGTCCTTGATGCCTTGCGCGGCCCTCTCGACCGTGGTCAGGTAAGACTGCACGGGCTAGGGCGAACCCGAAGCTTCCCGGCTCGATTCATACTCATCGCAGCGATGAGCGCCTGTCCTTGCGGGTGGCGCCTTAATGCCCGTGAGTCCTGCCGATGCTCGGCCGAGGAGATTCGAGGGTACTTTTACCCGGTGTCGGGAGCGATCCTCGACAGGATCGACCTCATCGTGACGGTCCCGTCGGTGACCCTCAAGGAGCTGCGATCCAGCGCGGGGGAATCATCAGAGACAGTAGCCAGAAGAGTAGCCAGGGCTCGGGCCTTTCAGCATGAGCGTTGCGGGCGCCCCAATTCTTCTTTGGAGATGGCCGGCGTAGCCTTCCACTGCCAGCTAGATACTGCCGGACGCACCCTCCTCGACCGAGCCATTGAGAGGCTCGGGTTTACAGCCCGCGCCGTTTCGAGTTCACTCAAGGTAGCCCGGACCGTCGCGGACCTTGCGGGGAGCGATTCGATCCGACCCGCCCATCTTGCGGAAGCGATTCAGTACAAGGTGGAGCTCAGTCCCTTGCGGAGTCATTGAGAGGAGAGATGGAAAACGAGACCGGCAGCGGCGACCGTGCGATCAATACGGATTGGCCGACCGCCTTGGCCGTGCTGCGTGTCATCCGCGGATGGAGCCAGGAGCATCTCGCCAAGGCTTGCGGCCTTCGAGGCGGCACGATTTCCGACTATGAGCGGGGAAAGTTAGTCCCGGGCCTAGCGGCTGCTCAGAGGCTTCTTGCTGCCCAAGGCTACACCTTAGGGGACCTCGACGAAGCGACGTACTTCATACAGCGGATACGGGTGAAGCGACTCGGAGGTTCTTCCAGCACTAATGCCAGTCCTGTGGTTCGTCGTCGCGAGGTCGAGGACGTAGCTGTCGCCGCCGGAACTGTTCTCACGCAAATCGTGCGTCTGGTCTTAACGAATTCCGATCAGCCAGCCGAACTACCCACAGGCACAGCCGAGTTCACCCCCGGAGGATGACTGCGACGGAGCACATGGAGGCAACGCTGGAGGCCCTGGCCGCATGAATAGTGCGCTGCCCGATCGACCTTACTCTGCGGAAGGCGGGAAGTGACTCAGAACGCCGCTGTGCCGGCGGCCAAGCGGCGGTTTCGCACGGCGCTCTTCAAAATCGAGCAGCTCGAACGGATCTCAGAGAGCTGATCAAAGTCCTGCCCGTGCCGAGCCGGGAGGAGCTCGAGGCGATGTTGAAACGGAAAGCCCCTGTGACTCTGGAGGCTTGGCTGGTCGGCGCTCTCTCGCTGGCCCGCTATCAGCTCGCAGAAGCCGGAGAGATCGCCGGCCAGGCTCTCGGTAAGACGAAGCGTAGCGTGCGGAAGAAATCCTACCGGCTCGATCTTTTGCACTCGCTCGGCCACGTGGTCGATGATCGGGAGAGGAAAGGGGGATGACGGGGAGGGAGCGATGCTCTGGAGGCTTGCCGGGCCGGGAGAGTCGGCCCGGGGGAGGGGGCCGTCGGCGTGCTCCGCGGCTCCTCCCCTTTTTGTCCGCTGCCAGACAGTAACTGAGGTGGATTACCACCGCGAGCGTGACCGTGACCCTGCGCTTGACATCAGAGACGGAATCCATCCTCCCGGACGGCATGAGCATCAGGTTGTCTTTCAGGATCAGAAACTTCAAAGGGTTGTCGGAGGCAGCGCCGGCAAAGCACCAGGCGATCTACTCAGTGATGCTTCAGAGGGGCCGCCGGGTCCTTACTTCCCATCGCGCTCAAATCGCATTCTGATTTGAGCGCCCTTTGCCGCGGGGCGTTTCACCTCCTCGCAAGGAGACACGTGGATGAAGCGGCCGAAATGGCGGATCGAGAACAGGGGGCGTGCCTGGGGGCCAGAAGAGGCGCTCCAAAGGTGGGACTTGACGCCCGAGAAGTTCGAGATGATCGACGGCCGGCTGTTTTGGTCTGAGGCGGAGCGATTGAACCTTCTCGGTCTACTCCTCGAGAACGAGGGGGCCGATAAGGCAGTACGCCTCGGGGACCCGGAGGTGTGGCGGCGCGCTGTGGCGCAACTCGGAGAGGCGGACGATGGGCAGGATTCTTGACGCAGTTTATAGCGCCGCACAGGAACTCGCCGCCGAGGGGTATGACATCGGTGTCATAGGTTCTCGGCTTCCCGGACTCCTACCTCGGAAGGCTTCCAAAGTATTCGTCATCTTCGCTACGCCCGCAGCGGTTGCCTTGGCGGAGCGTCTTGGTGTCGAATCGGCCGGCGATCCCCCGGGAACCTTGATGAGGAGAACCATGGTTCGTCCACTGGTTACCCAGGCCCGAAGGGCCGGGCTCAAGGTGACCGTAGATTGGCGGCGCGGTAAGACGACACCGGTTATAGAGCCTGAGGGAGGGTTACGAGAGGCCCGCTACGTAGTTGCTGCGATCGACTATGAAGAAGTGTCAGTTGCTTTTCGCTTTTTCGGAGGTAGCGTCTCTGAAGAGATGGGCCGCTCTTGGCCGCCGGATGAGCCTGTACCTGAGGGCGAGATAAAGCGCTTCCTGCTTCATGCCGCGATAGGGGTCGCCCTCACTCTGCGACCGGTCCCTTGTGTCATCATGCATGTCCGCGATGCCCCCATCCTAGAGAACGTCCACTGAAGGCTATGGGCAAGCTACACGAGCCGGTCACTATCGTGGCTGGTGAGGAGAAGATGACCCATGACGAAAGGAATCTCTGCTAGAAGCAGAGCGGGGACAACTCCGATGTCAAGACCCTTTTCCGCGAGATCAGTGGCTGCGGGCGAACGGCGAAGGAGTCGATCTGGACGTCGAGTGTCCAGATTCCGACGAACTTCCGACGACGATCTGGACGGGAACCTCATCTGCGAGCTCTCGCAGGTTGAGGGATCAAACCGCGTTTATCCTCTATCCAGCCAGTCTAACAAGGCAATTTCGTCAATCAGGATCTTGGAGCCTTTCCGGACCATGACTTGATCAAAGCCGTTTCCAGGAACGCTCGTCAACTGCCGATGGATCCAGGAGCGTCGTTCTCTCGCGTTAAAGATCCAGTAGCGTAGGGTTCGCTCACTGATTCCAGGATGTCGTTCGCTCACTTGCTTAACAGTTAGGGGGCGTCTCTCCAGCCTTGGCTCCATTCCAATCCTCCTGCAAGATCGTCCAGAGCCGCCGTCTTCTCCGGGAGCTCCAATCAGCTGCGCCGGAACCATTCGGTAACTCTGCGAGTTACTCTACGCCATTCCAAGGAAGGCCGCAACAGGTGGGGTCGGGTGAGTATCCAAGTTGCACTCCAGTCACACTCGGGGGTGTAAATCTACGGCAGCCAGTGGCAGCGGCTGACAATAGAGGCTTTCCCTAAGTGGCTGATTCCGTTGGCATAAGAAGTCATAGGTTGTCATCGCTTGCCAAGCTAGAGGCTGTTTCCTAAACTCTTGGGGGTTCGAGTCCTCCCAGCCGCACCAAACCCAAGCCTTCAGCAGACCATGCTTGGCGTTCCCGCACCGGGCGAAGCCTCAGTTGCATTCAGTAATTCTCCTGCCTGCGGCTGTAGCTCTATCAGCGCCTCGGCATTTGCGCTATCATTCGGTCTCCGATTGTATCCTGATGAAACAGAAACCCAGTATCCCAGCGGGCTCCAAAGTTCTCCTTGTGGACGACGATCCTGACGTTCACGCCGTCCTCGGAGAGATCCTCGAGCCTTCTCACAGCCTGATTCATGCCACTACCGCTGCTAGAGCCTTGGAGGCATTTGAGGCTGAAGACCCAGATGTCGTCCTTCTGGATCTCAATCTTGGATCCGGACCGGATGGTTTCACGGTGCTGGAGAAGCTGAAGGCTCGCGAGCCCAGTCTTCCCGTTGTAATCCTGTCGGCCCATCAAGACACCGATTCCGTCGTACGGGCAATGAAGGCCGGTGCCTCTCACTTCATCGGCAAGCCGCCCCGCTTCGACGAGCTGAGGGAACGTTTGCGCTTGGCGGTAGAAGAACGCCGGCGAGCCTTCCAGATTGAATCCTACCGACTTCCGGAAACCGAATTCCTCGGCTCCGGGTCCGCGATGAAAGAAGTTCGCGAGCTGGCGCAAATAGCGTCGGAGACGGATCTACCGATCCTTATCCTCGGCGAGACGGGAACCGGCAAGACCTTTCTCGCCAGGTGCATTCACCAACGAAGCGCGAAGCGGCAGGGCCCTTTCCGAGAGGTCAACGTCGCCGCACTTCCCGTTACGATCCTGGACTCGGAGCTCTTCGGACATGAGCGTGGTTCCTTCACCGGGGCCGAGCATCGCCGTCGCGGGCTTTTCGAGCTCACGGCGGAAGGCACGATCCTGCTGGATGAGATCGGTGACTTGCCTCGCGAAAGCCAGGTCAAGCTTCTTCAGGTCATCGAGACGGGTCGATTCCGGCGAGTAGGGAGCGAGGAGGAACTCCATAGTTCGGCTAGAGTTATCGCCGCCACCCATCAAGACCTGAGTTCGATGATGAACCAGGGCACGTTCCGCCGAGATCTCTACTATCGCCTCGCCAACCTCATGATCCGGATTCCGCCGCTTCGGGAGCGATGGGAGAGCGTCGGTCCCCTGGCCCAGGCCTTTCTGCGCGGAGAAGTGGAGCTGACGGAAGCGGCCTTGGAGCTGCTCACCCGGCAGCGCTGGGCCGGCAACGTGCGGCAGTTGCAACATACTCTACAAGTGTCAAAGCTTTTTGCTATCCAGGGCATGATTGACGTCGAGCAGGTGAAGCGAGCCCTGAGCCAGACGTCTTTGACTGACCAAGAGGTTCGTACTGATCTGCTCGAAATGCCCTACGCAGCGGCGATCGAGAAGGCAAGAGAGGATTTTCAGCGCGAGTACGTGAAACGACTTATGAGCCGGTTTAACGGCAACGTGTCGCAGGCGAGCCGAGAGTGCGGCCTTGCTCGCCCTTCCCTGCATGCTTTGCTCAAGAAGCTTGGTCTCCAGCGCCTCGGCAGGCCCTAGAGGCATGACCCGAACTGACCGGCTGCAAGGGCTCTCCGCGCTGGCCCGGCGCGTTCTCGCCTGTGGCGTCGCAATCTGGGTGTTTACGGCGGTCGCCAATGCCGCTCCGATCAAAGTCTGGTCGATTAATTTCAATGATCCAGCCGAGCCCAATCGGTGGAAGCATCATCCATACAGTCGTGACAGTGATCCTAGGCGCGGGTCACGGCCCGAACAGATCCAGTGGGCCCTGATGTCACGCAGTGCCTCGGACCCTTCTCGTGGAAAGGTTTTGCAGTTCTCCGCAAATTCTAAGCTGTCGGTAGAAACGTACTTCTCGATCTTTAGAGCCTTCCCTTCCGAGTTTCAGCCACATTCCTCCAGCGACTTGGTCTTGGAATGGGAGTGGCGGATGGCTGATACAGAGCTTTCTGGCGCCGTTGGGATTGCCCTGTTGAGAGCAGAACCCGACGGGAGCGAGCCGGACGCCTGCCTTGGCGTCGACGGCCACACGAAGTTCACCATAGGCTGGCCGGTGCTCTTCGACCCTCCCAATCGGTGGATTCATCATCGCCTTACACTTACCAGCAACCAGTGCCCTCAGAATTCTCCACAGCCAAAGCGGCCCATTGGAGTGGTCCTCGTCTTCGTGAGCCCAGTTCGGCAAGTCGTAAGCCTTGCCTCTCTCAGAGTTGAGGAATGGCCTCACAAAGATCTGACTGCGGATCCAGTCTTCGGACCTCATCATGCACCTCCGCCTGACTTGCCCTTCGAAGCGCTGCCTTTCGACCGGTTGCGGCGCTCCACGGCCGGCGCCATGGAGGACCTCGACGGAGATGGTTTGCCTGAAGTGCTCGTCTTGGAGCGGCGCGGCTACGCGCATCTCTATCGCAACATGGGCTCTGAGCTCGAGGAGATCACTGAAAGCTCAGGGCTGGCGCAGCCGACCATGGGGACCGGGGCGGTGTTTTTCGATCTGGACGCTGACGGAGACCGAGACCTGATTCTCACCTCCGAGTTCGACGTGCCGCGCTTCTTCGAGAACCTGGGCGCTCTTAGGTTCCGAGAGCGACACTTGTTGGACGATCGCCATCTTTCGTTCTGGTATAACATGACGGCCGACGACGTTGATCGTGATGGCGATTCGGACCTGCTTTTCGTTAGTCCTATTCCACCTGGTTTCTTGTTCCTGCGTCATCAGGAAGGATGGCGTTTTAGGGTCGAGTCCTTTCGCGGCTTACGGGATCTTACTCAGCGCGGAGAGCTGAACTTCTCGGCTTCCTTTGCCGATATCGACGACGATGGTTGGCCAGACCTCTTCCTTAGTCGGGAATATCTCTTCCGCAACTCCTCTGGGCGTCTTAAGCTCCAGCCAGCCCCTTGGAAGCCCGTTGTCCACGCGCAGACAGAAGGAGGCGTCTGGGCCGATCTGACTGGCGACGGTCGACTTGACCTCCTGATCCTGCGGGATTCCACTGAGATCCCGAAGGGATCTTCTCGATTGTTCGAGGGGAAAGAGGGAGGCGCGTTCGTCGAAGTCACAAGCGAGTCGGGGTTTCCGCCTTTGGAATCGGCCGAGGTCGCGCTTGCCGAAGACTTCGACAATGATGGAGATCTCGATATCTACCTTTGCCAGCGAGACCGTCCGAACTACCTTCTGTTGAACGACGGCCACGGACTCTTCGAAGATGCTACCGACAGCTCCGGCTTCTCGGCAACAGGAGGATGCGACGCCGCCTTCGCGGCTGACCTGAACGGCGATGGCGGACTCGACATTACAATTCTCCGCTACGGCTCGCCGCCTGTCCTTTTTTTCAACCAGCTCGTGCGCGGTAGGTGGCTTGGACTCATCCTCGAGGGTAAACCTGATACGGAAGCGATCGGTGCGAGAGCGCAAGTCCTCGATGCCAAGAGCGGTGCGCCGATCTCGGTCCAGTGGGTTCGTCGGGGCCAGGGATTCGGCTCTGTGGGACCGTCAGAGCTCCATTTCGGGTTGGGATCCCGTCAGTTCGCAGATGTCGAAGTGCGCTTTCCCTCCGGTAGGAAAAGGTTCTTGAGAGCGGTTAAGGCAGGTTCTACCCGGCTGGTAATTGAAGATAGAGGAGGCATGTTAGACGCCAGTCGGAGGTGGATCCTAGAAACCCGCTTTCCCTTTGTGCGATCTTTTCGGAGATATCTGCCCAAATGGCGTCTGTTGGCTCCGCTGATCGCCGGACTCGCCTTTGTCGCGAGCCTACCTCTCTTCTCCAAATCCATGCGGGTACTCTCTCTTCTTCTCCTGGTTGGGGGTGCGCTCGTCGCACTGCTTCTCGGCTCGATTCCAGGACGCGGACTTGGTGGATCGCCACCGGCCTTGTGGGCCGTCGGCGCCATGGCCGGAATTCTCGTG
This sequence comes from Acidobacteriota bacterium, assembly GCA_046765915.1. GTDB lineage: Bacteria > Acidobacteriota > Thermoanaerobaculia > Multivoradales > UBA5704 > DATARR01. Next base: position 40,644 of record JBKPTH010000076.1, on the reverse strand, counting down.
CCGGTGGGTTTGATAGGACTCAGGCGATTGGCTAGGTCCTTGCGGGAACGAGGGGGAGACTCCGTGTTGCAGCGTGAAGATCTCATCCGCTTCACTCACGACTTCCGGCATGCCGGCATCGAGAAGCGCGCGCTCCTTTCAATCCATAATCGGGTAGTGAACCTGTTCCACTCAGGCGAACCGCACCTTCCTTTTCTTTCGGCTCTGCGAAAGCTGGCCACCGACTATCCTCGAGCAACCGGAGCCCAGCTCCGAACACTCGTGGCGCTCAGCCAGGCAGCCTTCCCAGGTCTTTCCGAGAGCGCAAGGCTCGAAAAATCCGAACGTCGCTTGGAGGGCCTGCTGGGCCAACTCGCCCATCTTGAAGATGAGCCAGAGCCCTTGAAAGCTTGGCGGGACCAGCTACTCCTCGCCCTCGGGGCGGCTGAAGCGGCCCTGACGACCTTGCTGGACCGGCTTGATTTTCTTTGCTCTTGCGATGCGGCTGAAGTCCTTCGCGAGGCCTATACCACGCAGTCCGATTGGCTCCGCCGCGCGGGCGTTACGCTCGAAGTCGACCAAGGGCAAGGACCCACCCGTGTTCTAATTACTCGTGAAGCCCTTCTCATGATCCTCGAAAACCTGTTCACCAACTCGCTTTCGGCTCTCGAGGCGAAGGAGAACGGGCGCATCGAAATCGAGCTTCGACGAACCCATCAGAACGTTATCCTTCGATATCGAGACAATGGGTCAGGTATTCCTGCGGAGCTCGCGGACAAGATCTTCCTGTATGGGTTCAGCACTCGAGCTGGTGGCAAAGGCTATGGACTTCCCCGTTCGCGCGAAATCCTGGGGCACTTCGGCGGTGGCATGGCTCTTGAGAAGGACGCAACCGAGGGCGCAGCCTTCCTGATCACCCTCTTGGCTGTTTCGGAGAAGTAAACCAATCGATCAAGGTCCCAATCTGTAAGGTACGCCTGACGACTTTGTCAGGTGCGCTTTACAGATGGGGTTGCCTGCCCGCCCTTCACCCCTTAGAAACTTCGACTCTGGAGACTGGCATAGTAGTTGCTGAAGAGCATCTCGCAGGAGTCATGGAGGTGGCATGGTGGGCTGGATGAAATGAGTCTTCTTCAACGCATCTTCGCACTTTCCTTGGCGGTTCTCTTCGCCACCTCGGCCCAGGCCCGGGACTCCTCCGCCAAGGTTGTCGAAACGTCCGGGATCTCCGGAACCAGCTTTTTCACTGTCACTCCCTGCCGGGTCTTCGATACCCGCATCGATAACACGCCGCTGCTGTCTGGCGCAACACGGGTCTTCACCGTAGCGGGCCAATGCGGTATTTCACCGGCTGCGGCGGCGGTCTCGGTGAATCTCACGATTACCGAACCCACAGGAGCCGGCTTTTTGACGGCGTTCCCCGGCGATGCGCCTCGTCCCTCTACCAGTACGATCAACTTTGTGTCTGGTAAGAACCGGGGCAATAACGCGATCATTCCCCTGGCCGCGAACGGAGATGGAACCCTTGCGCTCTTCGCCTTTGTCCAAGGAGCCGGCCAGGTGCACGCCATCCTCGACGTCAACGGGTACTTTGCCACCGAGGATCTCGAGATCCTCTCGCTCTCGCCCTCCTCGGCTCCGCAGGGTGGCGCCGAGTTGGTGATCACCGTGACCGGTACCGGATTCCAGAACGATGTCATCGTCCGCTTCGATGGTTATGATCTCGTTACTACCCAAACTGCCGCGGATCGCCTGACAGCTGTGGTCCCCGCCGCGCGGCTAGGAACCGCGGGCACCTATCCGGTCCAGGTCGTCAACCCGGACGGAACGGCCTCGGAGGCGACCCTCTTCACCGTGGACGCTCCCCTGGCCTTGAACGCTCTCGTGCCCGCGGGTGTGGCCACCGGCTCTCCGAGCTTCTCGCTTACCCTGAGCGGCGCAGGGTTCAAGAGCGGAGCCGTCGCTCGCTTCGGAGGGACCTCCCTCGCAACCGCCTACGCCGGCTCAGGAATGCTCACCGCAACCGTTCCAGCGGCCCTGATCTCCCAGCCCGGAACGGTCTCGGTGGACGTGCAAAACCCGGGAGGCTCAACCTCCACACCTCTGAGCTTCAAAGTGAAGACCCTCTCGCTCAGCGGGATTCAACCCACCTCGGGCCCGGTGGGCACAGCCGTGACGATCACAGGCGATGGGCTGGACCTCCTTCCCACCGTTCTCTTCTCCAAACAGGGAGGGGGTAATCTCCAGGCGGCGCTCCTCTCCAGCGCGCCTACGACCCTGCAGGTCTCCGTACCCACCGGAGCAGCGACTGGATCGGTACGGCTCGTCTCCGGAGGCCTGACCCTCACCGGACCAGTCTTCACCGTGATCCCGAGCCGGACCTTCGATCTGGCCGGCGGCCCGACGGCCGGCGTGGTCTTCCCGGGCTCGAGCGTCAACTATGGGATCACGGCGACGAGCACGAACGGCTTCGCCAGCCTCGTCTCGCTTCAGGTAAATGGTCTACCCAGCGGCGTCACATTCAAGCTTGATCCGCCCCAGATCTCGGCGGGCCAGACCTCAAACCTTACGGTCTCCGCGCCGGCCGGGCAGCCGACCGGATTGACCTCCTTCAGCGTGACAGGCACCGGCTCGAACGAAGGCCAGACCCTGAACCGTACGCTGGCTCTTTCCATCAACGTCCGGCCAGTGACCACCAGCTTCATGGGCAGGGTCGCCGCAGCTGAGGCCTTCGAGCACCCCCTGGTTGGGGTGACAGTCCAATTTCTAGGCAAGAATGAACAAGGAGCACCCAACGGCTGCTCCATGCCTCCCCTTCTCACGGACGCGGGAGGGAACTTCGCCTTCGTCGACGTGCCATCCGCGTGCACGGGACCGCAGCTCGTCGGTTTCGACGGCGTCACGGAATCGGGAGAGCTCTACACTCCGGTCAATCTTCGATTCGATATCCAGGCTGGAGTAATCAATCACACACCCGGCCTCATTCACCTGACGGCGATCTACGACGCCGAGACGGTTCTCGTACGGCAGAACTGGAGTTCGGATCAGATCTTCACCTTCCAAACCATCCCGGGCCTCAAGCTCCAGGTCTACGCCGGGACCATCTTTACTAACCCGGATGGTTCGACTCCCGATCCGTTCCCCTTGAGCGCACTACGGATCCCTATCGACCGTCCGCCGGGAGACAAGACCTTCCCGGTCGGTCAGATCATGCCCTTCCTCCTCTCTCTCCAACCCGAGGGTTCGAGCGCGAGCCAACCGGTCGCGGTCGATTATCCCAACACTGTCGATGGCCCACCGGGAAGCGTCGTCACTCTGCTGACGCTCGATCCCCGCGTCGGCATGATGGTTTCCTATGGCACGGGCACGATCTCGGCGGATGGCCTCTCGATCATCGCGGACCCGAATCCCACCACGCCTGGCAGACGGTACGGGCTCACCCATTTCGATTGGCACGGCCCAATCACGCCGGACGTGCCTGCCGCGGGACGGGGACCCACAGGCCATGAAAATGGCGCCGTGTTGACGGGCGCCTGCGCGGCTGAAGGGAGCTGCAACTGCCAAACCCTGAACTCGGTTGAGTATGCGACCGGCGCGGAGGAGACAAACGATGTGGACGCAGTTGTAACTGGTACCCTCTTACCGATTGCACTCGTCCGCACTTATCGCAGCGATCTAGCGAGCTTCACGGGTCCCTTCGGTCTGGGTACAAGTCATAACTTCAGCTATACCGTCCTGGCCGGCGCAAACTCCTCTCAGGCGAAAATTGAAGTGGCATCACCGAACGGTAGTCGACTATCCTTCACGCGCCAGCCAAACGGTTCTTACCTCGCTCCGGTGGCCTCCATTGGTCGCGGAAGTGTTCTGCGCTGGGACTCCCTCCAAGGGGAGTATAGCCTCACGGCGATTGACGGCTCGGTGTTCCTCTTCCGGCCGGCCTTCTTCGTCGCCGCCCGATCTTCACTAACAGCCATTCTTGACAGGCACGGCAATCGCATCGAACTGGAGCGCGGGGTCGGAACGGGTAATGTCGAAATCCTCCAGCGCATCGTCTCGCCGAACGGGGAGGATCTAGCCCTTCAGTATGACAGTCAGAATCGTATCCAAGCTGTTACCGATTTTGCTGGCCGGATCACTCGCTACGCCTACGACTCTTCCGGACGCCTCGCGAGGATCACCGATCCGGCTGGAGGAGTGACACGTTACGGCTATGATGACCAGAATCATCTGACCACAATCACGGATGCGCGAGGAATTCTAGTCATCACTAAGGAATACGACGCCGTTGGTCGCGTGGTCAGAGAGGTCTTCCCAGACACCGCCGAGGTGCACTATTCTTATATTACCGCGAATCCTTCAGATCCCTCAACCCCGGTACTTCAGACTCAAGTGACGGATCCGCTAGGGCACACAACGACCTATCGATTCACCGTTACGGGCGAGCTAACCGACGTCACCGACGCTCTTGGGCAGAGAGTGAGTTTCGAAATCGATCCGGTTTCCGGAAGGTACCGCGAGCGAGTGGGAACGGCCAGCTGCCCCATATGCGGAAGCCCCGCAAGTAACAACCAAAGTTACGAGTATGACGAGCAAGGACGTCTCGCGAAACTTACCGACGCTTTGGGACACAGCACTACTTACACCTATCCGCCAATCGGTGAGATTCCAGAGACAATCACCGACGCTCTGCAGAGGAAGACCATCCTTACACAAAGTCTCATGGGGGATGTCACCTCCATCACCGATCCGGCAGGAAAGATAACACTACTCACCTACGATGACGCTGGGCGCCTGCTTTCATTAACTGATCCGAATCATAATGCGATAACCGTTACTTATGGAGCCGATGGTCGTCCTATAACAATCGCTGACGCCCTTAATCGCACAGTCACCTATATGTATGACAGAGCGGGGCGCCTCGCCGCTAAGCGCGCGCCAGACGGAACGACTGAATATATAACTTATAATTTACTCGACCGGATCACTGGAATAGAGGATGGCATCGGACTGTTAACTAGCCTTAACTACGACGCATCAGGGAATGTCCTTTCACTTACCAATCCGAGAGGAAATTCCACAACCTACGTCTATGACGAGTCAGGTCGCGTTGCTCGTGAGATCGCCCCTGATGGCGCCGAGCGTCTCTTTACCTACGACCTAAACAGCAATTCAACATCCGTCGTAGATCGCAATGGCCGTGCAACTATGTTCACATATGACGCCCTTGGCAGGCTATCCGAGGCTCTCTATCAAGACGGCACACGCCTTCGTTTCGAGTGGGATGCCTCCGGGCGCCTTCTCGCCGCAGACGATTTCGCAGGTGGCCGTATAGAGCGTGGCTATGATGTGGTCGGGCACCTAGTATCTGAGATCTCACCTACTGGTTGGCTGCTCTATGAATACGACAGCATTGGTCGCCGGAGAGCCCGAGCCGGTCCCGACGGCCTCACGTTCTATACCTATACGATGAAAGGGCAACTCGACTCAATCACTAATGGTTCGATGGGCGCCCAATTCACTTACGATGACGCCGGTCGTCTGACAAGCGTGAACTCTCCTAACAGTATCAGAGTAAGCTACACTTACGATGCTGGAGACCAAGTTACTCGCATCGACTACGCTGGCCCAGCTGGCATCACTGATTTTCGCCTTTATAACCACGATCTCAACGGACGCGTCACCTCGGTTGCGGGTGATGCTATTAACCCGCTGCCGCCTCCGCCTCAAGTAGCGACCTTCGATAGTCGGGACCGACTGGTTAGGTTAAATGGTCGAGCATTTCAGTACAATTCAGAGGGGCAGTTGTTGAACGATGGCCTTCGTACTTATAGTTGGGATGCTCGCGGGCTCCTGATAGGGACCATAGGAGTGGAGGGAAGCGAATCATATCAATACGACGCTATTGCCAGACGATCGGGAAAACGGGAAAATGCCGCTTCAATTTTCTTTCTGTACGATTTGTTTAGCTATCTTCGAATAATTAAGGATTCCGCTCCCACAGACTATCTTAACGGACTATCATTGGACAGCGCCTTGGCATCGCGAACTTACGATTCTGTACGATCTTATCTGCAAGATCGTCTCGGAAGCGTTTTCATGGCCGTAGACCAAAACGGTCTTAGCTCCCGCATTGTTTACGACGAATACGGTGCCGCTAAGTTGGCAGAAGGAAGTTCGCTGCCAGCCCTCAGATACCTAGGGCGCGATCAGGATCAGAATGGCCTCATATATCTTCGCGCGCGGTACTATGATCCTCTAACAGGAAGATTTGTCAGCGAGGATCCCGTTACATTCCGTGGGACTAGTGCGAATCTCTATTCGTATACGCCGGGAGACCCTGTCAATTTTAGCGACCCTCGTGGAGAGTTCGCCCATTGGATAGCGATCGCAGCTGCAGGAGGCCTCATAAACGGCATACTCGATGCGGCAAGTGCGATTGGAGAGTGCAAAGATGCAGGAGAGGTTGCACGGGATTTCGCTAATGGTTTCATATCTGGGGCTGTGGGGTCGGCAGTTGGAGTCTTTGCGGGAGCATTTGCCGGAGGGGCCATCGGAGACATTACGAAACAGCTCCTGCAAGGGCGAAAGGATCTTGATTTCGGGGAGGCTTTGAGTGATGGTCTGCTAAGTATGGCAACAGAGGGCATTGTCGATCTAATTCCCAATCTGGAGTATAAGGGCAGAAGGCCGTCTGGAGCGACATCTAGGCGTTTAGGTGATTTCAACGGACCGTTACGAGGCAAGAATGGTAATGTACGTCGAAGTGTTGCGAGAGAATTTGCTGGAGGGGTCGTTGACAAATTGCTATCGGTAGTTCTGTCTGATGAGACAACAGCTGGTTGCGGATGCAGGTAGAACGATGAACAAGAGGGAGTGTTTGTTTTACTATTCGTGCCTTCATTTCCTCTTTGCTGTATCACTGTTTTTCATACTGCCGGACTTAGCTGTTGGAATCGAATCGCGGCACTATATTTATGATAGCGCGGGTAGGCTCATAGCAGTCATTACGTCTGACGGGGCGCTAATAACATACGAGTTTGACGCGGGGGGGAATCGCTTACGGCTCAGCTCTAGTCGGACTCAAGCCGACAGTATTAGCGCGCTCATACCCAGCAGGGTCGCTGCAGGGACTGCTACACCTATGACGGTCATAGGCAAAGGTCTTGCCTCTGCTCTAGGAATCACGTTCGACCATCCTGGAATCGAGGCAAGCTTTATCGGAGATCCTGATGACAACTTCATCTCGTTTTCCGTATCGGTCGCTTCGACCGTGGTAGCGGGAAGCTACGCTTTCTCCGTGCAGCGTTCGTCCGGTACCCCTATTGACAGCGGCGCAGTGTCCTTGATTATCACCGAGGCTCCTTATCTTTCTGCATTAGTGCCCGCCGAGGTGCTCCAAGGCCAGACGGTACCGAGCTGGACAGTCACCGGCACTCAGCTGTCCGATGCAACAGAGATCCTCTTTGACGTCAACGGTCTCTCTGCCACCGATCTGTCGGTTGCCCCGGATGGGACTTCGCTCAGCGCGCGGCTAATAGTGGATCGCAGTGCACCAATTGGCACTATTGGCGTGCGAGTTCAGACCCCTGCGGGGATCTCGAATCGGACGCATTTGGAAGTCAAGCCTGGGTACCAAATCATTCAGTACGGAGAGACTGTCACGAGCACAATCGCTGCTACAGGTGAGGCGGACTCCTACGCGTTCGATGGGACCGCAGGTGACAAAGTGCTAGTCCGGATGGCCGACGACAATGGATTTACTAGCGGCATCGAACCCAAGCTCCGAGTCCTGCGACCCGACGGCACCGAGAATTGCACTGCTAGCGCCAACGACTTCGCCGAGGTCCTCTGCGTTCTCGACACCACCGGCACCCACACCCTCATCGCCGAAGATAATGGTGGCACCGAGGCTGGCAACTACGGCCTCCACATCCAGCGCCTCAATGGTCCGGGCAACGCTTCGCCGATGAACTTTGGCGACACGATCACTGCTACGATTGCTAAGTTGGCTCAGCTCGATGCCTACACGTTCGCTGGCGCCGCAGGCGACAAGGTTCTGGTTCGGATGGCCGACGACAACGGCTTTACCACCGGCATCGAACCCAAGCTCCGAGTCCTTCGCCCCAACGGTACCGAGATCTGTACTGCCAGCGCCAACGACTTCGCCGAGGGTCTTTGCGTCCTCGACGCCACCGGCACCCATACCCTCATTGTCGAAGACAACGGCGGCACGGAGGCTGGCAACTACGGCCTCCACGTGCAGCGTCTTAATGCTCCGGGTAACGCCACGCCGATCAACTTCGGCGACACGGTCGCCTCCACCATCACCGGGCTGGCCGAACTCGATGCCTACACATTTGCTGGCGCCGCAGGCGACAAGGTGCTGGTCCGGATGGCCGACGACAACGGCTTTACCAGCGGCATCGAGCCCAAGCTCCGGGTCCTTCGACCCGACGGCACCGAGTTTTGCACTGCCAGCGCCAACGACTTCGCCGAGGTTCTCTGCCTCCTCGACACCTCTGGCACCCACACCGTCCTCGTCGAAGACAATGGCGGCACCGAGGCTGGCAACTATGGCCTCCACGTACAGCGTCTCAATGCTCCGGGTAACGCCACGCCGCTCAGCTTCGGAGACACGGTCGCCTCCACCATCGCCAGGCTGGCCGAGCTCGATGTCTACACATTTGCTGGCGCCGCAGGCGACAAGATGCTGGTCCGGATGGCCGACGACAACGGCTTTACCAGCGGCATCGAGCCCAAGCTCCGGATCCTTCGACCCGACGGCACCGAGTTTTGCACTGCCAGCGCCAACGACTTCGCCGAGGTTCTCTGCGTCCTCGACACCTCTGGCACCCATACCGTCCTCGTCGAAGACAACGGCGGCACCGAGGCTGGCAATTACGGCCTCCACGTGCAGCGTCTCAATGCTCCGGGCAACGCCACGCCGATCAACTTCGGCGATACGGTCGCCTCCACCATCGCCAAGCTGGCCGAGCTCGACGCCTACACGTTCGCTGGCGCCGTTGGCGACAAGATGCTGGTGCGGATGGCCGACGACAACGGCTTCAGTAATGGTATCGAACCCAAGCTCCGAGTGCTTCGACCCGACGGCACCGAGTTTTGCACTGCCAACGCTAACGACTTCGCCGAGGTTCTCTGCGTCCTCGACACCTCTGGCACCCATACCGTCCTCGTCGAAGACAACGGCGGCACCGAGGCTGGCAACTACGGACTCCACCTCCAACGTCTCCAGGGTCCGGGCAACGCCACGCCGATCAACTTCGGCGACACGGTCTCTTCTACCATCGGCATTCTGGCCGAGCTCGACGCCTACACGTTCGCTGGCGCGGTGGGCGACAAAGTGCTGGTACGGATGGCCGACGACAACGGCTTCAGTAATGGCATCGAACCCAAGCTTCGAGTCCTACGCCCCGATGGTACGGAGACCTGCACCGCCAACGCCAACGACTTCGCGGAAGTTCTCTGCGTCCTGGACACCACTGGCACCCATACCCTTATCGTCGAGGACAATGGCGGCACCGAGGCTGGCAATTACGGCCTCCACGTGCAGCGTCTCAATGGCCCAGGCAACACCACGCCGATCAACTTCGGTGACACGCTCTCCTCTACCATCGGCATTCTGGCCGAGCTCGATGCCTACACGTTCGCTGGCGCGGTGGGCGACACAGTGTTGGTGCGGATGGCTGACGACAACGGTTTCAGTAATGGTATCGAACCCAAGCTTCGAGTCCTCCGTCCCAATGGTACGGAGATCTGCACCGCCAGCGCCAACGACTTCGCCGAGGTTCTCTGCGTCCTGGACACTACTGGCACCCATACCCTTATCGTCGAGGACAATGGCGGCACCGAGGCTGGCAATTACGGTCTCCACGTGCAGCGTCTCAATAGTCCGGGCAACGCCACGCCAATCAACTTCGGCGACACGGTCGCCTCCAGCATCGCCAGGCTGGCCGAGCTCGACTCCTACACCTTCAGCGGAACCGCGGGAGGACAGGCGCGCATTACGATGACGCGGACATCCGGCAGCCTGTCCTCGAAACTCAGGGTGTACCGCCCTGACGGCACGGAGCTGTGCATGGCCGAGACAACCGGATCCACGGCCCAGACGCTCTGTGCGCTCGATGCCACTGGAACCTATTCGATCTTCGCCGGTGACCGATCCGGGACTGTCACAGGCAACTACACCCTGAGCCTCCAACCGAACTGATTGAGTAGATCTCCTCAAACCTACCAACCATATTCTGTAGTTGGCGACCTTCCGCCGCCCTTTCAGGGCTCGGGGAGAGCTGGCATTCATCGGGTCGCCGCGCCTGCCGCGCTTGACCCGGGCTTTATGTCTCGCGCCAGGGTAAACCTGGAAGGGAAGAAGGATAAAGTAAACAGAACCGGAAATCCTTCGTAGTGGACCTGGTAGGGGCGAATACCCGTCCAGGGATGGCTACCCACCGGAAGCGAGTCTTGCGTAGCATTTGGGGTAACCCACGTTGCGAAGCGTAGACAGCGAGTGCGCAGGCCATGTTAAAGGCAGCCTCGAGAGGCCAAGATCGGAGAGCCGACGTTGTGGCATGAGCGGAAGGCAACATCCTCGGCGCTGTAAGAGGCCTGGGAGTCTGGGTCTGGGATCCCCAGCGGAATTCGGACCCAAAGATCTGAAGAGGGTTGTCTGAGGTCATTGGCTCAGCCTCTGGATCTTCGGCTCTTGCGAGTTGCTGTGCTTACGCCTAGAGCACGCGAGGAACCTTCCGGTTGACTGTTACCCCTGCGGTAAGGAAGCACTTTGGTAGTCCCGTGGGACAAATCGCCGAGGAGCCGCCGAACGAAGCTCTCGTAGGCAGTTGCAGCTTCGACTAGCGAAGGGCCATGGCGATGGAGGTAGACGCGCTCGCCGAGACTTTGAGCTTCGTGTCCGAGGAGTTGAGCCGAGTGCTCCGGGGCAATACCGGCACGGGGATGGAGAGTCTTCGCCGTATGTCGCAGAACCTTTACGGGGACGCGCTCTCCGATCTCTCCGAGGCTCAGGCGAGCCCTAAGGATCACGGCATCGAAAGCCTCAGGACTCTGAGACTGCCAGTCCTGCAGAATTGCCCGAGCTTGAATCAGGACAGCGCCCCATGTCTCATTCAGCCGGTAAAGGGGCCTTCCGGGTAGTCGACCGGGCACCAGTAGGGTAGAGCCTGAAGCCCTGGGGATCCGGCCCAGGCATTCCAGAGTGTGAGGGCCCAGGTAAAGAAAACGTCCATGACGATCGCCTCGGTCACCCTTAGCTCGGGGTATCTCAAGCCGCGGAACGCCGAGATCCTGGAAGAGCCAGGATGTGCTGCCGTAAAGAAGCTCCTCGCGATGACGGCACCCTGTATAGATGGCGACGCGGAGGGCGAGTAAGGAGCCAAGGGCCGGAACATGCCTGGAGGTCGGTGACGAGCTGGCGGCCTGGGTCTCCATCTCACGGAGGGCCTTTCCTACAGCCGCGAGGTCCATGTCACGGAGATAGACCTGTGCCGCCTCGACCTCGAACGGCTCGACCTCGGTAAAGGGGTTGCGTAAGATCCACCCTTTCCTACGGGCGTCCTCAAAGGCCATGCGGCCTTGATTCAGGACATGGTTGGCCGTGTGACGGCCTTCCGCCCATGGTCGGGAGGCTTGGACGCGGCCAGTGATCTCCGCGAGGAGATCCTCCACTTGGGATGAGGTGACCTGTCGCAGGCGGAGGTCTCCAAAGGCCGGGAGCAAGTAGGTGTTCCAGAGGTAATCGTAGGACTCTAGAGTCCTGGGGCTGCGCTTTGCGCTTCGCTTCCGGATGTATTCGGCTCGGCGGACTTCCCAGAGGGCACGTACGGTCTTCCTGCGGCCCTCCTGCAGCGTAGGTTCTTCCTCTTCGTCTTCGAGAGACCGGATGAACTGGCGGACCTTCAAACGGGCGGTCTCGAGCTCTTCGATCGACATGTGCACGTCGACGACGATCACGCGGTGCCAGCGGGTGCCCTTCGCGTAGCGAGTGCCGAGCTCGACCTCCCGGCGGTGTACCCGAAGCATGCAGCCCTTAATGGCGTCTCGGCCGATCTCCCGGATGTAGTAGGGGCTTGCCTGCGCCGGGTGCTCGTACGCGTAGCGGATGACTTCGACGGTGATGCGGGGGAAAGCAGTTCGGCGAGCTGAGCTCTTGGGCATCTGACGACCTCCCTCCGGCACCCGCCGGGGTTGTACAAAACTTGTACTTTTTCCCCCAGGGAAATGGGGGTAGTATGGGGAGGTCGCATGGGGAGATATGGTAGGCTCCGACGCGGCAAAGGAGCGGAATTGCGGAGTTTAGGGGAGTTCAGTCCTTTTGCCCTAAACCCTTGATTCCAAATGGGGTTCAGGGGGTCCGGGGTTCAAATCCCCGCGTCCCGACCAAATCTCCTTCCGAATCCCCTCGTCCCCCTCAGGCGACGGGCGCCGGCTCGCGGTGCCAGGCGGGCGTCGTCCTGGCCGTGATCGCCTCGGCGATGCCTTCCGCCAGAACGGCTTCCGGAGAGATCGTCAGCACGCTGCACGGAGCCTTGCGGGCCACTGCCGAGGCCACGCTGCCCAGCATCAGACGGTCCACGCCGCCCCGCCCGTGGGTGCCGAGCAGGACGAGGTCGGCGGGGTGCTCGTCGAGCTCGTGGAGGATCTCGAAACGCGCCTCGCCGGGGAGCACGGCGGTCTCCACTTCCACAGGCACGTCGGTCTGGTTCTCGAGAACGAAATGCCGCAGCTCCTCGCCGCTCTGGCGCTCCGCCTCCGCGGAGGAGATCTCGCCGTGCTTTCGACGCTGCAGCGCGAGCGTCTCCATGAAGCCCAAGGCATGGACAGCCCTGACCTCGACCTTGGCGGTGTTCGCGATCTGGGCCAGCAGATCCAGCCCGCAGCGGAAGGCGTCGGCCGACAGCGGCGACAAATCGACTGGAGCCAGCACGCGCCGCGGCGGCACCTGGAGCTCGCCGCGCACCACGAGCACGGGGCAGGCGGCTTTGCGCAGCACGCGGTCGGCGGTCGAGCCGAGCAGCTCGGCGGCGAAAGGCCCGGAAGCGGTGGCGCCCACCACGATCAGGTCGGCCGCGAGCTCCCTCGCCGTATCGATGAGGACGCGGTGAGGCTCTCCGGCCCTGACCTCGACGCCCGCCAGCTCGGGCTTGCCGATGCCGAGCCGCCCGATCTGCCGGCGCAGCTTCTCCTCAGCCCAGGCGTTCAGCTCCTCGGTGAAATCCTCTCCCCGTCCGATCTCGGGACCGACGAGCTGCGCCCTGTCGGGGGCCGCATAGACGAGAAACACGCGCGCGCCGGCGGCCCGGGCGGCGGCGAGGCCCGCGCGCACGACATAGTCGTTTTCGCTCTCCAGCAGAGAGCCGATCAGCACCGTTCGCAGCGGGCGATGCGGACGGGAACGGGGGGACGGGTCGGTCTGAAGGATCATGGCGCTCTACCTCCTCACGCTCCAGCGTAGCGGACCGCCAAGCCGACGGCGACCCCTGTTGGGGTGGGCAGGCCGCGGCCCGTCAAGTAGCTCCGGGTCCAGCGTCCGCCGCTCCGCCGGGCGGGGCCGAGCCACCCGGCGCCACCCGGCGGCGGCGCGCCGGCCACCGCGATAGGATCGCCTGGATGGGATTCAGCCAGCCGAGATCGTGCTCCTCGAACGCGACCTCGGGTGTTAAGCAGGAGGTGGAGCGGTCTTTACGAGAAGGGCGCCGGCCACGCCTCGCCGCTCGCGCTTCCAGCTATGATGTTCGAAGGGCTGCGGGGATCGCTCGAGGGAGGCGTCTCGTTCCGCCCACAGCGGGAGAGGCACGGCTTCTCCATCAAGAGAGTCCACGCAGAAGCATCCACGCAGTCTGAGCTTCGAGGCCGCCCGGCTCCCTGAGCGCCAGGGGGCGGCCAATGAAGAAAGGAGAGACCCATGTCCGTCGCCAAAGTCATCGAAATCAGCTCCGAGTCTCCGGACAGCTTCGAGGCCGCCATCCGCGAGGGGATCGCCCGCGCCGGCAAGACCTTGAACAACATCAAGGCCGCCTGGATCCAGAACCAGCAGGTCGTCGTCGAGGGCAAGAAGATCGTCGCTTACCGCGTCGACATGAAGGTGACCTTCGTGATGGAAGACTAGAGCGCCGCGGGCCGGCCGTTTCGAGATCGGCCACCCTGGGGCGTGTCCCTTCCCACCTGCCCGGGCGGCCTCCGCTCGGCAACGATGGGAGTAGTGTGGAAGGCGAGGAGGTGTGACATGGCCGTGAAAAGGAACACCAAAGTCCAGATCGCCGGCCTCGCGGGTGGGGCGACCGCCGTCGGCGCAGCGATCTACGCATACAAACACCGCGAGACGCCGCGCAAGGGCGTCAGCCCGCGCAAGGCGCGCAAGATCGGCGAAGAGCTGAGAGTCGACTGGAACCGCGTCGACCTGGAGGAGCTCCGCCGCGGCATGGAGGTGGAGCTGGAGCATGGCCGGCGCGATCCGGCCACGGACGTCACCGGCGACGACCTGCTCCTCACCGGCAAGATCGCCCTCGCCCATCTCCACGAGTTCCCGGACTACTACACGCGGCTCGGGCGGATGGAAGAGGAAGCGCTCGCCTTCTGGCGCGGAGAGGCCTCGGTCGTTACGCCGCAGACCGCACCGGCCTCATGAGGTGGGCGCCTTCCGCGCTGCCCGGACGGCCGGCGGCAAGCTGGCGGCCGTCGCGTAACCTTGACGATGGACACCACCTGGTACCTGGCTCGGGGGTACCCTACACGCCGGTAAACTAAGTACTCTGGCCCGTAATTACGATGATGTATTCTGGGTTGGGGGTGGCGCGATCCGGTTGCGGCTTACCTCCGTCTGTCGTGAGACCCACGGGTCCTCTGGCGAGACCCCGCGATCACGGCGCGCATCTGGAGAATGCCGCGACCCGACCTCTCGATCTGCTGCGTGCTGAGCGGGTCGCGCCGCGTGCTGAGCCGGGCACGGCGCGTGCTGAGCCGGCACGTGGCGTGCTGAGCGGGGCACGGCGCAGGACCCGCGGGTTTTCTGGCGTGACCTCTCGATCTGGCGCGTGCCCCAAGGGTCCAGTGGCAGGACCCGTGGAGCACGGTCCGTGACCTCCGGGTCCTGCCCCGTGCTAAGCGGGTCACGTGTGGTGCCCCGCGGGGCACGCGCCGTGCACGGAGGTCATGCGGCGTACCCCGCAGGTCGCGCGGCGTGCGGCGCAGGTCACGTCCGTGCGCGGCAGGTCACGCGACGTGTTGAGCGGGTCGGGCCGCGCGATTTCTCGGTCTGCCTGGCCCGCTGAATACGTAAGCGAACTTATGGCGTGGACTACTAAGGATTTACCGTCACCGGGGGCGGCGGGGACATGGGTTTGGTCCACGTGAGCCCAAGGTATGGGCCCGTGGGCCCAAGACATGGGCCCGTGGGCCCAAAGCATGGGCCCGCGTGGCCGAAGCCGAGGGGCGACTTTCCCCCACACTGGGCCGATGATATCGACCGCGATCAGGTTTAGCCTGAACCATGGGCCGGCCGGTTCAACCAGGCTAAGATCAGTTGAGGAGCCATTCATGAAGACGCTCGAGATCGAGGTACCCGACCCGCTCGCCGAGAAGCTCAAGGGCCTCGTGGCCGCCGGCTGGTTCGCCAACGAGGACGAGATAGGACGGCTCGCGCTCGCGGAATTCCTGAGCCGCCACCGGTTCGATCCTCAGGAGCAGTTCCAGCGCGAGGACATCTCTTGGGCGCTCCGGCAAAAGGGCGCCGTCGATTGAGACGTGTTGTTGTCAGTAATACGGGCCCTGTTCTACACCTTCACGAAGCCCGTTCCTCCATCGGCTCGCGCTGACAGGCCAAGTTGGTATTCCTCCAGCCGTGGACGACGAGCCTCGCCAGCCGCAGCTCCCGCCTGACGCCTACTCCACGTTCTCCGTCGAAAGTTCGGCCTGCCGCAACACGAGCTGCGTTGCCCCCTCCGCCAGATCCGGCGGGTAGCCATACTTGGCCAGCAGCCGGCGGACGTTGCGCCGCAGGCCTGCCCGCACCGACTCGCGCTGCGTCCAGTCGAGCTTGGGCATGTTCCTTACCATCTCCGTTAGCTCCCGGGCCATCAAGCGCAGCGTGTCGCTCTGCATTGCCTCCCGCGCCGACTCGTTCTCCACGAGCGCATCGTAGAAGGCGGTTTCCTCGCGGCTCAGGCCGAGTTCCTCGCCGTGCCGCTGCGCCTCCCGCAGGTGCTTCGCCAAGTCGATCAGGCGCGTAATCATCTCGGCGGTGGTGATCGCCTTGTTCGTATAGCGCAGCATCGCGTCCTCGAGCGCCTCGCGGAACTTCTTGCTCTGTACAAGGTTCGTGCGCTCGGTGATGCGGATCTGATCGTTCAGCAGCTTGCGCAGCGTCTCCAGCGCCAAGTTCTTCTGTTCCAGCGCCGCCACCCGGTCCAGGAACTCGTCGCTGAGGATGTCGAGGCGCGCTTCCGCCAGGCCCGCGACGGCGAACAGGTCGATCACTTCGTCCGCATCAACCGCGCCGCCGATCACCTGGCGCACGGCGGTGTCGATGTCGCGCTGCCGGGCGCGACCCGCGCCACCGCCGGTGTCGTCGGCGAGCCGTTTGCGGATCATCGCCACCACGCGCTGGAAAAACGCCAGATGCGGCGTGATGGCTTCGGTCTCCGGCCGCGGCACCGCCAGCGCGAAAGCCGCCGACAGCTCCCTGACGAGCGTGCGCAGGCGCTTCCAGCCGTCGTTCTGGCCGAACACGTGATCGATCACTCGCAGGTAGACGGGCAGCACGTCCCTTGGCTCTGCATTCAGCGCCCGCTCGTAGTCGCAGCCGTGAAAGAAGGCGCGCAGCTTCTCGAAGGCGGCCTGCATGGCGGGCACCGCCTCGTCCTGCACCTTCCTGACCGCCTCGCCCTTGCCGCCGGCCTGGGTGTACGTTGCCAGCGCATCCGCCAACTGGTCTGCGAGGCCGAGCAGGTCCACGACCAGTCCGCCAGGCTTCTCGCCGTACACGCGGTTCACCCGCGCGATGGCCTGCATCAGGTTGTGCCCGGCCAGTGGCTTGTCCAGGTAAAGGGTGTGCGCCGGCGGGCAGTCGAAGCCGGTCAGCCACATGTCGCACACGATCACCAGCCGCAGGTCGTCGTCGGGGTCCTTGAAGCGCTCAGCGAGACGCTTGCGCGCGGCCTTGGTGCGCACGTGGCTCAGCAGCGGTTCCGGGTCATCGCTTGTTCCGGTGACGACCACCTTTATCGCGCCGCGCTCGTCGTCCGCGTCGTGCCACTCCGGGCGACGCGCGCGGATCGCTTCGTAGAGCCGCGCGGCGATGTCCCGACTCATCGTCACCAACATGGCCTTGCCCTCCATCGCCGCGCGGCGCTTCTCCCAATGCTCGACGATGAAAGTGGCCAGCCGCTCGACGCGCTCCTCCGCGCCAACCAGCGATTCCAGTGGCACGCGGATCCGGTCCTCCGCCACCTCGCCGCTGCGGTCGGCGTTGACTACGGACTCGACCTCTTCCTCGGCGGCGCGCGCGCCCTGTTCGTCCACCTTGAGCTTGACGATGCGGGATTCGTAGTAGAGCGGTCGGGTGGCGCCGTCCTCGACGGCTTGGCGGATGTCGTAGACGTCGGCGTAGTCGCCGAAGACGTGGATCGTATTCTTGTCGTCGCGCTCCAGCGGCGTGCCGGTGAAGCCGACGAAGGTAGCGTTCGGCAGCGCCTCGCGCATCCAGCGCGCGCCGCCCTCGATGAAGCCGTACTGGCTGCGGTGCGCCTCGTCGGCCATCACGACCACGTTGGAGCGCTCCGAGATCACGCCATGCGCTTCGGCGAATTTCTGGATGGTGGTGAACACCACGCCGCCCGCCGCGCGGTCGAGCAGCGCTTGCAGGTGCTCCCGGCTCGCGGCCTGTACCGGGTCCTGCCGCAAGAGCGCCCGCCCGGCGGCGAAGGTGTCGAAGAGCTGGTCGTCGAGATCGTTGCGGTCGGTGATCATGACGACTGTCGGGTTCGCGAGGCGCGGCTCGCGGATCAAGGCGCCGGCCAGCATCAGCATGGTCAGCGACTTGCCCGAGCCCTGGGTGTGCCAGATCACGCCTCCGCGCCCGTCGCCGTCACCGGAGGGCGGCTTGAGGCGTGCCAGCACGCTCGCGCGCGCCTTGCGTACCGCGCGGAACTGGTGATAGCCCGCGATCTTCTTGGCAATCTCGCCGCGCTCGTTCTCCTCGAAGACGACGCAGGTCCGCAGGTAGTCCACCAGCGCCCGCGGCTCGAACAGCCCGCGGATCAGCGCCTCCAGCGTCGGCGCGCCGCCCCCTTCGCGCTCGTCGATCGGACGCCAGGGCATGAAACGGTTGCGCGCGCTAGTGATCGAGCCGACGCGGGTCAGCATCCCATCCGAAACCACCAGCGCCAAGTTCGGCACGAAGAGATCGGGCGCAACCTCCATATAGCTGCCGAGCTGGTCGATTGCGACGCCAAGATCGGCCTGGGTGTCGGTCGGGTCCTTCAGCTCGATCAGCGCGACCGGCAGGCCGTTCAGAAACACCGTCAGGTCCGGGCGAATGATCTTGCCCGAGGCTCCGGCGACGCTGAGCTGGCGCACCACCAGCAGCTCATTCGCGGCCGGGTTGTCGAAGTCGATGAGCCGGGCACGACCGCCGCGCGTCTCGCCGAGCCTGGCGTCGCGGTACTCGACCTCGACGCCGTCGGTGAGCAGCGTGTGGAACCAGCGGTTGTTCTGGATCAGCGTCGGATGGGGCGGGCGCGACAGGATACGCACTACCTCCTCGACCGTGTCGTGCGGCAGACCGGGATTGAGACGATGCAGCGCGGCACCGAGGCGGCCTTTGAGCAGGACCTGCGCCGCGTCGCCGCGCTCGCCTGCGTCGTCGATCTCGACGCCGCGTACAACCGCGATGCCGGTGTCTCCAAAATGCAGAAAGGTCAGACCCTCGATGAATTGCTCACTAATGCTCGTCATTATACACCCGTGCCACCCAAGAGGCCCTCGAAGCGCTTAAGAACGCCCTCATGTAGCGCCGCTGGCGAAGTCCTGGTTGTCGAATCCGCGACGCATTCCAATTGCCACTCATCGTCCTTCTTGCATTTGAAATGCAACAGACGAGTGCGATGCCCCGTGTCGTCGTCGGCGGCATACAGGAATGGACTAAGATCCAAGGTCAATCCGCTCACACGAGCCAGCACCCTGTTCATCCCGTCGATGGGCGTTGCAGACATGGCAAGCGATGCAGCACCGTCATCAAGGGCCATCTCACTAATGCGGCGACTCTGCGCGTGGCCATTCAATAGCTCGACCTCTGCAATGCCACCCGCGTGGATACCGTAGATGCGTAACAGCTCGATACTTTGCATATCGCGCAGGTCGAGCAAGACCTCGCGCACCACAGGATATGCCTCATCTATAATCGCTTTCGCTTGCACGTCAGACTTCGTTGAGTCATGTGCAAATCCGTTACGCACGACATTCAGTCGCCGGACCTCCCCAAGAACATCCATGGGAAGCAATGAGACAACCTGCAGATCGACACCTACCTCCTGTGCCCGATGTAGCACGCCTTCAATGAGCCCGATACGCACCGCCAGCTTGTCAGAGCACAGATCTCGCCGCTTACACTGTCGCCACCCCTGATCCTTCCCTTCGCGCACTACTAGTGGTGCCAGGAGTGTCGCAGATCCAGCCGCCTCCGAGAGCGCGATCGCCGCCAGGAGACGAACTAGAGATTCCCACGTGTCACGCAGCCGATGCAGACGCTGGAGCGACTGACGTGGGCCCTCCAGAAATCCGTAGAACGGGACCGCGATTGCTGCAGGAAACTGCTCGCGCACTGATTGCTCAAGGTCCGTCCGAATCTGGACCGACGCGTCATCACGACCGCGCCGGGCAGCGTCTGGAGCGAGCTTGTCTAGCACGTCCGCAGGATGAAATACTTCTTGCCCGAGTTCGACCATTCCATACGAGGACTCACACCAAACACGATAATCCTCCTCGTCTCTAGTTCGTCGCCGCTCGAGCAGGCTCTGATCGGGATCGAGGCGTTCTGCTTCCAGTTGGTCACGGGAGGGCGAGTCCATCACGACCGGACCCTCACACTTCCCGATAGTAGTTGTGGGAGAAGGTAATCCCGCACGACCGCCAACTGCTCGCTTTCCCTCATGGAAGCAGTGAGTAGATCGAAGAGCGGATCGACTGTTTCCTGGTAGGCGGCGATCCCATCATCGGTCGGCTGCACGATCGGCAACGGGCGGAAGTTCTTCTTGCTGATCTCGGGGAAGGTCGTCCCGCTCGCGTGAGCCTTTATCGCGTCCATTGAGGTGAACGCCCAGTTGAGAACGTAGGTTGGCGGCAACGGGCCGTCGCACACCATCGCGATGAACCCTTGGTTGATCGCCGTCGGCACACCAGCAATCGCCAGGTAGCCGACTGGGGCTCGCGACGACATCAGAACCGTGCCAACGGGCAGGATGCCGGAGCTGATGGAGTTGACACCCGCGTCGGTGATGCGGCGCTCGGTGTCCAGCAACACCGGATGAGAGAGGCGCGACATGTCCTTCGGAGTTGCCCAGCAATGCTCGCCGCCGTCCCAGTACTCCGGATTCTCCGTGCTCGGTGTGCCGCCGCCCTTCGCCGTGACGACATCACCAATCGCTTTCACCTCCCACCCCTCGGGCACGGGGCCGATGGCGGAGTCGACGAAGCGAGTGGGCAGGGCGTCGAACACGAACTGCGGCATGGAGGGGAAGGTGCTCTCGCCAGCAGCCTTGGCCTTCACCGGCTCGAAGTCCACGAACCAAGACCGGAAGATCGCCCGCGCCAACCGCTCCAGCGCCTGCGCCGTCCTCCGGTTCTGCTCGATCTTGTCGTCGAGCGCGCCAAGCACACTGGCAATGGCGTGTTGTTCGGCGAACGGTGGGCGAAGAAAGGGAAGCGTGCTCAAGATTGACGTATTGAGGTTGGGCATCGTTGCGCCCACGGCGTGCCGGACGACCCACTCCCGCGATGCAGGATGACTGAGAAAGTACGAAGCGAAGCGCGGGTCGATGACCCCGTTGCCAAAACGGACCCGAAGGCAACCTGTTCCACAAAGCCAGCCACTCTCCCTTTCCGTGATGAGCGCTCTTCTTTCCACGTCACCCCGGCGGCTGTAAACGATATCTCCAGGCTTGACGCGGTACCGAGAGAGTCTGTCCGCATCACTCTGGGATATGCGGGCAATTCCCTCTGTATCCACTCGGTCTTGTGAGATGTTCTGCGGCATGATTGACGGCACGCCGTCCGGGACGTAGTCGGAAGCGTGGAGCTGACTACCGAATGGACCAGTCTGGATGTCACCACCGCCACGGCGGCATACCTCTCCTAGCGGCTCCCAGTCCCAATCCCTACGAGCAACTGGAAAGAGTGCATCAACCATCAAGGCTCATTCCCCTTAGCTTTCCCCGCACCACCGCCATCAGCCGCTCACCCTCCCCAAAGCACTCCTCCAACTCCGCCCGTAGCCGCGGGTACTTCTCCACGAACGGCTCGCTGTCATCCTCCTGCTCCTCAGCGCCGACGTAGCGTCCGGGGGTGAGCACGAAGCCGTGCTTCTTGATCCCCTCGATCGTCTCGCGCTTGCAGAAACCGGGAATGTCGCGGTACTCCCACTTGCCGTGCTGCTTCTCATCCCACCAATCGGGCGCGGGCTCGCCGCGCCACTGGCGGAAGGCGTAGACGATGCGGCCGATGTCGGTGTCGGGCTTCGGGTCGCCCCGGCCGTCGGGGAGCAGCGTTTCGCCGTCGTCGCCGCCGGTGAGAAAGCGCAGCGTGCGCGTCTGCATCGTGCCGAGCTTGCGGGCGTCGATGAAGAGCGTCTCGCCGCGGCGGTCGCGCCCGCCGTGTTTGAGATTGCGGCCGGTCTTGCCGCGGGTGAGGAACCACAAGCAGGCGGGGATCCCGGTGGTGAGGAAGAGCTGGGCCGGCAACGCGATGATGGCGTCCACCAGGTCGGCCTCGACGATGCGCTGGCGGATCTCGCCCTCGCCACCTGCGCCCGAGGAGAGCGCGCCGTTGGCCATGACAAAGCCGGAGACGCCGCCGCCGCGGCCATTGGACGGCGCGAGATGGTGGATGAAGTGCTGGATCCAGGCGTAGTTGGCGTTGCCGACCGGCGGCGTGCCATAGCGCCAGCGCACGTCGTCGGCGAGGAGCTTCCCGGACCAGTCGGAGACGTTGAACGGCGGATTGGCGAGGATGTAGTCGGCCTTGAGGTCTGGGTGCAGGTCGCGCAGGAAGCTGTCGGCGGGCTGGCTGCCGAGGTTGGCCTCGATGCCGCGGATGGCGAGGTTCATGTGCGCGAGGCGCCAGGTGTTGGGGTTCGACTCCTGGCCAAAGATGGAGATGTCGGTCGTCAGCCCACCGTGAGCCTCCACGAAGCGCTCGGACTGCACGAACATGCCCGCCGAGCCACAGCAGGGGTCGTAGACGCGGCCCTCGTAGGGTTCGAGCATCTCGACGAGGAGGCGCACGATGCAGCGCGGCGTGAAGAACTCGCCGCCGAGCTTGCCCTCGGCCTGGGCAAACTTGCTGAGGAAGAACTCATAGACGTGGCCGAGCGTGTCCCTTGCCTTGGCGCGATCGCCCTTGAAGCCTATACCGGCGATCAGGTCAATCAGCCCTTTCATCTTCTCCGGTGCAATGCCGCGGCGGGCGTAGTCGCGCGGGAGCTTGCCCTTGAGGTTTCGATTGTCGCGCTCGACGGCGAGGATGGCATCGTCGATCAGCGTGGCGATGTCGGGTCGAGTCGCTTGGTTCTGGAGGTTGGCCCAGCGCGACTCAGGGGGTACCCAAAAGACTCGCTCGGCGGTGTACTCGTCGCGGTTCTCCAGCAGACTTTCGAGCTGCGGGCCACGGATGCCGTCGGCTTCTAGCTCTTGCTTCAAATCCTCACGCCGTGCCTCGAAGGAGTCGGAGATGTACTTGAGGAAGATAAGGCCGAGGACGACGTGCTTGTACTCGGCCGCATCCATATTGTTGCGCAGGGCGTCCGCGGCTTGCCAGAGCTTGACTTCAAGGTCGCGGTTGGCCCTGGTGTCGGCTTCTTTGGCCGGGCTCTTGGCCGCCGGCTTCGAGTCCTCGGGCTCGGTGCGACTGGCCGAGGAGGCCGGGCTGGAATCAGGCGTTTCGGTCAAGCGGGCGATGAGGAGGGCTTTTTCACGGCCGGAGTCGTCGAGGCCGAGAGCGCGGCAGATCTCCTTGAGCCGGGTGCGAGGCAGCTCCCCGAGAGCTTCGGCGAGCCTGGCCTTCCGCGAGCCAGCCAGGGCATCAATGAGCTGGTCGCGGACTCTGCGGTCGGCGACCTCCAGCTCGAACAGGTCGAGGGCGGCAAGAAGCTCATCCCATTTCAACTCTTCGAGAACAGCACGCTTCGACGGCATGGATCT
The DNA here is from genome assembly GCA_046765915.1 of Acidobacteriota bacterium. Classification (GTDB taxonomy): domain Bacteria; phylum Acidobacteriota; class Thermoanaerobaculia; order Multivoradales; family UBA5704; genus DATARR01. The sequence goes on along the minus strand of JBKPTH010000076.1, from coordinate 17,224 downwards.
CCTCGCGGGCTCGGCAAGCCGGGCCTGAATCACGATTTCAGAGATTCTATCTAATGGCAGGGAGTTCGGCTTGGACTGGGCCGGCAGGGGAGAGGTGCCGCCCTGACGAGGCGATTCGCGGAGGGGCACCGAATGGGGCTGCCAATCCTGCGGAGCTTGACAACAGCGGCTGAGAAGGGCATACTTCATCCATCGGACTGGGGAATCCCGGTCGGCAAGGAGCCTTGGTTTCGACCAGGGCTTTTTGCTTTATGGGAACACTTTCAGGCCCCAGCCCGAGATCTTCCCTCCGCTGCGATAGAACTTCCGGTTGATGATGTCGAATGCCCTGTTCGCATCGCCGGGCTTCAAGACCTTTCGCCTGATGGCGCCTCGCCCAGCGTCTCGGGAACCTTGGTCTGAGCGGTCAGTTGCTCGCCGCCTGAGCGGATTTCTCCGCGGCCTCCAGGATCTCGAGCCGGCCCGTCCCTGCCAGGCTCGCGAGATCGAGGGTTCCGTGGAAGCGCACGGGAACATAATCGAGAACCAGATCGCCCACGATGCGGATGCTGCCGGCGCCCGTTTCGAAGTCCGCTCCGGCGAGCTCGCTCTTCTCCCGGTCCAGGCGGATGCCGAGCTCGGTCCCTCCGCGCGTCTCGGTGAATTTGACATGCACATAGCCGCGGTCCACCGCGGCTTTGAGCTGATCCAAGGTCGTCTGCGGACGCAGGCTGGCAACGATCGGCTGCTCTTGCGTCAACTTCTCCACCAGTTGGTTCATGGAATCCACTCCTTGAGAGAAGAGCGATGATACACCAACAGCCTCGAGGCCCCCCGTGGATGGCGGCACTTTCTTAATGTAGCCGATTGCTATAGAGTCGACTCCAGGCAAGCTTGTCCGGAAGCTCACCCGAAAAGGAGGTCGAGGAATGAGCGACGAAAGCGCCCTTCCCGGAGTCCCTTCACTGAAGAATCTTGGTGCGGTCAAGCGGCGTGCGGTCACCGTTTCCAGCGAGGCGCTCGTCCGCTTCGGTGCGCTTTCCACGGGCGGCCTCCCGCTGCTCGTAGAGCCCGCGAGCCAGGGCGTGGACCTCGCGGGCTGGGCCGCCTCGAGCAGGAGCCTGCTCGAGGAGAAGCTCCAGCGGCATGGTGGAATCCTCTTCCGCGGCTTCAACTTGCAAGGACCCGAGGACCTGGAGGCGTTCATCCGGGCCGTATCGGGCCAGTCCCTGGAGTACCGCGAGCGCTCCTCGCCGCGGACGGAGGTGAAGGGCAATATCTACACCTCGACCGATTATCCGGCCGACCAGCAGATTTTCCTCCACAACGAGAATTCCTATCAGAAGGAGTGGCCGCTGAAGATCTTCTTCCTTTGCCGGCAGGCCGCCGAGCAGGGAGGGGAGACGCCCATCGCCGACTGCCGGAAGGTCCTGGCGCGTATCGCGCCGGAGATTCAGCAGCGCTTCGCGAGCCGGCAATGGATGTACGTCCGCAACTTCGGCAGCGGGTTCGGCCTCTCCTGGCAGACGGTGTTCCAGACGACGGACAGAGAGGTGGTCGAGCGCCACTGCCGGGAGAAGGGGATCCAGCTCGAGTGGAAGGAGGGAGACCGCCTGCGGACACGCGCGGTCCGCCCGGCCATCGCCCGGCACCCGGCGACGGGGGAGCCGATCTGGTTCAACCACGCCACCTTCTTCCATGTCTCGACGCTGGCGCCGGCCTTGCGGGAAGCGCTGTCCGCGGAGCTCGTGGAGGACGAGCTGCCGGCGAACACCTACTACGGGGATGGTGCCCCCATCGAGCCCGAGGTGATGGAGCACCTCCGTGAGGCCTACCGGGGCGAGACCATCAGCTTTCCGTGGCAGCCGGGCGACCTGCTGATGCTCGACAACATGCTGGTCGCCCACGGGCGGGCTGCCTATGCGGGGCCACGGCAGATCCTCGTGGGCATGGCGGAACCGGTGAGCCGCGAGCAGGTCTAGCCGCGCGCCGTCAGCGCGGTTCCTCTATTTTCCGCTGTCCCGTTTCGGCGTGAATACGGCACCAACCCTTTCAAGGAACACTGTTCGTCTCTTCGGGGAGAAGGGGCGGCGAGGCTTTTCAAGTTCTAGCGTTGCGAGCAAGCGGAATGCTGTCCGATCCCGGAGTCACAGAGGCCTCATGGTTCGACGTGCGTGTGGAAGGCGAGTCCTCTCGTCGCCCGGCGCTCCGCGTGTGCGACGGCATTCTCGACGCCGTCGGCGGAACGCCGCTGGTCCGGCTGCGCCGCTATCTCCCGCGGGCCCATTTCCAACTCTTCGGCAAGGTAGAGGCGCTCAATCCGGCGGGCAGCGTCAAGGACCGTCCGGCAAGGTTCATCCTGGAAGATGCCTTGCGGTCGGGCGCCGTCGGTCCAGGCGCCGTGGTGATCGAGTCCAGCTCCGGCAACATGGGTATCGGCCTGGCGCAGGCCTGCCGCTATTACGGGCTGCGTTTCATCTGCGTGATCGATCCGAAGACGACGACGATCAACCTGCAGGTGCTGCGCGCCTACGGCGCGGAAATCGAGCTCGTGTCGGAGCCCGACCCTGAGACGGGGGAATTCCTCCAGGCCCGGCTGAAGCGCGTCCGGGAGCTGCTCGGCCGCACGCCGGGCGCCTTCTGGCCGAACCAGTACGAGAACACGCGGAACTCGGACGCGCATTATCAGACCACGATGCACGAGGTCGCGACCGCTCTGGAGGGAAAAGTCGACTTTCTGTTCGTCCCGACCAGCACCTGCGGCACCCTGCGCGGCTGCAGCGAGTACATCCGCGATCGCGGGCTCGCGACCCGGGTGATCGCCGTCGACGCTTTCGGCAGCCTGATCTTCGGCGAGATCAAGGCCCGGCGGCTCATTCCGGGTCTCGGCGCCAGCATGCGGCCGCCGCTCTGCGATTCATCGCTCGTCGCGGCGTGCGTCCATGTCGACGACCTCGATTGCATTCTCGGCTGCCGCCGGTTGATGGAGCGCGAGGCGATCTTCGTCGGCGGCTCCTCGGGGGGAGTGCTCTCAGCCGTCGAGGCTTATGGGGAGGGGATTCCCGCCGAGGCCGTGGTGGTGGCGATCCTGCCCGATCGCGGCGAGCGCTATCTGCAGACGCTTTTTTCGGACGACTGGGTGCGCGAGCACTTCGGCGAGATCGAGTTGCTGCGGCGGGATGCGGCGGAGCACGCGCCGGCTCCCTTTGATGAACGGAGTGCACCTCTATAGCTTGTAGGCGAATCATCTTGTATCCAACAACGATGGGGGGAGAGATCCGGAGATCTTCTTGCCGATGAAGAAGAAGTTCCTGTTGGTCATTCCCGATGGCGCAGGTGACGTGGATCGGCTCGCCGGCCGCTCTCCCCTCGCCGAAGCCTCCATCCCGCATTGGGACTGGCTCGCCGCCGAAGGCGTCTGCGGCCTGATGCAGACGCTGTACGAGGACCTGCCGCGGGGGAGCATCGTCGCCCAGCTCGGCATGCTGGGCTGGAACCCGTATCTCTACTCGGGTCACGGCCGCGCGATCTGGGAGCTGATGGCGCTGAACGACGTCGAGCTCGGTCCCGACGACATGGTTTTCCGCGCCAACCTGGTGAAGATGCTGGACCGCCGGCTGATCAGCTACAACGCCGGGTACATCGTGACGGAGGAGGCCACGCGGCTGGTGGAGCGCGTCGGCGCCGCCCTCGGCCGGGAGTTCCCGGACCTCGAGCTCCATCACAATTGCGACTTCCGCAACAGTCTCGTGGTGCGGGACGCCGGAGCCGATCCGGCGCTCCTCCTGTGTCCGGAGCCGCACGATCACGAAGGCACCGAGTTCGAGGTCGCCGGCCTGATCGCCGGCAAGGACCCGCGGAGCAAGGCGGTGGCCGCCCGGCTCAACGGTTATCTGGTCCGGGTGGCGGAGGTCCTGGCCGGTGAGGCGGCGAACATGATCTTTCCGTGGAGCGCCTCGCGCTCCTTCGCTCTCCCCGCCTTCCGCGACAACACGGGATTCGCGGGGCGGGCCGCGATCGTCGGGAGCATGGATTTTCTGCAGGGGATCGCCAAGGTGGGCAAGATCGACTTCGTCAAGGTGGGCAACGGGCGTCCCGACACCGATTACGCGGGCAAGGGAGCGCAAGCCCTGGAGCTGTTCGAAGCGGGCTACTCGTTCGTCGTCTGCCACGTCAACTCTCCCGACGAGGCGGCCCACATGCACGACCGCGAACTGAAGATCCGCTGCCTGGAAGCCATCGACCGTCACGTGCTCGGTCCTTGCGTGGAATACTTCCGGGAGCGCAGAGAGGAGTTGGGGGGCCTGATGGTCGCCCCCGACCACTACACGAACCTGCTCCTCGGCGCGGTGCGGGCGGATGCCCACTCGCTCCATCCGGTGCCGTTCGTGATCTGGAACGGCCACGACCGCGATCAGGTGAGCCGCTTCGACGAGGACTCCGTGCGCCTGGGCCGCTTCGGGGCGAGCCCGATCAGCCATCTCGACCTGCTGTCGGTTCTGGGGGTGGTGCGGCGGGACGACAGCGTACCGGCGAAGCCGGGCGGGCGGCGCCCGGCCGAGATCTCCGAGGTTTCCGATTTGAGCGCGCCGAGCCCGCCGGGATAGGCGAGCGGCAGCGTATGACGGACCCGACCCCAGGCCTCGAGAGCGAAGAGCTAGCCGCGGACATGGAGCCGGCGGAAGCCCATCCTGCGGCCGGTATGGGGAGGCTGGGGATGCCTCCCCATCCGGCCCTTTTCGACCTCCTCTACAAGCCGCAGTTCCTCGCCGACGTCGTCCACGTCCTCCCCTGGCTGTTGCGGATCGACGCCGCGCACGTCGTGATGCTGGCGCGGCAGGAGATCCTGCCGCGCGCCGCCGCCGCCGAGCTCTTGAGCCTCAATCGCGAGCTGGAGGAGCGCGCCGGACGGGGAGAGCCCGTCCTCGAGCAACCGCCTTCGCACCGGGGGCTCTACTTCGTCTACGAGCGCCGGCTGGTGGAGCGTCTGGGGCCCGAGATCGGCGGGGCCGCCCACGTCGCGCGCAGCCGCAACGACATCAACGCGGCGGTCGCGCGCCTGCGGCTGCGCCAGGAGCTGCTCGACCTTCTCGACAGCGGCTGCGAGATGCTCGGCCGGGAGCTCCTCGTCGCCACCCAGCACGCGGCGACGGCGATGAGCGGCTTTTCCCATCTCCAGCCGGCACAGCCGGCTACCTTCGGGCATTACCTCGCCGCAGTCGGCGCGGAGATGCTGCGGTCTCTCGACGGGCTCGCCGCCTCGTTCGACGCCGTCAACCGCTCGCCCATGGGCGCGGGCGCCGGCGCGGGCACTTCCTTCTCCATCGATCGGGAGCTGACCTCGTCGCTCCTGGGGTTCGAGGGCTGCGTCGACAATTCGCTCGACGCCGTCGCCTCGCGCGACTACGCCGTGCAGGTGCTTTCCCCCCTGGCGATGCTGGGGATCACTCTCACCCGCTTGGCGCTCGACCTCCAGGTCTGGAGCTCGCCGGCTTACGGCTTCCTGGGGTGGCCGGACGATCTCGTCAGCACGAGCTCGATGATGCCCCAGAAGCGCAACGTCTTCGTGCTCGAAAACGTGCGCGGGCTGGCGGCGCGGCCGGCCGGGGCCCTGATGTCGCTCCTCCTGGGCATGAAGAACACTCCCTTCAGCAACAGCGTGGAGATCAGCTCGGAGGCGACCTCGCACCTCTGGCCCGCGCTGGCGGCGGGCAAGACCGCGATCCAGCTCACGGCGCTGGCGCTGGGCAAGGTCGAGGTCGAGAGGGCCCGCATGCGGGACTTCCTGGAGCGGACGGAGGCCACGATGACGGCCGTCGCCGATCATCTGGTGGATTGCCACGGCCTGCCGTTCCGCACCGCTCACGAGGCGGTGGGCCGGTTCCTGCGCGGGGCTTCGCCAGGGGCAGCCCTGGCGCCCGCCCGGGTCAAATCGGGGCTCGAGGAGGCGCTGCGCGAGCTGACCGGAAGCGCCCTGACGCTCGACGAGGCGGAGATCGGCCGCGCGCTCGATCCCCTGGCCTGCATCCAGGCGTCCCGCTACGGCGGCGGGCCCTCCCCGGAAGCCGTCGAGAGCCAGCTCGCGCGCCTGTCGCAGGAATTGAGAACCCTGACCGGCCGGATCGCCTCCCGCCGCCTGCGGCTCCGCGAGGCGGACCGCCAGAGGGCCCGGGCCGTCGATGCGCTGCTCCGCGGATAGCACTGCCAGGATGAGAACCGCGAATTCACTTCTGGAGCTGATGAAAGACACGCCTCTCGTGGCCCTGCGCGGCCGCGCCGGCGCGCGGCCGCGCGCCCGTCTATGGTGCAAGCTCGAGCTCTCGCTGCCGGGAGCCATGAAGGACCGGGTGGCGCTCGGGATCGTCGAAAAGGCGGAGGCCGCCGGGATCCTCGAGCCCGGCGGCCTGATCGTCGAGAGCTCCTCCGGCACGATGGCCGAGGGCCTGGCGCGCGTCGGCGCGCTCAAGGGCTATCGCGTCATCATCGTCACCGATCCCCGCATCGACGGCCTCACGCGGGCGAAGCTGGAGGCCCTCGGAGCGACCCTGGAGGTGGTCGACACCTATCATCCCACCGGCGGCTGGCAGCGGTCCCGGCTCGAACGCCTGCGGCAGGTCATGGCGGCCCATCCCGGCGCGTTCTGGACGCGGCAATATGACAGTCCCGAGAACGCTTGCGCCTATGAGGAGAGCCTGGGGTGCGAGCTGTTGGAGGCCCTGGGCTCCCGGCTCGGCGCCCTGGTGGGCACCGTGGGCAGCGGCGGCTCGCTCTGCGGCTCGGCCCGCGTCCTGCGCCGCCAACTGCCCGAGCTGCAGGTGGTCGCCGTCGACGCGGTAGGTTCGGCGCTCTTCCATCAGCCCGACCGCAAGCGGCTGCAGAGCGGGCATGGCAACAGCGTCGTGCCGGGGAACATCGACTATCCGATCATCGACGAGGTGCATTGGGTCAGCGACGCCGAGGCGTTCAACGGCTGCCGCGAGCTGGCCCGCCGTGAAGGCATCTTCGCCGGCGGCTCGTCGGGAGCCGCCTACGTGGTCGCCTCCTGGGTTGCCGAGCAGGTGGAGAAGGACCGGGACGTGGTGGTGATCCTCCCCGATCGCGGCGACCGCTACTTCGAGTCGGTTTACTCCGACGGGTATTTCGCCGCGCACGATCTCGCCGGCAAGCCGGCGGCCGCGCAGCCGGAGACGATCCGCTACGCGGTCGACGTGGCGGAGCGCTGGAGCCGCGCCGAGATGCCGCGCGACGGCTCGGCCTTCTATGACGCTCGCGCGGTCCAGCGGACCTCGGATCTCACCCGCGAGCTGGGGCTGGAATGAGCCGGGATCACTTTCTCTTCGTCGAGAGCAACACGACGGGCACCGGGGCCCTGGCGGTCGGCCGCCTGCTCGCCGGGGGCGCCCGCGTCACCTTCCTGGCGCGGCATCCCGAGAAATACCCGTTCCTCGACGGCGCCTCCGGCGGGCTCTCCGTCATCGCCATGGACACCAACGACGTCGAGGCGGTCTGCGCGGCGGTGCGCGGCGTCCGGCGGCGCGGCGAGCTGGCCGCCGTGCTCACCTTTTCGGAGTTCTACGTCGCCATCGCCGCCGAGGTGGCGGCGAGGTTGGGTTACCGCTATCTCTCCCCGGCGGCCGCCGTCGCCTGCCGGCACAAGCTCACCACTCGCGAGGTCCTCCGGGCCGCCGGGCTCGCGACCCCCGAGTTCCGGCTCGTCGCCTCCGAGGCGGAGGCCCGCCGCGCCGCGGGCGAGATCGGCTATCCATGCATCGTCAAGCCGCCCGCGGACAGCTCGAGCAAGGGCGTCCGGCTGGTGCGGGACCGCGACGAGCTGGTGGAGCACTTTCGGCGTCTCCATGCCTGGCGGGTCAACGACCGCGGACAGCCGCTGAACGGCGAGGTGCTGCTCGAGAGCCTGCTCACGGGGCCGGAGGTGAGCGTCGAGACGGTGACGCTCGCCCCGGGCGACACGCGGGTCGTCGGCATCACCGCCAAGCACCTCTCGCCGCCGCCGCTCTTCGTCGAGATCGGACACGACTTCCCTGCCGCGATCGGACCCGCGGAGGCGGCACGGATCCGACAGGTCGCGCTCGCGGCTCTCGCCGCCGTCGGCTTCGACTTCGGACCCGCCCACACGGAGGTCCGGCTGACGCCGGCGGGCCCCGTGGTGGTCGAGATCAATCCCCGGCTCGCCGGCGGCATGATCCCCGAGCTGGTCCGCTACGCGCTGGGGATCGACCTGTTGGCGGTTTTCCTCGACCAGCTTCGCGGTTGTCCGGTCGATCTCGTCCCGCGGCGCGCCGAGTGGGCGTCGATCCGCTTTCTCACGGCGGAGCGCGGCGGCTGCCTCGCCGGAGTCGCCGGCCTCGACGAGGCGCGGCGCGTTCCCGCGGTGCGCGAGGTGGCGATCGTCAAGAAGCTGGGAGCGGCGGTCCGGGAAGCCGAAGAAGCCGCCGATCGCATCGGTTTCGTCATCGCCAGCGGCCCCTCGCGCCGGCAGGTGCTGGAGATCGAAAGGGCGGTGGATTGCATCCGCTTGCACGTCGTCCCCCCGGAGCCGCGGATGAGCTCCTCTCGCGGCGGTGGCGCGGGCGTGGCCCTCGAGGGCGGAGGGGGAACCTGCGCATGATCGAACCCTGGGAGCGGGTGATCGGGATCCTCGGCGGCCTCGGTCCCTATGCTCACCTGGAGTTCGAACGCCGGCTGCTGGCCGCCGTGGAGAGCCCGGCCGGCGACCAGGAGTATCCGGAGTGGATCGTCGCTTCGATCCCCCACACCCCCGACCGGACGGCGGCGCTTCTCGGCCGGGGGCCTTCGCCGCTGCCCTCGCTGCTGCGCGGGCTCGACCGGCTCGCGGCCGGCGCCGATTTCGCGGTGATCACCTGCCTGACGGCCCACGCCTTCCTCGACGAGATCCGCGCCTGCGCGCGCCTGCCGGTCCTCGACATGATCGCCCTGAGCTTGACGGAAGCGGCAGAGAGATTCGGCGGGGGAGCGCGCATCGGCGTCCTGGCGACCGTGGGTGCGCTGGCGAGCGGTGTCTACGATCGGGCGCGGAGACGCGTGGCGCCCCGGCTCGAGCTGCTGTCCCCGCTCGATCTACCGCACGGGGAACGGCTGCAGGAGGAGCTCGTGATGCGTCCTGTCTATGGTCCGCTCCGGGAGGGCCGCCGCCTGCCGGGCGGCATCAAGTCGGGCGGCGAGCGGGACCCTGAAACGGGAGTCGCTCACCGCGATGCGCTGGCCGAGGCGGTGCGCAAGCTGGCCGCGGCGGGCGCCGCGGGCGTCATCGTCGGTTGCACGGAGATTCCCCTGGTTCTCGGCCGCGAGCGGAGCGACGGCACGCCGCTGCTCGATCCGCTCGATGTCGCGGCTCGCGTGGCGGTGCGGATCGCGCGCGGTGAGCTGCCGCTCCCTTGAGGAGCGGTCGATACGATACGATGACAGATTAAGAAGGAGCTTCGAACCCGTGAAAGTCTTGGCCCTGTTCTTTCGGTACTCCCGCGCTCCCTTGATCCTGGCCGTGCTCATCGCGATCGTGAGCGGCCTCGCCAGCACGGGAATCCTGATCCTGATCAATCGCATCCTGGCCAGCGAGAACCTGTCGGGCGGACGCTCCCTCGCCTGGGCGTTCGCCGCCCTCTGCGTGCTGGTGCCGCTCAGCCGCTTCGGTTCGTCCTACGCGCTGCTGGCCCTGAGCCAGAAGGCGGTCTTCGATCTCCGTCTCGACCTGTGCAGGAAGATCCTGGCGGCACCCATGCGGCGGCTCGAGGAGGTCGGCGCCGCCCGTCTCATCGCGGCCTTGACCGGGGACATCGGATCGATGGCCGGGGCGCTGACGGACTTCCCCCTGCTGTGCATGAACGCGGCCGTGGTCGTGGGCTCGCTGGTCTATCTCGGGTGGCTGTCCTGGCAGGTGCTGCTCCTGACGCTCGCGTTCATGGTGGTGGGAATCCTGGGCTACCAGCTTCCGATGCGCTGGGGGTCCGCCCGGCAGCAGCTCGCGCGCGAGGAGGGCGATATCCTGTTCCAGCAGTTCCGGGCGGTGACCGAGGGCACCAAGGAGCTCAAGCTGCATCAGCCGCGGCGCCGGGCCTTTCTCGCCCAGATGGCGACCTCGGCGGGGAAATTCCGGCGGCTCAACGTCGCCGCCCGCAGCATCTTCGCCGGTGCCGCGAGCTTCGGGCAGGCCCTCGTCTTCATCGTCGTCGGACTGGTGATCCTGGTGATCCCCGGCGCGATCCAGATGGATCGTGAGGTGGTCATCGGGTTCGCCATCATCCTCCTGTATCTCATGACGCCGCTGCAAGCGATCCTGGACACGGTGCCGGCGCTCACCGGGGCCAGCGTCGCCATCGCCAAGGTGGAGGCGCTCGGACTTTCGCTGAGCCAGGACGTCCAGGACCTGGAGGAAGCGCACGTCGAACAGGAGGGCCTGCCCTGGCGGGAGATCGAGATCGCCGGCGCCACGCATGCCTACCCCCAGGTGTCGGGCGACCGGCAGTTCATCATGGGGCCGATCGACCTCAAGCTCCGCCCGGGCGAGCTGGTCTTCATCATCGGCGGCAACGGCAGCGGCAAGACGACCTTGATGAAGCTCATCGCCGGCCTTTATGTTCCCCAGCAGGGACAGATTCTCCTCGACGGCGAGGCGGTCACCGACCAGAGCCGGGAGCAATACCGGCAGCTCGTCTCGGCGGTCTTCGCGGATTTCTATCTGTTCAAGGACCTCCTCGGCCTGGATCATCCGGAGCTCGACGTCCGCGCCCGCACCTACCTCGAGCAGCTCGAGCTCAGCCAGAAAGTCAAGGTCGAGGACGGCCGGCTCTCGACGACCGATCTCTCGCAGGGACAGCGCAAGCGGCTCGCCCTGCTGACGGCCTATCTCGAGAACCGGCCGGTGTATCTGTTCGACGAGTGGGCCGCGGACCAGGATCCGGTCTACAAGGAGGTTTTCTATCACCAGATCCTGCCGGGGCTGCGCAGCCGCGGCAAGGCGGTGCTGGTGATCTGCCATGACGATCGCTATTTCCACGTCGCGGACCGCATCCTCAAGCTGGAGAACGGCAGGGTGGTGCTCGACCAGGCGACCCACGATCTGCCGCTCGCCGGCGCGCCGGAGCCGTTCGCGCGGCGCGCCGTCGCCGATGCCTAGCCGCCGGCCGCCGAGGAGAGGGCGATGGAATTCGGCCTGATGTTCTTCTCCAGCGCGGCCGCGAGCCCGGGGGCGGGGAAGTATCACCTGCTGCTCGAGGCCGCCCGCTTCGCCGACGCCCACGGCTTCTGCGCCGTGTGGACGCCGGAGCGCCATTTCCATGCGTTCGGCGGCCTGTTCCCGAGCCCGGCTGTGGTCAGCGCCGCGCTGGCGATGGTGACCCACCAGACCCAGATCCGGGCGGGGAGCCTGATCTCTCCCCTGCACCAGGCGATCCGCATCGCCGAGGAGTGGTCGGTGGTCGACAACCTCTCGAACGGCAGGATCTGCATCTCTTTCGGCTCCGGCTGGAACGTCGACGACTTCCTGTTCTTTCCCGACCGCTACAGCACCCGCCATGCCGTCATGTACGAGCAGATCGAGACGGTCCGGCGCCTGTGGCGGGGCGAGGAGATGGTGTTCGACAACAGTTTCGGCAAGCCGGTCCAGGTGGCTCTCCACCCGAAGCCGATCCAGCGCGAGCTGCCCGTGTGGATCACCTCCTCCGGCAACGAGGAGACCTTCGTCAGCGCCGGCGTCCAGGGGGCCAACGTGCTGACCCATCTGATCGGGCAGACGATCGACCAGCTCGCCCGCAAGGTCGAGCGCTATCGGACGGCGCTGCGCGAGCACCACGGAGCGGACGCGCCAGGCAAGGTCACCCTGATGCTCCATACGTATCTCGGGGCCGATTACGACGCCACCAAGGCCCGGGTCCGCACGCCGTTCCGTGAATACCTGCGCTCCGCCGTCGGCCTCGAGCAGAGCGCCGCCGCGGGGGGCGGCGCGGTCAGCGGCGGGCACCGGATCGAGGCGCACGAGATCCCGCCGGAAGTGCTCGAGGAGCTGCTCGACCTTACCTTCGAACGCTACGTCGAGACCGCCTCCCTGATCGGCACGCCGGCGAGTTGCGAGCCGCTCCTCGGCAGGCTGGCGGAGATCGGCATCGACGAGATCGCCTGCCTCATCGATTTCGTCGACGACCCCGCCGCGGTGCTGGCCGGCCTGCCGTATCTCGCCGAGCTGTGCGCCGCCGATCCCGTTCGCCGCGGTCTGCGGCACCTAAGTAGGAAAGAGATGGCTACCGGTCAGCCCGCGGCCCCTGCCGCCTCGGAGGTCATTTGAAGCTGTCGAAAGTACTTCTGGAAGAGTGGATGCGGCTGTATTACTTCGCCGTCGAGGCCGACATCGGGAGCAGCGGGGTGCAGAACTTCTCGATGTCGGACCTGCGCGAGCTTCTGGGTTTCACCTACGACGAGCTCGACCGCATCGTGCTGCGGGACAGCGAGTCGTGGGGCGGGGCAGGGGTGCGGCAGGCCCTGGCCGAGCGGTGGCTCGGCGGGAGGGCCGATCACGTCCTGGTGACGCACGGCTCGAGCGAGGCCCTCTACCTCATCATGACCTCGCTGCTCTCGCCCGGAGACGAGGTCGTCGTCCTCGATCCCTGCTATCCGCAGCACTACTCCATCGCCGAGGCCCTGGGTTGCCGGATCCGGCGCTGGCCGCTGCGCTTCGAGCGAGGTTTCCGCCCGGATCTGCGGGAGGCGCGGGACCTCATCGGGCCCGGCACCCGCATGGTCGTGGTCAACTTCCCCCACAACCCTACCGGCGCCACGCTGACGCCGGAGGAGCAGGAGGAGCTCCTCTGGCTCGTCGAGGCGGCCGGCGCCTATCTGGTGTGGGACGGCGTCTTCTCCGAGCTGACCTACGAGGCCCCCCCGCTGCCGGAGCCGGTTCTGCGCTGCGAGCGGGTGCTGTCCATCGGCACGCTGTCGAAGGCCTACGGCCTGCCGGGCCTGCGGGTCGGCTGGTGCTTCGCCGCTCCCGGGCTGCTGCAGCGGCTCGTCGAGACGCGGGACCACGTGACGCTCCACCTCTCGCCGCTGGTGGAGTTCGTGGCCGCCAAGGCGATCGCCGGCGGGGAGCTCCTCGTCGGCCTCCGCTTGCAGCAGGCCCGCGCCAACCGCGCCCTGCTCGCGGCCTGGGTGAGCGAGCACTCCGATCTCGTGGAGTGGGTGCCGCCGGCGGGGGGCGTCAGCAGCTTCGTCCGCCTGCCGTCCCTCCCGGACGTCGACGCCTTCTGTCATCGGCTGGCCCGCGAGCACGGCGTGCTGCTCATCCCGGGCTCCTGCTTCGACCATCCACAGCACGCCCGTCTGGGATTCGGCGACTCTCCGGACGTCCTGCGCACCGGCCTCTCGCGGTTGTCCCGGCTCCTCCGCGCTTCCCTCACCCTGCGCGGAGGCGCGGGTGCAGCTCCCAGCCAGGTGGTCGGATGCTGAGCAAGTTTGCAGGACGTGACGGGTCCAGGTGAGCGACGAAAGCCGAGGAGATGCCGATGTCACGCTTCACTCTCGTCGATGAAGAGATCCGTGCCTTGCAGGGCCTGATCGCGCAGATCACCGCGACGTACGAATCCTCCGAGGATCCCGGGTTTCTGCTCGACGCCTCGGTCCTGGCGCACGAGATGCCGAGGCGCCTGCGCGCCGCGCTCAACCACTTCCGGCTGGCCGAGCCGGACTCGGCGCTGCTGATCATCTCCGGCTATCCGATCGACGAGGAGGCGATCGGGGCGACGCCCGGGCACTGGCTGCGGTCCGCCGAGGCCCGCTCGCCGGCCCTCGAGTACGAGATCCTGTTCGTCCTCGCCAGCGCCCTGCTCGGCGACTGCATGGGCTGGAGCACGCAGCAGGACGGCAGGATCATCCACGACGTGCTGCCCATCCGCGGCATGGAGAACGAGCAGATCGGCGTCGGCAGCGAGCAGACGATCTGGTGGCACACCGAAGACGCGTTCCATCCGCTGGCCGGCGACTACGTCGGCATGATGTGCTTGCGCAACCTCGACGGCGTGCCCACCACGTTCGCCTCTCTGGAGGAGGTACGGCTCGACCCCGAAGACTGGCAGGCGCTCTTCGAGCCTCTCTACACGATCCAACCCGACAACTCGCACCGGCAGGCGGCGGCGGCCACGGCCGGCAACGGCGATCTCGCGGCGGTGTACCACCGCATCGAGGAGATGCAGCGGCAGCCGGACAAGGTCGCCATCCTGTCGGGGGACCGGCGGTCGCCTTACATCCGCATCGACCCTTACTTCATGGACCCGCCGGACGATCCGCGGGCGCGCAAGGCCTTCGCGGCGCTGACCCGGGCGATCGACGGGCAGCTCCGCGATCTCGTGCTCGAGTCCGGGGACATCTGCTTCATCGACAATTTCAAGGCGGTGCACGGCCGGCGCGCCTTCAAGGCGCGCTACGACGGCCGGGACCGCTGGCTGAAGCGGATCAACATCACCCGGGACCTGCGCAAGTCCCGGCTGGACCGTCCGGACACGCTGTCGCGGGTGATCCGCTGAAGGGGAGCGCCGGTTCTGTGAGGCCCGCCTCGATCGTCGACATCCTGCGCACCAGGGCGGAAGGCGGTGCGCCAGGGCGCGCCTACACCTTTCTGGCGGACGGCGAAACCGGGACCGATCACCTCAGCTACGCGGCATTGGACGCCCGGGCGCGCGCCGTCGCGGCGCGGCTGCAGGAGCGCGGCCTGCAAGGCGAGCGGGCGCTGCTGCTCTACCCGCCGGGTCTCGAGTTCGTCGCTGCCTTCTTCGGCTGTCTCTACGGCGGCGCCGTCGCCGTTCCCGCTTACCCGCCCCGTCTAAACCGAAACCAGGCCCGGCTGCGCTCGATCGTCGAGGACGCCCGCCCGCGGGTGGTGCTGACCACCGCGGCGCTGCTCTCGCGGGCCCCGGAATGGTGCGCCGAGCTGCCGCAACTGCTGGCGGGAGAGTGGATCGCGACGGACGCCGCGGAGGGCCCCGCCGCGGCCTGGAGAGAACCGGCGCTCAGCGCTGACACCCTGGCTTTCCTGCAGTACACCTCGGGCTCGACCGCCGCTCCCAAGGGCGTGATGGTGAGCCACGGCAACCTGCTGCACAACGAGGAGACGATCCGGCAGGCGTTCGGGCAGAGCGAGTCGTCGGTCATCGTCGGATGGCTGCCCCTCTATCACGACATGGGGCTGATCGGAAACGTCCTGCAGCCTCTCTATGTGGGGGCGCGGTGCATCCTGATGCCGCCCGTCGCCTTCCTGCAGAAGCCCCTGCGCTGGCTGCAGGCCATCTCGCGCTTTCGCGCCACCACCAGCGGCGGGCCGAACTTCGCCTACGACCTCTGCGTGCGCAGCATCGGTCGGGAGGAGCGGTCGGGCCTCGATCTGAGCTGTTGGAGCACCGCCTTCAATGGCGCCGAGCCGGTCCGGCACGAAACGCTGGAGCGTTTCGCCCGCGCCTTCGCCCCGGCCGGCTTCCGCCGCAAGGCGTTCTATCCCTGCTATGGATTGGCCGAAGCCACCCTGTTCGTCGCCGGCGGGACGCCGGGACGCCGGCTGAAGGTCCGCGACGTCGATGCGGCCGGTCTGGAGCAGGGCCTCGCCGTGGCCCCGGCGGCCGGCGAGCGGGGAGGCCGCAGATTGGTGAGCTGCGGCCGTCCCTGGCTGGAGCAAGCGATCCTCGTCGTCGATCCCGAGTCCGGAGTCCCCCGCGCCGCAGGCCAGGTGGGCGAGATCTGGGTCGGCGGCGCCAGCGTCGCCCGGGGATACTGGGGCAAGCCCGAAGAGACGGAGCGGACGTTCCAGGCCCGTCCGGCGGCCGGGCAGGGCCCGTTTCTGCGCACCGGCGATCTGGGCTTCCTGGACCGCGGCGGCGAGCTGTTCGTCACCGGCCGTCTCAAGGACCTGATCGTCCTCCGCGGGCGCAATCACTACCCCCAGGACATCGAGCTGACCGTCGAGCGCAGCCACCCGGGGTTGCGGCCCGCCAGCGGCGCGGCGTTCTCCGTCGACGTCGCGGGCGAGGAGAGGCTGGTGGTCGTGCAGGAGGTGGACCGCCATCCGCGCGCCGGTCCCGATGCCATCTCCGACGCCGTGCGCCGGGCCGTCTCCGAGGAGCACGAGGTCCACGTCCATGAGCTGTTGCTGCTCAAACCCGGCGGTGTTCCGCGGACCTCCAGCGGCAAGATCCGGCGCCGGGAGTGCCGCGCCCGCTATCTCGCCGGGGATCTCGCGGCGGTGCACCGCAGCGCCGCCCCGCAGGATGCTCCGCGGCGGCTGCTCACCCGGTTCGACCTGCTCGATCTCGCTCCGCCGGAGCGGGCCGCGGCGCTCGCGGCCTGGCTGCGCGACGAGATCGCCCGCCGCGGCGGGGTCGCCGTCGAGCGGCTCGACCTGGAGACCACGCTCGCCGCCGCGGGGCTCGATTCCCTGGCCGTCTTCGATCTGCAGGCGCGGCTGGAGGCGGATCTGGGCCTCGCGCCGTCCCTTTCCTCCCTGACCGAGCTCTCGATCGCGGCGCTCCGGGATCACCTGATCGACGCTCTCGGCAAGATGCCGGACGCCGGAAGCGACGGCCTGCCGCCGCTCGCCGCCGGCGAGGTGCTCGGCGATCATCCCCTCTCCCCCGGCCAGGAGGCGCTCTGGTTCCTGGAACAGTCCATGGCCGAGGAGGGGGTGGAGGGGGTGTTCCACATCGCCGCCGCTGCCCGGCTCGGCAGCGAGGTCGAGAGCGCCGCCCTGCTCCGCGCGGCGGCCGCGCTCTCGGCGCGCCATCCTGTGCTGCGCACCGCCTTCCTGGCGATCGACGGCGTGCCCCACCAGCGGGTCCACGCGAGCCTGCCGCCCGATGCGGGGGAGGTGGACGCGACCGGGTGGAGCACGGAGGAGCTGGACGGCGAGCTGCGGCGCGAAGCGAGGCGGCGGTTCGACCTGGCGCTGGGGCCGCCGCTGCGCCTGCGGGTCTTCGCCCGCGCCGGCGGCGAGCGGGTCCTGCTGCTGGTCCTCCATCACCTCGCCGGAGACTTCTGGTCGCTCGCGGTGCTGCTCCGCGACTGGGCGGTCCTCTATGCCAGGGAACGCGGCGCCGGCCGGCCGCCGCTGCCGGACCTGCCCGCGGCCTACACCGACTTCGTGCGGTGGCAGCGGCGCCTCCTCGCCGAGCCCGCCGGCGAGCGCCTCGAGCGCGCCTGGCTCGACCGCCTGCGCGGCGCGCCGCTCATGCTCGAC